>JBMNNE010000002.1:0-886613 GCA_050953805.1 Acholeplasmataceae bacterium | reverse complement strand
AAAATTAAATTACAAACTAGAACTCAAACTAGAGATCGTAAGCACATTGATGTTGATCTTGAATTAGAAGATTTTGATGTAGTAGTTGGAACTTTAGATTCAGATTTAGAAGCTGAATTAATTATCGACTCAAGTGGTGAAGAAGTTGTTTGTACATATAAATTTGAAGGTAAATTTAAATTTAAATCAAGATTAACTGGGGTTGAACAAGAATCAGAATTCAATTTCCAACACGAATACAGACACCAAAAAGGTAAAAATAATCAACAAGGAAATCCAAATAATACAAATGACGAACCAGCTAATTAATTAGGATCGGCCATAATATGATATAATATCCCTATGTAACGTAGGGGTATTATATTATGGCAATTGATATTAAACAACTAGTTGAACGAATTAAAAATAGAGATAACCAAGCATTTGAAATTATCTATTACCAAACCCATAAAATGGTTTATTCAATTATTTACTCTATAGTAAAAGATGATTTAGATGCTGAAGATCTAATGCAAGATACATATATCAAGATGATTGAAAATATCAACTCTTTTCAACATGGTAAAAACTTTAAAACTTGGTTAGGAACTATCGCTCGAAATTTAGCGATTGATTATTATCGTCGTAACCAAAGAAAATTAAATGTTGATCTTTTAGAAGAAGAACAAGTATATTTTGAATCAACTGGTGAGAATTTAGATTTAAAAGCGGAAGCATTAGAATTATTAGAGATGTTATCAAGTGATGAACAATTGATTGTATTACTTCGTGTTGTTGACGAATTGACTTTCAGAGAGATATCTGAAATTACTAATCGTCCTTTAGGCACGGTAATTTGGGTTTACAATCAATCGATTAGTAAATTATCAAAACTATATCAAAAGGAGGTGTTGTAAGTGAGTAGAAAAGCATTTAAAGCTTCCTTGAAATCAGAAATCGAACAAAAGATTCCGAATGTTTTAAATAAAATCGATCTTGAAAATATTCATATAAAAGAAAAAGAAGTAGCTCCTTCTCGCTTCCGACGCCCAGTTTTAAGATTAGTTACTTCATTTTCACTAGCAATTATTGTTTTAATTGCAGTGGCTACAATTGCTATCAATAGTTTTAATAGACCGTTATATTCTAAGGAAGAAGAAGCGGCTGTGATTTCTGCAGTCTCAGCATATCAATTATCAACTAGTTCGCAAGCTCTTAGCGTTCCTTATGTTACTGTATCTAATGATAACGATAATGGTAATCCTATGGACTTGGTTTATGAGGTTTTTGATCAAATATATCAAGAAATTGATCCATATTTTGAAAGTGTAGAAACCTTTTTATTAGCTAGTGATATCAAACCACCAGTAAGACTAAATAAAGATACTCTAGAATTAAACATTAATTCTAAACATTTAAATGGTTCAAAGGTTGAGTTTTCTACAAAATATACAACAGAAAAAAATGACGATGGAACCTCAACTATTAATGGAGAATTATATTTAGGAGATAAACTTGTTTCCAAGTTTAAGAGTGTTATCGGTGAAGATGGTAAAATAACAACCACAGTAGATAATGTGACAATAGTAAATTATACTGAAAACGAAGTCCAAATTTTTGAAATTAGTCGAAAAACTAATACTGGTACTGTTCGTTCTACTATTCGTCATTATTTTCAAGATAAAAATGAAATCATTGAATTAGAACCCGAATGTAAAGCTTCATATGATTTATTTGACCCTAATTTTAATTTCTTTAAAACTAAAAGAAAATTTCAGTTTATTACTAAAAAAGAAGATGGTAATGATATCGTTGAAATTTCGATAAAAACTGATTATCAAGGGTTTGGATTCTTTGATATTGGCAGTGAATTTAGAATTATTGTTAGTGTTGCTGAAAATGGTGAGACTGATGATTTTATTGAATACAATTATGATTTTAGAGGAAAAGTCAATATTTTGGGTGCCGTTGAGATCTTTGATTCTAAATATCAAACTAAATCTCGACATAGAAAGAGAAAATAAAGCCGTTTTATTCGGCTTTTTGTTTGCTCGTGTTAACTTGACAATTATTTAAATAAAGTATATTATTTTATTGTAAATTAAAATAATTATAGGAGTCTTAAATATGAAAAAAGAAACATAATATAATAAAATATTTATTAATCTTAATGGTTTCTTTTTTTATTGATTACAATTTTAAATCTTAATGTAGTTAAAGCTGATGTTGGACCTAAATCATATGTTGAGATAATCATTAAAGGTGTCGATGACAAAAAGTATTATGTAACATTATTGTCTCAAGAAAAATCAACTGGTCCATTCGGATATTATGATGAGGAAACAAGAGAACCATATCAAGGAGAAAATCTAGAAATATGGAGAAAATTTCAAGATTATCAAGATATTGATAATTTTTATTTTTTAAGTTTTTTCTCGGGGTTATCTGGTGAAGGTAAATATCGATGGGGGTATCATCCTCCACGAACTTTTAAAATGTTAATCTATTTCCCTGAACAGGATAAATTTATTGTTAGTAAAATTTATCAAAGATACGCTTTTGGTAGTATCTATACTTTTGATTTAGCTAAGATTAAAGGAGCTAACAGCGATATTAATCAAGTCAATTTTCCAGTAGAGTTACAACAACAACCATATTTCTTTAGAGAAACCGGTAAATTTATTTTAAGGGTTGTCTTAACGATTACAATTGAGTTGCTGATTGCATTAATTGTCTTTAGACCATTGAAGAAAAAGGAATTTTTAGCTTTTATTTTAGTTAATGTCGCCACTCAGATATTATTAAATATTGGTATCAGTATTTGGTCATTTTATTTTGGAATTGGTATTTTTGATTTTTTAGTAATAATTATTTTAGAAATTTTAATTTTCTTAATTGAAGGAACAGCCTATACATTAATTTTAAAAAACGAATTAAAAGAACGCGGAAGATCGTGGTGGGTTATGTATCTTTATTCCTTAGTCGCTAATCTACTTTCTTTTATTATCGGATATTTTCTAATATTTATTAGATAAAAAGTAAAATATCTCCATTCAAACTATTATTGAATGGGGTGATAGTTTGAAAAAATTAATAATACCTACCGGAGTAATTGCTTTTTTTATTGTCTCTGCAATTATTTTTATTAGTAGGCCAAAGAAAGAAACATATACTTATCAGACACCGAAAATAATCAATGTCGAAATATATGGCGATATTAACTTTCCAGGGAAATATCAAGTTTTGGAATATATGACTTTAAGTGATTTAATTAATTTTTCTCAAG
Organism: Acholeplasmataceae bacterium; assembly: GCA_050953805.1. Lineage (GTDB taxonomy): Bacteria > Bacillota_I > Bacilli_A > Acholeplasmatales > Acholeplasmataceae > DUQW01. Next base: position 883,348 of record JBMNNE010000002.1, on the reverse strand, counting down.
GAGTAAAACCAACCGCAGATTTATCTGAAATTAACTTAAATGAAATTTTACAAGCTAATCATCGGTATTATATTCCGTCAACGGTTGAAAGTTTAGAAAAACCAAATCAATATAATTTAAACGATGTTAATTATAACATATTAATTACAATTCCAAATATTACTGAAACTCGAGCAATTAATATTTTAACTTACCGGGAGCAAGTCGGTAAGTTTCAATCAGTAGAAGAACTTTTAAATGTTAAAGGTATCGGCGAAGTTACATACAATAAGATCAAAGATTATTTCTTTATCAGGTAAAAGTTATCCATATTATTTTATTATATCTGCCATATTAGCATCTTTTTATAACGCTTTTTTTATTTTAATAGTAATATTTTTATTATATAAATTTAGAAGACAGTATCAAATGAAAATCTTAGTTATTTTCATTATGATTACTTGTCTTTCTTTTTTAATAAAGTTTTTAGTTAACACTATTAAACCTCCTGAAGTGATAAAAGGAGTCGTTGTTGAAGTTTATGAAAATAGAAGCAATCTAATATTAAAAAGTAAAAATATAAAATTTTTAGTTAAAACTAAAGAAAAATATAAAGTAGGAGATGTTTTAATAATTAGTGGTGATATAAAAAAACCAGAAGGAACAAGAGTCCCTTTTGGTTTTAATTATCGCAATTATCTTTTATCGAATAATATATTGTATGAAATTTCTAATTGCATAATAGAAAAAGATGGATATCATTATTTTTATTATCCTAAATTATTAATTAAAAGATATTTAGATAAATTTCCACCATTAACGAAAACTTACTTAACATCAATGATCCTAGGAATTAACGAGCATGATACTAATTTTAAAATAGCAACAAATAAATTACAAATTTCATATTTAATCAATTTATCAGGAATATTTATTTATGCAATTATTAATCTTTTAAAAAAAGTCTTTTTTTATCTAGATATTGAATCTAAAAATCAAGATAAAATAATTTTGATGATACTTTTCTTATGGAGTATATTATCTGGTTTTAAGTTCGTCGTTTTAAGAGTATTATTGATGAGTTTAATTACATCAATCAATCGGTGGTGGAGTTTAAAATTAACGAGACTAGATATTATCTTTTATACATTTTTAAGCTTTTTATTATTAACTCCTTATGTTATTTATTCACTTGGATTTCCTTTGAGTTTTATCATTTTAACGACAGTGGCTTTAATGAATCAGGAAATTAAAACAGGTAACTATTTAGTAAGGAGATATCTTTTATATTTTTCCATTTATTTATCAATTTTTCCAATTCTAATTAACACTTATAATAATATTTATATAATGATTTTTGTAATTACTCCGCTAATTATTATAACCTTTCAAAATGGCTTTGTTTACCTCTTTATCACTGTTTTAATCATGCCATTCTTGTCATCAATATCTGAGTTATATTTAACCTATTTTGAAATCATTATTAATTATCTTGCAAGTTTCAATTTAAACATTTCCTTTCCTAGTTTTGATAAGGGGTTTATCTTTATTTATTATTTAATTATTATTTTGTTATTTACCAATAAGCGATTCATCAATAAACATATATTCTCGTTAACCTTTCTCTTATTCTTAGTATATAATAAGGCATATCTAAATCCGACTTATCGACTATATTTTTTAGATGTCAATCAGGGAGACACGACAATTTTTATCACGCCATTTAATCAAGATGTAATAGTAGTTGATGCCTATGGGGATGTTTTAAATGTTTTAAGAAAAATGGGAATTAGAGAGATTGATTATTTAATCTTAACTCATCCTGATAATGATCATATTGGTGAAGCTAATAATTTAATTAATAATATTAATGTAAAAAATGTTTTAATTAATCCATTTGATGATTATAATTTAAGTCAATGTCATCTTATAAAAATGAGTGGGAACGATACTATTATTAGTTCACAATATCAAATAGAATTTTATTCCCCAAATAAAAATTATTATAATACTAATGATAATTCATTAGCATTTAAACTTAAATATTTAAATAATGATGTTTTATTTTTAGGAGATATTTCTAAAAAAGTGGAAAATGAAATAGTTGAAAGATATCAAGATAAATTAAAATCAGATATTTTAAAATTAGCTCATCACGGGTCAAATACATCAACAAGTGAAATTCTTTTAAATACAGTTAAACCAAAAGATATCATTATTTCAGTTGGAATTAACAATATATACGGTTTTCCTCATCAAGAAGTAATGGACAAGTTGAAAGGAAAATATCAAATCTATCGTACAGATATTCATCATACAATTACATATATCAATTTAAATCATCAGTTAAAAACGATAAAACACTATCAAAATTATATAATTTATTATATAATAATAGAGAAAAAGAAGGGACGATTATATGAGCAGTTTAATCTATTTATATCACGGAGCTAGTGAATATATTTTAAGAAAAGAAATTAACAAATTACTTGAAAAACTTAAAGTTGATGAATACAATATCGTTAAATATGATTTAATGGATTCTAATTTTGTTGATGTCATTGAAGAGCTTCAAACGATTTCTTTTTTTCAAAGCCAAAAAGTAGTCTTACTTTCTAGTATTTTGGAATTATATAAACTTGATCAATACGATCAAGAACGTTTTATTTCTTATTTAGAAAAACCTAATCCAGATACTGTCTTAATCATGTACTCTAGTCAAATTAATGATGATGAAAATTTACCGGTTACTAAAGCATTAAAACTATATGCAAAAATTGTTAAAATGCAAAATATAGATAAAAAAGAATTACCTAATATTATTAAAAAAAGTTTTCATGATGATGATTATCAAATTAACGATCAAGCAATTACTGAATTAATTGAGAGAACTAATGGCGACTATCAAGCAATTGAACAAGAAATTACTAAACTAAAATTATATGCCTATGATCAAAAAGTAATTACGGTTCAAGCTATTAGATTATTAGTTAGTAAAAACTTAGATGATAATATTTTTGAATTATCATCAGCAATTATTAATAAAGAAAGAACTAAAGCCATTCAAATTTATTATGATTTACTAGTTTCGAATGTCCAACCAACAATGATTGTTGGTTATCTATCAAATCGGGTTCGTGATTTAATTCATGCGAGTTTATTAATTTCAAGAAATTATTCTCAAGATATGATTGCCAAACATTTTCAAATTACTGATGGCAGAGCTTATTATATGATGAGAGATGCTAAAAAACTAAATATTGACGAATTAGAAAAATATTTAGAACAACTCTCTAATTTAGATTTTGATATTAAATCAGGTAATATTGATGCTCGCTTAGGAGTAGAACTATTTTTATTTGGGGTATAATAATGAAATATAAATATATTTTAGTTTTTGATTTCGAAACAACCGGTGTTAATCCCAATTTTGATGAAATTATTGAAATTGGAGCGATAAAACTGGAATTAGTAAATAATGATTATGTCATTACTGATGAGTTATCAGTTTTAATTAAACAAGATCAACCATTGCCACCTAAAATAACCGAAATAACAAATATTACTGATGAGATGTTACTTCATGATGGGGTAACTCGTGATGTAGCATTTCAAATGTTTTACCAGTTATATACAAAAGACACATTATTAATAGCTTATAATATTCAGTTTGATATTTGGTTTTTAATTAATTTATTTCGTAAAGAATATGATAAATTTTTTGAAATTGAAAATGATTTGTTAGATGCGATGGCAGTATACAAAGATTTTCATCCGTATCCTCATCGCTTAGAATCAGCATTAGAAAAATATCCGGTTGGTATTCCTAATACCCACCGAGCACTTGATGATGCTAAAGCGACATATTTATTATTAAAAAAGATGGAAGAAAAACTTCCATCTGTTATGAATGTAGATACTTTTGATTTAACTAAGTTTATTAATGTTATTGGACAAAATCCTAAATATAAAATCCCATTTAATCAAAGGTTAACTCATGTTACATATATTGATCACTGGCCTAATCAGCAATTAATATATAAAAAAAGATAGCTAAACTATCTAATTTTATAAGGTGTTAACTAATTGTGCTAATTGAGATTTATGTCTCGCAACAAAGTTTTTATGATAAATACCTTTAGCTAGTGCTTTATCTAATTTCTTATAAGCGAAATTTAAAGCTTCAACCGCTTTATCCTTGTTACCTTCATCTACAAATTTTTGTACTTGTTTGTAAGCAGTTTTAACTGAAGATTTAAAACTAGCATTTTGTAAGCGACGCTTTTCATTAGTTTTATTTCGTTTGATTTGTTGTTTAATGTTTGCCATTTAGGTGCACCTCCTTATATAATAACGTATATATTTTAACAAACTATTTATAAAAATGCAAATACTAAGAAAGAAGGATCTTTATGACTATTGCTAATAAAATAACTGTAGGAAGAATATTATTAATTCCACTAATGATTATCTTTGTATTAATTCCAAGTTTAAACCGACCAACCGAATTAATAATTTTTGATATGACTATCGGTCAACTAATTTTTTCAATTTTATTTATTGTTGCTTCTGCAACAGATTTTCTTGATGGATATTTAGCAAGAACAAGAAATGAAATTACAACATTTGGTAAGTTTTTAGATCCGATTGCTGATAAAATTTTAGTGTTAACAGCTCTTATTTTTCTAACTAGATTTCCTTATTGGAAGAATGAATCTCATGGGTATAACACTTATATTTTAATTGGGATTTTAGTAATTATTATTAGAGAATTTGTTATTACTGGAATTAGATTGATTGCTGTTGATAAAGGGGTCGTTATTGCCGCCTCACCACTTGGAAAAGCGAAAACATTAGCTACAATGATTGCCATTATTATTATGCTATTTAATGGTTTCGGATTAATGAATTTATTAAAAGACGGAATGTTTGATTATCTATCAATGGGTGTCTTTTGGATTGCTATCATTCTAACTTTATTATCTGGTATTGATTATATCATCCGAAATCGTGAAATCGTAATGGAATCAATTTAAAGTAAAACAGTAATAATTTAACTATTATAAAATAAAAGGAGATATTTTAGATGGAAAAAAGAAATGAACAACTTAAAAAAACACTTTTAGATATTGAAAAACAACACGGTAAAGGATCGGTCATGAGATTAGGTGATAAACCAATTGGGAAGATTGATGCCATTTCATCAGGGTCAATTTCACTTGATCTAGCTTTAGGGATTGGTGGTTATCCTCGTGGAAGAATTATCGAAATTTATGGACACGAATCAAGCGGAAAAACAACAATCGCACTTCATGCGATAGCGGAAGCCCAAAAACTTGGTGGTTATGTTGCCTTTATTGATGCTGAACATGCATTAGATCCAATCTATGCTCGTGAACTAGGAGTTGATATTGATAATTTAATATTATCGCAACCAGATACTGGTGAACAAGCATTAGAAATCACTGAAGCTTTAATTAGATCAAATGCTGTGGATATGGTTGTTATTGACTCAGTAGCTGCCCTAGTTCCTGAGGCTGAAATTAGTGGTGAAATGGGAGATTCTCATGTGGGACTTCAAGCACGATTAATGTCACAAGCGATGAGAAAACTATCTGGGGTAATTAGCAAAACTAATTCAACCGTTATCTTTATTAACCAAATTAGAGAAAAAGTTGGCATTATGTTTGGAAATCCTGAAGTAACTCCAGGCGGACGAGCGTTAAAGTTTTATTCATCGGTTCGTTTAGAAATTAGAAAAGGCGAACAGTTAAAACAAGGTCAAGACTTAATTGGTAATAAAATCAATATTCGAGTTGTTAAAAATAAAGTTGCTCCTCCATTTAAAGCGGTCTCATTAGATTTAATATATGGAAAAGGCATTTCACGAAGTGCAGATGTTTTAGATTTAGCTAGTGATGCTGATATTGTTAAAAAAGCTGGTGCTTGGTATTCATATAATGAACAAAAAATCGGACAAGGACGAGATAACGCTAAGAAATTCTTAGAAGATAACCAAGAATTATACGAAGAAATAACTAAAAAAGTTATCGAATATTATAAATAGAAAAACGGGATAATCCCGTCTAATCATGATTAACACTTTTGCTAAGCAGAAGTGTTTTTTTATATTGTTAAAAATGATCTTAATTCAGCGATGTAAGCCCCTTTAAATTGATCGACATATTTAGCTAATTCACTTTTGGGAATATTGGTATTTTGTGTAGTAATACTAAAATTGAGGAAAAAGGGAACAACAAATGAAGAAAATAGCACTAAATATTTAGCAAAGAGTGTTTCATAAGAAGCATCTGGGAAAATGCTTTGTAGGCTATTGATAATTAGTGATAAAAACTCTTCATCTTGGAGAAAAAACTCAACTAAGACATTTGAGGTTGTCGGTTCGGTCGCAATTTGAACGAAGGAATAACTAACTATTCCAATATTTTCCTCAGCAAATTGAAAAACGACATTTACCAAATTAGTCATCAAGATATCAAAATCATCTTTAGTTTCAACCCGCTTATGAATTAATTTAGCAACTTCATCTCTTAATCCTTTTACCATTTCTGAAATTACAATAGTAATTAAATTATCTTTGCTACCAAAATGATAGTTAATGGCCGCTATATTGACAAAAGCGGCATCAGCAATATCTTTAATGGTGGCATTACCTTTTTGTTTTAAAACTTGTTTAGTGGCATTAATAATTGTTTCTTTTGTAGTTAAATCATTAGAACTCATTTCTTTCAACTCCTAATTTAAATATCATTTTAATTTGTAATTCAAACCTTGTTTCTATATACATTATAGCATGTTAAATGTATAATGTAAATGGGTATTTAAAATATATATTAGAAATGGAGGACTTAAATACGAATATGAAAAAAATTTTAACGAAAAAGGGACGAATTATCACGTTAATAGCTTTTATTATTTTAACTGTTGTATCAATAATTTTAAGTCCACTAGTCACAATTAATTATGACATGAGAAAATATTTAGCTAGTGATTCCAATACTAGAGAAGCACTAGTTAAATTAGATGAAGAATTTGGGTCTAACTCAATGATCCAAGTTATGACTGATGACTTAAAAATTGAAGACGCTCCACGAATTGTAAGTAAGATTAAAGATATAGAAGTAGTTAAATCCGTAATCTGGCTGGGTACCGTTAGTGATATTTCAATTCCAGTTGAAAATATGGACCAATCTCTAATTAAAGATTACTATAAGGATGGCTATTTACTATTTACTATCGAATTCTTAGAAGATGATTATTCATTAAAAGTAGGAGATGCAATTGATGAAATTAACAAGATCATGAAAGACAACAATATTGAAGCTAGTTTACGTGGTCCCGCTATTGAAACGAAAACTAGCCGTGAATATGTTAATAGCGAAGTCATTATGATTCTTGCTGTGGCGCTTCCAATTGCAATCTTAATTTTATTTTTAGCCTCATCCTCTTGGCTGGAACCAGTAGTTATTTTAATAAATTTAGGTATTGCAATTGCTATTAATTTAGGAACTAATATGCTCTTCCCAAGCATTAGTTATATTACCATGTCAATTGTTAGTATCTTGCAGTTAGCTATGTCACTTGATTATTCCTTATTTATCGTTCATCGGTATTATGAAGAAAGAGATAAAGGTGCTCTGCCTGCAGAAGCAGCCTTGACAAGCGCTAAAGATGCTTTTGGGGCAGTAACAGCATCAGCCTTAACAACTATTTTTGGATTTTTAGCTCTGCTCATTATGGATTATAAAATTGGATTTGATATTGGACTCTCATTAGTTAAGGCGATCGCTATTAGTTATATTGTAGCTATTATCTTAGTTCCGGTTTTATTGGTATATTTTGATAAGTTACTATTAAAGACACGACATAAAGTATTGATGCCAAGATTTAAGAAATTAACCGGAAAACTATATAAAATACGATATTTAATTATTATATTATTCATTTTATTAGGTGGAGTTGCCCTATATTTTCAAGGCAAAACCACATATCAATATGGAGATGGATCAGTTGGAGATGAAGATGCTATTGGTTATATTCACCGAGATAAAATAGATAAACAATTTGGAGTTTTCCAACCAGTAATTATTTTATATGAACACGCTGATAAAAATAATGCGATTCGCTTAGTTAATGGTCTTCAAGAAATGCCAGAAGTAACTAACATTCAATCACTTGTTACTAGTGTTGATCCACAAATACCTGAAGAGATGTTACCAAAAGAAGCATTAGATCAATTCAAATCAAAAAACTATTACCGAATGATTATTTATTTAGATAGTAATGAAGAGACAGATGAAACTTATAAGTTAAGTGAAAAAATCGTTAAACTTACCAAAGATGTATTAGATAAGAAAGCTTATATTTTGGGGGTACCTATTGCTACTACTGAAATTAAAGAATCAGTTACTCGAGATGGTATTTTCGTGCAAATAGCTAGTGTTATAGCAATTGCCTTAACCATTCTCTTAGTATTAAGAAATCCAGTGTCACCAATAATTTTAGTAATTGTAATTGAGGTATCAATTTTCATAAACATTGCAATTACATATTTTACTGGCGGAACACTAGCTTATATTGGATATTTAGTAGTTTCCAGTTTACAACTGGGGGCCACTATTGACTATGCAGTCCTACTGGCAAGTCGGTATAAGGAGTTTAGGGTAACCTTGCCTAAAAAAGAGGCAATGATCGAGGCTGCAACTCGTTCAACGCCAGCAATTATTACATCTGCTGCTGTGTTGGCAGCAGCAGGATTTGTTGTATTCTTTGTTTCAAGTTTAGGACTAGTAAATGAAATCGGAATGTTAATTGGTCGTGGGGCATTATTATCAGGATTTATGGTCATATTTGTCTTACCAGTATTATTACTCACATTTGATTCTATTATTGAAAGAACTAATATAAAAAGTAAAAAACAAACAAGTAAGGAGGAAGTTACAAATGAAGAAAATATTTAGTAAAATTGCAATAATTATTTTATTAATTTTTGGGTTCGTTTTAATCAGTGGTTGTGAAGAAGAAGTATCACCAAAAAACGGTAATGGTGAGAATAAAATAGTATTACCAACAGAAACTAAAACTGTTAAAACTGATGAAACAATTTATGTTATCTATAATCATGCAAATAAAATTCAATCAATTAAATCATCAAATCATTTTACTGACGCAAAATTTTTCAAATATGAAGTAAAAGGAAAATTCGCCAAAGATGGCCATGTTAATATTACTAATAGCCAAGCTGATATTGAGTTAAAAGAAGGAAAAGCATTAATCCCATCTTTGGAAAAAGCAGATAACTTTTTCTATACTCTCAATCTTGATGTAGAACACTATAAAAATAAGCTTCCATTTAATTTAACCACAACTTATAAATTAGATGGCAATATTGTAACTTTCGATCAACTTGTTGGTAAAACTGGTGTAGTAATTATTACCCATAAGTTTGCTGCTAATCCAAACGCTAATATTTATTACCAACAAAATTATGCAGCACAAGTCCAAATTCCAATCGATATTACTACCGCTAAGATTTTGGAAAACGAAGGTGTATTAGCTAGCGTGTTAGTGGGAACCACTAATACTCTTGCCTATATGATAATGCCGGGTGAAACAAAAGAAATAACATTAAAATTACAAGTTAAAAACTTTAAATATAGTGGTATGCAAGCAGTGTATCAACCACTTGATCAAATTTCATCAATCGATGGTATGTTAAACTTTGGAGAACTAGGTATTAATCAATTATCAGCATTACCAGATGCAATTGATCAAATAGTTGCTGGAATTAATTATATGGAGACAAATTTGACACCTTTATTTGTCGGAATGGATAATAATATTAATCAGATTAAACAACAATTTAATGCAACAACTTTAGGGCAATTTACACCACTAATCAATGAACTAAACGGTGACAACATGAATAATGTCTACGCATTACTAAAGGCACAAACATCATATACTGCAGCTGGACAAGCTAAAATACCTGAATTTCAAGGAATAGTTGCGATGATTGAAGGTGCAACTGCTGATTTAAACGCAGCTATGGCAAATTTAAATGAACTAGTTACTTATTTTAATACAAATCATGAGGCAAGACTAGCAATGCTTAATACTTATGAAACAACTTTCCAAAGTTTTCTATCATTAGCTGAGAAACTAAATAACATAAAAGCTGCTGCTGTGGCCATTAATTCAATTGATTTTAATGATATTAAAAACATAATTGCCAATAAACAAGATATTATTGACGGACTAACGGCTATGGAAACTGCGATTAATGAAATTAAAGGAACTTTAGCTATTATCAATAATACAATGTATTTCTATCCAGATCATTTTGAACCAATAGCCAAAAATATGTATCAATTAGTTGTTGAAGCAACAAACCTATTTACTAATATTGGGCTATTACACGGACTATTTACAAATCTATCTGCGAAGATAGGTGAAGGAGTTGCTGGCGGTTGGTTTGAAGCGACAATGGTAACCCCAGCATTAATGATGTTTAAAGGTGGACTTGATTTCCAAGGTGATGCTGATAACCCTCCTGGATTAATAGTATCACTAGGTGGCATTGTCCAACAAACTCAACAAATGGGGTTAGATACACAAGTTGCTCAATTAAAAAACATAAATGATATGTACTTAATAAATCCAGAATCTAATTTAAGACAAATTGATGAAATTTATTTAGGTTTTCTACAATTTAATAATAGTTTATCCCTTCCACAAGAAGAACAAGTCTATAGTTTCTATGACGGAATTATAAAATTAACAAGTATGAAAGATTTTATGGCCTTGATCCCAACACCACTAGAAATGGATTTACCTTCATTTTTAAGTGATGAAAATTTATCGCCACTCTCTCTACAATTTATCATCACTCAAAAATAAGAATGTAATACATCAATTAATCCCCAATAAGGGGATTTTTTGATATAATAGAAGTGAGGTGAAGACTTATGAAAAAGGATTCAAAAGCGGTAAAACTGCACCGAAAATTAGGTGGTAAATTTGAAATTAAACCTAGGAGTAAAGTAACCAAAGAAACTTTACCACTTTTATATACCCCTGGGGTCGCTGAAGCATGCTTGGCAATTAAAGACAAACCAGATGAAGTATATAATTTAACTCGTAAAAGTAATACTGTTGCAGTAATTACTGATGGTACTGCGATCTTGGGTTTGGGAGATATAGGACCAGAGGCAGGATTACCAGTTATGGAAGGGAAAGCTATTCTTTTTAAAGAATTTGGCAATGTTGATGCGATTCCTATCCTTTTAAATACCAAAGATAGTGATGAAATTGTAAAAACAATTATTAACATTGCTCCGTCATTTGGTGGAATTAATTTAGAAGATATTGCGGCACCGCGCTGTTTTGAGATTGAAAATAGGTTGAAAGAAGCATTAGAAATGCCAATTTTTCATGATGATCAACATGGAACTGCAATTGTTACCTCAGCAGCGGTTATTAATATATTAAGATTAACTAAGAAAGATAAAGAGAACTTTAAAATTGTTATCAATGGAGCTGGGGCTGCTGGAATTGCGATTGCAAAATTATTATTGGAATTAGGTTTTAAAGATATTATCTTATGTGATCGAGTTGGGATATTACATCCAAGTAAAAATTTAAATGAAGCAAAATTAGAAATTCATCATCAAACTAATCCAAGAAAAGTAGAAGGAATGTTAGTTGATGCTATTAAAGGAGCTGATTTATTTATTGGCGTTTCTGCCGGTAATGTATTATCTGGTGAGATGGTAAAATTGATGAATGAAAGATCAGCCATTTTAGCAATGGCTAATCCAACACCTGAAATTCATCCCAATGTGGCTAAAGAAGCCGGAGCATACATTGTAGGTACTGGAAGATCAGATTTTCCCAATCAAATAAATAACTTATCAGTGTTTCCAGGAATTTTTAGAGCTGCGCTTGATACCAGAAGTGCCCAAATAAATAATGAAATGATGACAGCAGCAGCCAAAGCATTAGCTTATACTATTTATGATGATGAATTAACTACTGATTATATAATTCCTAGTGCTTTTAATAAAGAAGCCCACAATCGATTAATCAAAGCTGTCAAAGAAGCAGCGATCGCTAGTGGAGTGGCTAGACTTTAACTGATGAAATACTATTTAGCATATGGTAGTAATTTAGATATTAAGCATATGACTAGCATGTGCCCGCAAGCTAGATTTTTAGGAATCATCAAGCAAGAAGGATATAAATTAGCTTTTCGGGGACAAAAATTTAGAAGTTATTTAACTGTTTTAAAAGATCCAAAACATCATATTTTTCTTGGAATCTATCAAATTAATGATGATTGTGAGATATCTCTTGATATTTATGAAGACTATCCAAATTTATATTACAAGGAAAATATTGAGTTCGAAATTAATGGAGAAATCAGTCAAGGTTTAATCTATATAATGAATGAAAATTATGAATTTAACAAGCCATCTTCAGATTATTTTGAGATGGTAATTCAAGCTTATAATTTGCATAACATTGATATTTCAATATTAATTGAAGCATTGAATAACTAATAAAAAAACGCTCAGTTGAGCGTTTATTCATTATTTTCTAAAATTTCTTTTAGATCTTTTGAATTTCTTAAAAACAAATATATAGGAAGTCCAAATAAAATAGTGACCACAAACTCACCAAGAGCAACTAATCCTACCGATTCCCAAAACGGATAATCTAGAGCAAATGATAACATCCAGCCGATGGCAAATGCATTAACAATCGTTGGAAAGATTAAAGTCCAAACTTTTCTCCTAAATAGTATCATCAAAAGTCCAGCGACTAAAGTTGCAGCCGTTCCAATTGGCACATCAAGGGCTGCCATTGGACTAAAAATATTTGAAATTAGGCAACCCAAAGTGACGCCAAGTAAATGTCTTGGTGAAAATAAGATTAAAACCATCAATATTTCAGATATTCTAAATTGTATGATACCAAATGAAATTTCTTTAAAAATTAAAGAAAGAACGATATATGCCGATGCAATTAATGCTTGTAAAGTTAAATCTTTTAAAGTCAATTTTTTCATATTTAGCTCCTGTTTTATTTATTGATTGGTTTCCTGGAGTACAATCAAGTAAATTATAACATATTTTACAAATTAACACTATTGACTTATTATTTGAAATGTTTGATAAATTATTATAAAATAATAAAGGAATAAAAGGTTGGGCGCGTAGCTCAGGGGGAGAGCATCTGCTTGACGTGCAGGAGGTCAGGGGTTCAAATCCCTTCGCGCCCACCATTTTTATTTGATAGAGAAAGGAAGGAAACTTATGAATCCTAAAAAAGCCAAAAGAAATGCAATTGTCACGCTAGCATTATTAGTTATATTAGTAGTTCTTGGAATTTTTTTGATGTCAACAATTATAATACCGCTGGTTGAATTTATTGTCGATAATGGTGATACCTATACTGAGGCGCAACTTGAAGAGTTTGCTTTGGGTCTGGTTGGTGGAACGACTTTAGTAGTATTGTTAACACTATTTTTCGGATTTTTATACATTGTTTTTTATATTCTTTCATTAATTGAAGCGAGTAAAAACCCAGATAATCGGATTCCATTTATTTTATTAGTGTTAGGCTTGTTTGCACCATTTTTCTTACCACTTGGACTAGCCGCTCTGATTGGACTAATATTATTACTTGTTGAATCAACTAAAGTTGTTGATGACCCTGATTCAGATGATTTTTACTATCCAAAACACGAATAACTCATAATAAATACTAATAATAAATAGAATAAGTATTATAAATATTAAATTTAATAATTTAAAGAAAGTTTTAAAAACGAACATCGTATGATGTTTGTTTTTATTATATCTCTTGACAATAATGAAGTTATTATTATAATAATAATGGTTAGTTTATTAAAATCAAACTTTTTGTTTAATTTTACTAAACTTAGATATTTTATGGAGGTAATAAAATGGAACCATTAATTGAATTAAAAGGAGTTACTAAAGAGTTTGATGGAAATATTGTATTAAGAGGAATTGATTTAGAAATCAATTCAAATGAATTTGTTACTTTATTAGGTCCATCTGGCTGCGGAAAAACTACAACTTTAAGAATTATCGGTGGATTTGTTGATCCAAGTGATGGTGAGGTCTTATTTAATGGTGAAAATATTAATGATATACCAGCTCACAAACGACCAACAAACACTGTTTTTCAACGCTATGCATTATTTCCTCATTTGGATGTTTTTGAAAATGTCGCGTTTGGATTAAGAGTTAAATCAAGTGAATTTCAAGAACAACATAAAATTGATCTTATTTTAAGTGAATATAAAGAATTAATTCGTAATGAAAAAGATCCGGCTAAGAAAAAAGCGTTAAGAAAAGAAGTAACTAGAAAAGCTCAACTTATTAAAGATCCTAATTTTGAATTAAAACAACAAATTAACGAATTAAAACTAAAAATTAAAAATTTAAAAAAAGATCCAACTTACTTAGAATCTAAAAAAGCTAACATTTCTAAGGCGAATGAACTAAGAGATAAAATTGAAGATATTAAATTTGAATTAAAGACCGTCTCAGCTAGAGATCCTAAATATCCTGAAATTAGAAAAGAAAAACAACAGAAAATTAAAAACTTAAGAGAAGAAATTAATAATTTAGATTTAAAAAGATATTATCAAAATCAAATTAAAAAATATCGTCGCCAGTTTGAAACTAGACAAACTAGAGAAAGAGAATTAGAGGCGAAAGTATTTCATTATTTAAAATTAGTTGGTTTACAAGGTTTTGAATACCGTGGCGTTGATAAATTATCAGGTGGTCAACAACAACGAGTTGCCATTGCTCGAGCTCTAATTAATCAACCAAAAGTTTTATTATTAGATGAACCGCTGGCGGCACTTGATTTAAAATTACGTCAAGAAATGCAATATGAGTTAAAAGAACTTCAAAGAAATGCTGGTATTACTTTTATTTATGTAACACACGATCAAGAAGAAGCGTTAACCATGTCTGATAAAATTGTTGTGATGAATAATGGTGAAATTCAACAAATTGGTAAACCAGAAGATATTTATAATGAACCTATTAACCGCTTTGTAGCATCATTTATTGGTGAATCTAATATTGTAGAAGCCGTTATGTTAGATGATTTTAAAGTTCAATTTGATGATCTTATACATGAATGTGTTGATAAAGGTTTTTCTAAAAATGAAAAAGTAGAAGTTGTGATTAGACCAGAAGATATTAATATTCTACCAGTTGGTAATGGCAAGTTTGACGGGGTAGTTGATAGTGTCGCTTTTAAAGGTGTTCATTATGAAATTGATGTTTTAACAAATCACCGTGCTTACACAATTCATACTACTGAATTTCATCCCGAAGGTGAAAAAGTAAGTATTACTTTCCAACCGGATGATATTCATGTAATGGAGATATGGTAATGGAAAAAGTAAAAGATATCAAAAAAAGAAAACGAGATACTCTAAATACTTTTTTAATCATGCCTTATTATTTAGTTTTAGTTGGGTTAATTTTAATTCCTATTTTAATTATGGTTTTTTCTTCATTTGCAGAAGTTGACAAAAATACATTATTTAAATATACAATAACGATTAATAATTATACTAACTTTTTCGCTAAAACCGAATATTTATATGCTATGGGCCGTTCAATTTGGTTAGCCTTATTAACTACAATTTCAACATTAATCATAGGATATCCATTAGCATATTTTATAACTCAAACTAAACCTAGAACCCAAGCATTACTTATTTTATTAATTTCAGCACCAATGTGGATTAATTTAGTTATTAGAACCATTGCAATGAGACAAATCATCGATTTAATAATTCCAAGTATCATTAAAACAGATTTTGCGATGATAATTGGTTTTGTTAGTATCTTTTTACCATTTATGGTTTTACCAATTTATACCGTATTATTAAAAATTGATCCGGGATTAATTGAAGCCGCTACTGATTTAGGAGCATCAAGATTTGTCGCTTTTTTAAAAGTAACATTGCCATTATCATTAACTGGAGTTATGTCGGGGATATTAATGGTATTTTTACCAGCTGCAACCACATTAGTTATTCCTAAGTATTTAGGAAATAATGTTTACTTGATTGGTGATATTATTGAAAGAATTTCTATCTTAAGTGGTGATATTGGATATGGTGCCGCAATCGCAATTATTTTATCGATTATTATGATGGTAATGATTTTACTAGTTAAGAGTTTTGACAAGTTTAAGGTGAATGAAGATGTATAAAAAAGTATTGAAAAACGGATTTATTACCGTTATCTATGTTTTAATGTATTTACCAATACTGTCAATGGTCTTATTTTCATTCAATTCAAATAATTCATTTACTAGATTTGGTGGTTTTAGTTTAAGATGGTATGATGCTTTATTTAAGCATGAAGCTATGATGAATGCAGTTTTCGTTACAATTACGGTTGCAATTATCTCAACAGTTATTGCAACAATCATTGGGACATTAGCAGCCATTGCACTTTCTAAACAAAGAAAGGTATTAAGAAATTTAACACTTACAGCAAATAATATTCCGATAATCAACCCAGAGATTATTACCGCTGTTTCTCTATTTGTATTATTTGGAATTTTCCAAATTCCTAAGGGCTATCTAACAATGATTTTAGCGCATGTCGCTTTTTCAACACCTTATGTGATTATTACTGTTTACCCTAAAGTTATGAGCTTAGACCCCAATTTAGCTGATGCTGCAAGTGATTTAGGAGCGACTCCGCTACAAACGATAACAAAAGTTATCTTACCACAAATAAAAGTAGCGATTGCCGCTGGAGCAGCTATTGCATTTACCATGTCATTTGATGATTTTGTTATTTCATATTTTGTAACTATTGGTTCTGGTGTATCTAATATTTCCACATATATCTATACATTAAAACGATCACTTGATCCAAAAGTAAATGCTTTATCAACATTAATTGTGTTGGTTGTAGGTCTGAAAGTAACATACGATTATTTTATTGCCGGACCAAGAAAAGATAAGAAGGAGAGGTTAAAAGGATGAAGAGAATATTTTTAGTCTTATTATTAGTTTTATTTGTACCATTTGTGGTAGCTTGTGATGAAAGACCACAAATTAAAATTTTAATGCCTGGTGAATACATTACACCAGAAACAATTGAAGCTTTCACCGAAGAGCATGGAATTAGAGTTAGAGTTGATGAATTTGCTAGTAATGAAGAAGCGTTAACTTTTATTAAAAGTGGCGAGGAATATGATTTAGTTTTACCGAGTGAATATGCAATGGAACAATTAATGGTTGAAAATCCTAATTATATTCAAAAAGTAGACTGGAATCGAATTACTACTTTCAACAAAGATACTGATTTAGCCCATGGTTTAGATACTCTAATCAATGATTTAAAAATGACAAAAGGACTTGATCTTTTAGAATATGGTGTTCCATATTTCTGGGGTTCAGTTGGCCTTTTATATAATAAAAATGTTGTTTCTGCTGCTGATGCAGCCCAAGGTTGGGAATTATTAAGAATGGGAGACAAATACAATGTTGCCTTTTACGACTCTTCTAGAGATGCACTAATGGCACCTTTAATGACCTTGGGTTATTCAATGAATTCAAGTAATGCTACTGAAATTAATGAAGCCAAAGCTTGGATTGAAGTTGCTGCGAAAAAGAAAAACGTTGGATATTTAACTGACAATATCTTTGATGAAGTTCCCAATGGTAATTATGATATTGCAATGGCCTATTCCGGTGATGCTGCTGAAATCATGAATATTGTTTATGAAGAAGAAGTAAATCTAGATTTAGATTTCTTAATTCCAGATGCTGGGACAAATATCTTTGTTGATTTTTTAGTTATTCATAGTAGTGCTGATTTAGATAATACATATAAATTTTTAAATCACATTATTTCTTATGATGGTGCATTAAAAAATACCATTAATTTATTTTATATTTCACCAAGAGAAGATGTTAGACAACAACAAATAAATAGTGCTAACACTGAAAGAATTAAAGAACTATTTACCATTAACTTTAGGCCTCAAGATGATATCTTTAGATTTAATCCTGAATCTAAAGCGTTAATTGATGACGCATGGAATAGTTTAGGCGTTAGTCGTCAGGGCGGCGAAATTAGCACGATTGGAATTATTGCCATCTTTGGCGCTATTGTCGTTGTTGGAGCTGTTTCAGCAGTCTTGATCATTAGAAGAAAAAGACGTTAACTTTTACTTTTAACACTTATATAGAATCGAATTGATAATATGGATAAATTTTGGGAAATCTTACAACAAATAATTAAATATTTTGAAATATCTGGTAAAATAGCTGCATTAATTACTACTATTTTAGTTATTATCAGATTTGTTGGTTATAAATATAAAAAGCCAATTTTACGTATTTTTAAGAAAAATGGATTTTTTGGATTACTATTAATGACTCGAATTATTTTTGGTTTTAGAAATAATGCATCAACATATACTAGAATGTTTTGCGAGTATTTGATTGCTAACAATCCAAAAGGAGAGTTAAAACGTAAAGATTTAAAGATGTATTATAAGAATTTTATCCAATACTATGTAAAAAGAAATTATGATTATATCGCACTAAAATCAACTTTTGAAGCAATTGAAATTTTAGAATCAGAATATTTAATTAGGTATTTTGATTTTTATAGCCATCCTAAAAATATAAAAAAATATGGTGTTGATCCACAAAAAACATTGGCTTTCTTATTATATATTGTAATAGAAAAAGGATATTTGGTACCAGCAATTTTATTGCCTGGTTTACAAGATCACTATAACGATGATTGGTCAGCTATTACTAATCGATATCTTCATAATGCCCAAAAGGTTAAAAATCACAATGAACTATTTATGTTTTATACTTGGCTAATGTGGGGACCTAGTTATATGCCTAAGTATAATGTCCTTGATTACAAATTATTGCAATATGGGATGGGAGACGAATCGAAAACATTTAATGTAGTTTTAAATAATTCAAATCGTTCAGTATCGCTGTGGAATTTAGTTTCTGAATTTGCTAACAATCATAGTTATGGTTTAGACTGTCAAATGACTTTGAGAGTCAATCACAAAAATAGTTATATCGATAAGAATATCGATATGTTTGGGTTAGAAGTATTACCGTTTTTAGAAAAAATTAAACATTCTAAAAAACCAGTTATATTAGAGCATGTTGACTATACTCCATCTGGATCTTGTTCAACTGATGCCAAATACTTTTCAGCATATATTTGGGCTTTATTTATTAAAGTTAATGATAAAAACAAAGGTTCTAAAATTAAGGCTTCTGATTGCGTAGCATTTTACGGTCATGCTAACATATCGGAACAAACTAGTTACAATTTTTTCAAGGATACATTAGCTAAAAACATTTTATTTCATTTTGAACAAAACTATCAGAATAATAAAAACAAATATTATTTAAATACGACATTAAACAAAGACATTTACATAACCGTTAAAAATGTTATTAGTGAAAGAATCAAAGTTGCCGATGAATTTGGTAATTGGCTTAAAACCAATGTCGTTTTGGAAGAAATTGTTTCTATTAAAACTTTATTAAATTTATTTGATGAAGAATTTTCAATTACCCAAAAAGAAATTAATTTCCAAAAGATAACCTTAGAAAGTGTTAAAACAAAAGAATTATTAAGTCGCTTTTATATCAGTGTTTATCTTCCAAATTTCCCAGATATAAATGAAAGAGAAAGTTTAGACAGTTTAATTTACTATTTAGAAAAACAGGAATCGGGTTTAAATGGTAAAAATAACTATCATATTATAATTGGAACTATTGGTGATGAAATTGTTGGTGGGATAATTGGCGATTATTTTGAAGAAATTAACTCTGGTGTCATTGAATTTGTTGTCGTTAATGAAAAATACCGAATGAAAAACAATGGTAAAAAATTAGTCAATGAAATGATTCGTATTTTTAATGAAGATGCAAATCGTAATGGCCACAAAGAAATAAACTATGTTTTTATTGAAGCTGAAAACCAATTAATTGTTCCAGAGGAGCTTCTGTTTGAAGCCAAATTATCAACTAATTTTTGGAAAAGTCAAAAGTTCCAAGTTTTAGATTTTGATTATATCCAACCGATAATCGGTCAAGACAAACAACCAGTCGAACATTTATATTTGGGAGCATTGGTTGTTAATGCAAAATTGGATGAAAACAGTATTAAAAATGATGTAGTTAAAAAGTTTTTGATCAATTATGCTAAATATGCGATGAACATTTTAAAACCAGAAGAAGATGATATTATTTTGAAAAACTTTAAAAATTTAGGTGAAAATGATATTACTCTTAAGCGAATTGATCAATACTTAAAAGACTATAGCATGCAAAAAAACTTTAAAAAATAAAGTTTATAAGCCGGTAACTCCGGCTTTTCTTTTACAAAAAAACTAAGGAATCATTCCTTAGTTTCTTTATCTTTTATTAATTTAATCATTAAATTATATAGTAAGTTATGACTATCTTCCCAAGTTCGATAGATATATTTATTAGCTAAAATTCCCATTTCTTTTAGTGATTCTTTACTCTTAGAAACTTCTAAGATTTTCTTGGCATACTCCTTAGTATCATAGGTTGTCAAATAGCATCCTTTTCCGTCAGTTAAGCCATATGCAGTTACTGATTCTTTAACTAGAAGTGAAGCTGTATTCTGACTAGCGGCTTCAACCTGAACTAGTGAATTAGTATCATAAAGAGATGGAAATAAAAATAAATCAGAGATCTGCAGTAACCCAGCCACCTCATCACTACTAGAAATACCGGCTGTGAAAATGGTGTTTTCTTCAAGCCCTATTTTTTTGATATAATTTTCCAAAGCCTTTCGGTCTTGACCTTCACCAATAAAAATCATTTGAAAATCTAATCCTTGATCTTTAACTATTTTAAGTGCATCAGCAATTAACCAGAGTCCTTTTAATTTGTTGATTCTTCCTAAAAATGAAAAAATGATTTTATTTTGGTCGATATTATATCGTTTAACTAAGGTGTTAATTAAATCAGGGTTATTAAGATATTTCATATCTGTCGCATTGTTAATTACGAAAGTCTCATTTTTCAATTTGTATTGATTGAGATAAATATCTTTTACTCCTTCACCAACAGGAACAACAATATCGCATTTACTATAGCGATGCATTACCGCTTTAATCATAATTTTAGCAATAAATTTAAATTTAATAATTCTCTTAAAATCTTGATAAAGTTGTGAGTGAGCGTAAATAATTGATGGTATATTATTTTTCTTAGCATATTTAATGGCATATTTACCTAAACCAAAGGCAGAGTGAATTAAAAACAAATCAAATTTTTTACTTTTTAATTCTTTTTGGAACTTACAATCAAGTAGTGGCGTAACCATTTGATAATCAACAAAAAACATTTTTACACTTTTCACTCTAAATAATTGAACTTCACCAATTGATTTTTCAATATATCCCTTAGGTGCTTTTGAGACAAATAAATAAAAGTTAACTCGATCGCTTAAGTAACCAACTTGGCTTTCTATAACTTTAACTACTCCATCAATCATTGGAAAATATACATCACAAAATAATGCTACATTAATTTTATCTTTTATCATTTTATCCTAAATTACCTTTTACAATTATTTTTTATTAATCAAACTATTAATCACAGAAGAGTTTTTTATTAATTTCTTCCTCACATAATATTATATCACATTTATTTATTTGAAAAATATATTTAATGGTATTTTACTTTTTAATATAATTAAAAAATAACCAATTAATTTTATGATTTGATTAATACATGGTAAAATATTGATAGAAAGTGATGATATTATGAAGAACGATTTTAGACAAACACGAATCAACAATATTAATGCCTTATATCAAATTGATATGGGAGTATTTTTTGGTGATACTAACAAGACAATTCGCGATGTTTTGGAAAAATTACCTGAAATTGATGAAATGATTTCATCTAATTTAACTAATTATACCATTAATCGCTTATCTTATTACGACCGAGCGATTATTAGATATGCTGTTTATGAAGTTAAATATCTAAATATCCCAAAAGCGATTATTATTAATGAAGCAATTGAAATTACTAAAATATATACTGATTTAGATGATGAGAAACAACATAAATTCAATAATCGATTATTAGATAATATTTTAAAGGATTTTTAAAATGGATAACCAATATTTGACAGTAACTGCATTAACTAAATATATTAAATATCGATTAGAAAATGATAACCACTTACAAAACATTTTAATTAAAGGAGAAATTTCTAACTATACAAGAAGTACTAGAGGACACTTATATTTTTCACTGAAAGATGAAACTGCTCAAATTAAAGCTAATATGTTTTATAGTTCATCAAAAAATTTAGCTTTTGAACCAAAAGATGGTGATCATGTTTTAATTGAGGCTAAAATTAATTTATATGAACCACGTGGTGAATATTCATTAAATGTTACTAAAATGACTTTAGACGGAATTGGCGAATTATATTTAAAGTATGAACAACTAAAAAAAACCTTAGAAGAACAAGGATACTTTGATGAGAAACATAAAAAACCGATTCCCAAATTTCCTAAAAAAATTGGCGTTATTACTTCGGAAACTGGAGCCGTTATTCAAGACATTATGAATACAATTAATCGAAGATATCGATTAACAGAAGTTATTTTATATCCGACACTTGTTCAAGGTGAAGACGCTAAACATGATATTGCTAGACAAATTGAAAGAGCCAACCATGAGAATTTGGTAGATGTTTTAATTGTTGGTCGCGGTGGCGGTTCAATTGAAGATTTATGGGCTTTTAACGAAATTGAAGTCATTAATGCCATCTTTAATTCGAAAATTCCAATCATTTCGGCCATCGGGCATGAAACCGATTATACAATTAGTGATTTCGTTTCTAGTTTAAGAGCACCAACACCAACAGCAGCCGCAGAAATGGCAACCCCAGATGAGGTTGTTTTAAAAGGTTATTTGGTAGAAACGATTAATAAACTAAATCGCGAAATTACTAACAAATTGTCAAATTTAGAAATTAAACTAGCCCAATTAGAAAGAAGATTAGAATTACAATCACCCCAATCTAAAATCGAAAAAAATTATGAAAAGTTAGAAATATTACTAAATTTATTGAAAAAAGAAATCAAAATTGTTTTAGATAATAAACAAAATGAGTTAAAATTACTACAATCGAAAATTATTACACCAATTGAACGAGTTAATAGTTATCAGACAAAATTAAATTACTTATTTAAAAACTTACAATCAATGATGATTGATGTTTACAAAAATAAAGTTCACCAATATCAAATTCATTTAACCAAATTAAACTCTTTAAATCCACTTAAAATTTTAGAAAAGGGATTTGGAGTAATTACTAAAAAAGAGATGTTAATTAAATCAATTAATGATGTATCAATTGGAGATTTAATAGAAATTGAAATTATCGATGGTAAAATTTTAACTGAAGTCAAAGAAAAGAGGAAGAAAAATGGAAAATAAGAAATCTTTTGAACAATTACTACAAGAATTAGAACAAATAGTTAGAGATTTAGAAGCTAAAGATATCCAACTTGAAATGGCAATTAAAAAATATCAAGAGGGAATCGAACTAGCTAAGCTTTCATATAAGATGTTAGAAGATGCTAACGCTTTAATTATGAAGAAAGCTGACGACGAGGATGAATGATTTACCTAATTTAACACCTGCTAAACTAAAATTAATGTCGGTTGACGAACTTAATAGTTTAGCGAGTGTCATAAGAGATTTTTTGATTGATAAAATTCAATTAAGTGGCGGACATTTAGGTCCGAATTTAGGCGTGGTTGAATTAACTATCGCACTTCATTATGTGTTTGATAGTCCAAAAGATCAACTTATTTTTGACATTGGTCATCAAGCCTATACCCATAAAATTATTACTTCTCGGGCTAAAGGATTTGATAAATTGCGTGCTAGTGGTGGTATCAGTGGATTTACTAGTTATGAGGAATCAATTCATGATGTTTGGGAATCAGGACATGCCGGAACATCGTTATCTGCCCTAATGGGTTTTTTATACTCGAATAAAATTGATAAAAGCAACCACCGAGCGGTGGCGGTTGTGGGAGACGGAGCCTTATCTTCGGGAATGAGTTTGGAAGCCTTAAATTTAATTAGTTATCATAATTTACCGGGAATTATCATTATTAATAATAATAAAATGAGTATATCTAAATCTGTAGGAAAATTATCGGAAATACTAAATGGCTCACATCAAGTGAAATCTGATTTTTTCAATAATCTAGGTTACGAGTTTACTGAAGTTGTTGATGGACACAATCTAACTGCCTTAATTGAGACATTTAAGCATGCCAAAAAAGTATATGAACCACAAGTTATTTTAGTTAATACAATTAAAGGCAAGGGCTTATTAGCCGCTGAAGAAGATCAAGTTGGTAAATATCATATGATCGATAATCAAACTAAAATTCATATGTCATGGAGTGAAGTTGTGAGTAATCTAATTCTAGACATACAAGAAGATATTAAAACGATGGTTGTCGTCCCAGCCATGGAAATTGGTAGTCACTTAACAAAGTTTAAAGAGAAATATCCAAATCGTTTTTTAGATGTTGGCATCTCAGAGGAGCATGCTGCCACCATGTCAGCGGCATTAGCCAAAAACAATAAAAATGTAATCTTATCTTTATATTCTACATTCTCTCAAAGAGCTTTTGATCAAATATTAAACGATATTTCTCGACCTAACTTAGGTGTCTTTATTACCATAGATCGATCTGGATTAATTCCTGGCGATGGTGATACTCATCAAGGTATTTATGATGTGTCAATGTTTTCTATGATGCCTAATATTACAATAACCATGCCATCTAATATTCAAGATGCTGCCGATTTATTAAGATACGGATTATTGCTGAAAAAGCCTTTTATAATGCGTTTCCCTAAAGGTGAAGTGATTGAAAAATTTGAATATCAAAAACGTCAAATTAAAAGAAGTTGGGATCAATTAACATATGGTAATAAATTAAATATCGTAACTTATGGTCCACTAGCAAGAAGTCTTGAAATACTAATTAACAAACAAAATCTTAATGTCAATTTATATAATGCCAAATTTATTAAACCACTTGATTTTGACAAAATGACCGAAATATTTAATAATGGATTACCTATTCTAGTAATTGAAGAAATTGTCAATCGGAGTGGCCTTTATCAAGAAATTTTAGAGTTTAAGGAAGAGGGGAATTACCACTCAAAGGTAATTAGCCATTCGCTTCAAGATCTTAAAATTCCTCATTTAAGCAATGATGAAATTCGAAAATTTGCCTCCTTTGATTTAGAGACAATATATGAAATTATAAAATATGCGTTTAGATAACTATTTAAAAATTAAATATGATGATTATACCCGTTCTCAATTGCAAGACTTTATTAAACGCGGATTAGTTACAGTGAATGAAAAAATCGTTACTAAAACCGGTTATCAAGTAAAAAATAACGATCATGTAGTTTTGAATGAAGTATCTAAATATGCTTCACGGGCCGCGTTTAAATTAGAAGATATTTATCATCGTTTAGGGTTAAACTTTAGAAACAAGGTAATACTTGATGTCGGATCATCAACTGGTGGTTTTACTGATTTTTCTTTAAAACATGGAGCTAAATTAGTTTATGCATATGATGTTGGAACCAATCAAATGATTGATCGGCTGAGAAATGATGAAAGAGTAATTCTTAATGAACAAACTAACATTTTGGAGGTTATGCCACCAAAAGTTGATCTAGTTTTAATCGATGTTTCATTTACTTCTTCCAAACCGATTTTGGATCATTTAAAAAATGTATCGAACCATTTTTTAATTTTAATTAAACCTCAATTCGAAGTAGGTGCCGAGTATCTATCAAAAGGGATTGTTAAGAATAAAAAAAGAGTCAATGCTCTTTTAGATGAATATATTGAATTTGCTCAATCATTAACTTTTAATATTGTGAATTTATTAGAATCATGTTTACCAGGAAAAGAAGGTAATATTGAATATTGGATATATTTAACTAAATAAAAAAGGCTTTCGCCTTTTGTTATTTTGCACCTAATATAATTGCAGCAACTAATCCTCCAATTGCTCCTAATACCATTGCAACTAAAATTATCCATATAATAATTCTACCCGCACGTGATTCAGCAGGTGACTTTAATACAGGAATTTCTTGTTTATTGTCTTTAGTTTTATTAACTTTTCTTTTTTTCGTCGGTTTACTCAAGTCAATCACCTCTACCTAATATATTATACAATAAAATTTTTATTTTAGGAAGTGTAATAATTTTATGAATCAAGTTAAAATTATATTTCATGTTGACCTTAATGCATTTTATGCCACTTGTGCTATGATCAAAGAACCTTTTTTAAAGAAAGAGGTTTTTATCGTTGGCGGAAGAACTGGTTCCAACAGTGGTGTTGTTTCTACAGCTTCCTACAAGGCCAGAGCCAAAGGAATAAGAAGTGGGATGAGTATTGTTGAAGCCCAACGATTATATCCTAAATTACTTGTTGTACCAACTAATTTCCCACTTTATCAAAAATATTCAAATATATTTTTTAACTATTTGAAAAAATATACAAAAATTATTTTAAAGGGATCAATAGACGAAGCTTTCATGGATGTTACTGAGTTGTCCAAAGAGATACATCCTTTAAAACTAGCCAAAGAAATTCAAAATGGACTTTTAAATGAATACGGATTGCCAGTTTCCATTGGCATTGGACCTACTTTGTTTTTAGCTAAAATGGCTAGTGATATGAAAAAACCACTAGGAATTACCGTTTTAAGAAAAAGAGATGTTGCTAAATTATTATATCCATTGCCAATTGGTAAAGTTTATGGAGTTGGAGTTAAGACGAAAGAAATTTTAAATAAAATTGGAGTTTTTACTGTAAGTGATTTTATCAATCCTGATAACAAAAATAAAATTTTAGAAGTAATGACACAAAATTCTTATTATAGTTTTCTCGATGATTTAAAAGGTAAATCTAGTGATATTGTTGATCCAACTTTATATGATATACCAAAATCTATAAGTAACGAAGAAACTCTAGTTTATCCAATTAATGGGTATGAATTAATTTATGATCATTTAAAAGAATTGACCAAGACGACGGTAGATAGATTAAAAAATGAAGAATTAGTTGCTAGAACTATCTCCATTAAATTAAAGACATCAAATTTTAAAACGATAACTCGTTCAAGAAGTTTACCAGAACCAATTGAAGATTACGATTTAATTTTGCAAATCGCTAATGATTTGTTAATTTCTAATTATGATGGGGAAGAAATTAGACTGGTCGGAGTTGGATTAAGTCAATTAATTTTAAAGAAAGACTTAAAAAACGAAATAACCCTCTTTAATTACGATAAATTTGATGACAATGAAGTAGATATTGAAAAAATAATTGACAAAATTAATCAAGAATATAATCATGATATCGTCAAACTAGGAATAAAGGATAAATAACTATAAGTTTATTAAATATTCATATATTTCATTAGTTAATTCATCAGGAGTAGAGGCGGCTGAAGTTAAAGTTATGACTTTAACGCCATTCAGCCACTCTTTTTTGATATCATGAATGCTATTAACTAAATAAGTTGGAATCAAACGATTCCCTATTTTTACTAATTCATTAGCATTAGAACTAATTTTATCGCCAACAACTAAACATAAATCACCAGTAATTTCATTAATTAATGCTTCTTGACGAAGAACTGTCGATTGACACACTCCGTCTTTATAGATCGCATTTGGATATTTTTCTAAAAGAACATTAAGCATTTCGTCTAAATGTTTTCGCCTTAAAGTTGTTTGGGTTGTAATTAAAATTTTATCATTATTTATTGTTAGTAGTTGTGCTTCATCAAGATCAGTTATTAAATGTATCTTGTCTTTGTTAATACCAATAATTCCTTCTGATTCAGGATGATTATGTTTTCCTAAATAGATAATGTCATAGTTTCTATCTAAATAATTTTTAATTACATTAGCGGTGTTAACAATAAAAGGACAAGTAGTATCAACAAATTGAAGTTTCTTTTTTTCTAACTGTTTAATGACTTCTGGACTAACGCCATGTGCAGTTAAAATTACGATTCCCTCATCAATCGATTGTAACATTTCAATTCTTTTTAATCCGTTGGATTTAATCGTAATTATATTCCATTCAACTAATTTTTTAGAAACATATTCATTATTCATCAGTTCTCCTAGAATGTAAATCGGTAAGTTAGCTTGATTATCTTTAACAGTCTGATGAACTAAAGCTAAAGCTCTTTTAACTCCGTTACAAAATCCTTGTTTACTCACTTTTATTACTTTCATAACTATCACTTCACCCTATTCGTTATTATACATTATTTAGTCAAATAATGTTATAATGAAAGTGCTATGAATGATAAAATCTTAAATAAATTACAATTTAATAAGTTTAGTTTAATTCAAGAAAAAACCCTAAATGAGTTTAAGCAACCAAATAATTTGGTAATTGTTGCACCAACAGGAACTGGTAAAACTCATTCGTATTTAATTCCAATTTATAAAGAATTTGAAAAATCAAAGAAAAAGGGATTAAAACTAGTAATTTTAGTACCAACTAATGAGTTGGTTTTTCAAGTTTATGAAATGACTAAACAGTTATTTAATGATTATAATATTAGAACTTTTTATGGTTCAATGGATCGTGCTCGTGAAATAAAATGGCTTGAATCTAACGAAATTGATATTGCTATTGGAACTCCTATTAAAGTTGAAGAATTTGTTAAAAATGAAAGTTTATCGTTTCAAGACTTAGAATATTTAGTTTTTGATGAAGCTGATATGATGTTTGATTTAGCATTTATGGAGCCAATTATTCCAATTTTAAAAACATCTAAACTAGGGAAATTGATTTTGGTTTCAGCTTCAATTACGGAAACGATGAAACCATTTATAAAAGAATTTTTTGGTAACTACCATTTAATTGATACAACTAGCGAAGATAAATTAGAAATTAACCATTATCTAGTTAAAGCGGGAACGAGATCAAGAGATTTTATTTTAAATGATTTAATAAAATTAATTAATCCTTATTTTTGTATTATTTTCGTCTCTAAAAAGGAAGATCAAATTAATGTTTTTAACGCTCTAAATGAATTGGGTGTTAGTGTTGCTAATTTATCTGGAGATATGCCGGTTAGAGTTAGAAGACAAGTTATTAAGGAAATTCATGAATTAAAATATCAATATTTAGTAACAAGCGACATTGGTTCACGTGGTATTGATTTTGATGCTAGTCATATTATTAACTATGACTTACCTTATCACTTAGAATATTTTATTCATCGTAGTGGAAGAACTGGGAGAATGGGAAGATCAGGTGAAGTTTATACTATTGAGGGTCCGAATGATCACCGTAAAGTATCAAATTTATCGAGTCGTGGTATCGATTTTAAAGAAATTAAATTGACACAAAATGGAATTGTTGTCGTTGAATCTAAAAATAGAGAATTAAAAGATGACGAAATTGAAGTTATTAGGAAAATTAAAAAACCAACTAAAGTAAAACCAAATTATCGAAAGAAAAATAAAATGAAAATTAAAAAAGCCTTGCAAGAGCATAGGAGGAGTGAATATGTTAAAAATCGGAAGTCACGTTAGTATGAAAGGTGATGAAATGTTTTTGGGTTCGGTTAAAGAAGCTATTTCTTATAATGCCAACTCATTTATGATATACACCGGAGCACCTCAAAATACAATTAGAAAACCACTTGATGAATTACGAATTGAAGAAGCTCACCAATTAATGAAAGAACATAATTTATCGTTAGATAATGTCGTAGTTCATGCACCATATATTATGAATTTAGCGAATCCAGATCAAAGTAAAAGGGATTTTGCCATAAGATTTTTAACCGAAGAAGTTAAAAGAACTAATGCCTTAGGAGCTAAACAAATAGTAGTTCACCCTGGTAATGCAACGGGAGGCGACCGAGAACAAGCCATAAAATGGATTGCAAAAGGAGTTAATCAAGTAATTAATAACACAAAAGGATTACCTGTTAAAATTGCCTTAGAAACGATGGCTGGGAAAGGGACTGAAATTGGAAAAACGTTTGAAGAATTAGCTGAAATCATTAATTTGATTGAAGCTAAAGACAGAGTAAGTGTTTGCTTTGATACTTGTCATACAAGTGATGCCGGATATCCAATAAAAGATAATTTTGATGGTGTTTTAGACCACTTTGATGAAATTATAGGAATTAATAAAATTTCAGTTATTCATGTTAACGATTCGATGAATGAGCAAGGGGCGGCAAAAGACCGACATGAAAATATTGGTTTTGGTCATTTAGGTTTTGACACCTTAATCAATATTATTCATAGTGAACGTTTAAAAGATGTGCCTAAAATTTTAGAGACCCCTTATGTTGAAAATAACCCCCCTTATCGTCATGAAATTGAAATGATTCGCAACAAAGTTTTCAATCCAAATTTAAAGGAATTGATTATGAATGAATAATATAAATACATTTAAAGGCTATTGAAATAGCCTTTTTTTATAAAAAAACTCACTTTTAAGTGAGTCTTTTAAATGGTTGTTAAATTATTTAATGGTGCTACCAGATTTGGTTATTTTGCCTTGGAACTTGCCATCTCTCATAATACGGCAATTACGGCCAATTCTTAAATCACTGTCAATAATTGCCCCTTTTTCAATAACGGTAATACCTGAGTTTAATAAGTGTGGTTTTTCATCATTAGGTGTTAAATCTCCGCCAAAACCAATAATGGTATTGCGGCCAATTGTGACATTTTTATCAGCTATTACTCGGTCAAGTTTAACATTTTCACCAACAATTACATTGTTAAGGAGAACTGAATCTTTGACAACTGCACCTTTTCTAACAAATACTCCTGGTGATAAAACTGAATTAATAACGGTTCCTTCAATGATTGAACCATCAGAAATTAAACTACGATTAATAATCGCATTTTCTCCAAATTTAACTGGAGGCATACCGCTTACTTTAGTATAGATTCGCCATGTTGGATCATATAAATCAAGTTCTAAAGCTTGATTATTAAGCTCTAAACTTGTGTTTAGATAAGAATCATAAGTTCCAACATCTTGCCAATAGTCATAATATTCATATGTACCAATTTTAGCTTTCTTTTCATATATTAAATACGGAATAATATGATTACCAAAATCTAAATCTTCATGGATTTCGCGTTTTAGTTCGATGGCTTCAACTAAAGTATCATAATTAAATACGTAAATACCCATTGAAGCTAAATTTGAAGTTGAAGATTCGGGTTTTTCAATAAAATTTTCGACATAACCATTTTTATCTGCTTCAACAATACCGAATCTTGAAACATCTTCAAGCGGTACTACTTTACAAGCAATTGTCATTTCTGCATTTAATTCTTTGTGTCGTTTAATTAGTTTGCGATAATCCATTTTATAAATATGGTCACCTGATAAAATTAAAACATATTTAGGTTTTTTTCTTTTAACAAAATCTAAGTTTTTATTTACAGCATCGGCTGTTCCCATATACCATGAGTTATGCGGATGTAAAATAGTAACTTGTGAGTCACGTCGGTCTAAATCCCATGGTTTTCCTGAGCCAATATGCTCATTTAAAGAATGTGGTAGATATTGAGTTAAAATGGCAATATCAACAATTCCTGAATTTGATGCATTAGAAAGTGAAAAATCGATAATTCTAAATTTTCCAGCAAATGGTACCGCTGGTTTTGATCTTCTTTGAGATAATAAATCTAATCTCGAACCTCTACCCCCGGCTAGAATAAGTGCTAAAGTTTCCATCAGTGTTCCCCCTTGATAATTTTCTGATATAAATTAATATAATCAACAGCCATTCTCTTTAAAGAATTATCCTGTCTCATTGCCCGTTTAATCATGTTTCTCCATGCTGTTTGGTTATGTCGATATAAATCAAGCGCTCTTTCAACAGCATCTTTAAATTCATGAGCGTTGTAGTTTGCAAAACTAAAACCGACACCTTCATCAGTATACTTGTTGTAAGGCATGACGGTATCTTTTAATCCACCAGTTTCTCTAACAACTGGAATTGCCCCATATCGCATCGCTATCATTTGACCCAAACCACATGGTTCAAATAAACTTGGCATCATGAAAATGTCACTTGCAGCATATACTTGATGAGCAAGTTCATTATTAAATCCGACATATCCACAAACTTTACGAGGATACTTGCCTTCTAAGTAGCGGAAGAAGCTTTCGTATTCTGGATCACCTGAACCTACTAAAACAAAATTAGCATCTCTAGTTGAAATAACTTCTTCCAAAGTAGCTTTCATTAAATCGATTCCTTTTTGTCTAGCTAATCTACCGATAAATGAAACAAGTGGTTTATCATTATTACTATCAAGACCTAATTTATCTAAGACCATTTTTTTATTAGCTCGTTTTCCCATGATGAAATAGTTTTTATTGTAATTTTTTACTAAATATTTATCAGTTTCTGGATCATTGATATCATAATCAATTCCATTTAAAATACCATATAGTGAATCTTCACGAGATTTTAAAGCGCCGTCAAGAGTAAACCCGAAAAATCTAGTTAAAATTTCATTTCTGTAATTTGGACTTACAGTATTAATGGCATTAGCTCTCATAATTGCAGCTTTTAAGAAGTTAACTCTTTCAAAATGGATATAAGTATAATTAAATTTGGTATTAAAAAATTTATCGACACTTTGATCAAATGAGCCTTGATATTCTAAATTATGAATCGATAACAATGTTTTAACATTTTGAAATTCCTCTAATTGACGATATTTATCATCTAAAAAATATGGTATTAAACCACTTTGCCAATCATTGATATGAATTATATCGGGAATAAATTGTGATAATCTGACAAACTCTAAGACTGTTTTATTGAAAAAAACATATCTTTCGGCATCATCGTGATGTCCATAATAAGTTTCACGGTCGAAGTAGTGATCATTTCTAACAAAAATGTGATCGGTTCCTTCATAAACTAATGAATAATATTTAGCATTTTGGCTAAAATTACTTAATTCAATGTTAACCTCACCTAAATATTTCATTTCATCAAACCATTTTTTGCAACTACGATACATTGGTGTGATGACTTTTATATTATAACCTAATTTAGTTATCGCTTTTGGAAGCGATGCTGAAACGTCAGCTAATCCCCCTGTTTTAGAAAATGGATGTACTTCGCCTGATGTAAATAATATTTTCATTGAATTCCTCCTTAATTTCTATCTTAATACGATTTTATAATCACTGTCAAAACTTGTGATATACGATAAAATAAAACCTGTATCCATATATAATTATAACCGATTTTCGGTTAATAAACAAGATAACTAAATAATTAATCTTATAAGATTATTATTTGCAACCAGCATTATCATATGGTATAATTATATAAGTGTTTTAAGGAGGGCTATTATATGGCAAAATATTCTAAATTCAAACAAAAAGTGCATCCTATCGCTTATGTTATCGGTGTTCTATTTTTAGCATTAATTGCGGTAGTTATAATTTTTACGGTACCTAGCAAGAGTGAAAAAATCTATCGTGATTACTCAAATGCTCAAAAGGGAGTCGAACAATTTCAACAAGAACTTATTATGGATAAAAATCATCTTTATAAATCTGTAAGTGTAAAAACTTTGGAAGAAAAAATAGAATCAAAAAAATTAGTTATTGTTTATATTGGGGGAACATGGTGTCCAACTTGTCTTAATGAAATAGCAGTTTATTCTAGAGAACTTAAAAAAGAACAATATAAAGAACTTCTTGACAAAGCTGAAAATATTTTATATTTAGAGTTAAAAAGTTCTGAAACAAAAGATGTTAAAGGTCTTGATGAATTTTTTGAAAAATATGAAGTTGAAAATGTATTAGATTATCCAATGTTATTAAGTTTTTATAATGGTAAATTAATTGACGCAAAATATACACCAGGACCACAACGACCTATAGATATTAGAACCACAGTTAGTCTATATTACGATAAATTATTAGAAGCAATAAAATAAGCACGAAAGTGCTTTTTTATCCTAGTAAAATAGGTGATTTAATTGTTAGAATCAATAAAAAATGAATTAAAAACTAAAGTTTTAAGTGAAATATTTTATGAGATTGATCTTGAAGTTCCAAAACGTGGAAACTACGATTTAGCAATCCCTCTTTTTAGGTTACTCAAAGCAACAAATTTAGAACTTCCGGTTTTATATCGTCAAATTGAAGATGTGATTACAACTCATCCACTAGTCGAACAAACAGAATTAATCGGCGCATTTTTAAATATTAAATTAAACGCAGTAAAATACTCCAAGTATGTCATGGATACCGTTTATCAACTTGGTGATAAATTTGGTAGCAAAGCCCTTAATGATGAAGTTGTAGTAATTGATTATTCATCACCCAATATTGCTAAAAACTTTTCAGTTGGACATTTACGTTCCACAGTTATTGGTCATTCATTAAAACTTATTTATCAAAAATTAGGACATCCAGTCGTTGGAATCAACCATTTGGGAGATTGGGGAACCCAATTTGGCAAATTATTAGTTGCCTACAACAAGTGGAGTAACCTTGAACAACTTAAGAAAAATCCTATTGATGAATTACAAAGAATTTATATTAAGTTCCATAATGAAGCTGAAAAAGACCCTAGTTTGGAAGATGAAGCGAGAGAAGCATTCAAAGAATTAGAACTAGGAGATGAAGAAAAACTGAGATTATGGACATTTTTCAAAGATGAATCATTAAAAGAATTCATGAAAGTTTATGACTTGCTTAATGTCGAATTTGATTCTTATGCCGGCGAATCATTTTATATTGATAAAACTGATCGAGTAATTGAATTATTAGATAGTAAAAATTTACTAAAAATTGATGATGGCGCAACCATTATCGACTTAGGTGATGATATTCCACCAGCATTAATTAAACGTTCTGATGGTGCTACTTTGTATATGACTCGAGATTTAGCTGCATTATTATATCGATATGAAACATATAATATGTCAAAAGCTTTATATTTAGTTGGAAACGAACAAAAGTTGCACTTTGAACAATTAAAAAGAATTGTTAAATTACTTAAATTACCAATTGATGTAATCCATGTTAATTTCGGATTAGTCTTAATCGGTGGCAAAAAAATGTCAACTAGATCTGGTACGAACGCTAATTTACATGACATTTTACTAGAGTCAATAAGTGATGCTAAAACTGCAATTATTGAAAAAAATCCAACTCTTCACTCAATTGAAGAAGCAAGTAAAGCGATTGGTGTTGGAGCTATCGTCTTCAACGATTTAAAAAATGACCGTAACTTAAATATTGACTTTGACTTAGAGCAAATGCTACGCTTTGAAGGACAGACTGGACCATATCTCCAATATACAAGTGTTAGAATTAACTCAATCTTAAAAGAAGCAACACTAAACTTAGACAATATTGACTATAATATATTTAATGATTCCAAATATTTTGATTTAGTTAAACAAATTTCAACATTTAGTGAAATCATTAAAAAGGCAGCAGAAGAATATAATCCTAGTGTTATTTCAAAACATTTATTAACCTTAGCTCAATTATTCAATTCTTTCTACGCTCAAACTAGAATTTTAGTTGATGATGAACCGACATTAAACGCTAATTTACTACTAATTAGTAACATTAGAACTGTTATCAATGAAGGATTAAGGTTGTTAGGAATTAAATACTTAGATGAAATGTAAAATGATCCCCGCGTGGTGGAAGTGGTAGACACGTTAGACTCAAAATCTGATGAAGAGATTCGTGCTGGTTCAAATCCGGTCGCGGGGACCAAATTATAATTTTATATAACATTCAAAATATATGGCTATGATAGCCATTTATTTTTATTTTTATAACTTGGAAATTGAAATATCGTAATCAACATTTAATAATAAAATAGTTTTATAAGAAGAAATTAAAATAGAAATTCTGTTAAAATTAAAAGTAAGATTTTCTTAACCATATTAATCAGATTTATTCCAATCATTATGTATCATAGTTCCTTTTTAAAGTGCATTCATAAACAAAGAATATTTAAATATTAGAGTAATTCAAATGATATTTCAAATCACATTACAATGGCTTTAAGAAGCCGTTTTTATTTGTTTATATAATTTTAATTTTAAAAACTTAAATTAACAATAATTTTACTGGTTTTTAAATTTTTGAATAAATGTTATAATAGAGTGAACGATATTTACAATTAAGAAGGAGGCATTATGGAAAATAGAGATTTTGTAATTGTAATTGACTCCTCATGTGATATGCCACATGAGTATGCAGAAAAAAACAAATTAGTTGTTTTACCATTAAAATTTTATATGGAGGGCATCGAATACAAAAATGTATTAGATTATAAATCTATGCCGATAAAACAATTTTATGAGAGACTAAGAAATGGTGAAACCGCCAAAACGGCTCAAGTTAATTCAGAAGAATTTTATGAAGCATTTAAAAAAATATTAAAGGAAGGAAAAGATGTATTAGCGATTTTACTTTCATCAGGATTATCTGGGACCTTTAATAGTGCTAATATCGCTAAAAATGAATTATTGACTGAATTTCCCGATAGAAATATCATATTAGTTGATTCACTTTCAGGATCATTAGCGATTGGATTAGTTATTGAAGAGGCAATCAGACTCAAAAAAGAAGGAAAAACAATTTTTGAAATTGAAAAACACTTAAACGAGTTTAAATATCATGTTATGCATATTTTCACTCACGATGATTTAGCTCATTTAAAAGCCGGAGGTAGATTAGGTAGATTATCCTATTGGATTGGAACTGCATTAAGAATCAAACCAATTATCTCCGCTGATGATAATGGTCAACTTAAGCCTAGACATAAAGTTTTTGGAAGAAAGAAATCATTAAAAATTTTGCTTGAACGTGTTGTCGAATTATTTGATGGTAGTTATAGCGATAAAATATTTATTGGCCATGCTGATTGTTTAGAAGAAACCAAACAATTTGTCAAAGAACTTGAATCAAGATTAAATGTTAAAGTAAGTTTGGTGCATAATATTGGACCTGTAATTGGAGCCCATGGTGGTCCTGGAACTTTAGCGGCATTCTTCACTGCTAAAAGCAGATAAAACATTTATATTTAAAAGACCACAAGGTCTTTTTTTTAACTTTTATTAATAATTTGTTTAAGTATGTAAAAATGTTGTAAACAATTACATTATTATCATGTTAATCATGTTTCAACATTCATAATATGATAAAATATAAGTGTAATAAAGGAGGCTTAAAATATGGATAGAAACCAAACTGTAAAAATTTTGATGAAAGATGAAGAAGTACTTTATACCTATAAACCTGACTTTACTAAGGAAATACTTAGTTCGTTATTAGCACCACTTTTAATTGGTATTTTTTTGGTGCCGTTTATGATAGCTATTGTTTGGAGTGAAATAGGATTGATCCCATTAATTATTATCGGAATAGTTGTATTAGTTGTCTTGATGATTTTCGTAACCGTTCTAATCCAGCTATTAGCTTACCGAAATAAATTTTATACTATCACTAATAAAAGATTTATCATTCAAAAAGGATTACTAGGAATTGATTTTTCAAGTATTCCTATTGAGGCCGTCCAATATGTTTCTGTAAATGTATCTGTTGTTGATAAAATATTAAATAAGGGAACGGGTACTATTACATTTGGAACAGTAAGTACTCCTGTGACTACCGGACAAGTTCCAAGATTTGTTTTTGCTAACATCTATAATGTTTATGATAATTACAAAACAATTAAAGAATTGATTGATCTTCATTCACCACATGAAGTCAAAGGAAATGTAGAAAAGTAAAAATAAAAGTCTATCAGCGATAGACTTTTTTTTGTAAATATTATGAAATAATAAATTTAATAACTGCTTCACACGCTAATTGATCATCTACATAGGCTCTTCCTTGAGCTGATCCAAAACGTCTCTTTAAGGTTAGAACATCACACTCTAGTTTTAAAGTATCTCCAGGTACAACTTTCCTCCTAAATTTAACATTGTCGGCTCCTGCAAATAAAATTAATTTTCCTTTATATGTCTCATCAACTAATAGTGCTGCAGCACCAACTTGAGAAATAGCTTCTAAAATTAAGACGCCAGGCATAACTGGTTCTTCGGGAAAATGCCCTTTAAAATAATATTCGTCCTCTCGTACCTTTTTAAAACCAACAACTCTTTTAAGAGGTTCGATTTCTGTAATTCCATCAATAAATAAAAATGGATAGCGATGCGGAATTATTTTTTTTATATCTTCTTGATTTAACATGATGTACACCCCTTTTTTACTCTATTTTTAATGTTTTTAAATAATCATTTACAGGAAGAACTAAATCTTCAATAATTTTTCTAACAGGTTTTATTTCATCAATCAATCCTGATATTTCACCGGCCATAAATGATCCTTCATCCAAATTACCATCAATTATTGCTTTTTTCAAAGAACCAATCGTTAGTTTTTCTAATTCCTCAAGGGATGCTCCATCTTTAACTAAAGTATTATAAGAAGTTGCTAATTGGTTTTTAATAACTCTAACATCGGCTAAACCACTACTAGTAACAATAGTAGAAGTATCTTTAGCTTTTAAAATCAAATTTTTATAATTTTCATGTATTGGACATTCTTCGCTAGCTAAGAAAATAGTTCCTGCTTGAACCCCTTTAGCACCCAAGGCAAAGGCGGCTGCAACTCCTTGATAGTTACCTATTCCACCAGCAGCAATTACTGGAATTTTAACGGCTCTTGCAACTTGTGGGATTAACGGAAATGTTGATGATGGTCCAATATGTCCTCCTGCTTCTCGTCCCTCAGCTATTACCGCATCAGCGCCATATCGTTCCATTCTAACTGCTAATGCAACACTAGGAACTACTGGGATTACCTTAATTCCCGCTTGTTTCCAAGCCTCCATGTATGGCAATGGGTTACCTCCACCAGTAGTAACGATTTTAACACCCTCTTCAATTACAATTCTAGCTACATCTTTAGCAGTTGGGCTTAACAATAAAACATTAACACCAAATGGTTTATCAGTTAATTCTTTGATTTTTCTAATTTCACCTCGGACCCATACTGGGTCATTCATTCCTGTCGCTAAAACTCCTAAACCGCCAGCATTTGATACTGCTGCAACTAATTGATGGAGTGAAATGTTAGCCATAGCTCCTTGAATAACTGGATATTTAATATCGAGTAATTTAGTAATACTTTTCATGTTTTATCATCCTATTCTCTTATGTTTTTTCCATAAAAATTTATATACTTATATAAATAATTTTAACATACATCATAAAATAACATCTTATTAAAGAGATTTGCACCAATTTCTCACATATTTTATCATTTACATAACTAACAAGTTTTTAGTAACTTAAACTGTAAGATATAATTTAAGTGATATAATTAATAATAGGTGAAAGATATGGAAAAGTACATACATAAAGTTAATTATTATGAAACTGATAAAATGGGGGTTGTTCACCACTCAAATTATATTAGATGGATGGAAGAAGCGCGAATTCATTTTTTAGAACAAATTGGTTATGGCTATGACAAATTAGAAGAAGATGGAATTATCTCTCCAGTTATAAGTGTTGAATGTGACTACAAAACGCCAT
The DNA here is from genome assembly GCA_050953805.1 of Acholeplasmataceae bacterium. GTDB lineage: Bacteria > Bacillota_I > Bacilli_A > Acholeplasmatales > Acholeplasmataceae > DUQW01. Next base: position 843,538 of record JBMNNE010000002.1, on the reverse strand, counting down.
CTACTTTTGGTGATAGTATCTTAATTGAAGTAGAAGTTTATGAATTCAAAGGTGTCAAATTAGTTATTAACTATACGATGACTAATTTGAAGACTGATGCTTTAATATTAATTGGCAAAACCAAACATGTTTTCTTAGATAAAAATCAACGACCACTAATCTTAAAAAAAGATTTTCCTGATTTAGATAAAAAATTAAAAGAATTAATAAAGGAAAGATAATTGACAATGAAAAAAAGAATAGATTTAGTTTTTGAAATAATGATTATATTCCTTTTTTTCTTGTCGATTGGAATTTATACTTATAAAATTATTACTTCTAATGTCAGTTACGATATTAGTCAAAGTTATGGACCTTTTTTATTGATTCCGGTTTATACCATTTTATTAGTTGTAATTTTGATTGGATTAATTATTTTATTAAAATTATTAGTTAGATATCAATCTAATCATGATTTAGTTGGTGTAACCATAAAAATAAGAAACTTTTACGCCAATAAAAAAGGATTGAAGATTGGGACTATTATTGGTGTCATTATATTAATTTTTATTGGAATTATTGCTACTTTTCAAGATACTTTTTTATATTATCCAACTCATATTTCGAGCGGTGAAAGAACATTAATGGAATCACCAGAATTTACTAAAATTAACATTCCCGATGGTAATAAAAATTATAGTGGATGGGCTAAAATTAGCGAGGAAAATCTTTTTACAATTATTTATTTTGGGGGCAATGCCGAAGCATCAGCAGTTACCTTTTTCTATAGATTTCAAGAAGAAGTAGATGATTTTGAATATGCCAATTTTATTATGGTTGATTATCCTGGTTTTGGCTTAAGTGATGGTAAACCAAGTGAAAAATCACTTAAACATATGTCACTGTTGACATATGATTATATTGTAAGTTTAGACAAAATCAATAACACTAAAATTATCGTAATGGGGTTTAGTTTAGGTACAGGTCTTGCAACATATGTTGCGGCTAATCGTGATGTTGATCAACTAATTTTAATTGCCCCATACTCATCAATGATTGATGTTGTTAATTCTAAGATACCTATCTTTTATGGACCAATTAAGTATTTATGGCGTTCAGAATTTAATACAATGAAATTATTACCAGATATCAAATGTAATACTTTAATCATTTATTCAAATGATGATATGATGATTCGTCCTAAATTCTCAAAAAAAGTTTTAGAAAATATTGATCATGCGGAATCGATAATAGCTGACGGTTTAGGTCATAATGAGCTGTTAAACAATGAAGAGATTTTAAAACAAATTAAAACATTTATTTTTCAATAATAAAAAAGATGGTTGCATCTTTTTTTATATATAGATGAGAATATTAATTGATTATCTTTCTAAGATGTTATACTAAAAGTAATAATCTTTTTAGAAAGGAAAAAGCAAATGAAACTAGCAAAACAAATAATTTCATATGCCGGAATTTTATTTGGTGTTATTAGTATAGTCTTTTACATGCAGGCTCTAATAAAAGATCAATGTAACCCATTATCTGGCATTTTCTTAGCGGTATCTATCATTTTATTTACAGTTGAAAATTTACTCGGATATAGTGAGAGAAAAGAGAAAAAAGAAGACAGCGATCAATCTGAATAAACTATATTTTTCTTTAATCTATTATGTTATATGTTTAAAAATATAGTTCAGACTAACTATTTTACATAGTAAAAACTATTTAATTCATAAGAAAAGGGAAGACTTTCAAAAAAAATGATATAATAAATTAAAAGGTGTGATATTTTGAAAATAGTTAATTACATTGTACGAGTACTCTCAGTTTTATCAGTCATTAGTTCCATCATACTTTTTGTATTTTATGGAAAAGACGAAGGGCAAATACTTGGAAGCACATTTCCGGTTATTTTTTCTAGCATTGTTATCTTCTTAGTAACATTTCTTCCATCATTTTTAGCAAAGAAAAAAATACTGATCACTAATACACTATATCTAATTATTTTAATATCGACCCTACTTTCAATGGGTGGCGGTTATGTTTTAATGTTTTATGTACGATTGAATTATTTTGATACTTTTATCCATTTTATGAATGGAACTATTATCGTATTTGGTTTATTCGTAGTAATTCATTACTTTGTTGAGGATCCAGATAAACATGTTTTAGCTATTATTTTAATTTCGGTCCTGGCTTCGATGTCGCTTGGTACTTTATGGGAAATATTTGAATTCTTAGCTGATTTAATAATTCCAGGAAGTAACATGCAGCGATTCGAAAATGTTAGAACGGGAGAAGCTTTTAGTGGCCAAGCAGCTTTACTTGATACAATGATTGATCTAATTGTCGATACATTGGGAGCAATTTTAGGTGGTACAATTTTGTATATGGATGCTATTAGAAAGAAGTTAATTATTAACTCAATTGTATTTCAAAATATCGAAGAATAATATAAATTCAAAAATAAAAATGGTGTAGACGATCTCTACACCATTTTAATTTTATATACTTTCTTCGGATTCGATTGTTATTTTTAAATCTAATAATTGAATTCTGCGATTTTGAACTTTCTCCAAGATAAATGTTAGTTTATAAACGGTTTTAGTTCCTTTATCACCACTAAACTCTTCTTTAACTTGAGTTAATTCGACTACTTGTCCAGTTTTAGGAAGTTCCTCTAATTCGTGATATAAATAACCACCAACCAATGGGTGCTTACTCTCTGGAGCATTTCCTAAATTGAGTTCTTCAAACAATTCTATAAGTGGCATTTCTGGACTTACTTTGTAATGATTTGGCGCTACTTCAGTTAATAGTTCTCCATCTTCCTCATCATATTCATCATAAATTTCACCAACTAATTCCTCAAGTGCATCTTCCATAGTAACGATTCCACTTGTTCCACCGTATTCATCAATCACAATAGCAAAATGTTTTTTAATTGATTGAAGATTAGTAATTAAATCATCAACTTTTGTTGATTTATTGACAAAATACGGTTCTGAAATTAATGTTCTAAGATCAATAGCGTCACAATTTTCTTTATGTCTAATGACTTCAATTAAAAAGTCTTTTTCAGATAATACACCGATAATGTTGTCTTTATCATTTTCATAAACTGGAATTCTAGAATATTGGAATTCTTCAAAAGTATGAATTACCTCAGCACAAGTAGCATTAATATCTACTGCAACAATATCAATTCTTGGAGTCATAATGTCATAAACTGTTATTTTGTCAAGAAGAAGTGCACTTTGAATTAAATCAGCATGTTCTTCATCAATAACTCCTTCATCTTCCATAACATCAACTAGTTTTTCTAATTCTTCACCAGTAACAGTCGCCTCAGTTGGTGCATCCTTTTTTCTAATCGAGAATAACTTTTTTATCCCAATAAATAAATAAGTAAATGGAGTAAATATTTTACTTATCATCCACATTGTAGGTGCCAGTTTTACAAACAATCTTTCGCTTTTCTCTTTAGCAAAAGTCTTAGGCATGATTTCGCCAAAAGTCAGAATCAAAAATGTCATAACGACAGTTGAAACAATCCCAGCAACAGAAGCATTTTCTACGACTCTAGCAAATATCATTCCGGAAATAGTGGAAGCACCAATATTGACTAAGTTGTTACCAATTAGGATTGCAGTAACAGTTTTATCGAAATCCTCAGCCAAAGCAATCGCTTTTCTTGCACCCTTAACCTTATCATCAGCTAAGGTATGTAACCTTAATAAGCTAGAACTAGACATAGCGGTTTCAGTAGCAGAAAAGAAAGCTGAAAACATGATACAAATAACAATAACTACTATTAAAATAATATCGATAGTTAAAGTTTCTGGACTAAAAAATTTTGTTAATGTAGTAATTAACATACTCGGGTCTACATCGGTCAACGGAACCAATTTAAACACACTCCTTTTTATGTATATATATTATGATATTATATTTTATCACTTAATCATTTAAAAGTAAACATATTTATCGATGTTTCACAGTGCTGATAAAAGAATCAAACTTCAAAATTTACAATTAATATCAATGTAAAACTATTTTTAAATAATTAGAAAAGGGCTTTTCAATGTGAAACATCTAATAAATTGCAAAAAACTTTTCAGTTATTTTCATGTAAATTTTTGAAAGTATTTTCAGATTGTAAAAAGTGAAAAATAATTCATCGAATAATTTACAATTTGTTTACAATTTGAGTTTTAAATAGTATAATGTGAGTAAACGAATATCGAAAGGAGTTATACGATGAAAAAGATATTTGCATTTTTAAGTATTTTATTATTAGGATTAGGCTTAGTTGCATGTGGCAAGCCAAAATCAGAAATTGAAAAACTTATTGAACAAGCTGAAAAAATGACAATGGATGAGTTATATCAAAAGGCTTACGAAGAGTCTAAAGATAAAGTCTTAAATGGACTTGGTAACTCAAGCCGTGGTAAGGCAGCTGGTGAAGAATTTGTGAAGATGATGAAAGCTAAATATCCGGACTACAACGGATCTATTAACTGGTCACAACCAAAAGAAAATACCATCTTCCAGATGCTTGACGCTGATAGCAAATCAGCATCACCGCAATTTTCCATGACATTAATTCAAGATGGTGCTCAAATTAAGTCTAAAATGATTGATACTGGCATTTTATTTAACTTTATTCCTAAAGCTTGGAGAGAAGCAGAAGGCGTTAATGTTAAATTAAATGGTGAACCATTATCACTTCAAACTTTAAGTAAAGTCTTTATGTTTAATAATTTAGGAAATAAAGAATTTACCAATGTTTGGCATTTTGTTAGAAGTGGTGAAAGCCCAATGTTTATGGGTTTAAAATCAGAACCAATTGGATTTAATGCTTTACTAATGTTAACTCATGAAAAATATGTTAAATATGTAAAAGATGCTTTTGATCAACTTACCCCAGCAGAAAAAGCTTATTTCCAACCAAAGGTAGATGCATTAAAAACAGAAGCTAAAAAACATAATTTAGCTAAAAATGCAGAATATTCTTTAGCTTGGATCGAGGCATGGGTTGCCCAAATGAATGTTATGGTTGATGATGGTCCAATTTGTAATGAGCTTGTTAAATCTTCTGCAGTTGGAGAAAGTGGTTTATTAGTTTATTCTAAATTAAGATCAGTTCAAGAAACTGATGAAGTTTCTAAAAATAATATTACGATTGCTGCTTATCAAGATAACTATCATGGATTTGGTGGTTATGCTTATAAACACTATTTACAAGTAACTAAACAAAGTCCACTTCCTTGGACGGCAATGGCATTTATCGCTTACATGGTTACTGAAAAAGCAGGATTCAATCCATGGGGTAAAGATATTGGTGGATATAGTGCTAATCCAGCAATTAACCAAGACCATAGTAAGAAAGGTTATAACGAAGCAGGCACCGAAATTTTATTCCCAGCATTAAATGATAAGGGATATGCTTGGTGGATTGGTTCTGAAGCTGGCCAAGGACGCTTAGTAATTGAAGACCATGAATATGCTGCAAAAGTATCATTTACTGTCGGTGAATGGATTAGAAGATTACCAAATTTCAAATAATACTATATTAAAAAGGAGCTAAATAATGAGTACACTTGTTGTAAGTAAACATAAAATTCGCTTAAATAAAGTTAAAACTTTTTTCCAAAAGCCTCAAAACACAATCTTAGTTATTTTCGGAATTTTTCTATCAATTGCAACATTTGTTCCCATTTTTATCTTATTATTAGATACGATTAAGGTACACCCCGGTAGCATTGATGCTTATTTTACCGGTAGAGCTACCGGGTTAACCTTATATAACTGGAAAACTTTATTTACTGATGACCTGGCAAAAACTAATTTTTGGGGCCCTTTAGCTAACAGTTTAATTTTATCTGTTTTTTCTTGTGCTGGTGCAATATTGTTTGGTGGGATAGTTGCTTATTTAATTACCAGAACTAATCTCAAATTCAAACGTTTTATTAGCACCATTTTTATTTTCCCTTATATTATGCCACAATGGACATTAGCTGTTATTTGGCAAAATTTATTCAAAAGTAAAGCTGTAACCGGCGGCAGTGATGGCTTGTTTGCATATCTATTTAATATTAATATGCCTTTATGGTGGGCCCAAGGATTATTTCCGTCAATTATCATTTTATCAATCCACTATGCCCCGTTTGCCTATTTATTAATTGGTGCCATCTTTAGAAATATGGATTCGAATTTAGAAGAAGCAGCTGTTATTTTAAATACACCAAAGCGAAAAATCTTTACCAAAATTACTTTACCAATGATTTATCCAGCGGTTTTATCAACAATCCTTTTAGTATTTGGTAGTTCAATGGGTTCATATCCAGTTCCACATTATTTAAAATTGACTACCTTATCAACTAAATATGTTCAGTTGAATGTTGACCGAGCTGGTCAAGCGAGTATCATCGGAGTTATAATGATGGTTTTTGGTGTATTAATCTTGATCGTTAATCAAATTAGTACTAGAAGTCGAAAGAGTTATACCACCGTTACTGGAAAGAGTGGTCAAGTTAGTCAAGTTAACTTAGGTAATTTCCTAAAATATTTTATTGGTGTTTTATTGATTATTATTACTTTCTTTACTAGTATTTACCCATTATTATCGTTCGGATTAGAGACATTCTTGCCAAATCCTGGTGATTATAGTTTCCTTAAAACATTTAATTCAGATAACTTAACGACTAAATGGTGGACTCACGATGGCTCATTTGAAGCCGGCTTATATAGTCAAAAAGGTATTTTATATAATGAATTAATTTGGAATGCATTTAAAGGGACTTTAATTATCGCCGTCTTTTGTGCGTTATTTGCTGGAACATTTGGGTTATTAGTTGGATATGCCGTTAGTAAAAATAGACGAAGTAAATTTGCTAATTATGTCAATAATGTGGCCTTCTTACCATATTTATTACCATCACTTGCAATGGGAATTGCTTTCTTCTTATTTGGAGCATCAATGGGAATTTACGACACATATTTATTAGTAATTATTGCTGGTACTATTAAGTATATTCCGTTTGCTTCAAGAAGTGCGCTTAATTCAATGATGCAGTTAAGTAATGAAATTGAAGAGGCGGCTTTAATCCAAGATACGCCGTGGAATAAGCGGATGACTAAAATTATCATTCCAATTCAAAAGTCTGCCATTCTCTCTGGATACTTATTGCCATTTATTACATCAGTAAGAGAACTAACACTTTTCATGTTATTAGTAAATCAAACGAGACTTAGTACCACTCTATTAGACTATTTTGATGAAATGGGATTATACGCTTTCTCTAGCGGTATTAACCTTATGATCATCATATTTATTTTAATTGTTAACTTTGGATTAAATAAGTTAACCGGTGCTAGCTTAGATAAAGGAATAGGAGGATCTTAAAATGCCAGAAATTATTTTAAAAAATGTAACTAAAAGATGGGGGAATTTCTACGCCGTAGATGATCTTGATTTAGTAATTGATAATGACGCTTTCGTAACTTTGTTAGGTCCAAGTGGTTGTGGGAAAACAACCACTTTAAGAATGATTGCTGGTCTTGAAACTCCTACTAGTGGAAAAATTACGATTGATGGAGAAGTTGTTTTTGATTCCGATGCCGGAATTAATATCCCCGCAAATAAACGTAGAGTTGGATTTTTGTTTCAAAACTACGCATTATGGCCTAATATGACGGTATATCAAAATATATCATTTGGGCTTAAAAATATTAAAGAAAAATTTCCAGTTTATGCTACTGAGATTCAAGAATGGAACATTATAAAATCAATTTTAACGAAACCCGAAGATATCGTTAATATTATTCACGATTCAATTGATATTAATAAAAAGTTAGATCGCCGTATTGCAGAAGTGAAAATAATCGATAAATACGATACTTATATTGATGTTGCCAAAGAAATTCTTTCTTATAAATTAGATGAGGTAGACAATTTAAATGATAAAATAAAAGAAATCTATGCTACTTTAGATCTAAGAATTGATGCGAAAAAATTATATTATCATAGTAAAGGTTTCGATGTTAATGAAAACTATGAATTAGTTAAAGACGGAGAAGTAGTTACTAAAGTTAGAAGATTAACTAGACAAGAAATTGATTTAAAAGTTAGAAGAGTCGCTCGAATTGTAAAAATCGGTATGTTTATGGATCGTTATCCAAATGAATTATCTGGTGGTCAACAACAAAGAGTAGCTATAGCTAGAACATTAGCGCCAGAACCAAAAGTATTATTTATGGACGAACCTTTGTCTAACTTAGATGCTAAATTAAGACTTGAAATGAGAAGTGAACTTCAAAGATTACATGTTGACACTAATGCAACAATTGTCTATGTAACACACGATCAACTTGAGGCAATGACTTTAGCAAGTAAGATTTGTTTATTAGATAACGGTTTATTACAACAATATGATGCCCCACTAACAATTTATGAAAAACCAGCTAATATTTTTGTAGCTGACTTTGTGGGGAATCCATCAATTAATTTTATTGATGCTAAAGGTGATTTTTTATCAACTAAAGTTAATCTTTCAATTTGGGAAGGAAAACATAAATTATCATTTAAACCAAATCAAAAAATTAATTATCCAAAATGGTTAGAAGATTCGGCACGAGAAATCGAATCTATGAGAAAAGTTTATCATGTCGAAAAAGCTAATAAAGATACACCATTTAAATATCATATTCAAAAAATTGATGATTTTGAATCATTTCATCCTGAAGAAGAAATAACAGACAATGATTTCGTTTTAGGAATTAGACCAGAATTTATTAAAATTGATCCAAATGGTAAAATTAAGGGTAAAGTTTATTCTTCAATGCCATCTGGTATGGAAACAATTGTTAAAATTGAAATTAATGGCTATATTTTAACTTCCGTAGTTTTTGGAAATATTGATTTTGTTATTGGTGAAGATATTAATTTTGATTTTTCATCAAAATCAATAATTTTATTTAACCGGAAAAACCAGAGACTTATCTCGACTGGTTCATTGGAATAAATGATTAAAATATTAAGAGACTTGAATAGATCAAATTCTATTTAAGTCTTTTTTTAAAATGTGTTTTTTTATGTCAACACCTTTTATATCATATATAAATATGATACAATTATAATGTAAGCGCTATCATAAATGCTTAAAATTTGAAATGGAGGTTATTTATGGACAAAAAATTAAAAGTATTTAAGGAAATGGCAAAATATGATTTTGAACAAGTAGTCTATTTTTATGATGACACAACCGATCTAAAAGGAATTATTGTTATTCATGATACAACACTAGGACCAGCCTTGGGTGGTGCTAGAATTTGGAATTATGAATCTGAAGAAGAAGCTTTGGTTGACTGTTTAAGATTAGCACGTGGAATGACTTATAAATCAAGTGCGGCTGGTCTTAATTTAGGTGGTGGGAAAGCGGTAATTATCGGCGATGCCACTAAGGTCAAATCAGAAGCTTTTTTTAGGGCTTTTGGTAGGTATGTTCAAAGTCTAAATGGCCGTTATATTACCGCAGAGGATGTAAATACGACAACCGAAGATATGGGATATATTGCTATGGAAACGAATCATGTTGTCGGATTAGCTGGAAAATCAGGTAATCCAAGTCCGATTACAGCATTAGGTACATTTTATAGCATTAAAGGGTCATTAGAATATTTGTTTAAAAATGATGATGTTAGTAAATATTCCTTTGCAGTTCAAGGAGTCGGAGAAACTGGAACTAATTTAGTTCGCTATTTATCCGAAGAAGGTGCTACAGATATTCGCGTTAGTGATATTAATCAAAAAAATCTAGATAATGTTAAAAGTAAGTTCCCTCATGTCAAAATTATTCCGCCTGATTCAATTTATGGTGAAGATGTAGATGTCTTTGTTCCATGTGCACTTGGTGGTGTCTTAAATGACAAAACTATTCCACAATTAAAAGCGAAAATTGTTTGTGGAACATCTAATAACGTTTTACTAGAAGAAGAACGTCACGCCGATATGTTAATGAATCGAAACATTTTATATGCGCCAGATTTTGTTGTCAATGCTGGTGGCGTTATTAATGTTTATCATGAAATTCACGGTTATAATCGCGATAATGTAATTGCTGATGTGAAATTGATTAGAAATAGGCTAATTGAAATTTTTAAAATTGCTAATGAACAAAAAATAAACACTCAACATGCTGCTAAAGTGTTTGCTGAAAATAGAATCAAATCAATTAAAGAGATAAGAAGCAATTTAATAAATAGGTGATCTTATGTCTAAATTTAGTTTAAAATTTGATGATGAAAGATGTAAGGGATGCGGATTATGCGCTAATTTTTGTCCTCGGAAAATATTGCATTTAGATGAGACAAGAATTAACAAACAAGGATACCAATTAATAAGTGTAAGTGATATTTCATTATGTATCGGTTGTATGCATTGTGCTATTATTTGTCCCGATTCAGTAATTGAGGTGTATAAAAATGAGTAAAAAACTAATTCAAGGGAATTATGCGATTGCTCTAGCAGCTATTAAAGCTAATGTTGACGCTTTTTTTGGTTACCCAATTACTCCACAAAATGAGGTGCCTGAATACTTATCCAAGATGTTACCTGAAGCTGGTAAAGTTTTCGTCCAAGCTGAATCTGAAATTGCTGCAGCACAAATGGTTTATGGTGCTGCCGGTGCTGGAAAAAGAGTAATGACTTCATCTTCTTCAGTTGGAATTGCCCTAAAACAAGAAACATTTTCTTATTTGTGTGGTTCAGAACTTCCATGTGTCATTGTTTCAGTGATGCGAGCTGGTCCTGGTTTAGGAGGAATTCAACCTTCACAAAGTGATTATTATCAAGCTACCCGAGGAGGAGGTAATGGCGATTACAACATGATCGTTTATGCTCCAGAATCGATTGAAGAAACTTTAAAATATATTCAAGAAGGATTTGAAGTAGCGGAATTATATCGTAATCCTGTAATGGTTTTAGTTGACGGATTAATTGGTCAAATGATGGAATCTGTTGACTTAAATGTCGAAATTAGAAAACGAGATAAACCAAAAGCTGATTGGGCAGCTAACGGAACTGCTAATCATCCAGGAACTAGAAATATAATTAACAGTTTATATTTAGATCCGAATAAATTATATGAACACAATTTAAAATTAAAAAAGAAATATGACTTAATGAAACAAGAAGAAACTTTATATGAATTAGTCAATATGGATCATCCAGATTATGTCATTGTCGCTTATGGGACAATGGCAAGAATTTCCCGTTCTGCTATTCTCGCTTTAAAAAAAGAAGGGATTAATGTTGGAATGATTCGACCAATTACAGTTTGGCCATTTCCAACTGAAGCCTTCGATCATATTCCTAAAACATGTAAAGGAATTTTAACCGTAGAATTAAGTTTAGGCCAAATGGTTGATGATGTCTTAATTTCAAATAATGGTCGTTTTCCAGTAGCATTCTACGGAAAAGCTGGTGGTGTTATCATTGATTCAACCGAAATTGTAGATGTAATAAATAACTTTAAAAAGTGGGTGATTAAAGATGCAAATGTATAAAAGATCAAAAGGATTAACTAATAAAAGTACTCACTTTTGTCCAGGATGTACCCATGGTATCCTACATAAACTATTAGCTGAAACATTAGAAGAGTTAAATATTTTAGATAAAAGTGTAGGAATTGCCTCAGTCGGGTGTTCTGTTACCGCATATGAGTACATTAATTGCGACTTTCTTCAGGCAGCTCACGGACGAGCTTTAGCTGTTGCCACGGGAGTAAAAAGAGTTCTACCAAATAATATTGTCTTTACTTATCAAGGCGATGGTGATTTAGCTTCAATTGGGATTGCTGAAACTATTCATGCAGCAAATAGAGGTGAAAATATAACAGTTATCTTTGCCAATAATGCCATTTACGGAATGACTGGAGGTCAAATGGCGCCCACAACCTTACCTAATCAAATTACAACAACATCCCCTAGCGGAAGAGATACCGCAACTCAAGGAAATCCGATCCCAATTAGTGAAATGTTAGCTCAAATCAAAGGGGTCGCTTATGTTGAAAGAGTAGCCTTAACTAGCCCACAAAGTGCCATCAGAATTAAAAGATCTATTAAGAAAGCCTTAGAATATCAAATGGAGGGCTTAGGCTTTACTTTAATCGAAGTATTATCAACTTGTCCGGTTAATTTCCGTCAAACTCCAATTGATGCAATGAAAAGCGTTCAAACGGAAATGACCAAAATTTATCCACTTGGAGTTTATAAGGATGTGAAAAAATTATGACATATCAAATTAGAATTGCCGGTTTTGGTGGTCAAGGGGTGATGGTTTTAGGACAAATGTTAGCGTGGAGTGCTACCCATGTCGGATTAAACGCTATGTTTGTGCCAACATATGGTCCAGAAACTCGAGGTGGAACAGCTAATTGTATGGTAACCATCTCTGATGAGAGAATCTTTTCACCAGTTTTTATTGATGCTGATTATTTTATTGCCTTTAATGAACCATCCTTTAATAAGTTTAAAGATAATGTTAAAAATACCGGAAAAATTATTTATAATACCAGTTTAATACCGACCCAACCCAAAAATGAAAAATTAGTGGGAATTTCGGCAACTGAAATTGCGATCAGTCTTGGAGAACCAAAATCAGTTAATATTGTCTTACTTGGAGAATTATTAAGACAAACAAATCTATTTAAAGAAGAAACAATATTAGAAGCTCTGGAGCATTATCTAGGAAGTAAAACCGAAACTATTGAAGTTAATAGAAAGGCTTTAAAAACAAAATAAAGTAACCCAACTTAATCTTTAAACAACCGCTCCTATTGGAGTGGTTGTTTCTTTTACAACTGCTTTACAATGCAATTAGATTAGTACATTTCTATACTTTTAATAATTAAAATGTTAAAATAATTAAAGAGGTGAAAGTTATGGATAAAAATTTACTGAAAAATAATTATTATGAAGCTGTCAATAATGAATGGTTAGAACAAGCGGTTATTCCAAGTGATCAACCAGCGATGTCAGCTTTTTTGGAACTACATTTAGATATTGAAAAAAAATTAATGGACTTAGCTAGCAAATGGTTGGAAGATCAAACTGGTTTAAATGATCATTTATTAAAATTTGTTAAACTTTATCAAATGACAAAAGATTTTTCAACAAGAGATAAACTTGGTTCTAAACCATTAGAACCCATTATTCAAAGAATTAATGAATTAAAATCATTAAAAGATTTAGAAATTAATGCTAAGGAAATGATTTTAGATGGAATCGAATTACCAATCGGCTTTAATGTTATGCAAGATTTTATGAATTCAAATAATCAAGTTTTATATTTTGGAGCTACTGATTTATTTTTGCCAGATACATCATATTATCAAGATCCACAAACTAAAGAACAATTAATGGGATTATTCAAAATGACAACGATGCAAGTCTTGACTTTATACGGTCTAGATCCAGTTGTTGCTGAAGATTTATTAAATAAAGCCATTCAATTTGATGAATTATTGTTACCAGTAACTAAATCAAGAGTTGAAAAAGCCGATTATGTTAAACTATACAATCCGGTTAATAAAGAAGATTTAATTAATAAAACCAAGACATTTAATCTATCTAAACTAGCCAATGATTTAGTTGATGCTGACGTTAAAGAGTTAATTGTTACTAACTTAGACTTTATTGAAAAATTTGAAGAAATTATTAATGAAAATAATTTTGAATTAATTAAATCATGGATGACGGTAGTTAACATCTTATCATTTAGTAGTTTATTAAGTGAACCATTAAGAGTTGCAAGTGGAGCTTTTATGCGAGCTTTATCAGGGGTTGCTGAACCACAACCACAAGAAAAGTACGCTTTCTATGAAGCTTATAATCGCCTATCTCAAGCTGTGGGCTTATATTACGGGATTAACTTTTTTGGTCCAAAAGCTAAATTGGATGTAGAAAAAATGGTAAATGAAATTATCGAAGTTTATAAAGAGAGATTAGAAAATAATACTTGGTTAGATGAAAAAACTAAGGAAAAAGCGATTTTAAAACTTAATACCATTAGTGTTCACATCGGTTATCCTGAAGAATTACCACCATATTATGACTTATATCAAGTTGGTTCATATGAGGAAGGATCAAATTTAGTTTTAGAAGCTGTTAAATTTAGCCGCTTAACTACTAGTGAGAATTTCAAAAAATATAATCAAAAACCAAATCGTAATTTATGGCATATGCCAGCATCAATGGTTAATGCTTATTATAGCCCAACAAATAATCAAATCGTTTTCCCGGCTGCAATTTTACAAAAACCATATTATAGTCTTGATCAATCACGTAGTGCTAACTATGGCGGAATTGGAGCAGTTATAGCCCATGAAATATCACATGCTTTTGATAATAATGGCGCTAAGTTTGATGAAAATGGGTCACTTAAAAATTGGTGGACCGAAAAAGATTTGGAAACATTTAATTTAAAGGCTAAAGATATGATTGCATTATTTAATGGTGTTGAAACAGGTTATGGGCCATGTAATGGCGAATTAACTGTTTCTGAAAATATCGCTGATAGCGGTGGAATTAGATGTGCTCTAGAAGCCAGCAAAAAAGAAAAAAACCACAACTACGAAGATTTCTTTACTAACTGGGCGCGTGTATGGCGTATTAAAGCTAGCCTTCAATACAGTCAATTATTATTAACAATTGATGTTCATGGCCCAGCAATTTTAAGAGCGAATATGCAATTAAGTAATTTGCCTGAATTCCAAGATTTCTATGCTTTAACTAAAGATGATGGAATGTATTTAGATAAGGAAAAAATGGTAGAAATTTGGTAATTTTAAATTAAAATCAAAAAAAGTTCAACCGCGGTTGAACTTTTATTTTGCATTAAATTTATTATGCTTTTTTAACAAATTCAGTTTTTAAACTAATATTACCAAATCCTGGAACACGACAATCAATATCATGATCTTTATCAACTAATTTAATATTAGTAACTTTAGTACCTTGTTTAATGACATCACTAGAGCCTTTGAATTTTAAATCTTTAACTACTATGACATCATCACCGTCGAATAACTCGGTTCCGTAAGCATCGAAATATCTTTTTTGATTTGGATCAATATATTCATTAGGATTCCATCTAAATTGACAGGCTGAACATACTAAATCTTCGCCATCTTCATAAAAATATTCAAAATTACAACTTGGACATTTCATCTAAATTCCTCCTTATTCACCCCAAATATAACATATTTCCCATAATTAAGCCACTTTTAAACATGATTTAAATTAAAATTTAATATATTTTTTTATCGTGCTATAATTAATTGTATATAAATTTTAGGAGGTAAATTTATGAACAAAATAGGAATTGTAGTTTGCACTAATTCTGGAGCTGATTATTATACATTTGATCATCCAGTTGAGGTTATTCACTCACATCTTCATTTAGGCAATAAAGAATATGAAGATTATGTAGATATTAAAGCTGAAGAATTCTACGATATTATATCAAAAAATCCAAATATAGACATTAAAACGAGCCAACCACCAATGGGGCAAATCATTGGCAAATATGAAAAATTAAGAGATATGGGGTACAAAGATATTTTAGTAATTACTATTTCAACTAAATTATCTGGTATTTATCAATCAACAATTTTAGCTGCCGAAATGGTAGATGGAATTAATGTAAGAGTTGTTGATTCTAAATCAGTTTCTTATGGGGAATTATATTTAGTATTAGAAGCTATCAAATTGATTAAAGAAGGATTATCTTTAGAAGAAGTTGCGACTAAAATTGAAGCTATTATTCCAAATATTAATATTTTAGTTTATGTCGATACTGTTAAATTTATGGTTAAAAATGGCCGTCTTTCAGCAACAAAAGGAGCTCTAGCTACTTTACTTAAAATTAAGCCAATCTTAAGAATGAACCAAGAAGATGGTTCTCTTAAAGCTTATGAAAAAGTAAGAACTTCTAAAAAGGCAATTAACCGAATTTATGAACTTTTTGAACTTGAAACTAAAGGAAGAGATATTGTCGCATTTGTTGTCTATACTAACAACAAAGATTTTGCAAAAGAAGTAAAAGAACACCTATTAACTATTAAGCCTGGTATTAAAATTGAATTAGTTCCTTTAACACCTGTCGTTGGGGCTCATGCCGGTCCAGGTACTTTAGGTGTCGGCTATGTTTATATTTAATTAAGGAGGACATATGGGGAGGAAAATAGGGGTTATTATTTGCTCCAATTCTGGAGCTGACTATGAAACATTTGATTATCCAATAGAAAAAATTTATACTAACCTTCATTTAAACGATGTTATTTATAAAGACTATGTTGATATCGCAGCTGAAGATTTTTATAATAGAATTAAAACTGAACCAAATCTAGATATTAAAACTAGTCAACCGCCAGTTGGTGAGATTGTTCAAAAATATAAAGAACTGAAGAAAAAGGGTTATCAAGATATCTTAGTAATAACAATTTCTAATAAACTTTCGGGAACTTATTCTGGATGTGTTATCGCTAGTGAAATGGTAGAAGGAGTTAACGTAAGAGTTGTTGATTCTAAATCCGTTTCTTACGGTGAACTATATTTACTTTTAGAAGCCATCAAATTAATTAAAGCAGGACATACTTTAGACGAAGTTGCCGATACTGTTGAAGCAATTATACCGAAAATTAATGTTTTGGTTTATGTTGACACTTTAAAATTTTTAGTAAAAAATGGTCGTCTTTCTGCAACTAAAGGCGCTTTAGCTACTTTATTGAGAATCAAACCAATTTTAAGAATAACTCAAGAAGATGGAGCACTTGTTCCTTATGAAAAAATTAGAACATCGAAAAAAGCTATAAAAAGAATTTATGAAATTTTCGAGAAAGAAACAAAAGGAAAAGATATTATTGGCTTTGTAGCATATACTGATAATAAAGAGTTTGGTGAGAAAGTTAGAAAGCACTTGCTAACAATCCGACCAGATATCAAAGTTGAATTGGTTCAACTGACACCAGTTGTTGGAGCTCATGCGGGACCTGGAACTTTAGGTGTCGGGTACGTAATTATATAAAAATATTATAAACGAAAATGTCTTTATAAAGAGATATTACATCATTTATGTTAATAAAGTTTTAGGAGGAAAAGAATGAAAAATCGAAAATTATTAGGCTCATTAGCCTTTGTAGGTACTATTATTTTTGGATTAGTTTGGTTTATTACATCATTATTTGGTGCTATCGGTCTAGATCTAGGTTATGTAGTAAATACCGTCTTTAACTGGTTGAGAGCAGTTGCTATCTTATTACTAGTTTTAGTTGTCGTTGTTGTAGGATGGGAAGGAGCCTCAGGAAAGAAATTAGGATGGCAAATCGCATTCGTAATTTTTGCATTATTATCAGTTGCAGGAGCAGTTTTAGCGGTCTTTTTCTAGTTACTTTTTCATTGAACAAAAGCAATCTCAAGTGGGGATTGCTTTTTTAATTTAAAAAATTAAAAGATTATGAATAATATTTTATAATTATTGTGGTATAATTATCTTAACTAGGTGATAATTATGAGTACAGATAATATAAATGCAACTAATTCGGACAATAATTTAACTAAATCTAAATTTAACAACTTCAGATCAATGTTAATGACTACCTTAAATGGTATGGCAATGGGGTTATTTGCAACATTAATTATCGGTACTATCATTGATCAACTGGGAATCTTAATTGGTGATAATTTTGTCGGAAACTTCTTAAGAATTCCAATTGCTAATAGTCTAAAAATGGCTTTAGGTATTGGAATTGGAGCTGGTGTTGCCTTAAGTTTAAA
This sequence comes from Acholeplasmataceae bacterium, assembly GCA_050953805.1. Classification (GTDB taxonomy): domain Bacteria; phylum Bacillota_I; class Bacilli_A; order Acholeplasmatales; family Acholeplasmataceae; genus DUQW01. The sequence continues at coordinate 825,718 of JBMNNE010000002.1, read as the reverse complement.
ATTAGACTGGTTAAAAATTATTGTTGCCGCTTTAATGGGGCTGATTGCTAGTAGTTTTAAATTATTATTTGTTAAAAATCCTAATTCTATTTTTATTCCAATCTTTGGAAAAGATTTAGGCCCAATCGGATTTAATCTAGATCCGCTCACTATTTATTTAGTAGTCATAATTGGAATTTGGTTAATGAGGTTAATCCTTAAGAAAAAAACTAATTTCGATTTATTTATAGTTCCACTCTTAGGAGTGGCTATTGCTGTCGTTTTAACCTATTTGATTAGTGGACCAGTTGGATTTATTGTTCACTATATCGCTTTGTTTGTTGACATATCAACTAAAGCTGTACCATTTGTCATGGTAATTGTAATTTCAGTAGTTATGGGAATGATTTTAACGGCCCCAATATCAAGTGCTGCCGTTGCCATGTTAATTGTCATCGGTCAAAATCCACTAGCGGCTGCTGCAGCCATTATTGGTACTTCAACCCAAATGGTTGGGTTTGCGGTCCAATCCAGAAAAGACAATAAGATTGGAACAATTTTATCCGTTGGAATTGGAACATCGATGATTCAATTTAAAAACATCTTGAAAAAGCCAATAATTTGGCTCCCAACAATTATCGCTTCAGCCATATTAGCACCATTTGTATTGTTGTTTGGTTTTGAAACTACTGCACAAACTATTGATATTCAAAGTGCGTGGACCTTGGGTGCGGGAATGGGCACTAGCGGATTAGTTGGACAATTTTCAACAATAAATGCTTTAGGAATCGGAAATTATAAAGCATGGTTATTTATTATCTTTTTACAAATTATCGGGCCAATAATTTTGGTATATGCAATAGATTTTTTGTTTAGAAAATTTAACTTGATACAAGAAGGAGATTTGGAGGTATAAGTTATGTCAAGATCAATTCAAGCTAAAAGACAAACTAGTCGAGGTAGAAGTTCTGGTGAAATATTCGCCCAAGTTGTTAGAACTTTCGGATTTATTCTATTAACAGCAGGAACTATTATTTTTACTGTTTTTTCAGTTGTTAATTTAATAGATAAGTTAGGTAGTACTGCTGAAGAGTATGCACAATATGTAACAAAAGTAAATGACTGGCTTAGAAATCTAGGAGTTCCTAACATAGGTTTTTATGGTGCTGCTTTAATGTTAGTTGGACTCTTATTTATTATTTTAGCAATCGGTAGAAGTTGGGTTGGTAAGATTATTCATGTTATTGCCTTTTTATTACTAACTTCATTTCTATTATTTAGACCTGGCAATGTAATACTATTTAGCCGAATTATTAAAACTGTACCCGAATATATAACTACGTTTTCTAATAATTACATTGGTTATTTCAACTTGCTTGACCCACCTGAAGCTGCATATCCAAAGTTAATCGGGGGAATCGTCTCATTAGTTTATGTAATTGTAGCATCATCTGTTTTAGGCAATAAAAAACCAAAACGACTTTCACTAAGTTTTGTCAAAGCTGGTCTTGGTTTCTTAATGGCAATTATATTAATTGATGGTATTTTAATGCCAATTGCTGCTGGAATGTTAGATTTTGTTGAAGAGTTAATAACTAGTAAAGTCTATTTAATCATTGTTTATGGATTCTTATCTTTTGGTTTAGCATTCCAACTTCTAGGAAGTGTTATTGGCACAATCTTTTTCTTTATTAAATAATTTATAATAACGAAGAAAAAGCTTTTAAAATGTTTTGTAAAGCGCGATATAAAATATTGCGCTTTTTTATTTTATCAAGTTCAACTAATGTTGAATTTTCAATCGTTTCTTTGAAAAATCTTTCAATATCTAAAATTGTTTCGTTATTATTAAAAATAACATTGTTTTCAAAATGTAAAAATAAACTACGGTAATCTAAGTTACTAGTTCCAACTGATGCTAGTTTATTATCAACCATAAATATTTTAGAGTGAATAAACCCCGGATTATATTTATAGATGTTAACTCCATTTCTAACCAGTTCTGGAACATAAGATTCAGATACCATATAAACCCATTTCTTATCAGGAATCTTGGGAATAACGATGTTAACTTCAACTCCTGATTTAGCAACTAGTGATAATGCATTAGATAACTCAGCATCAATAATTAGATATGGAGAAGATAAATAAATGACTTCTTTGGCTTGTCCAATCATTCTAAGTAAAGCATCCAAAGTAATATTTTCATTAATTAACGGGGAATCAGCATATGGAACTACTTCATATTCAGATTGAACATTATGATCTACATCATACTTATTAAAATCAACTTTGGTTTTAGTAGCAAAACTCCAATCACTTAAAAAAGTTAATGTTAGTGAATAAACCGCTTCACCAACAAGTTTAATCCCATTATCTAACCAATAACCAAATCTTTGGACAATATTAGCATATTCATCAGAAAGATTAAAGCCGCCAGTATATCCAATCTTACCGTCAATTACGATTATTTTTCGATGATTTCTGAAGTTCATTTGGAAATTAACTTTTGGAATTAATGGGTTGAAAGCTACTGTTTCAATTCCATATTTTTTATGTAGTCGATGATAGTATCTAAAAGGTAGGGTGAAACTTCCCCAATCATCATAAATAACTTTAACTTCAACACCTTCTTTAACTTTTTCTTGTAAGATATCTAAAATCGTCTGCCAAATTACTCCATCTTTAATAATAAAAAACTGAATAAAAATAAATTTTTTTGCTTGTTTCAAATCATCTATAATCTGATTAAGAATTGCTTCGCCAGTATCAAAAAATTCAATATTGGTATTATTATAATTAGCCCATCCTCTACCGGTTAAGTAATTGATAATTGTATTTTCAGATTCAACAGTTTTATCCTTTAATATTTTCTTAATTGTAGCAGTTTTTTCTTCATAAAAAACTCTTTGTTTTTTGCTATAATTTCTTGAGTTATAATAAAGATAAAAAATCCCACCAAAAATCGGAAAAATTAAAATTGCTGCAACCCAAGTAAACTTATAGGCTTGATGCATTGTACTTCGAGATAAGATATATATCGAAGTAGCATAACTTAAAACAAGTAACGAAAGAGAAATAATTAATCCAATTTTTAAATTAATAAAGATTGATAATAGGATAATCGCAAAAAATAATAGAATTTGAAATAAAATTAAAAAAGTGATAATAACATTTTTATTTGTTAAAAAACGATAAATTTTTTTCAAGTTTAATCAACCTCCATCTTACTATATTATATAAGATAAACAATAAAAATGCTATAATATTTAGGGGAGATGATAACTATGATTAAAGATTTAGCCTTACTTACTGACTTTTATGAATTAACTATGGCTAATAGTTATTATAATTTAGGACGTGGTGAAGAAATTGCCTATTTTGACTATTTTTTTAGATCGATACCAGATAATGGTGGATATGCTATTTTTGCTGGTCTGGAACAATTAGTTGAATATATTCAAAATTTTAAAGTAACCGATGAAGAAATTGAATTTTTAAAAAGTAAAAACTTATTTTCTGAAGGATTTCTTAATTATTTAAAGAATTTTAAATTTCGAGGAACAATTTATTCTTTTAAGGAAGGTTACCCGATTTTTCCGGGAGAACCAGTAATTACAGTTAAAGGACCGATTATTGATTGTCAAATTATTGAAACGGTGTTATTATTAACCGTCAATCACCAATCACTAATTGCAACGAAAGCCTCACGAGTGGTTGAATCAGCTCAAGGAAGAGTTATTATGGAGTTTGGGGCTAGAAGAGCCCATTCCTATGATGCCGCTAATTTTGGAGCTAGAGCTGCCTATATTGGAGGAGTAGAAGGGTCATCAAATACATATACTGACTATAAATTGGGAATTCCGGCTTTAGGAACAATGGCTCATTCATATGTTCAAAGCTTTGATAATGAATACGATGCCTTTCTCGCTTATGCAAAAACATATCCGGACGATACTTTATTATTAGTAGATACTTATGATACTTTAAGACAAGGTATTCCTAACGCTATTAAGCTCCATAATGAATATTTAAAACCAAGAGGATCTTATTTAAAGGGAATTAGAATTGATAGTGGAGATTTAACTTATTTAACTAAAAAGGCACGAAAGATGTTAGATGATGCTGGATTATATGAAACTAAAATAACTGTATCTAATTCATTAGATGAGTATTTAATTAAAGATTTAATTAATCAAGGTGCCCAAGTTGATTCATTCGGAGTAGGTGAAAGGTTAATCACTGCTAGAAGTGAACCTGTTTTTGGTGGAGTTTACAAACTTGTAGCAATGGAAAATAAAGATGGAGAAATTATTCCTAAAATAAAAATTAGTGATAATGTTGCAAAGACTACTACTCCCGGATTTAAACAAGTTTATCGTTTTTATGATAAAAACCAAAAAGCGATTGCTGATGTTGTTACTTTACACGATGAAGTAATTAATCCAAAAGAAGAATATTTACTATTTGATCCAGATCATACTTGGAAACAAAAAATAGTCAAGGATTTTGAATGCGAAAGATTAATGCACCCTATTTTTATTGACGGTATTTTGGTTTATCAAAAACCAACATTAGAAGAAATAAGAGAAACCAAAAACATTCAAATGAATAAATTATGGGATGAAGTAAAACGTTTAGAATTCCCACATCAATATTATGTGGATTTATCTAAACCATTATGGGATTTAAAACAAAACTTAATTAACAAACTATCAAAAAGGTAAACACGATGACCGTTAAGCAAAGACCAACTAGAACTGAAATAATTTTATATGAAAGACCGATTCTAAAAGGAATGCTTCTTTTATCCTTGCCGGTCTTTTTTAACAATATTTTAAAATCATTTCACGACATGGTTGATTTATTCTTTTTAGCTAGAATGCCTCGTAGTGATGCGATTATCTCATCATCAATTGCGGCAATAAACATTCACTTTCCCACTTATGCTTTTTTCCTAGCTATCGGTTCCGGACTTGGAGTTGCCGCAGTCACAATTGTTAGTCAATATTTAGGATCAAAAAGACCTGATTTAGCTAAAAATTACGCTTCTAAAATTACCTTATTTTCATTATTGTTTGGAATAATCGTAACTTTGATGATGTTTTTTTTAGCACCTTTAATAGTAAGATTAATGGGGGCAACTGGAGATACTTTTACTTTTGCGGTTCAATATTTTCAAATTAGAGCTTTTGAAATAATTCCAGTATTTCTCTTTATCGTTTATCAAAGTATTAGACAAGCCGAAGGAAAAACCTTATTACCTGGAATCATTAATATTTCAGGTATAATTTTAAATGCATTTTTTACATGGCTTTTTGTTAATAAATTAGATATGGGAGTTGCCGGTGCTGCTTGGTCAACTTTAATTGGGCAATCAATAGGTTTACCGTTTGTTATTGCTAGTTTATTATTTTCTAAAGATAATCTTACAATTAACTTTAAAGAATTCAATATTGATAAAAGAACTACTATTGATATTTTCAAATTGATGATACCAGCCACTCTAGCAACAGCGCTAAACTCGTTAGGATTTATGATTATTCAATCACGAATCTTATCATATGGTAACGATGTTAGTGCTGGATATTCTGCCGGAAATAGAATTTCTCAATTAGTATCCAATTCATTTGCCGCAGTCAGTACTGTACTTGCTACATATATTGGTAATAATGTCGGAAATAATAACCCTAAACGAGCTAGAGAATCTTATTGGACAGCTTTAATATTTATTACGGCTGCGGCAACTATTTTATCGCTTGTTTTTATTTTAATTAGAAAACAAATGATCTTAATTTTAGTATCCGCAGATGTTTCAGAAAGTGTTTTAAATTATGCAATGACTTTTTCATTTTGGCTTTTAATTATTCAACCAATGGTCGCTATTATGTGGTGTGACAACTCGTATTTTAATGGATCTGGTCATGCGGTTTATTCATTTATTTCTGGAACGATTCGACTTTGGGTCATTAGAATTCCTTTAATTTATTTATTGGAGTATATTTTCCCAATTTTAAGCTATAACTCAATTTCGGTCGCGATGGTTATTAGCAATATTATCATTTTAATTCTAAATGTCTTTTTAAAACGAAAAATAACTTTAGAAAGGACGGTAACTTTTGATGAAGAATTCGTTGGATCTTAATATCGTCTTATATGAACCGGAAATACCTCAAAATACCGGAAATATCATGCGAACATGTGTGGCTACTAATGCAACACTTCATTTAATTAGACCTTTAGGGTTTTCTTTAGATGAAAAATATTTAAAGAGAAGTGGGCTTGACTATATTAAAGATTTAAATTATTTCATATATGATAATTTTTCTGAGTTTATAAAATCAAATCACGGTCATTACTATTTCTTAACCAGATATGGTCATAAAAATTATAAAGAAATTGATTTTACTTTAGATGAAGGCAAGATATATTTAATCTTTGGGAAAGAATCAACTGGAGTTGATCGTCATATCTTAAAAGAAAATTTAGATAAATGTTATCGAATTCCTACTACCGATAAAGTTAGAAGTTTAAATCTTTCTAATGCTGTCGCTATCGTGACATACGAGGTATTATCTCAATATGGGTTTCCTAATTTATTTCAAGAAGAACCAGAAACATTGAAAGGAGCTAATTTTTTAGATGATTACTTATGAAAAAATTTAAAAGAAGAGACAAAAAACAATCACTTGGTGAAGAATTGGCTAATGCCATCAGTCATGGGGTTGCCGCATTACTGGGAATTGTTGGATTAATTCTATTACTTATTAAAAGTGATAATGTATCAGAATATGTTGGAAGCTCGATCTTCGGAGCTTCAATTATTCTTTTATATACAATGTCGACATTGTATCATTCATTTCCTAGAGGGAATACTAAAGGAGTTTTTAAGAGATTTGATCATGTATCAATCTATTTATTAATTGGTGGAACATTTGCCCCAATCTTTTTAATTACTTTAGAAAGTCCTTTAAAATGGATTATGTTAGCTTCTCAATGGGCAATTATTATCGTTGGAATCGTTTTAAAGGCAGTTAAAGTTTATAAATTTCAAAAGTTGCATATAGTATTATTTTTATTATTAGGTTGGTCAGGATTATTCTTTATTCCTAATTTATATAATTATGGACATTCTTTATGGTTTATATTAGCTGGTGGTATCTCATATTCAATCGGAGTTATTTTTTATGCTTTAAGACCGTTTAAATACTCACATTTTATTTGGCATTTGTTTGTTATAGGGGGAACCGCCTTACAATTTTTTGCCATCTATTTGTATTTATTAACATAAAATAAAATATTAAAAATATGTTTTCTTGAAAAAGAAAAGTTTTTCATATATCATATTATTATAAGAAAAGGGGTTTTATTTATGAAAATTATCGCAGTCAATGCAGGAAGTTCATCACTTAAGTTTCAACTTTTTGAAATGCCAAGTAAAAATGTTGTTACTAAAGGATTAGTTGAAAGAATTGGAGAAAAAGAAGCAGTATTTACTATCGAAGTCAATGGAGAAAAAGTAAAAACTGTCGCCCATATTCAAGATCATCGTGTTGCCGTTGAAATGTTACTTAAAGCTTTAACTGAACACAAAATTATTGAAGATTTAAGTGAAATTACTGGAGTTGGACACCGCGTGGTTCAAGGTGGAGAAAAGTTTTTAGAGTCAACTTTAATTACTGATGAAGTGGTTGAAGAATTAACTAAATTAAATGATTTAGCACCATTACACAATCCAGCTAATATCATTGGAATCAACTCATTTAGAAAAGCTTTACCAAATGTTAAACAAGTTGCTGTTTTTGATACTACATTCCATACCACAATGCCTAAAGAAAACTTTATGTATGCTACCCCATATGAATGGTATGAAAAATATGGCGTTAGAAAATATGGATTTCATGGAACATCACATCAATATGTTTCTGAACAAGCAATTAAACTTTTAGACAAGGAAAATTCTAAAATTATCGTTTTACACTTAGGAAATGGAGCTTCATTAAGTGCTGTTGTTGATGGTAAATCAATTGATACATCAATGGGCTTTACACCACTTGAAGGAATTCCAATGGGAACCCGTTCAGGAAATATTGATCCTACAATTGTTGAGTTTATTTCCGAAAAAGAGAATAAACCAGTATCACAAGTTCTTAATGAATTAAATAAGAAATCAGGATACCTCGGAGTTTCCGGTAAATATTCTGATAATCGTGATTTAGTTGGTGCAAAAAATGCTGGCGATGAAAGAGCCAAATTAGCAGTTGATGTTCAAGTTAAACGCATTTGTGACTACATCGGCTCTTATTATGTGTTAATGGGAGGATTAGATGCCATCGTCTTTACCGCTGGTATTGGAGAAAACTCATGGGAAATGAGAAAAATGATCGTTGACCGTCTTGAAGTTTTAGGCGTCAGAATTAGTCAAAAGAAAAATAAAGATCGCGATGCCGTTGATATTAGTTGTCACCGATCAAAAGTAAAAGTTTTCGTCATTAAAACAAACGAAGAAGTAATGATTGCTAGAGAAGTATTACGAGTATAATTAAAAGGAGCAATTTGCTCCTTTCCTTTATAAATATGTAATCTAATAGGTATATTCAACTACAATATCCTAAATTTTAGAAATCATCAAAAATTTTTCAATATAAAAGTCAGTTAACATTGAAAAATTATATTATACTTATTATTTAAGCAAGGCAGGTTTATGAATATATCTTGAAGCATAAATACACAAGATTAAATAGGACCTAATTTATAAGTATCCAGTTAAATTTCTTATTTGAGGCGTTTAATTAAATTGAAAAAGTTTATTTGCAATTAAGAATCTTTTCTCAAATAATAGTTCATATCTTGTTAGAATTTCATAATGTCGATAATAATTTTGTTTTTAACAAAGAATAATCTTCAAGAAAAATTGTCAAAGTGGTTAAAAGTTAAGATGATTTAAATAAGTAAAATAATAGTTTGATTTAGAATTAGTTAGGTGAAATATGAGAAAAAAAACAAGAGAAAATAAAGGAAAAAGTTTGATTTCATTGCCAGATAATTTTACAGTTATAGACATAGAAACTACTGGTTTAGATCCAGAATGGGATAATATTATTGAAATATCAGCAATTAAAGTTAAAAATAATCAAATAACAGATATATTTTCTACATTAATTAATCCAGAAGTTAAAATATCAGAGTTTATTTCTGAATTGACTGGTATTACTGACGAAATGATAAAAGACGCACCATTAATTGATGATGCATTGGAGGATTATATTAACTTTATAGGTGATGATATTATCTTAGGATGGAATGTTAATTTTGATATTAATTTTTTATATGATTATTTAAGTAAATTAAAAAATAAAATTTTATCTAACAATTTTGTGGATGGTCTCAGAATAGCAAGATTGCATTTAAAGGAATTAAAAAGTCATAAATTAAGTACTATCTGTGAATATTATAATTTAAATAAAGATATTGCTCATCGATCATTATCCGATTGTTATAGTGTCTTAAATGTTTATCAAAAAATGAAAAACGATATATTAAATACATATGGTTCAATAGAAGAAATATATACTAAATCTATGACAACCAGCTACAGTAAAGACTTAAAAAATACAACTGCTCAAACCACAGATTTTGATATCAATAACCCTCTTTACAACAAACAATTTGTTTTTACTGGTACACTTTCACTTTATTCAAGGAAAGAAGCTTATCAATTAGTTTTAAACAATGGAGGCTTTGCAAATAATACAGTTAATAAAGATACTAATTACTTAGTAATCGGTAATTTTGACTATACTTCTAATCTTAAAAGTAAAAAAAGCAATAAAATTTTAAAGGCTGAAGAATATTTATTGAAAGGTCATGATATCAAAATCATCAGTGAAAATGTATTCTATGATATGTTAAATGAATAAAAAAAGTAGTTTTAAAGTCTTATTTAAAATCCAAAACTACCTTTTTGTTTTTATAAAATTTTATATTGTAGCATTTAATCACTATTGAAATATATATCTTTGAAAACTTCAAATAATTATATTGAAGTTTTCTTTTTATCCTAAATAATTATGGGCAACAGATGAAGCTGCACTCGCAGCAATTGCACCAACAATATCATCTAAAAATGTATTAACACGTCCGCCCTTTTTCCCTTCATTATCTAAGTGACCGATAATACCAGGTTTTAACTTATCAACATAACCGAAATTAGTCATTCCAATTGACCCGTATACATTAACAACAGATAACGCTAAAATTTCATCAACACCAAATAATCCCAAATCCGCTTCAACAATTGATTGAAGTGGTTCTGATAACATTTTCTTTTCAGCTAACATATCTAAATCAATTGCCACAAAAATTGCATGCTGAACTTCGCGTTTTAAAATTACTTTATTGACATGATCAATACAAATATCTAATGTTAAATCTTTAACATATTTAATTTGAAGATCATAAGTAATTAAGGCAATATCTTCAATTGTAACACCACGTAACTTTAGTTTTTCAATGGCTATATCATATTTAGTTGGATCATCCATTCTTCCCTTTTGATAGTTTTTAAAATCCATTTTCACACCTCCTTTTTATTGTTATGTAAACAAAGCGGCTTTGATAAGCCGCTATAATTATTTACCTTCTCGGTATAAACCATATGTATCTTTTAAATCAATTACAAAGATAATTCCTTTATTTGGTTCATCAATCTTCATTTCATCTTTGATGGCATTAATAATTTTATCTTTTTTACTTGAATCAACAATTGTTAAAATAATTTCCTTTTCTGGTTCAATTTCAATATTAAAAAGTTTAGGAGCATTTTCAATACCACTGCCACGGCCATACAAAATTGTACCGCCGGTAGCTCCAGCTTTATTAGCACATTCAATAACATGACTTGATAATCCGCGATCAACGACGGTAAATATAATTTGTTTTCCCATAGTTTCCTCCTTTTTACTTGGTAAATTAATTCCTTCCACTCCATAAGCTTCTTTAAGTTTCATTGAAAACATAATTCCATTATGTGGTCGGTGAAGCCTATATTTCTCTTTAATTTTATCAGTGGCATGACGACCGATATTTTCATCTGCCAACATTATTATGATTTCTTTTTGATTATCATAAAATCCTAATAAGTTTAATAATCCATCTTTAATACTGCCCTTGCCTTGGATAATGGTCGAATTATTAATTCCTTGTTCGAAGGCTGTTTGACTAATCTTTGAAGCTTTTCCTCTAGGAACAATCATCAGGTATGCATAATAGTTAAGCATTTTGAACCGCTCCTTTCTTTAATTTGTGATTATATATAATTCCTAATACTTGAATTGAGAGAATTGGAACGACAGTGACCGCAGCCATTGCTCCAAAAACATCTCCTAAAGTTGCAGTAACTCCACCAAAGTAGATGGCAACACCTTGCACAAATCCTAAAATAAAGGTTGCTGCCATTGGTCCAGAAGAAGTAGCTCCGGAGTCGAAAGCTAAAGCTACGAATAGGTTAGGAGTAAAAAACGATAAAATCAAAGCCGCTGCATACAGTGGCAAAATTAACATTGGTAAAGTTAACCAATCAAAATAAGTTCTAAATACCATAATTAAAATTGATAATCCAACTCCAATTGACAAAGCCGTTAAAACTGGTGCTTTCTTTAATGATCCACTCGTTACATTGTAAATTTGATCCGTCAAAACATGAACCGATGATTCAGCTAAAATAACTAATGAACCGATAAAAAATCCGGTAATAGCAACTGGGACAATTCCTAATTCTGCCATATTATGTCCTAACTCTCTCGCCGCTCCAATATAACCCACATTAGCTGATAATAAAAATAGAAGTAGTCCAATAAATACATAGATAAAACCTTTAACTTTAGAAACCAAATCTCTTTTACTATCTTTTAAGATGGTAAAGTTGATAATAAAATACAAAATAATAAATGGTACTAACGCTAGTGCGGCTTGCCATAAATAAGTTGGAATTTCGGTCAAAAATGGTTTAAAGACACTATTAAATTCATCGGGTTTAATTTCTACTAATGGAAAATCAAGATGACTTCTTGATAGCAAATAAACTGATATCCCAATAATCGTACCAGCAGAAGTAATTCCTACCATTCCGAATGAATCTTCCTCTTTTGCGTTTTTATCTCCTCTAGAAACGCCAATTCCTAAAGCGAGAATAAATGGTACAGCTACTGCTCCGGTAACTGAAGCACTAGAGTCAAAAGCAATCGGAAATAAATTTCCGTTACTTCTGATTTCTAAAATAATCGTTAATACAAAAATTATCCCATATAAAGTTAACAATATCGGTCTGATTTTCCATTTAAAGATAGCTCGTAGAAATGATAATATCATCATTAACCCAACGCCAACAGCAATTGAGAAAATAATTAAATATGTATTCAATAGTCCTTGACTAAAATCATTAGCTTGAGACGCGAGAATTAATAAATCTGGTTCAGCAACAGCTACGAAGAAACCTAATAATCCCGCAACCGTTAAAATAATACCTAAGTTTCTTGTTCTAATTAGTGCTAGCCCCGATTCTTCACCTACTTTATTAATGGATAACTCCAATCCAAATAGTAAAATTGTCAATCCAGTAACTAAAATTACACTTCCAAATAAAAATCTAAAGAACGAATCCCATTCGATATGATTTCCTGAATGAGTGACATATAATATCAACTGAAGGATTAAAACGATTCCAACAACGGGTGCTACACTAAGCGCAACTTCTTTTAATTTGTTTAAAAGCATATGTGCTCATCCCTCCTTTAAACAATTTTATATCTTTTTAGTGAAACAACGTCTACGACGGTGTTGACGATGAGGAAATCTTCCCCACAAATTAATTACTTCAACATTGTCTTCTAATTCTGGTCCAGTATAGGCCCATTTAACTTTATTTTTTCTAACTATCTTTAGTGCATCAGCAAAGAAAATTGCTGGAATACCTCTTTTTTGATCTTCAGGTTTGATAGCAACAAAATACATATCAATTGCATCGTGTTTACCTTGGATCGCTTTTAAGTATGAAAAAGCATTAAAAAGATTTAATTTTCCGCGATGTTTTCTTGTAACTTCACTCATTGATGGCATCATTAATCCAAATCCAACAACATCATCATTTTTATCGACAATAAACCAAACATACTCAATTCTAACGATTAAAATAACTTGTGAAATATAAAATTTCATCACTTCATCAGAAAGCGGTAAGAAACCATATAAATCAGCAAAAGCTTCATTATAAACTTTAAACATTTTCTTACCCCATTTCGGTAATCTCAATCGATTAGGTTTAACCAATCGATAATCATTTCGCTTTTTAATAATGTCGGCCATTTTCGTAACTTTATCAATTGTATCTTCATCGATTGAACTAACATCAATTTCATATTCAACCCAGTCAACATCTTTTATATAACCAAGGGTTTCTAAATGTTTTTGATAATAAGGATAATGGTAAAGAGTGATAAACATATCTTCTTCATCAAAACCTTCGATTAATAAACCTTGTTTGTCTAAATCAGTAAAACCAATTGGTCCAATTACTTCATTCATTCCTTTTTCTTTAGCCCAAGTTTCAATTTTATCCATTAGAGCTTTAACCACTTCGAGATCATCAATAAAATCGATTCGATTAAATCTTACTTGTTTAACATTCTTTTTTTCATTATATTCATGATTTAAAATCCCAGCAACTCGCCCAACGATTTCACCCTTTTCGTTATAAGCTAAATACATCACTAAATCGCAATATTTTAAGGCCGGATTTTTCCCCTTTTTTAAGTGATTATACTCATCCATATAAAGAGATGGAACATAATATTTATTGTCTTTATAAATCGTGTTTGGGAACTCGATAAAAAGATTTAAATCTTTTTTAGTTTTAACTTCTTTAATAGTAATCATATCAACTACTCCTTTTTAAACTACATTTTATTTTAGCCGATTTTTGTAAAAAACGCAATAATAAACCCCTTTAAAGTCTAAAAACAATTAATTACTTAACTTAATGGTATAATATGTATTAGAATATTACATTTTATAGATGGAGGAATTAAAGATATGAAAGTAGAAAGAATTAATGAAAATACGGCAAGATACACATTTGAAGTGACACCAGATGAGTTTGAACATGGTTTAGCTCATGCATATGAACACATCAAAGAAGATGTCGAAATAAAAGGATTTAGAAAGGGTCATGTTACCCAAAAACAATATGAAGCTAAATTTGGTGATAAAGCTTTATATGAAGATGCATTAAACCACGTTTTTGGCCATAAATTTCAAGAAATGGTCGATGACAGAACTTTTCAAATAGTTGGCGAGCCACAAATCGATTTAGATATTAATACAGTTGTCAGAGGAGAAAGTTTTACTTTTTCATTTATCGCTCCAATTAAACCTGATGTTACATTAGGTAATTATAAAGGCGTTGAAGTTGAAGGCGAAGAAATATCAGTAACTGATGAAGAAGTTGATTTAAGAATTGATCAAGAACTAACTAAAGCTGAAGTTTTAAGAGATAAAAATGAAGGTACTTTAGAAGAAGGAGATACTGCTATTTTTGATTTTAAAGGGTTAAAAGATGGAGTCGCTTTTGAAGGTGGAACTGCTGAAAATTACCAATTAGAAATTGGTTCTGGACAATTTATCCCTGGATTTGAAGAACAAATGATTGGCATGAAAATTGAAGAGGAAAAAGATATTAACCTATCATTTCCAGAAGATTATCATGCTGAAGATCTAGCTGGCCAAGCGGTTGTTTTCCAAGTTAAACTTTGGGAAATCAAAGTTAAAGTTCGTCCTGAATTGAATGATCAATTTGTTCGTTCAAGAGGATTAGATTTAAAAACTGTTGCCGAATATAAAAATCATATTAAAAATGATTTATTAAATGCTAAAGAAGTTCAAGAAAGAGCTCGCGTTACTGATTCAATCGTTTTAAAAGTTAGTGAAGATTCAATCGTAGCCATTCCACAAGCGATGATTGATTATGAAACTAATCAATATAAACAAAACTTAGAAGCTCAAGCTAAGCAATACGGCCTAGATTTAGAAACATACGTCTCTTTTTCAGGACAAACCATGGAACAATTTACTGAAGAAATTAATAAACAATCTGAATTAAGATTACGTCAAATGTTAGTGATTGAGGCTATTATGCATCAAGAAAAAATTGAAGTTACTGAAGAAGAAGTCGCTAATAAATATCAAGAAATTGCCACTCAATACAACATTGCCGTGGTTGAAGTTAAAAAATATATTGACGAAAATTCAATTAAATTAGAAGTCGGATTTACTAAAACTTTAGACTTCTTATATGAAAACGCCAAAATTGTATAATAATTTATGGAGGTGAAATGATGCCAAACAAAAATATCCTACCGGCATTAGTCACAAGAGGAGTCATTCCTTTACCAAATAATGACTTTAGAATTGAAGTAGGAAGACCATTTTCATTAAAAACTTTAGATGAAGCGGAAGATAAACATGATAAATATCTAATTTTACTAATTCAAAAAAACCCGTTAATCGATGTTCCCACTCCTGATGATATCCAAGAACATGGAGTTTTAGCTAAGTTAGCAATGAAAATTAAACTTCCTAATGATACTTATAAAGTCAAATTTAATATTATTAAGCGCATTAAAGTATTAAATTATACTAAAACTACTGATAATTTTGAAGTTGAATATGAAGAGTTAGATGAAATGTTTCAAGGTGATATTCAAGAGGTAATTACTACAGTTAAAATGATTACTGCTGAAATCGCTAAAAACCCAACTCAACTTTTAGATTCACAATTAGTTTTAGAGAAAATTGAAGGTGAAACAACTCCTGATAAAATTGCTGATATAATAGCCTATAATTTAAAAATTAATGAATTACAAAAATATAAATATGTTGAAGAAACTGATGTTTTAAAACGATTAAAATTCATTTTAATGGATATTAATCAACAAAAGATGATTGTTGATTTAGAAAACAAAATCAATGAAGAAGTTAAAAAGGCAATTGATGAAAATCAAAAAGAATACTATTTAAGAGAACGCATGAAGGCAATTCAAAACGAATTGGGAGATCGAGCTAAACGTGAAGAAGATATGGAGCGTTTACGCAAAGCTATCTCTGAAGCAAGAATGCCAAAAAACATTGAAGAACACGCCTTAAGTGAATTGTCTAGACTACAATCAACATCAAGTTTTATGGCTGAAGCGAATGTGATTCAAAACTACTTAGAATTTCTAGTCAAACTACCATGGTATAAAACATCAGAAGACCGCAACGATTTACTAGAAGTTAAAAAGATTTTAGATGCTAATCATTATGGATTAGATAAAGTTAAAGATCGAATTATCGAATACTTATCAGTTAAAATTAAAACTAAGAAAAATCCACAAACGATTTTATGTTTAGTTGGTCCCCCTGGAGTTGGTAAGACTTCTTTAGGTATTTCTATTGCTGAAGCATTAGGAAGAAGATTTGTTAAACATTCTTTAGGTGGGGTTAAAGATGAATCAGAAATTAGAGGACACCGCCGGACTTATGTAGGAGCAATGCCAGGAAGAATTTTAAAGTCAATGGAACAAGCCCAAACTGTTAACCCAGTGTTCTTACTTGATGAAATTGATAAACTTTCATCAGACTACAAAGGTGACCCTGCTAGTGCGATGTTAGAAGTATTAGATCCGGAGCAAAACTCCAAATTCTCTGATCATTATTTAGAAGTACCTTATGATTTATCACAAGTTTTATTTATTACTACAGCAAATTATTTAGAAAACATTCCGGCACCACTAAGAGATAGAATGGAAATTGTTCAACTTTCTAGTTATACCGAACTTGAAAAACAACAAATTGCTAGAAACCACTTATTAAAAGAACAACTTCAAGCCCACGGTATTACTGAAAATGAATTTACGATTACTGATGAAGCTATTTTAGAAATTATTCAATATTATACTAGAGAAGCTGGTGTTAGAGAATTATCAAGACATCTTGGTTCTTTAATTAGAAAAGCAATTAAGAAAATTTTAATTGAAAAAGTTGAAAAAATTGAAATTACTAACGATAATTTAGAAGAATACTTAGGTAAGCATAAATTTATCCACAATTTAGCTGATAAGAAAAGCCAAGTTGGCGTTGTCACTGGACTAGCTTATACCGCTTATGGTGGTGATACCCTTCCAGTAGAAGTAACTTACTATAAAGGAAAAGGTAATTTAGTACTAACTGGTAAACTAGGGGATGTTATGAAAGAAAGTGCCCAAACCGCACTATCCTATATTAAATCTAAAGCAGTTGAATACAAAATTGATCCAAATCTATTTTTAGAAAACGACTTCCATATTCACGTTCCGGAAGGAGCAATTCCGAAGGATGGTCCTTCGGCTGGAATAACGATAGCTACAGCTATCTATTCCGCAGTCACAAACCAACTAGTTCGTAATGATGTTGGAATGACTGGAGAAGTTACTTTAAGAGGCTTGGTCTTACCTATTGGTGGGTTAAAAGAAAAATCAATTGCCGCTGATAGATCTGGTTTAAAGACGATTATTATCCCTAAAGAAAATGAATCTGATGTTGATGAAATTCCACCAGAAGTTAAGGAAAAATTAGAAATAATTTTAGTCTCAGAAGTTAATGAAGTATTTAATATTAGTATGAAAAAATAATTTAGAAACAGAAGTTACCAAGTGTAGCTTCTGTTTTATATCATTTTAAAGGATTTGATAAAATGGAAACTAAATTTGTAACAAGTATTTTTAACGTTAAAGATTTAGCCCCTAAAACTTACCCAGAAGTGTTATTAGTTGGTCGTTCTAATGTGGGAAAATCTAGCTTTATAAATGCTTTACTCAACCGAAAAAATATTGCTAGAATTTCTAGTACACCAGGAAAAACCATCTCCCTAAATTACTTTATGGTAAAAAGTGGTTATTTTTTAGTAGATGCGCCGGGTTATGGATATGCCAAAAGATCGAAAAAAATGCAAGATCAATTTCTCCATTTAATGAGTGATTATTTTTCATTAAATGATAGAATTGATTTAGTTTTGCTATTGATAGATTACCGAGTCGGACCAACTGAAGATGACTTAGTAATGCTAAATTACCTTTTGGATAGAAAAATTAATTTTCAAATAATTTTAACTAAAGCTGATAAAGTTAAAATGAGTGAAAGAGTTAAAAAATTAAGGACAATCGAAGAAAAAACTTTCGGATTGCCTTACATAATTACTTCGGCAGTAACGAAAATGGGTTATAATAAAATAGAAGATTTAATTTTAAATCTTATTCAAGGAGGCAATCATGAAAAATAAAGTTTTAATTCTTACCGACTCAACAGTCGATCTTCCAGAGGATATTGTCAAAAAACGCGATATTACTGTTGTCCCATTATATATTCATCTTGGTGATCAAGAGCTAAGAGATGGGATTGATATCAATACCGATCAAATGTATGAATGGATTGAAAAAAATAAAATTTTACCATCTACTGCAGCTGTCTCACCACATTTTTTTGGAGAACTCATCAAGAAATATCTTGATCAAGGTTATGATGTATTTTATTGTGGAATCGGTATGAAATTATCGGGAACCGGAAGAAATTTTTTACTTGCAGCTCAAGAATTTCCTCAAGATCGTGTTTTCTTTTTAGATTCTCAAAACTTGTCATCAGGAATCGCAATTACTGTCTTAAAAGCGGCTGACTTAAGAGATAAAGGTTATTCTGCAAAGGAAATACATGAAAAATTAAAAGATTTGCCTTCAAGAATTCTTTCTCAATTTGTAATCAAAACTTTAGATTATATGAGAAAAGGCGGACGCGCTACTGGAATGCAAGCTCTCTTAGGCGCAGCCTTAAGAATTAGACCAGTTTTAAGAGTTAGAGATGGTGTTTTATCATTATATAAAAAAGCGATGGGAAAACTATCTCGAGGAATGGATATTCAAATTGATGAATTCTTACAAGAATATGACAATGGTAATATTGTTCCTGACTATGTGTTTATTACTCACACCCAAAGTTCCAAAATGTATGAGTACACTGTACAACGACTAGAAGAACATGGAGTTAAAATTAAAAATCTAATTGAAGGCCAAGCCGGATGTGTCATATCATCACATTGTGGACCAGGAACTATTGGAATCCTATACGAAGTCAAAGATATAAATAAAGTAATCAATAAATAAAAGTTTTATTTGATATAGTAATATCAATATGATAAAATTGATGTGTAAATACAAAGAAGAGGAAGAGTAATTAATTTAAACTTCATAGAGAAGAGTTGGTTGGTGGAAAACTCATAGGTTTGGTTAATGAATGTCGCCTTGGAGTTGAAATAGTGAAATAGTAGTAGCTATTTTCGGATAATCCCGTAATCGATTAATTAAGGGCTAGTTTACTAGAACTAAGGTGGTACCGCGCGATATTATTTAGCGTCCTTAGAAATTTTTTGTCTAGGGACGCTATTTTTATATTTTGGTGATATAATATGAAAGAATTTCAAACCAATCGAATTAAATTAACTAAACCTGATTTTAAGTACCTAAAGGACTTTTATAATTATGCCAGTAAACCACATATTGGACCAATGGCTGGTTGGATGCCACATCAAAATATTTCGGTTACTAAACGCGTACTAGAAGAGATGGCTCATGATCAACATACCTGGTTTATTATTTGGTTAGAAAATGATAAAATGATTGGAACAATAGATTTAACACCTGATCATGATACCTATATTTTTAAACCAACTAGATATGAATTAGGTTATAGTATTGATGATGAATACTGGGGAAAGGGAATCGCTATTGAAGCGAGCAATTTACTTCTTGATTATGCGTTTCAAGAACTAAAAGTAAAAGAAGTAATTGCTAAACATTCTGAACAAAATCAACGTTCTAAGCGAGTTTTAGAAAAATTAGGATTTGAATTTACTAGTGCCGAATTTGATGAAAAATATCAACAATTTACATTCCGAATATGGAATTATAAAATGACTAAATATCGATATGAGAGGAGATAAATCTGATGGAAAAGTTTAAACCCAAATATGATTTTAAAGAAGTAGAAAATAAAAGATACGACGAATGGCTTGAAAAAGGCTATTTTAAATCTGGTCAAGATCAAAATAAAAAGCCGTTCGTAATTGTCATACCGCCACCTAATGTAACGGGAATTCTTCATCTAGGACATGCTTGGGATAATACCTTACAAGATGTTATTATTCGAAGAAAAAGAATGCAAGGTTATGATGCTTTATATTTACCAGGAAGCGATCATGCTGGAATTGCAACTCAAGCTCGAGTTGAAGAACAATTAAGAAAAGAAGGATTAAATAAATATGAATTAGGAAGAGAAAAATTCTTAGAAATAAGCTGGGATTGGACTAGAAAATATCAAAAACAAATTCGAAAACAATGGGCGGCTTTAGGGTTAAGTGTTGATTATTCCAAAGAAAGATTTACCCTTGATAAAGGGCTAAATGACGCGGTTAATCATGTATTTATTACTTTATATAATGAAGGATTAATTTATCGTGACTACCGTATTATTAACTGGGATCCACAAGCCTTAACCGCTTTATCAAACATTGAAGTTGAACATATCGAACAAACATCTAAATTATATACAATTCGTTATCCATTAGTTGACGGTAGTGGCGATATTGAAGTTGCCACTACTAGACCTGAAACAATGTTTGGTGATCAAGCGGTCATGGTTCATCCTGATGATAAAAGATATTTTAAATTCCATAATAAAGAAGTTTTTATTCCAGGAACTAAAGTTAAGATACCGATTATTTTAGACGACTATGTCGATCAAAATTTTGGAACTGGTGCCGTTAAGGTAACACCAGCTCACGACCCTAATGATTTTGAAGTTAGTGAACGCCACCATTTAAATAAAGTTCTTTGTATGAATGAAGATGCGACAATGAATGAACTAGCATTTCAATATAATGGCATGGATCGCTTTAAGTGTCGTGAAAAACTTTTAGAAGATTTAAAAAATTTAGGATTATTATCTAAAATAGAAGACTATCAAAACTCTGTTGGATATAGCGAAAGAACTGGAGTTATGGTTGAACCAAGATTATCGCTTCAATGGTTTTTAAAAATGGATACACTAGCGAAAGACGCTTTAAAAACTGAAACGAAGTTTTATCCTGAAAGATTTTTAAAAACTTATGAAAATTGGTTAAATAATATTCAAGACTGGTGTATTTCGCGTCAACTTTGGTGGGGACATCGTATTCCTGCATGGTATAAAGATAACGAAGTTAAAGTCCAAGTTGATTCGCCAGGTGATGATTGGCATCAAGATGAAGATGTTCTTGATACTTGGTTTTCAAGTGCCCTTTGGCCATTTTCAACTTTAGGCTGGCCGAATCAAACTAATGATTTTTTAAGATATTATCCAGGCGATGTATTAGTTACTGGTTATGACATCATCTTTTTCTGGGTTGCCAGAATGATTTTTCAAGGACGCCACTTTACTAAAAAGGATCCGTTTAAAGATGTTTTAATTCACGGGTTAATCCGAGCTAGAGATGGTCAAAAAATGTCAAAATCATTAGGAAATGGTGTTGATCCAATTGACGTTATTAACGAATATGGAGTTGACGCATTAAGATATTTTTTAACGACTAATTCAGCACCCGGTGCTGACTTAAGATATGAAGAAGAAAAAGTTGAATCTAGTTGGAACTTCATTAACAAGTTATGGAATATTGCCCGTTTTATTTATCTAAATGTTGATCCAAAAGTTAATTCTGATGATTTTAAATTATTGACATTAGCCGATAAATGGGTCATTTCTCGATTAAATGAAGTCATTAAGATAGCTGATATTAATTATGATAAATATGAGTTTGGTGAAGCATCAAGAGAACTATATAATTTTATTTGGGATGAGTTTGCTAGTTGGTACTTGGAAATCGCTAAAGTTCAATTAGAAAATGAAACTTTTAAAATTAATACTCAAAAAGTTTTATTACATGTATTAAAGGCCGTCTTAAAATTAATGCATCCATTTATTCCTTTTGTAACCGAAGATATTTATTTAAAATTATCAAACGAACCATCAATTATGATTTCTTCTTGGCCACAAGCAGGTAAAGTTTTAAAAACTTCAATTGAACAATTTAAGATTTTTGAAGAAATGATTACTAAAGTTAGAAACTTAAGAAGCGAATATCAAGTAGCACCAAGTAAGAAAATTAATATCCATTTGATTTCTGAAAACGAAACAGTTTTATCAATGTACCGCGAATTTGAAAATGTTATTGTTAAATTTTTAAATCCAATGAATTTAACCATTTCCAATCAAATTGATAATGTTGATAATCAACTATTAATTACTAGCCTAGAGACATTAATTTATATTGATAAAGCTGATATTATTGATCATGAGCGTGAACAAAAAGCGCTCTTAAAACAACTCGAAGATTTAAAAAATGAACTCCATCGAAGTGAAAAAATGCTTTCCAATGAAAACTTTTTATCGCGTGCTAAACCAGAAAAAGTCGCCCTTGAAAGACAAAAATATGAAGAATATTTAAAACAATTCAATGCGATTAAGGAAGAATTAAAAAAATATGATAAATAATTTAAGTTATTTAATTAAACAATTAGAATCTCAAACATCAAAAAACCCACAAAATAATATGAATCGAATCAAGGAAGCTATCGCTTATTTTAACCTTGACTTTTCTCATATTAAAAAAATCCATGTTGGGGGCACGAACGGTAAAGGATCGGTTTGTAAATATTTAACCGAAATCTTAACTTTAGCCGGTTATCGAGTTGGAACTTTTGTTTCTCCCTATTTAAAAGTTTTTAATGAAAGAATTTTATTAAATAATAGATTAATTAACAATTCCGATTTAGAAGAGTATTTACTAAAAGTATTAGATTATAATGAAACTTTAGAAGAGAAAATGTCTTTTTTTGAATTATTGACTGTTTTAGCATTTTTATATTTTTATGATCAAAAAGTTGAAGTAATGATTATTGAAGTAGGAATTGGTGGCACCTTAGATGTTACTAACACCATTAATTATGATTTATCACTATTAACTAATGTTGGCAGTGATCATCTTGAAAAATTAGGACCAACTGAAATAGATGTTTTAAAAAATAAGTTAGGTATCTTAAAACCTAACGGTTTAATGCTAACAACTATTGACTTAAAACATCGTGATTTTGCTATAGAATATGCCAAATCAATTAATGCCAACATTAGTTTTATTGATAAACCCGAAAAATTAACCGATAATCCTTTATCATTTTTATTTAATAATGAAGCCTATGTGTTACAAATGATTGGTGAATATCAATTATTAAATGCTGCCTTAGCGATTAAGGCAATCAACTGTTTATTCCCAAAAATTGAATTAAAAACGATAAAAGAAGGTCTTTTTAATGCTAAATGGCCCGGTAGATTAGAATTAATTAACGATAATCCCATAATTTATATTGATGCTGCACATAATACGGAAGCGGCGATAGCTTTAAAGGAATCAATCAATTTGTTATTTCCTAATCAAAAAATCATCTCCATTGTTTCCTTTTTAAAGGGAAAAGACTATCATAGTTTTATTAATGAAATTAGAACTTTTTCCAAAAGAATTATTTTAACATCCTTTCCTGATATAAGATTGGCTGATCTAGATAAAATTAAAGAAGATTTTCCTACAATTGAACTAATTAAAGATTTTAATTTAGCTCTAAAAGCTATTGATTCAAAAGAGGAAATCTATCTAATTACAGGATCGATTCATTTTTTAGGATATTTTTTAAACCATTACCAAAAGTAATTACCCTAATAATACTCTATTATTAATCGGGTGATTTTATGAGTTATTTTATTAAAGAAATTCCAAATGAAGAGCGTCCACGAGAACGACTCATCAAACATGGTCCTAAATCATTATCTACAGCAGAACTTTTAGCTATCTTATTAGAAACTGGTACTAAAAAAGAATCAGTCATTGATTTAAGTAAAAGATTATTATATGAAATTAATCAATCAAGTAACCTATCAGCGGTTACTTATCATGAATTAATTAAAATTAACGGAATTAAAATGGCAAAAGCTTGTAAGGTGATTGCTGCGATTGAATTGGGTAAAAGGTTAAATAGTGATAGTCTAACTAAGCCCACTAAAATCAAAACTCCTTTTGATATTTATCATTTGTTAGTTGATGAGACAAGAGGTCTTTTACAAGAATCTCTCTTCGTGATATATTTAAGTACTCAAGGTGAAGTAATTACAATTGAGAATATTTTTAAAGGAACATTAAACCAACTATTAATCCATCCTAGAGAAATATTTAAAAGAGCCTATCAATTATCATCTAATGCTTTAATTTTAATCCATAATCATCCATCTGGTAATTCTAATCCAAGTCAACAAGATCTTTTAATTACTCAAAATATCATTGATGTTGGTGAAGTGTTGCAAATTGAAGTTATTGATCATGTAATTATAGGAGATAACGAATTTTATAGTATTAAAAATAATAAAAAGACCATTTTATAAATAAAAAGAAGGTGATATATTGTCAACAGAATTAATTCTTGTTCTAATCATTTTAACACTGGCTTTTTTCTTATCAAAAGTAGCCTTTATTGGTAAGACAGATGCCTTTAAAACGAAAATCCTTTTTGCAATAATTTATACAGTAGTAGCAATTACATTTATCATTATGGTTCAAATTGATGTTTTATCAGAAAGAACGGTTGATATTATTATTACTAGTATTTATCTTGCTTTACTATCTTCACTTTGGCTTGCCATAGAGTATTTATTAAAACGAAAATTTAAAAATAGAAAACCAAAGAAAGAAAAACTAATTAAGGTTAAAGGAATAACACTTTTAAAAGGATATCCGATATTGCTTATTATTTCATCAATTTTTGGAGTAGTAATTTCAATTTTAGTTTTATTACTATCCGGATTTGATCTAAACAATCTTTGGGTAATCTTTATTATTTTGTTTTTTATTATCTTAATTGTGATCCTTGCCTTAATTGTTCAAAATACTAAATCTAAAAAATATGCCAAAGAAAAAATCATCTTATTTAATAATAATGGTTATGATATTTTTGATGTCACTAATCAATTAAGTTTTAGTTCAGAAAAATTAGTTAATCAAAAATTGATGGCTAAACATTTAGTTGCTCTTGAAATGATGGTTAAAGAAAATAAATCTTATTGCTGGGCTTACTACATTGTTAACTATGAGCCAACAATTGGCAAAGATGATATTCATCAAGCGATAATGACACAATATTTAGCTATTTTAGATGCTAATGTTCAATCTGATAATCTAAAATAATCAAAATAATTGAAAATATTTATTAACTATGTTAATATACTCATGTTGTACCACGTAGAAAGAGTCAAAAACGTTATTATAACTACTCTAATAGTGAGTCTTCATAAAATAAAAAGGAGGAAAAACATATGTATGCAGTAATTGAAACTGGTGGAAAACAATTAAAAGTTGAAGTTGGACAAGAAATTTTTGTTGAAAAACTTCCTGTTGAAGCTGATGACATTTATACTTTTGAAAAAGTATTAATGTTAGGTGGAGATAAATTAGTTGTAGGAACACCTTATGTAGCTGGTGCGAATGTTACAGCAAAAGTTATTAAAAACGGTCGTGGTAAAAAACTAATCGTTTTCAAGTACAAAGACAAAAATAACGATGCTAAGAAAAAAGGACATCGCCAAGCTTATACTAAACTAGTAATCGAATCTATTAACCAATAATGATTACTTATCAACAAACATTTAACCAAAAAAACCTTGAATCAATTACCGTCTCTGGTCACGCATTGTTTGCACCATACGGAGAAGATATTGTCTGTGCTGCGGTTTCTACTGCCGTCATTATGACAATTAATGCGATTGAAAAGTTAAATGAAAAAGAAAATATCAAGGTTGATTTAAAAGAAGGATATGTTAAAATTACTATAGTTAATTTAACTGTAATAGTTAAAGGATTACTAGAAAATTTAATGTATTCATTAGCTGACATTAAAAGTCAATTTCCTAAATACATAAAGGAGGAATAAACATGTTAAAATTACAATTACAATTATTCGCATCTAAAAAAGGTGTTGGATCATCTCGTAACGGACGCGATTCTCATGCTAAAAGACTAGGTTCTAAATTATCAGACGGACAGTTCGCAACTGCCGGATCTATTATATATCGTCAAAGAGGAACTAAAATTCATCCTGGCCATAATGTTGGTCGTGGTGGCGATGATACTTTATTTGCTAAAGTAACCGGTACTGTTAGATATGAACGCTTAGGACGTAATCGCACACAAGTTTCTGTTTACGAAGGATAACATCAGTTATCCTTTTCTTTTAAGAATATGTTTTTAGATGAAGTAGTAATCAAAGTACATGGTGGTAAAGGTGGCGACGGCATTGTCGCTTTTAGGCGTGAAAAATATGTTCCGTTTGGCGGCCCAGCTGGTGGTAACGGTGGTCGTGGTGGTTCGATCATCTTTGTTGGTGATGAAGGGATTAATACCCTAAGTAATTTTCGATACACGAAAATAATTAAAGCTGATAATGGTGAAAATGGAAAAAGTAAAAACCAACATGGTCGTGGTGCCAAAAATACTTATTTAAAAGTTCCACTTGGCACAGTTATTAAGACAACAGATGAAGCTTATATCGGCGAAATAACTGCTCATGGTGAAGAACTAGTTGTCGCTCATGGGGGACGCGGTGGACGCGGTAATACTGCATTTAAATCAAATAAAAATCAAGCTCCACAATTTAGTGAACGTGGCTTACCTGGCGAATTTAGAGAATTAAAATTAGAACTTAAAATGATTGCTGATGTAGGTTTAATTGGCTTCCCGAATGCTGGAAAATCAACAATAATTTCTGTAATTTCTAATGCTAAACCAAAAATTGCTGACTATCCTTTTACAACTTTAATCCCAAATTTAGGCGTCGTTAATCATCACGATTATGATTTTGTGGTAGCTGATATTCCTGGATTAATCGAAAATGCTAGTTTAGGACATGGGTTAGGTTTTCAATTTTTAAGACATATTGAAAGATGTCGAGTTTTCGTTCATGTCGTTGATTTATCTAGCGAAGATCCCTATGAAAATTATTTAATTGTTAATCAAGAATTAGCTAAATATAATGAAGAATTAGTCAATCGTCCGCAAGTGATTGTCTTAAATAAAGTTGATTTAATTGATAAAGAAAAACTTAATCAAATTAAATCTAAGTTTCATGATGATGTCATTATCCTCTCGGCAGTGACTCATTATGGATTAAATCATTTTTTAGATAAAACCGTTGAAATTTTACAAACTGCACCAAAAATTACTCTGGAAGTTCCATACTTAAAATTAGTTGAGGAAAAAGCTGAAGAATTACTATACAATATTACTCTTGATGATGATAATGTCTATAGTTTGTCAGGTAATGTGATTGAAGCGTTATTTTATCGAACAGATTTTTCCAATGAAGCTAGTGTAAAAAGATTTTCTTATCAATTACGACAATTAAAAATTCATGAACGACTTAGAGAGTTTGGCGTTAAAGATGGCGACACTGTTAAAATATTAGGATACGAGTTTGAATTTTATGACTAAATATCACGAACATCACGCTAATTATCATACTCACAACTGGTTATGTCGCCATGCTGGTGGAAAAGTTATTGATTATGCCAAAGAAGCAGTAAAACACGGATTAAAAATTTTAGGGATCAGTGATCATGCTCCATTTCCAATATTAGATAAATATAGTAAATATCGAATGTCGATTGATGAATTTTATCAAATTTATTTAAAAGAATTTGATGAAGCAAGCAAATATGCTAAGCAACATCAACTAATAATTTATAAAGGTCTTGAAATGGAATATTATGATAATTATGATGCCTATTATCAAAAATTATTAAAAGATTTAGACTATTTAATTCTTGGTCAGCATTATCTTCAAAAACCAAACACGATGAAAAGTGTTTATGACTTAAGGACATTAGAAGATATTAAAGAATATAGCCAAGCGGTTATTAAAGGATTAAGATCTGGTTACTTTTCAATGTTGTGTCACCCTGATGTTTGTTTTTGGGGGATTAAAGAACCAACTGATGAAATGTATGAAGCACTAAGACCAATGATTCAAGAATGTGTTAAATTGGATATCCCACTAGAAATTAATGCTAATGGAATTAGAAGAGTTAAATATGAAAGAGGACTTGCACCTAATGATTATCAAAATTATCGTTATCCTCGCCCTAAATTTTGGCAAATGGTTGCTGAAGAAGGAGGAGTTGGGATTGTCGCCAGTGATGCTCATAGTCCTGATGTATTAAACGATTTCGCCATCAAAATTGCTTACCGATTTGCTAAAGATATGAATGTTAAAGTAATTACTATACTAAAATTTAAAGAAAATATATACAAAAAAAGATGAGTTTAAGTTTCTCATCTTTTTTTATTTTGAATGAATTTCTTTTAAGTTAGTTAAATATCTTTGGTCAACTCGTCTATTTTTGGATTGAAGTTTTCTCCTTGAGTAAGTCTGTTCATATCGTTCCTGACGTTTTTTATTATGTAGATATCTACGATGTTCAGAAGCCTTATGTCGAATTGCTTCTTGATTTTGTTTATAGTAAAGTTTTAAAGTTTCTTCAATATCTCTTTTGGTTTCTAAATAGTTATCACGGTACTTAAGAGAACGATCAACTGTTGAATTAAATAATTGATAGTGTTTAGTTGCTAGATCTTTTAATAAAGATTTTTTCTTGTTATTAAAAGTGGTAAATTCTTCAGTATGTTTTTTAGTTAGTGTCGTCGTATTAGTATCTAATTCTTGCTCAAGCTCCGATTGATTGGTTTTGATTGTCTTAATATAGTTATTACCTTGAATAAAGATATTTCTAAACTCATCATCATAGGCTTTTAATTGAATACCAATCGCATTGGTCCTTGATTCAAAGGTTTTAGTAGCTTTTAAAACTTCTAAATCATATTTTTGTTGGAGCTTGAGGAAGTTTTGATCATATGCCCTTTTTTGCTCATTGTTCTTGCGTTTTTCTTTTAAGAAATTATTGCGATAATTTCGATTTAAACTATCAACTAAAATTCGATATGAAGAATTAAATCCGGTTGATATATTTTTTTGATCATGTTGTTGATTATAATAAATTCTTAAGTTTATATTTCTAAATATATTTAATGATTTAAATAATTGGTTAATTAATTGGGAGCGATAATCTTCATTATTATTAGAAAAAATATCAATCGCATTCATTGTTCTAGTCAAATTGGCTTTTAGACTATTTAAGTTTCTTGATAAACTGTGGACATATTTTTCAATAATTTTTGTTAAATTAGTAAATTGCTTTAAATTTCTATTTTTCTCTTTGTAATATGCCCTAGCTTCCCGTTTAACTTGATTGTTTAATCGTCTTTTTTGCCGATTATAAGATTTCTTAATTTTCTTAATTCGATCTTCATAGGATAAAATTTGATTATTTTTAAATGATATTTGTTTTTCTATTTGTCGTTTCAATCGCTCAGATTGTTTAATTTGATTTTTTAACTTTGCTAATTCAACTTTAAGTTTAATTAATTCATCGTATGTGTCTAAATCTTTATTTTCGTTTTTTAAAATTTGAATATAACGATATAATTGTGAAATTTGAATATTATCACGATGTAGTAATTGTTCAATATAAACTAGTTCACTATTTAACACATCGCGATCTTCAATTAATTGATCAATATCAAATTTTACTAATTCTTCTGAACTAGCGTTTTGATCTAAAATTGTTTGGAGTTTATTGCGATGTTGATAACCTGTTAGTTCATCGATTTTTTTAGTAATTTCGATATCGGTTAAATCTTTAAAATGTGAAATAATGATATTACTTTCCTCTTCAACTGATGGAAGTAGTCGACAAACTAAATCAATTAAATGATAAAATCGTGTCATAGAAAAATCTGGATGAGAATAACTTGATTTCATAATTTTCGTAATTTCATCTATTTTCTTATGGTGTAATAATAAAGCATCTAATAAAGATATGTAATAACGATCAGCCTTTTCGGCATCAATTAAATACATATCTAAATTTCTTGAGGCTTTGGCTTCAGCAATTTCAAATTCTAAAGTTGCTTCATACTTTTTATTGATATCATCAAGTTTAATTTTGGTTAAATTTAGAAAATATTTTAATTTGCTAGTTTTTTGATCATTTTTAACTAATTCAACATCAAGTTCATATTCAGTTTTTAATCTTAGTAAATCATATTCAAAATTAGACTGTAATCTAACTAATTTTAAATTTTCTCTTTCAATATCAATTTCACATTCATACTGTTTAATAATGGTATCCCTTTTTACCATTTCTTCTTGAATTAATAATTGATATTTGGAAGTAACTTTTTTAACGTTATTTAAATATACTATTTTTAAGATTTTTATTTGTAAATTAATATTTTCAGTATCAATTTCAAATGAAGTTTTTACGATTTCATTATTAAACTGACTAGCAGCTAAAGCGAAAGAATTATTGCCATCTTGATCTTGAATCATAAATTCTTGACGCTCAGAACCTAGGGCAAGAATTCTTTCAATGTATGAAATTTCTTGGTTATAAGCATTGTTTAACATCCAAATTTTTTGGTTCTTTTCTTCTTCAAGTTTTTCTACTTCAAGATTTATCAAATGAATTTTCAGTGAATTAGCTTCAAAAAAATTGTTATTCTTAATTGATGTTTCGTATTCAAAGGAAATAAAATCAAGATCAAGTTTTAATTTCTTTAAAACGAAATCATTATATAGATTTTTAGTCGATTTACGATGTTCACTAATTAAATTTTTTAATTTTAACAGATGAGCTTTTTGTTCATCTTTAATTGTTTTTTGAATTGGTCTAATTAAATATTGTAATTGTTGATGTGAGTCTCTTGATTGATCACTTTCTCTAAAAACTTCATAATGTTTTTCTATTTTTTGATTCATTTCATCTTCAAAAATCTTAAAATCATTTGCCAAATTATCTAAATCATCATTGTGTTGTGCCACTAGATTCCTTAATTCTTGGTCATATTCATCTTTAGCTTCTTGGAATGGTAATTTTAAACTTTCTGATTTTTCTTGAATTAAATTTTTAGTTTCTAATTCTTTTGAAAAAATTTCTGTTTCTAATTCAGTAACTTGATCCATTAAAATGCTAATTTTAGCACTATATTCATCATTAAAAAATTTAACTTCTTCACGATATTTTTTTGATATTTCATCAATTCTGGAATTATAATAAATTGAAAAAGATGTATGTAAATTTTTAATATCTTGATATTTTTCTGAATGATTTAATACATATTGTTCGCGAATTTGTCGGTTTCTTGCTACTTGTTGTTCGTATATTTGATTACGATCTCGCATTTTTTGACGTAAGTTTTCTAATTTAATTTGATATTCCGATGCTAAAACTTCTAACTCAATATCACGACTATTGATATATTTGTCAGAATTTTCAATATATGCTTGTTTGATGAATTCAATTTCTGAATTAGCTGCCACAATTAGATTTTCTAATCGTTTATTCGCATCAATAATTTCCTTTTTTATATCGATATCACGATTATCAATAATAATTTCTGACTGTATTTTTAATTCATCATTGTGATTTTCAATTTTAATTAATTTATCATCATTGGATTTAATAGCATCTTTTAAGGAAGATAAGTTATTATCAACAATATTTTTATATTTTTCATTTTTTGATAAAACTTTATCATAATAGTCTCGATTTATTTCTAAAGCTCTTTTAACATCTTGTTCAGATTTTTTATCAAAATATCCTTCGAAATTATTAATCAATGTTTGGTAATCAGAAAAAATATTGCTGATAGCAATTTTAATGTCTTCGATATTTTTTAAGTCTTCAAATAATGAAATTAAACTTAATTCAACATCTTTTTCTTTCAACAAAGTACCACTTCCTAATAATAATTATATCATGTTAATGAATAATTATTGTATATTTTCACCAATTACAATAATCATGAATTTTATCGAAAAATATAAATATAACTAATCCAGATTACCTATTAATCGTAAAAATGAATATATTCATTTTATAATTCGTGAATAAAGCCGTTTCTTGTGGTATAATAACAATATATTATCAAGTGAAAATGGTGATTTAATGTATTCATATTTAATTGGAAAAATTGTACAAATTCGTCCTAGCTATATCGTTTTAGAGACGAATAATATTGGCTATGAATTAATAGTGAGTAATCCCTATTCATTTGAATTAGGAGCAGATATAAAAATTTATGTTTTTAAACGAGTTAGAGAGCCGGATGTTTTTTTATATGGGTTTAAAACTTTGGAATTAAAAGATTTGTTTTTAAAATTAATTAATGTACCAGGTATTGGGCCTAAAAGTGCATTGAGCATTTTAGCTAGTGATAATACTAGTGATTTAATCTTAGCAATAGAAGAAGGAAATGCTAAATTTCTTACTAAATTTCCGGGAATTGGAATGAAAAGTGCTCAGCAAATTATTTTAGATTTAAAAGGAAAATTAACTTTAGATAATGAGGGAACTCCTGATCAAATGGAAGATGTTTCCTTGGCATTAACAGCACTTGGGTATTCTAAAGCTGAAATCAAAAAAGCTTTGAAAAAAGTTACACCTAGTGATGAAGTTGATAAAATGGTAAAACAAGCACTTCAAATTTTATTAAAGTAGGAATCTATTATGAGTGAATATCAAAAAATTATCCAAGAATTACAAGAAAAATATGATGATGAACAATCACTTCGCCCTGAAAGATTAGATAGTTTTATTGGACAAAATGACATTAAAGAAGTATTAAATGTCTATATTAAAGCTGCATTAGGTAGAGGCGAAGTTATTGATCATACTCTTTTATATGGACCTCCAGGACTAGGAAAAACAACATTAGCACAAATTATCGCTAATGAAATGAATGTTAATCTAAGGACAACTTCTGGTCCAGCGATAGAAAGAAGTGGTGATTTAGCCGCTATTTTATCAACTTTAGAACCAGGAGATATTTTATTTATAGATGAAATCCATCGTCTTCCACGAGTTGTCGAAGAAGTTTTATATGCTGCAATGGAAGATTTTGTTATCGATATTGTGTTAGGTCGTGATTCAGAATCAAGATCGATTAGAATTGATTTACCACCATTTACTTTAATTGGAGCTACAACTCGATTTGGTGATCTTTCAGCTCCATTAAGAGATCGTTTTGGGGTTGTTTTTAGATTAGATTACTACAATATTAGTGATTTAGAAAAAATTATTTTAAGAACTTCTCATGTTTATAACACCAAAATTACATTAGAATCAGTCCGAAATTTAGCTAAACGCAGTCGTGGAACACCAAGGATTGCTAATCGTCTATTTAGAAGAATTAGAGATTTTGCACAAATCATTGGTGATGGCACAATTACAACTGATATTTGTAATTTAGCTTTAAATAAATTGGGAATTAATCAAAACGGATTAGACCAAAAAGATCTTAACTATTTAAAAACAATCATTAATAATTTTAATGGTGGCCCAGTAGGATTAGAAGCTTTAGCAGCATCTATTTCAGAAGAACCTAGTACTATTGAAGATGTTTATGAACCATATTTACTACAAGAAGGCTATATTCAAAGGACTGCTAGAGGAAGAGTTGCTACTGAAAAAGCTTATGATGAATTACAAATCAAATATTATAAAGGATTATTTTAATGAAAGTCGCAGAATTTGATTATCATTTACCAAAAGAATTAATTGCTCAAACACCTTTAGCAAAAAGAGATCAATCAAAATTGATGGTGTTAAACCGACAAAATGATACCATTTTACACCAACACTTTTATGATATCATTAACTATTTTGGCCAAAATGATGTTATAGTAATTAATGATTCCAAAGTATTACCTGCTAGACTTTATGGTAAAAAAGTTGATACTTTAGCAACTATTGAAGTATTACTATTAAAGGAAGTAGAAAAAGATATTTGGGAATTACTGGTTAAACCAGCAAGAAGAATTAAAGTGGGAACTATGGTTAGTTTCTCTGATAATTTACAGTTAAAAGTTATTGAAGTAAAAGACAAAGGAATTGTTGTAGCAAAGTTAATTTATGATGGTGTCTTATATGAGATATTGTCTCAACTAGGCGAAATGCCACTACCACCATATATCCATGAAAAGTTACGTGACCAAGATCGCTATCAAACAATTTATGCGAAAAACTTAGGTAGTGCAGCTGCTCCAACTGCTGGTTTTCACTTTACTAATGAAGTTATTGAACAGCTAAAATTAAAGGGAGTAGAAATCATCAATGTTACTTTACATGTTGGTCTAGGAACGTTTAGACCGGTTGATGTCGTTGATATCAAAGATCACGAAATGCATTATGAATCTTATTATTTATCAGATGAATCAACCAATTTGTTAAATCAAGCAATCGCTAAGAAGAAAAAAATTACTTGTGTAGGTACGACAACTTTAAGAGTTTTAGAAAGTAATTTTTCTAATAAATTTACTAGTGGTTATTTTGAAACTAATTTATTCATCTA
Organism: Acholeplasmataceae bacterium; assembly: GCA_050953805.1. Lineage (GTDB taxonomy): Bacteria > Bacillota_I > Bacilli_A > Acholeplasmatales > Acholeplasmataceae > DUQW01. The sequence continues at coordinate 791,085 of JBMNNE010000002.1, read as the reverse complement.
TCCGGGTTATCAATTCAAAGTGGTTGATCACTTAATTACTAACTTTCATTTACCAAAATCAACATTATTAATGTTAGTTAGTGCCTTTTATTCAAAAAATAATGTAATTGCTGCATATAATGAAGCAATTAAACATAATTACCGTTTTTTCTCATTTGGAGACGCAATGTTAATTTATTAATAAATTATACTTGGTTAAATTAACTAAACACGATATAATATTATTGGGGGTTGAAAAATTATGTCATTTATATCAGAAATTTTATCAAAATTAACTATGAAACATTATATAATATTGGGAGCTGCCGTTTTGGTTGTTATTTTGTTTATTGTCTTAATTAGTGTGACAGCCAAAAAGAATAAAAAGAAAAAAGCAGAAGTTGAAATCAAAAATGAATATGCTGATAGTATTATTCACGCTCTAGGTGGAATTGAAAATGTTAAAGAAGCTACTTTGTCGAGGAGAAGATTTAGTGTTTTGGTAAATGATATAAATCTATTAAAACCACGCGAAATGAGACACCTACAACTAGGAGCTATTATCACTAGAAATAGTGTTAAAATGTTAGTAAAAGATAATCCTAAAGAAGTACTTAAATACATAAACAACAAAAGAAATGAGGGAAATTAAATGGAAAAAACATTCTTAATTATTGCTGAATATGGTATTCACGCGCGTCCAGCAACTCGTTTAGTTAACGAAGCAATGAAATACGAATCTGAAATTTTAATGGAATCAATGGGAAAAACTGTCAATTTAAAATCAATTATGGGAGTAATGTCTCTTGGTATTTATCGTGGTGAAAATGTAAAAATTAAAATAACGGGCCCTGATCAAGAAAAAGCTATGGAAGGAATCGTAAACTTTTTAACTAGCGAAGGGCTAGGCACCTTAGTGTAAATGTTACCAAAATTATACGAAGATTTATTTAAATTACCTGGAATATCAGGACATGAAGATAAAGTTAGAGATTACTACTTAGAGTATCTTCAAAAATATGAAAATTTTGAAATTGTAACTGATAATTTAGGATCAGTTTTTGGTTTTAAAAAGTCGAAAAATCCAAATGCGAAAACCGTTATGGTTGGTGGACATATGGATGAAGTAGGCTTTATTGTTTCTTATATTAGACCCAACGGAGCGATTAATCTTTTACCTATTGGTGGTATTTTAGGCGAGGTTGCAGTATCACAAGTTTTAGAGATCCATACACCTAATGGAATAATTCCTGGCATTGTCGGAGCTAAACCACCACACCTTCGTCAAGTCCAATCAACTAATTTTGATGATCTATTATTAGATATTGGTGCTAAAAGTGATACCGAAGCTCTTGAGTGGGGAGTTAGTTTAGGACAAATGGTAACTTTTAAAAACACTTTCACTTATACTCATAATCAAAAACGAGTTATCTCTAAAGCCGTTGATAACCGCATGGGTGTTGGTGTTACTTTAGAATTAATTAGCCATTTTAATACAAAAGACTTACCTTTTAATTTAGCAATTGGTGCAACAGTCCAAGAAGAAGTTGGTTTAAGAGGAGCGGGCACAATTTCTCATCTCATTAAACCTGATATGTTTATCGCTTTAGACTCATCACCAATTAATGATTTATTAGAACCACAATCTTTAGGCAAAATGGGCGAAGGAGCCATGATTAGAATTTGTGATCCTGGTTTTATTTTGCCACTAAAAGTTAAAGATTACTATATTGATGTCGCCAGAAGATATAATGTTAAACATCAGTTTTATATTTCTAAAGGTAATACTGATGCATCTAAAGTTTTAACTACTAATAGTGGTGTTTTATCAACCGCAATTGTTTTACCAACCAGATATATTCATTCTAACGGCGCTCTTTTTGAAATCGAAGACTTAAAAGCTGTTAAAAAGATGTTAATCTCAATCTTGGAAGATTTAGATTATGAGAAATTAAATCAATTATTAACTAAATAAAAACGACAAGAGTCGTTTTTTTAATTCAAATGGACAAAATATTATAAAATATTTATAAATACTTATGGGACCCATTGGGCCTAAAAAGGAGAAAAATATGAAGAAAAGAAAAAATAACGTTTTTGAATTAGTATTGACTTCAATTATTGGAGCAGTAATTTTAATTCTAGGCTTTATTCCTAATGTGGGCTTTATCCAAATTTTACCTGGAGTTGCAGTGACAATCATGCATATCCCAGTTATTATTGGAGCATTTTTTTTAGGATTGAAAGCTAATTTATTTTTAGGGTTTTTGTTTGGTATTAGTTCATTATTTACAGCCCTAACTAGACCAACAACACCATTTGATATGGCATTTGTTAATCCACTAATTTCTGTGGTACCAAGAATGCTATTTTCATTAAGTGCATATTATATCGCTAAATTATTTAAAAGAATTAATAACTTAAGGTTGGGAAAACACATTATCTTTGTCGTTATTGCACTTACAACCGTGATTGGAATCTTTTTTGGAATTAACCATATTACAAAAGATTTTGCTTATCGAGATGCTAATGCCAAGGGCACCCAACTAGCAACTGTTAGTTATGAAATTAATTTACTAGAAAATAGTGACGATATAACTGTAATTATTAATGAAGCTAAAAGTGAGAAAGCGGCAAAGAAAAAAGTACTAAAAGATTTTAAAGTAAATAGTGCCGCTGTCGATTATATTTTCATGATTGAAATTGAAAAATTAAATGTTGCTCAAATTGATAATTTACTTGACGAAAAAAACATTTTATTAAATCAATTAGAAGAAGAATATCCACTATTAGTCGATGAAGCAGAAACAAGATTAATTAATTATCGAAAAATTACCATCCCAATTTCGATCGTTATTATTGTTATATTAGTTGCATTATATAGTTTGCTTACTTATAAGAAAGATAGTAAATACACTTACATATCATCAGTGTTTATTATCTCAACTATTATTCACACTGTGTTAGTAATAGGTACCGTTTTAATTGTTAATCCTGTTGTCTTTAAAGATACTTTTGGTGATAAAAACATTTTGTTTATTATTTATTCTATTGCAGCCGTTAATGGCGTTATTGAGGCATTTGTCGGCGCTCTAATTGGAACTCCAATTGTGACCGCTGCCCTAATTAGTAGAGAGGGAGATAAACGTGATCTTACTGTTTGATGTAGGTAATACAAATATTAAAATTGGTTTAGCAAATGATAATAAAATCGAACAAGTTTTCAGAATTAATTCGGTATCAAATATGACACCTGATTTATATGCTGTTCGCTTGAATCAACTATTTGATCCTAAAATTGTTACTGGTGTAATTATTGCTAGTGTTGTTCCGGAAATTACGATTAGTTTAAAAATTTTATCTAAACGCATTTATAATATTGATCCAATTGTTTTAGGGCCTGGAATTAAAACTGGAATTAATATTAGAACTGACCACCCTCAAGAAGTTGGAGCTGATATTATTTGTGGTGCTGCCGCTCTAACTGATCCTAGTCCAACTATTATTATCGATTTAGGGACAGCGAATAAATACTTATATGTTGAAAATAAGAAACTTTTAGGAGTTGTTATTTCCCCTGGAGTTGTCATTTCTATCAAAGCTTTAGTCGGATCAACTGCACTTTTACCTCATATTGAAATTACTGTACCAGAAAAAGTATTGGGAACTAATACTGTTGAATGTATGCAGTCAGGAGTAATTCACGGGACTGCTAGTGAAGTAGAAGGAATTATTGATCGAATTCAAAAAGAAATCAATCAAGAAGCCAAAGTAATTATTACTGGTGGATTAGGCAAAGTTATTTCTCCACTAGTTAATAAAAAAATGGAAATAAGACCAAATTTGGTTCTAGAAGGTTTACTAAATATTTACTATTTAAATAAAAAATAGAATATAGATTATGATATACTAAAAAAAGAAGGAAGGGATGATAAGATGACAATCAAAGAAAAATATGATGTGTGGGTTAATGAACCCAAAATGCCAGATTATTTGAAAGAAGAGCTTCTAAAAATGGATGAAGCCCAAATGGAAGAAGCCTTTATTAAAGATTTAGAATTTGGAACTGGTGGTTTAAGAGGAATTATCGGTGCTGGAACAAACCGAATGAATGTTTTTACTGTTAGAAAAACTTCACTAGGTTTTGCTAATTTTTTAGCTAAAGATCCGAAAAATAAGAAAAAGGGGATCGCTATTGCCCATGATAATCGTCATTTTTCAAAAGAATTTGCACGAGAAGTGGCCGAAGTTTTTGCACAGGAAGGTTTTAAAGTTTATTTATTTAAAGAATTAAGACCTACACCAATGTTATCATTTGCGATTAGACATTTTGGCTGTGCCGGTGGCGTAATGTTAACTGCTAGCCACAACCCAAAAGAATATAATGGTTATAAAGTTTATAATGCATCTGGGGCTCAATTAAACTTAGCAGAGTCTGATGTTTGTATTGCCGAAGTTAATAAAGTTAAAGATATGTTTAACATTCAAACAGCCAAAGATAGTGATTTAATTGTTCCAGTTTTAGAAGAAGTTGAAGCTGCTTACTTAGAGAGAGTTAAAAAAATTCAAATCAATGAAACTACTAAATCGGCAAACATTTTATATTCACCACTACATGGTACTGGAATTACTGTCGTTCCTAAACTTTTAGAATCACTAGGATATAATGTTTTAGTTTATAATCCACATGCGGAAGTTGATCCTGACTTTTCTAACACTAAAAATGCTAACCCTGAAATGCCGGAAGCATGGGAAGGTATGGCAAAAGTTGCCCTTGAATATGATTGTGACGCAATTATTTTAACAGACCCTGATACTGATAGAACTGGTATTTCAGTCAGACATGGTGATGATTATATTTTATTAAATGGTAACCAAGGAGCAGCATTAACTGTTTATTATTTACTATCTCAACGTCAAGCTAACAATAAATTAGAAAATAATGGCTATGTCTATTCAACAATTGTTACTTCTGATTTAATTGGTGAAATTGGTAAATCATTTAATCAAAATTCGGTTAGAGTTTTAACTGGATTTAAATTTATCGGTGAAGAAGCTTTAAAGATTGAAGGAAAAGCTAAATTCCAATTCGGTTGTGAAGAAGCAATTGGTTCAGTTATCGAAGACTTCGTCAGAGATAAAGATGGTGTTCAACAAACACTAATGTATACTGAAATTGCTTCATGGTTAAAAGACCAAGGAATGACTTTTATCGACTATTTACATGAAATCTATGAAAAATATGGCTATTATTTAGAGTATACACATAACTTAGTTTTAACAGGATTAGATGGAGCTAAGAAAATTTTAGAAATTATGGACTATGTTAGAGCTAATGGAATTACTTTAGAAGATTATAAATTAGTAAAACATGAAGACTATAAAGCATCTAAAGTTTACTATCCTGGTGGTAAAACTGAAAATCTTGATCAATACAAATCTAACGTATTAAAATTTTATTTTGACAATGGAATGTGGGTTATCTTCAGACCTTCAGGAACTGAACCTAAATTAAAGATTTACTTCAGTGTCATCGGTAAATCTCAAAAACATGCTGAAGAAGTATTAAATTCAGTTGTTAGGGAAGTTTTAGAATTTACTAATAATATTTAAGGAGTGTTGAAAAAGTGATTGTAATCAGACGTCAAAAATTAATTGAAAAACTAGAAGATAAGAGTATTACAATACTTTTTTCAGGACGACCAAAAGTTAAAACCGCTGATCAGCACTATGACTTTTTCGTCAATAACAATTTTTATTATTTAACTCATTTAAAAGAACCTAATATGGCTTTAGTCATCATCAAAGGCAATAAAGAAACTAAACCAATTATCTTTAAAGAATTTAGAACTCCTGAAAGAGCACTTTGGGATGGAGAACTTATATCAATTGAAGATGTAAAACTTATTTCTAAGGTTGATGAAGTAAGAAATATTGATACATTAGAAGATTTTTTATCGCGCGTAACAACAAGTGCTAGGGGTAATACTTTTGGTAAACTTGATAAACTCTATCTTGACATGGAATCCAACAACCTAAATTCAACTTCATATGAATTTTTAAATAAAATTAAAAATACTCATCCATACTTAAATGTCAATAACATTAATTTTGAAATATCACAACTAAGAATGATTAAAGATGATTTAGAGATTACCAATATCAAAGAGGCAATAAAGACAACTAACGAAGCTCTAAATAACGTGATGAAACATTTAAAAGGTGGACTATATGAATACCAAATGGTAGCTCACTACTTACACACTCTTAACTTAGCTAATAAACAGGAGTCATTTAAAACGATTGCGGCCAGTGGCAAAAATGCTACGATTCTCCATTATGTTGATAATGATTCTAAGATTAATCATAACGATTTAATGTTGTTTGATTTGGGGGTTTACCACAATCACTATGCTTCAGATATTTCAAGAACTTACCCTGTTAGTGGTAAATTCACTAATCGACAAAAAGAAGTTTATGAAATTGTTTTAAAAGCCAATAAAGAAACCATTAACATGTTAAAACCTGGAGTAACTTGGAAAGAGTTTAATGATTTTGCCAACAAGATTTTAATTGAAGGACTATATCAATTAGGCTTAATTTCAAGTGATGAAGAATTTAGAAAATACTATTATCACTCAATCGGTCATTTTTTAGGACTTGATGTGCACGATTGTGGTAATTATGAAGTTCCTCTACAACCAGGAATGGTTGTTACAGTTGAACCTGGTTTATATATTGCTGAAGAAGGAATAGGTATTAGAATTGAAGATAATGTCCTAATTACCGAATCCGGTTCACTTAACTTATCAAAAGATATTATTAAAGAAATTGAAGATATTGAAAAATTTATGAATAAATGATTTAAATCTATTAATTAAGCGCGAAATCTCAATCGCGCTTTTTTATTATATCAACCATCAATAATAAAGTAATTCAAATCTAATCTTTCTAATATTAAATAAAGGGAGGATTATATATGAAAAAGATTATTATTGTCTTTATTTTATTTTTAGGTTTGATTAATATTAAACATTTTGTTAGTGCTGGATTAATTAATAATTATCAAGAAATTACTTTTGAAAATCCAAAAATGAAATTTTTAAGTCAATATTCTAGAGATGACTTAAAACAATATTATCCAAAAGTAAGTAAAAGACGTTTTGCTGGGTGGCAAACTTATGATTTGGTTAAAAGTGAGAAAGTTAATTTTACAAAGACAACCCTAACTTCAATTCGTAATACCGGAACTACGCCAATCGTTTTGGATAAAACAATTAAAAAAGAAGTAACTCAAAAATATGCAATTGGATCAACTGATGGCATTGAAGCTAGTGTTAGTGGAACGATTAAAGATTTTAAACTTGGCTTAGGAAAAAAATTAAACATCAAAGCGGACGCCACGATTACTATTAGCCAAAGTGAATCAATGTCAACTAAAATTTCAGTTGATCCAATGACGCAATTAGATATTTACATAAAGGGAAATGGAAGAATTACTAATGGAGTCGCTTCTCGGTATATCCTTTGGATTAGAACTCATACTGGAGGTTACGAATATTTAAATGTTACTAGTTTGTTTTATCGAATGGAGAAAAAGAGAATATGACCCAAAAGATCTTATTTATCATTTCTGGTTTTATTATCATTGGCACGATTATTGCTATTATTTTAACTAATAAACCTAAAGTATCCGCCAAATTATTAACAGTCGAAACTGAATATAATTATGTTTATACCGATAGTAAAATAGTTACTATTAAAATATATTCTAATAAAAGAAAACATAAAACTCACTTTTTAGATAATATTAACTATACCTTTTTGGTTAACGAAGATAATACTAATCGTTTTGAATTAGAATTGCTTGAAATTAACTATTCTCATGAAGAAAAATATATTGGTGATGATTATTATTGTTATAATTATCACTTTAAAATGCCAAGATTAGAAACCAATTTACTAATTAATGAAGCCTTTTTAGAAATTCAACTCGTTGATGGCAAAGAATATTTATTATCAATCGGGAAATTTAAATTTTTATATTATCCCAATGTTGGTTTTGAAAATTTAATAAAAATTTCTAGTTTATATGGATATAAACAAGAAGGAAATGAATTTCCTAGGTTAAACAAAATAATTATAGAAACCGATAATCTTTCTAATACAGTTATTGAATCAGTTTCACTTGATGGTGATAATAATTTAAATTATGAAGCTAATCAAAATGAAATTATTATATATATTCCTTTTGCCAAAAAAGCTTTATTTCATGCTCCAATAATTTTGATAATAACTAAAAATGGAACAACTGGACTCCAAGTTATTGATAATTTCTTATTTTTTAATGATTATCAAATATTAGAAATAAGTAGCGAATTATGTAACCTATATGAAGCTGATTGAATTAATTGATGTTTCTAAATACTATTTAAAAGTTAAATTCAATTTAACTATCAATAAACATGAATTACTTTTAATTACAGGATCTAATGGTAGTGGTAAAACGACACTTCTTAAATTGATCTTGGGATTTATTGAACCTGATGTTGGCGAAATAATAACATTTAAAAAAATTAATTTCAACTATTTACCGGAAAAAACTAGTTTACCTTATTTTCAAACTGCTTATGAATATTTATTTGTAATAAGTCGGTTAAAAAAAGTTGAATTAGATTTAAAATTATTAACCGACTTAAATATTCCGGTTTATAAGAAAATTGGGCATCTCTCAAAAGGTAACTATCAAAAGGTTGCTATTGCTAGTTCATTAATTGGAACAAGTGATTTAATTATTTTAGATGAACCACTATCTGGACTTGATGAAAAAACTTCTAATATTTTAAAAGAAATTATCAAACAATTATTAAAAGATGGAAAATCAATTATCATCTCAACTCATAATCCTAATGTCTTTAAGGATTTATCTACTTATCATTTAGCTTTATGATTCAATACTTTTTTGCCCATTTTTTTAACAAAAAGATGAGAATATTAATTATTATCATCTTAATTTTAGTTTCTGTTTTATCAATTATTGTGGCTAATCCACAAACTTCTCAAAGTGAGATGTATTTAAACATGAATCACTATAATGAAGAATATTATGAACAAATGTTAATGATTATTCGTTATATTTTAATGTTTTCAATATCACTAATTTTAATTGAACACGATGCAGATTTTATTAAACCATTGATAGCATATTTTAATCGGGGAAAAATATCATTTTACAAATTGATATTTTATTTAATAATTATTAGTTGGTTAATTGTTATCATTTACTCAATAATTATTTTAATTCCCTCTTTAATTACTCATTATTATCAATTTGATCTAAAATATTTTAATAAGTTTCTAAAATTGATTCCTGATTATTTTATCATTACTCTTATCTTATTGATTTTCGTTCGAGATAACCGCAAACCTTTAAGTTTTTTATTGTTAATTTTGCTAATAATTATTAATTTTATTCAAGAAGATACTAACATTTTATTTTTTAGTTATCTGATTCCTTTATCAAGTTCTAAAATTTTTGAATATGAATTAGGATATCATTATTTAACAGTTTACATAATACTCTTAATTTATTTATATTTTCTAGTCTTTTTAAATGAAAATGTATGAAAATGGAAATATTTACATAATTTAAGTGATTCATCCTTATTTGGCTGATTTCATTGACTGAATATCTTCTTTATTATAAACTTTATACGGAAGATAATTTCCATGATAAAAAATATTTAAAGGAGTATAAATATGGAAAAGAAATCAACATTTATTGGTTCAAATTGGAATTTAATTTGGAGAACTTTCGTTCTTAGTTTTGGTGTAGCTATTACATTGTTTATTGCAACACCTTGGTTACTATCATGGTATTTAAAATGGTATTTCGATCAAGTAATTGTCGATGGTAAGAAATTAAGATTTGATGGTGAAGGAAAAGATTTAATGGAAACCGTCTATATCTTAATCCTTTTATCAATAGTTACTTTCGGAATTGCAACCTTATTCATGATGGCTTGGACCTATCGCAGAATGATGCAATTTGTTCATTTTGAAGAATTAGTCGAAGAATAATTAAAAATAAGATAGTCATAGTTATAATATAAAAATTATATTATTTGCAAATAAATCTATTATAGTTTATAATAATAAGCGTGGAAAGAAGAGGAGCCTCTCACCCGATTGATTTGGTCAATGGGTATAAAAGTCACTGGATGATTATAAACTAAGTGTTATGACTTTTATTTGGGGGCAATTATGCCCTTTTTCTTTATAATAAAATTATTTGGAGGTGAATTTTATTAGAAGACCAACAAAAGGAAAAAGCAATGAATTAGTTAATGAGGACATCCCTAAGGGTAATGTCTTATTAATTGATGAAAATGGCAACAACAAAGGCGTTATGTCTCGTGATAAAGCATTACAAGAAGCTTATGATGCTGGATTAGATTTAGTTGTTGTCGCTGCTCAAAGTGACCCTTTAGTCGCTAAAATTATGGACTACTCTAAATTTCGTTTTGATCAACAAAAAAGATTAAAGGAAATTAGAAGAAATCAAGTAGTAGTTAATTTAAAAGAAATTAGATTAAGCCCAACGATTGACGTTCATGATTTTAATACTAAATTAAAGCATGCACAAAGATTTATTAAAGATGGCGATAAGGTTAAGCTATCAATTCGTTTCTATGGACGTATGTTGGCTCATACAGAAATTGGTATGGAAACGATGCAAAAATTTATCGACGAACTAGGAGAAACTATTATTGTCGAATCTCAACCTAAAATGGAAGGTCGTAATATGATTGCCATTTTAGCACCAAATACGCAAAAATAAAAGGAGAAGATTACTATGCCAAAGCAAAAAACCCACAGTGGACTTAAAAAAAGAATTAAGATTACTGGTACTGGAAAATTAAGACGTTCTCACGCTTATCGAGGACACTTATCAGCATCAAAATCACAAAAACAAATTAGACAATTAAGGAAAGAAACAAGTGTTCATCCGTCAGACGAGAAACGTATTAAAACACTTATTTCTAACATGAAATAGGAGGAAGACGCAATGCCAAGAGTTAAAAATTCAAAAGTAACAAGAAGACGTCGTCGCAAAGTTTTAAAACAAGCTAAAGGATATTTTGGATCTAAAAGAACTTTATATCGTACAGCTAATGAACAAGTTATGCGTTCAATGAGATATCAATATCGTGACCGCAAACAAAGAAAACGTCAATTTAGAAAATTATGGATTACTAGAATCAATGCCGCTTGCAAATTAAATGGTATGAAATATTCACAATTAATTCACGGATTAAAATTAGCCAATGTTGATATCAACAGAAAAATCTTAGCTGATTTAGCTGTCCATGATGCCAATGCATTTACTAATTTAACTAATATCGCTAAAGAAGCGATTATAAATCCACCAGTAAAAGTTGAGGTTAAACCTGAAGTTAAAGTTGAAAAACCACAAACAAAAGTAGAAACAGCTAAAGTTGAAAAAGTTGATTACTCAAGTAAAACTGTCGCTGAATTACGTGAAATTGCTAAAGACAAAAATCTTTTAGGATATAGCTCACTAAAAAAAGCTGAATTGATTGAATTAATCGAAAATAATTAATCAAAAAAGTCCTGTAACTAATTGAAAAATTAGATATTCTGGACTTTTTTTATTATTTATTTAATAATTTAAATAAATCTAATCGCCTATAGTGGTATAATAAGGATATGAAGAAGAGATTTTATATTGCATTAACTATTTTCATCGTCGTCTCACTGACATTATTTATCCTAGGATTAGCGTTACCTAAAAGTTTGAGCGCTATTTTCTTATTGGTTTTTTTTATCTCTACTTTTTATTTAGTTATATACTTTATTGGCGGCTTATCTAAGCTATTTGTTTATTTAATTTATGGTGCTGGATTATTTTTATTGATGTACTTTTTTACTAAATATCGTTTCGCTTTTGTCATTATTGGTACATTCATTTTACTGATGAATCCATTGAGTTATTTTGAAAATACTTTAGCCGAAAAATTAGATAGTCCTGATCCAATTGAATTTCAAATGTTAGTAAAGAGAAGTTATTTTCCGATCTTTGATTATCGTGCCAAAATGAAAGAATATCTTCATTTGCCACAAGCACGTAAATTTTATAAGAAAAAAAGATATTATAATTCAATTAATATCACAACTTTTATTTTAGCCGGTATTGGAATCTTTTTAACTTTAATGGAATTAAATATGATGGTTGACGAACTACAACAGTTAAGGCTTGAATCAATTTTAGTTTTTTATATTGTTATTGCTATTTTTGTTTCAGCTTTAATACTTTACAAAAAAGGATTTAGTTCATTAAAGAATATTATTATTCCAATTATCTTTTTACCGATGCCACTTTTAGCCTTTATGACTAATTTAGCTTTACTTTGGAAAGTAATTATTGCTTCATTATCTGGTGTTTTATCAATAATATTGATTCTTTATGAGGCCTATGCTTATATGAGACGCGTTACATATCATTCAAGTAATTATTTAGATACTAACAATAACTATTATGTTTATGCCAATTTATTATATGAGCCATATATGTATAATGAATACTTTACACTAGTTGGAAAGTATGAGTTAAATTTAGATATTGAATCCTTTCATCAAAAATTGAATGATGTCTTATCGTATGCTAACTTTAAATTATTTTTTATAACGGCATATGTTGATACTGGAAAAAGTGTTATTATCTATACACAATTTCATAAAAATCATTTACGATCTCCAGCATTATTTTCTAACTTTTTAGAGAAAAAGTTTAAAACGAATGCAATTACTTCAATTAAATCTGATCCAACACACGAAATATTTGAAAATACTTTTTTCAAAACTGATGATTACATTGTCGCTAGAGCTGTATCATTTGGGAAATTAATGAAAAATTTAGAAATTAATCAACCATTAATTATTAAAATGTATTTTTATTTTACTAGTACTGAAGGACTAAGAGAGTTTATTAAACATTATCAAGTTGATATTATTTCATTTAAAGAAAATGTAATTACAGTGAAAGTAGAATTTGAAATCGCTAATGTTGATTATTTAATTGATTTTAAAGTAAGAGAAGTCTTATTAAATGTCTTAATTAATGATGGCCAATATATTAGAATTATGGCCGCAACTCGAGGTGAGAATATTGAAAATTAGAAAAGCTGTTATACCTGCAGGAGGGTTTGGGACCCGCTTTCTACCAATTACGAAAATCATGTCAAAAGAGTTACTACCAATTATTGATCGACCAGCCATTGAGTATGTAGTAAGAGAAGCTGTTGAAGCCGGAATTGAAGAAATATTATTAATCATTAACCCTCATAAAACTGAAATTGTTAACTACTTTAAACCAAATCTTATCTTGGAAGATTTCCTACAAGAAAGAAATAATTTATCAGCTATTAAGTTAATTAAAGAACTTGAAAATATTAAAATAAAATATGTGATTCAAGATAAGCAATTAGGGCTTGGTCACGCCGTTTTACAGGCAAAAGAATTTGTTGGAAATGAACCATTTGCCGTCTTACTAGGTGATGATTTGTTTTATGGTGCCGCCAAGCCAGCTATTCAAGAATTAATTGAAGTTTTTAATCATCATGATGGTCATATTTTAGGAACTATGATTGTCCCTGATGAAGACACTATTAAGTATGGGATTTGTGATCCGCTACCTAATCAAACCGGTCCAGTTTATGAATTAAAAGGATTTGTAGAAAAACCTCTTCCAGATGTCGCACCATCAAGAATCGCTGGTTGTGGAAGATATATTCTAAAGCCTGAAATCTTTAAATATTTAGCCACTCAAACTAAAGGTGTTGGTGGAGAAATTCAATTAACTGATTCGATTGTCGAGAGTATGAAAGAAACAAAATTATATTCTTACAATTTAAATGCGACAAGATACGATATCGGTTCAAAAGAAGGATATTTAAAAGCGATTGTTGAATACGCTTTAAGACGAGATGACTTAAAAGAAGCGATGAAATCAATTATTAAAAACAATATTTAACAAAATGAAAGCCCTTTCTTGATTAATTAGATAAAACATGCTATATTAAAATTGTCTAGAGGCATCCGTCGAACCCAAACCATAATTTTTTGGAACTTTCCAAGATATAGGCGTGTAATCCATTAATTTAGATTCCCAATATATCAATTTGGTTAAAGGATCCTACTTTGAACCTAGCCGTTCAACTCGCCTCTAGATTTTTATTTTTATAAGCTAGATTATAATTTTATTGACAGCAGATGATGCCCCATCAAAAACTAGCCAGTATGAACAAAATTAAGGAAAAAGGGGAGGCTCCCCTTTTATTTTGAACTATGAAAATTATCGCCGGAAAATACCGATCACGTACTATTAAATATGCTAAATCTAAAACCACTCGACCAACTTCAAATATGGTAAGAGAAGGGGTTTTTAATATGCTTGGAAATATTGACGATCTAATAGTCCTTGATCTATTTGCTGGCAGTGGAGCCTATGGATTAGAATCATTATCTAGAGGTGCTAAACATGTCTATTTTAATGATATTGATTATAAAAACACAAAGATCATTAAAGAAAATTTATTATCGTTAAATGTAATTAATGAGTCTACCGTTCATACTCTTGATTACATAAAAGCTTTAAATTACTATAGAGATAACCAGTTATATTTTGATTTAATTTTTATCGATCCACCTTATTTTGAAAACATTTATCAAAATGTTATTTCATTGATTTTAGAAAGATTAAATCATGGTGGCAAAATCGTAATTGAAATTAATAAAGATATCCCATTAGAATTCAATAACAATCATTTTATAATCTTAAAAGATAGAAATTATGGTAGTAAGAGAATAATAATCTTAACCCATATCTAATGACTTGAAAAAAAGTATTATTTTAGATACAATGATAATGTACGGAGGTAGGTTATGAAGGAAGTAGCAATATGGATGTTAATTGTCTTTCCAATATTAATTTTATTAGTAGGATTAATCGTAGGATTTTTCTTAGCAAGACTTTTATTTAAAAAATATTTAGAAAAGAATCCACCGGTTAACGAACAAATGATTCGTGTCATGATGCAACAAATGGGTAGAACTCCATCTGAACGTCAAGTAAGACAAGTAATGGCCTCAATGAATCAAGCGAAGACAGAACCAAAGAAAAAAGATAAGAAAAAGAAAGAAAAAAAGGATAAGAAGTAATCTTATTAACTAATAGTTTATATCAAAAAAAGAGTAGTTTTTTTCTACTCTTTTTAATTTTCCTCATCCTTAAATTCAAATTTAGATTCTGTTCCTTTATTTAATTTTTCAATATTAGAACTATGCCTTAAGAAAATAATTAAGACATACAAGAAAACAGATATTACTTCAATTGAAAAATTAACCCAATTATATTTATTGTATTCAAAATAAAGGACTCCATAATCAGCTTTTCCCATAAATATATCATAGACAAACAACATAACTAATGCTGTGCTAGCACCACAAAGTGATCCTAATGAAGCATATCCTGACATCTTTAAAACAATATAGAAAACTAAAATTCCTAATAATCCAATAATTGGTGCTAAACCAAGTAATGCCCCAACTGATGTCGCTACCGCTTTACCACCCTTAAACTTTAAGAAAATTGGGAATACATGACCAATTACCGCTGTTAAACCATACAAGGCTGTTATATGAATGTTTATATTTTCATTAACTTGAATCATTCCTAAATCATAGCCCAATCCGACATCAAAAAATATCAAGAATCTTACGATAATGATAATTAAAGCCCCCTTAAGAGCATCTAGTAAAAAACATAGAGCCCCTAACTTAAATCCCAAAACTCTAACTGCATTGGTTGCCCCTGTATTTTTGCTGCCGTGTTCACGAATATCGACTTTTTTTACAACTTTACCGATGACTAATCCAAAAGGAATCGAACCCAATAAATAACTTACGATAAGTAATACGACAATTAAAAAATATTGCATAGTTACCTCCCACATATTAAAATTATATCATACATTAAATATTTGGATAAACAAGAGATTTTTGTTATAATTATTTTAGGTGGTTATATGCAACGATACGATGAATCAAGTATACAAATACTTGAAGGTTTAGAAGCGGTAAGAAAACGTCCTGGTATGTATATCGGATCAACTGATGGTCGCGGATTACATCATTTAGTATGGGAAATCTTAGATAATGCAATCGACGAAGTCTTATCAGGACACGGAAATTCAATTCAAATTACAATTAAAGAAGATAATTCTGTTGAGATAATTGATGAAGGGCGTGGTATGCCTTACAAAACTCATACTTCAGGCCGTCCAACGACTGAAGTTATTTTTACAACCCTACATTCAGGTGGTAAATTTAGCGATAGTGGATATTCTGTTTCTGGGGGATTACATGGAGTAGGTGGAGCCGTCGTTAACGCCCTAAGCCAATTTTTAGTTGTAACCGTTTATCGTGATGGAAAAATTTTTAGACAAAATTTCTCTGATGGTGGTTCAAAAATTGGTGATCTAGAAGAAATTGGCGAAACTAAAAAAACTGGAACTGCCGTATGGTTTAAACCTGATCCTAAAATTTTCTCAACTACTTTAATGAATTATGACATCATTAAAGAAAGAGTTAGAGAATCCGCCTTTTTAATTAAAGGATTAAAAATTACTTTAATTGACGAAAGAAATAAACAAAAAGAGATTTTTCAATACTTTGATGGTATTAAAGAATATGTTACCTTTTTAAATAAACAAAGAAAACCTTTTGATGATGTTCATATTATTAACGCTAAATATCAAGTAAACGGTCATAAAACTCCAATCAATGTCGAAGTAGCTTTTCAATATTCAGAATCATATAGCGAAGTAATTATTTCATTTGTTAACAATGTAAGAACTAAAGATGGCGGAACTCATGAAATTGGGTTTAAATCAGCACTGACAAGAGCGATTAACGATTACGCTAGAAAATATAACTTACTTAAAGAACGTGATGAAAACTTAGATGGAGTTGATATTAGAGAAGGAATTACGGCAATAATTAGTTTGCGAATTTCGGAAGACTTATTAGAGTTTGAGGGACAAACTAAAAACAAACTAGGAACTCCTGATGCTAGAACTGCCGTGGAATCAGTCGTTTTTGAAAATATGTTAAGTTATTTAGAAGAAAACTTAACTGTTGCTAATCATATTATTACTCGATCAATTAATGCAAAAAAAGCGAGAGAAGCTGCCAGAAAAGCTCGAGATGCCGCAAGAAGTGGCAAGAAACAAAATAAAAAAGAAGTTTCTTTATCAGGTAAACTCACACCAGCTCAAAGTAAAGATAAATCAGTTTTAGAACTTTTCCTAGTCGAAGGTGACTCAGCTGGTGGCTCAGCCAAACAAGGAAGAAATCGACATTTTCAAGCAATCTTACCATTACGAGGAAAAGTATTAAATACTGAAAGAGCTAATGCTGATCAAGCATTAAAAAATGAGGAAATCAATACCATTATCCACGCCATTGGCGCCGATTTTGGTAATGATTTTGATTTAAAGAAAATGAATTACGATAAAATAATTATTATGACTGATGCTGATACTGATGGAGCCCATATTCAAGTTTTATTAATGACGTTTTTCTTACGTTTTATGAGACCATTAGTTGAAGCTGGTAAATTATATATCGCTCTACCACCACTTTATAAATTGTCAAGAAAGCGTGGAAGGAATGAAGAATCATTTTATGTTTGGACCGATGATGAGTTAAATCAAATCGATGATTTATCTAGTTATCGTATTCAACGTTTTAAGGGCCTAGGAGAAATGAATAGTGATCAACTTTGGGATACGACGATGAATCCACAAACTAGATCGATTATTCAAGTAACTTTAGATGATTTATCGGAAGCTGATCAAAAAATTTCAACTTTAATGGGCGATAATGTTGCTCAAAGACGTGAATGGATTGAAGCGAATGTTGATTTTGAAGTGGCTGATGACTTTGAAGTTACTAAAGAAGCTTAACTAATATTTAGGGAAAGGAATAGATGGTTAATTTGTAAATTAACTCTTGTGTGATAAAAGATGAGTGTAATTAAAAAAGTAAACGAATTCGTTGATCAAAATATAATTAAATCTAACTTTAATGATATCGTTGGTGAACGTTTTGCCAGATATTCTAAATACATTATCCAAGACCGAGCACTTCCTGATGTTAGAGATGGTCTAAAACCAGTTCAAAGAAGAATTTTATATGCAATGCATGAAATGGGAATGTTCCAGTCTAAACCATATAAAAAGTCAGCAAGAATCGCTGGGGAAGTTATGGGTAAATATCACCCTCATGGTGATTCTTCAATTTATGAAGCGATGGTTAGAATGTCTCAAGACTTTAAAATGTTAGTTCCTCTTATTGATATGCACGGTAATAACGGATCTATTGATGGTGATTCACCAGCAGCGATGCGTTATACTGAAGCTAGACTTTCTAAAGCTAGTGAATATTTATTAGAAGATTTAGATAAAAGAACGGTCTTGTTTGTGCCGAATTTTGATGATGAAGAAACTGAACCAGTAGTTCTTCCAGCAAAATTCCCCAATCTTTTAGTTAACGGCGCCATGGGGATTGCAGCTGGTTATGCTACTAAAATCCCACCTCATAATTTATCAGAAGTAATTAATGCGACGATTGCTTATTTAAAAAATCCAAACCTAACGTCAAAGGAAGTTTTAAAATATATTAAAGGTCCAGATTTTCCAACTGGAGGCATCGTTCAAGGGCTAGACGGAATTAAAGAAGCGATTGAAACTGGAGCTGGAAGAATTATCATTCGTTCAAAAGTGATTAAAGAAGAAATTTCAAGAACTCAAGATCGTTTAGTCATTACTGAAATACCTTATGAAGTTAATAAAGCTGATTTAGTTAGACAAATTGATTTATTAAGACTTGATAAAACATTAGAAGATATTTTAGAAGTTAGAGATGAAAGTGATCAAGAAGGATTAAGAGTTGCCATCGATTTAAAAAAGGGTGCTGACTATAATGTAGTCTTAGCTTATTTATATAAAAACACTAATTTACAAGTTTCTTATAACTACAATATGGTTGCCATCGTTAATAACCGACCTGAACAAATTGGCGTTATTCCAATTTTAAAAGCGTATGTTGAACATCAAAAAGAAGTGGTTACGAATCGTTCTAACTATTTATTAGAAAGAGCTAGAAAACGCGAACATATCGTTTTAGGATTAATTAAAATGGTTTCAATTTTAGATCAAGTCATTAAAACCATTAGAAATTCTACCAATAAAGCGAATGCAAAAGAAAATATTATGAACAATTTTTCTTTTTCAGAACTTCAAGCGGAAGCGATTGTCACTTTACAACTTTACCGATTATCTAATACTGATGTTTATGAACTAGAAAAAGAAAGTGAATCACTAAAGGCTCAAATTGCTGAATATGAGAAAATTTTAACTAACGAAAAGGTTTTAAATGAAGTAATTGAGTCAGAATTAAAACAGACTCAAAAACAATTAGGTGAACCGAGAAAAACTGAAATTGAAGCTGAAATTGAAAATATTAAAATTGATGAAAGAGAATTAATTTCTGAAGAAAATGTAATGGTAGGTATTACTAAAGAAGGTTATGTCGTTAGAAGTAATTTAAGAAGTTATTCTTCAACTAAAACACCAGGCCTAAAACAAGGAGACCAATTTTTATTTGAAGAAGAAGTTTCAACTCTTGATACTTTGTTAGTATTTACTAACTTAGGTAATTATATCTTTTTACCGGTTTTTAAACTTGAAGAACAACGTTGGGGAGATTTAGGAATTTATATTAACAATATCGTGCCAATTCAACGTGATGAAACCATTGTTAGTGTTCTTAAAATCAGTGATTTCGAGACCACTCAACAATTGCTTTTAGCAACTAAAAATGGAATGATGAAACTAGCAAAATTAAGTGATTTTTTAGTCCAGCGTTACTCAAGACCAATACGAGCGATTCGTCTTAATAAAGGGGATGAACTAGTTTCAGTAGACATTGATATTCTTAGTAATATTTATTCAATAACCAAGGGGGGGTATGCTCTTCGTTTTAAAACTATCGAATTACCTCAATACGGCTTACAAGCCACTGGAGTTAAATCGATGTTACTGCAAGCTGATGATCAAGTTGTTACTGCCTTCTTTGTCGAACCAGAAGATGAAGTAATTGTCTTAACTTCAAGAGGGCACATGATTAAGGAATCTGCTGAAGGAATTCAGTGTTATAATAGATATCGTCGGGGAACTTTGATTGTCGATCGCATGAAATCAAATCCACATTTAGTCATTGATGGCGGTCGATTATCAAAAAATCAAGTTAGAGAAGATGTATCAATTAAAATTATTTGTAAAAAAGGGTTAGGGGTATTAAAAGCGACTGATTTAAAGTATACGGCTAATAAATATGGTCGCAAAGTGCTAGAAGTTAACGACGTGGGAGAACCAGAAAAAATGTTAATTAATAAAGCTTTTGCTGATGAAATTAAAATTACTAAGACGACTCCTGCTGTAAAAGAAAAACAAGAATTTGTGGAAGCTAAAATTTTAGCTGAAGAAATTGAAACTGATGACAAAGTTAAAATCAAAATATCTAAATTTGACCTGTTTGACGAATAAGAGGAGTTGATGTTATGTTAAAAATAAATGTATTAGGGCATAAAGAATTACAAGTTGAAGATAAAACTACTTTACTTGAACTTTCAAGAATGTTAAATATTAAACCATATGCCGCTAAAGTAAATAAAAGATTACGTGAGTTGAACTCACGTCTTTTATCTGATGCAGAAGTAGAATTTTTATATCTTAATAATAGCGATACCGTTAGAATTTATGAAGCTGGTCTAAGATATGTGGTTGCCATGGCAATTAAAAATTTATACCCAAAAGCTAATGTTAGTTTTAATTATAATGTTTCGCGTTCTGTACTAGCCATTATTAGAAATTTAGAAGGCGGTATTAATGATGAGATTGTTGAAAAAATTAAACAAGAAGTCGACCGAATTATTAAAGCTGATTTGCCTATTAAAAGAAGGCTTTTAAACTTAGAAGAAGCAACTATTCTTTATGAAAAACAAGGATATTGTGATAAAGTTAAATTATTACAATTTAGAGAAGAAGAATATGTTAACTTATATGAATGTGAAGGCTATGTCAATTATATGTACGCACTAATGGTTCCTTCAACTGGATACTTATCTGAATATAATATTTTCCCGTATGGGGCTGGCTTTATTATCCAATATCCAAGAGCGGAAGCTGGTGGCGTTATCCCTCCATTTTATCATGCTCCAACTTTTGCTCAAGCGCTTCGTGATGCAGCACGTTGGGGTAAGAGAACTAAGGGAACCGCTATTGCCAATATGAACGAATATGCTCTATCTAAAAATGAATTAATTGATTTTGTTAATATGTGCGAAATTAAACATACTAATGAATTACATGAATTAGCAAGTGAAATTATTGAAAAAAGAAAAGAGATTAAATTAATTGCTATTGCTGGACCTTCATCAAGTGGAAAAACGACATTTTCCATGCGTTTAAGAATCACATTAATGTCACTTGGATTAAAACCAGTGATGATTTCAATTGATGATTATTACTTACCTCGTTCTTCAGCACCACTTGATGAATTTGGTCAACCAGATTTAGAGCATATCGAATCATTAGACATCGAAAGATTTAATAATGATATTCACAAATTAACTAATGGTGAAGAAGTCACGTTACCCCGTTATGATTTTAAACGCGGTGTGATTACTAATGGTAAAACTATTAAAGTTGAAGAAAATACTCCTATTATTATTGAAGGAATTCACGCTTTAAATGATAGATTAACTAGTAAAGTTTCAAGAAATCAAAAATATAAAATTTATATTGCCCCACAAACTCAACTTCATATTGATGACCATAATCCAATTAGCATTACTGATTTAAGATTATTAAGAAGAATTGTTCGCGATTCTAAATATCGTAATGCACCAGCAACTGAAACTATGGCCATGTGGCCATCGGTTAGAAGGGGCGAATTTAAATGGATTTATCCATTTCAAGAAGGTGCCGATTTTGTCTTTAATACTGAACTAAGTTATGAATTTGGGGTATTAAAGAAATTTGCCTTACCACAGTTACAAGCGATACCACGAGATAGCGAATATTTCATTATGGCTAATCGTTTAGTTAAGTTTTTAAAGTACTTTATTGATATCCCAGAAGAATTAGTACCTTGTAATTCACTGTTACGTGAATTTATTGGTGGATCATGTTTTCATTAAGGAGTAAATAGCGTTGAAATCATTAAAAAATATGTCAAGAACTCAATTAAATAGTGAAAAACTAATGATGTTACTTGATACTTATGAGCAAAAAGGTAAAGAATATTATTACGATAAATTGTTTGAAAAAGATCAAGAAATTTTATTTAGTAGCACGATGGAAGAAGATTTTTACTATATAGGTAAATTTTTTAACTTTGATTTTACTGATTTTAAACTTCGTCAATGGTCAAAAAAGAATTTTCAAGCAAGAAATAAAGAAGAAGAACAATTCAACAATTATAAAACAGTTTTAAAAAGAATTGCTAAAGCTGGTAAAAACTTTGAATTGATTCATACTCATATCGTTGATTTATCTCGTTTAATTAGTAAAAATGTCAGAAAAGTTAACATTAATTATGTTGAAAATGAAGAAAAAAATATGTTTCATACCACTTCAAGAAAGCCAATGACTTTTGCGTTAGAGGAATTAATTAAACTTTTTTATGATGAAATCAAACATAAAAATCATGAAACAATTGCCTTAATCATTAATTTTTATATTGATTTTGTAAATATGGAAATCTTTTCCCATTATAACGAGGAAATGGGATTATTTTTAATGTATGCTTTGCTATTAAAAGATTTTAATGTTTTTAAATATGTTTCATTTTTTAAGTACCTTTATTTTAAAGAACAAGTCTTCAAACAAGGCGTTCTAGAAGCTAATTATAATTGGCAAGAAGGCTATTCTAGTTATGAAAGATTATATATTTTATTCATTGATATCTTAAAGGACAGTTATTTAGAACTTAAAGAAAAAGCTCATAAATATGAGCTTCAAACTGAATATCAAAAGGGTGCTTATGTCAGAATTACTATTTTAAAAGGACCAGAAATCTTTACTAAACAAGATGTTAGAGAAAAAAATCCGTTAGCTAGTGATTCAACTATCGAAAGAATTTTAAAAACATTACGAGACGAAGGCTATATTAGGCCACTAGGTACTGGCAGAAGTGCTAAATGGCAATTGGTATTTGATAATAAAGATTATACTCACACTCAACTATCATTTTTCTCAGAAACTGATTTTGAATAAAATAAAAGAGGCGCCGCCTCTTTTTATTTTTTAAACATTCCTTTACTGAGCACTTTCATAATTTCTTCAGTTAAATTATCGATAAATTTCTCATCAGATTTTTTGTTAAATAAAACTTGTAAACCGACAAAATTTGAAATCCCCATTAAGATGTATGAAAGTGTTTCTAAATCAATATCTTCGTAAATTTCACCATCATTAACTCCGCGAGTTAATCCCTTAACATAACTTTTAGAGAAGTTTTGATAATAATCTCTAAACATATCACGATCAACATACATTGCTTCCCAGAAGATTCGATAAGAAATTGGGTTTTTCAAGGCATAAACTAAAAATGCTCGAATCCCATATTTTTCTTCTTCATAACGATTTTTCGCATTTTTAATGGCTTTTTGGATCGCATTTCTAATTTCTTCTCCGTAGTGATCAACTAAAAATAGGTAAAGTGCTCTTTTATCGTTAAAGTATAAATAAAAAGTCCCTGTAGCGATTTCAGCAGCTTCAATAATTTCGTTAATTGATACACCATAATATCCCCTAGCAGAAAATAATTTAACTCCTGTTTCAACAATTTTGTTAAAAGTTTTTTTGCCGTCAGCACGAACTGGTAATCTATAATCTTTCATGAATACCTCCTCAGGTTGATTCATATTCATTTTAGATTAAGACTTCTTTTTTGTCAACCCTATTACTAAATAAAAGATAGATGTTTTTTTCTTAATTTTTAAAACTTTTTAGTTTTAAAATTAAATGTTTTAATAAATTGCATTAAATTGGTTGACTTGAAACCGGTTTCATGCTAAAATAACAGTATACTAATGTGAATAAATGTTCATATAAGCGGGAAGGAGATATTTTATATGAAAAAAGTTTATATTGTAGCGGCTAAAAGAAGCCCAATTGGATCTTTTCTAGGAGCTTTAAATGGAGTTCATCCAGCAGATTTTGGAGCGAACACTTTAAAGGTTATGTTAGAAGAGGTAAAAGTTGATCCAAAAGATTTGGATGAAGTTATTGTTGGTAATATTTTACCAGCTGGTTTAGGTCAAGGAATTGCTAGACAAGTAGCACTAAAGGCGGGAGTACCAGCCGAAGTTCCAGCATACACCGTTAATATGGTTTGCGGAAGTGGTATGAAAACTATTTTTAACGCTTTCGCCAATATTAAATTAGGTTTACATGATTTAGTTGTTGCCGGTGGTGTTGAGTCAATGTCTAATGCTCCTTATTTATTACCAGCACAAGCTCGTTCAGGATTTAGAATGGGAGATAAATCAGTAGTTGACCACATGATTGGTGATGCGTTAACTGACGTATTTAATAACTATCACATGGGTGTTACTGCTGAAAATATTGCAACAAAATATGAATTAAGTCGTGAAGAACAAGATGAATTTGCGATTACTTCACAACTACGTGCAATTAAAGCGGTTGATAGTGGAGTCTTTAAGGATGAAATTGTTCCTTACACTATTAAAACACGTCGTGGTGAAACTGTATTTGATACTGATGAGTATCCAAATCGTACCACTTCACTTGAAAAATTAGGTGGATTAAGACCAGCATTCGTTAAAGATGGTACTGTTACTGCTGGTAACTCTTCTGGAATTAATGATGGCGCTAGCTTTGTTTTAGTAGCTAGTGAAGAAGCAGTTAAAAAATTTAATTTAACACCGTTAGCTGAAATTATTGCGATTGGACAAGGTGGCGTTGATCCATCAATTATGGGTATGGGTCCAGTTCCAGCAATTAGAGCTGCGTTAAAGATGGCTAACTTAAAATTAACTGATATTGATGTTTTTGAATTAAACGAAGCGTTTGCTGCTCAATCATTAGGAGTTTTAAGAGAGTTAACTAACGAACATGGTGTTACTAAAGAATATATGTTAGAGAGAACTAATGTCAACGGTGGAGCAATTGCCTTAGGTCACCCTGTTGGATCAAGCGGAAATAGAATCGTTGTCTCTTTACTTCATGAAATGTTAAGAAATAATAAGAAACTAGGTTTAGCTAGTTTATGTATCGGTGGCGGTATGGGAACTGCCGTAATTTTAAAGAAATTATAAAATGAAAGGGAGTATTTAAAATGAAAAGATTACAAGGAAAAGTCGCTGTTGTAACCGGCGGAGCTAAAGGAATTGGAGAGGCTATTTGCCGCTTATTTGCTAAAGAAGGAGCTACAGTTATTGCAGCTGACATGGGTAAATTAGAATATGAATGCGCTGGTGTTACTGGTTACGAATTAAACGTAACTGATGTTGCTGGTGTTAATAAGTTTTTTGAAGATGTTGTAGCAGAACATAAAAGAGTTGATATTTTAGTCAATAATGCTGGTATTACTAGAGATGCTATGACAAGAAAAATGACTGATGACCAATGGGATTTAGTTTTAAATGTTAACTTAAAAGGAGTTTTCAATTTAACTAGATTATTTGGACCACACATGGAAGCTGAAGGCGGCGGTTCAATTATTAATATTGCCTCAGTCGTTGGTGAATATGGAAATATTGGTCAAGCTAACTATTCAGCTAGTAAAGCTGGAGTTATTGGTGTAACTAAGACTTGGGCTAAAGAATTCGCAAGAAAAGGTGTCCCAGTTAGAGTTAACTCAATTGCACCTGGTTATATCATGACTGATATGATGAAAACTGTACCAGCTGATTTATTAGAAAAATTTGCTAAGTTAACTATGTTAGGTAGACTTGGTGAACCTGAAGAAATCGCTAATGCGACTTTATTCTTAGCTTCTGACGAATCTTCATATGTTACAGGGCATAATTTATCAGTTAACGGCGGAATGAGATTATAATATTATTATAAAGGAAGGAATGATATTATGAAAAAACCGGTCATTGGAATTAGATCGGTTGGTATTTATTTACCGGAAAATCGGATGACTGCTAAAGAAATTAGTGAAGCCACTGGTGGTTTTTGGACTGAACAAGCAGTTATTGATAAATTAGGAATCGTTGAAAAGCGGATGCCTGGCAAAGACGATGGCTCTCAAGAAATGAGTGCTAAAGCTGCGAAAAAAGCTATTGAAAACGCTGGAATTGATCCTAAAGAAATCGATTTAATTTTAGATATTACCGAAGAGTGGAAAGAATATCCACTCACTACATCTGCACTCTATGTCCAAGGTGAAGTTGGTGCAGTTAATGCCTGGGGAATTGACGTTCAAAACCGTTGTTGTACGGCTATTAGTGCTATGACAATTGCCAAAAATATGATGCTTGCTGATGAAAACATCAATACCGTCTTAATTTCTGGCGGTTATCGTAACGTTGACTATGTTGATTATACTGACAAACCAATGAGTATGATGTACAACTTAGGTGCAGGTGGTGGAGCCATCATCTTACAAAAAGGTTATGAACACAATGTTTTATTAGGTTCACACATTATGGGTGATGGAACTTTAGCTAGAACTGCCGGTGTTGAAATTGGTGGACAAGCTAATCCAATTAATGAATCAAATTGGAAAGAAGCTCAAAAATCACTTAGATTGATGGATGCTCAAAAAATGAAGGATAGATTAAACGAAGTATCTATGCCTAATTGGATTCGCTGTATTGACGAGTCATTAAGAAAATCTAATTATACTAGAGAAGATTTTTCTAAACATGGTTATTTAGGAATTCTTCATATCAAGCGTTCTGGACATGAATGGATGTTAGAACAACTTGGTTTAACTGACGAACAATCTATCTATCTCGAAAATCATGGCCACATCGGACAAATTGACCAATTTTTATCACTTGATCTAGCGATTAAGGAAGGTAAACTTAAGAAAGATACTATCGTGATCTTACTTGCAGCTGGAATTGGTTATGTTTGGGCGGCTAACGTTATTAGATGGGGATAGTGATTTATGGGTTTTGATGGATTTATTCAAATTTTATTAGGTGGTTTGATGCAAGCGGCCGTTTTGGCCCTTGCAACTTTTGGTATTGTCTTAATCTTTAAGACTTCATTTACCACTAACTTTGCCCAAGGGTCAATTGCCTCTTTCAGTGCCTATGTTATGTATACCGTAATTAATATATTCTTTGAAACTGGTGTAGAACGTACCCCTTGGTATTTTTATTTGATTGGAATGTTTGCTGCGATTATTACCGCATTTTTAATGGGGCTTTTTGTCGATACGATGATTATTCGGAAAGCAAAATATATTACTTCGGTAGGAAAACAGATGATTACCATGGGATTAGTATTAATTTTAACTGCTTTAACTGATATTATCTTCGGCGTTTCGACTAAAAAAATCGACCGAATTTCCTATCAAGCTTTTGCTACTGACGGAGCCTTTAGAATCAATGTTGGAGCTCATGAATTGTTTGCTATTTTATTATCGTTTTCAATATTAATTTTAGTTTTCATGGCTTTAAGATTTACTAAATGGGGTTTAGGCGTAAGAGCAACCGCATCAAATGAAATTGTTTCCTCAATGATGGGGATTAATACTAGATTTATTACTGCGATGAGTTGGGCAATTGCCGGATCACTTGGGGCATTAGCAGCAGCTTTATATGCACCATCAACAGCATTTTTATCATCAGCGATGATGACTTCATTCCAAGTCAATGGATTCTTAGCTTTAATTTTAGGTGGTGCCTCAACTTTCCACGGCCCAATTATTGCGGCTATCATTATTCCAATTGTAAGTGGTTTGATTGCCTATTTTGAATCAGCTTGGGCTGGGGTTATTGTTTATGTAATAATTCTAGTAGTGATATTAATCAAACCTAACGGATTGTTTGGTAAGAAAGTTCAAAAGAAGGTGTAAGGTTATGCAAAAAGATATGAAAAAAACATCCTCTTTTCAAAGAGAATTGAAAAAAATTACTAGTCACCCTTATTTTGGATTTATTGTAGCTGGGGCTTTAATGTTGTTATTGTTACTCATCTACATGAGTGGTGCTATGGGTATTTCTACAATTAGAGCCATTGGGTTAACGATTATTTACTTTATTATTGCTCTAGGATTTACTCTGTTATTAGGGTATTCTGGATTAGCAAGTTTAGGTACAGCTGGTTTTATTGGTTTAGGAGCTTATTCAGTTGGTTTCTTTATTAGTTCTTTAAAATTTCCTCCATTAATCGCTTTTGTCGTTTCAGTAGCAATTGCAATATTAATTGGTTCCGCAGTTGGATTTATTTCACTAAGAATCGAAGGAATGTATCTTGCAATCATTACTCTTGGTCTATCTGAAATTTTACATGAAGTTTTCAAAAACGCTGATATCATTACTGGTGGTGTTGGTGGATTTAGGATGAAACGACCTAATTTCTTATTTTTCTTACCGATTACTTTGGAGTTATCATTTGTCTTAGCAGCACTAGTTATGGTAGCAGCAATGATTGTTACCGCGAACATTATTAAAAGTCCAACCGGTAGAGCGATGTTATCAATGAAAAACTCAACATCTGCCGCTCAAGCCATGGGAATTAGTTTGTTAAGATACCGATTATTAGCATTCGTTTTATCAACTGTGTATGCTGTTATTGGTGGTGGATTATATATGCTATATTGGCGCAGCACCATTCCAAGTACTTGGAGCTTAGCCTTATCATTAAATATCCTGGCCGCAGTTATTGTCGGTGGAGCTAAATCTATTTGGGGAGTATTCTTAGGAACTTTCTTAATATTTGGATTTGATTTAGCGGTCCTTCAAAAGATCAAATTTTTCTCTGATAATCCAAACGCAAGCCTAATTTTTAGTGGTTTATTAATTATTATAATTGTTATGTTCTACCCTCAAGGGTTAATCCAATTTTTCAGAAATAGTTATTACAAAATCAAACGTTGGATTTCTAAATTAATTACAATGCAAAGGAGGAAACGTTATGGCGATACAAACGACTCTAACCAAGATAAAGGCCAATATATTCTTGAACAACGTCAAAAAATTACAAGATAGTATCACTAAAACTAAAGATTATCTTCCTGTTTTACAAGAAAATTTAATTAAAGCTAACGAAAATAAAGTTAATAATTTAATTAATAAACAGCGTGCTAAAGTTAATAAAATTAATCTTGCTATTAATCCTAGAGAAGAATTTGCTAGATTAAAACAAGTTGAATCAAAAAAATTAGAAAACCGTTTATATTGGAAGTTAAGAGAAAAAGAAAACTCTCATCATTTAGAAAAAATAACTCAACAACAATATGAAGATGAATTAAAAGAAATATTTACTAAATATGACAGTGATATTGCTGGTTTAGATTCAAAATTTGATGAACAAGCATTTGAAAATTGGTATTTTAAAAAATTTAAGGTTTCTACTCTTGATTTAGATATTCAAAAACATATAAAATATTATCAAGAGGTACTTGATAAAACTTTAGTTGAAAATGAACAAGAAGTAGCAACTCTAAAAGTAAATCTTGAAGAAAAAATGAATAAAAGATTGGATTTAGAAACTAAAAAATTAGAAGCCAAACTAGTTAAATTAGAATTAAAACTAGAAAAAGCACTGGAGCTTCTAGAAAAAGATCGTGAACTACAATTTAATCAATTACAAGAAAGTTTACAAACTGCTCCATTAGATGCTGATGAAAATTCTAAATCACAACAAGAATTAAAAGATGTTATTGCATTATACGATGAAAGTAATGAAACTCATCTATTAATTCAAAACTTATCGATGCATTTTGGTGGATTAAAAGCCGTTGAAAAATTATCACTATCTGTTAAAAGAGGTGAAATCTTTGGCTTAATTGGCCCTAACGGTGCTGGTAAAACGACAGTCTTCAACTGTATTACTCAATTTTATAATCCAACTAGTGGCGATATTTATTTCAAAAACAAAGAAAATTATGTTTTAAGCTTAAACAATTTCCAAGTTCATGATGTTATTAAATATGGAATCGTTAGAACATTCCAAAATGTTGAATTAATATGGGAATTATCAGTTTTAGATAACTTATTAGTGGGCGCTCATACCGCTTATAAATCTAATTTCTTCGCCCAGGCCCTTCACTTACCTAGTTTAAGAAAAGAAGAAGAAATTAACCGTGCTAAAGCCTTAGACATTTTAGAAAAACTTGATTTATTAATGTATAAAGATGCATATCCAATTGGTCTTCCATATGGAATCTTAAAACGAATTGAGTTAGCTAGAACTTTAATGTTAGATCCAGAATTAATTATTCTAGATGAGCCAGCAGCAGGATTAAATGAGCAAGAATCATTAGAATTAGCTAGTCTAATTTTAGAGATTAAAGAAAAATTTAACTTAACTATTTTCCTAGTTGAACACGATATGAGTTTTGTAATGGGAATATGTGATCGAATTTGTGTCTTAAACTTTGGACGTAGAATTGCTTTAGGTACACCAAAAGAAATTCAAAATGATCCACTAGTTCAAGAAGCTTATTTAGGTAGTGATAGCCATGAGTAAAAATGTAGTATTAGAAATTAATAATTTAGTCATTGATTATGGAATCATTCGAGCAATTAAAGGCATTTCAATGAAAGTGCATGAAGGTGACATTGTTGCTATCCTTGGTTCTAATGGTGCCGGCAAAACTACTTTAATTCGAGCAATTAGTGGTGTGGTTAAAGTGGCTAGTGGAGAAATTATATATAATGGCCAAAATATTACTAATCATCATCCACATAAAATCGCATCATCAGGACTTTATCAATCACCTGAAGGTCGTTTAATTTTATCGGGATTAACGGTTGAAGAAAACTTAAGTGTTGGTGCCTATAATTTACAACCTGAATATCAAACTAATAGTAATGGTGAAAAAGTTCTAGTTTCTAAAAAAGAATTAAAGAAACAACTATTTGAAAAAGTTTATGCTTATTTCCCAATTTTAGAGGAAAGAAAAAAACAAGAAGCTTCAACTTTATCAGGTGGTGAGCAACAAATGCTTGCCATCGGTCGGGCATTAATGGGTAATCCTAAAATATTACTACTCGATGAACCTTCTTTAGGACTTGCCCCATTAATTGTTAAAGAAATTTTTGAAATTATTCAACAAATTAAAAGAGATGGACGTACAATCGTAATTGTTGAACAAAACGCATATCAAACCTTAAAAATTGCTGATTATGCCTACTTAATTGAGTTAGGAAAAATTAGTAAAGAAGATACTGGAGAAAATTTATTACAAGATGATGAATTAATTGAAACCTATTTAGGTGGAAAAAAATAAAATATGGTGATAACAAAGTTTTCATAAAAGTTAAAAAAGAAAGGAGAAACTAAAATGAAACTTGGTAAAAAATTATTATTAACAGCAGTTATGTTACTGCTAGTTGTGGGATTATTCGGATGTAAAAAAGAAGCCGCTGCCCAAGGTATTGATGATAACTTTATCTACATTGGTAATACAGCTACAACATCAGGACCTCTATCAATAGTTGGTGTTCCGTTTAACCAAGCAATTGAAGGTAGAATTGCTCAATACAACGCTTTACCTAAAGAGAAAAGATTCTTAGGCGGACAAAAAATTAAATTAGTCACATATGATGACAAATTCTCTGCTGATACAGGATTGCCTCTAACAGAAAAACTCGTTCATGAAGATAAAGTATTCGCATTAGTCGGACACTTTGGAACACCTACTGTTGGTGCAACAATTGACTTAATGAACGAAGTTGGAATTCCAATGGTTTATGCGGCTACTGGTATTAACGCCCTTTATACTTATAAAGCTAAGAGAGGTGGAGAAGGCTATTCAATTATGCCAGTTCAACCAATCTTTAGAACTGATGGTAGAATTATGGCTGCTAGACTATTAAAAGAAGCACTACATGGCTCATTAACAGGAACTGGACATAACACTACCGGCGCTAAATTAGATTCTAAAGCTAAAGTTGGTGTCTTATATACTAACGATGACGCTGGTAAAGGAATTTTAGAAGGTGTTAGAGAAGAGTTCAAACTATTAAAGAGAGAAGCTAATTTAGTTGAACAACAATTTGATAATACTTCTGAAGCCAACTTAACTGCCGCAGCTGTTAAAATGAGAACAGAAGGAGTTAAAGCAATCATTATTGCTGCTAACCAAACTCCATTTAACGCAATGTTAGCTGCATTAGCTAAAGATGGTAATACTGCTGATGTATTCTCATCATATGTTAATGCTGACCCAACAGCATTTGACGTTGCTTTAACTTATAACTTTAATGTTTATGTTAACGCATGGGTAGACGCTGTTTCTGAAAAAGGTCAAGCTGCTGCTGTTGATTATGTTGCAGCGGTTAATGCTAACCCAAATATCGATGCAGCAACAAAAACAGCATTATACACTAACTCATTCGGTATTGCTGGATATATCGCAATTGAAGTTTTCTTAGCTGGATTAGAAACTTATCACAATGAATTCTACAAAGAAGGTAAAGATGTAACTTGGGGCGATTTTATTTTAGCAATGGCTAAAAAGCCAATTGAAATTCCTATGGGATCAACAGTTGACTTCGGCGGTGGTAAACGCTGGGGTATTGCTAACATGAGTTTATTACGTTATGACTCAGGCACTAAGGCATTCGTTTTAGCAAGAGACTTCGAAGAATTAACTATTATCGAAAAGAAATAACTATTTAAAAAACATTATGGAATCTCTTCCCAAATAAGCGAAGAGTAAATTTGGGAGGGAGTTTTTCCCTCCCATTTTTTAAAAAAAGGAGTATTCAATATGAAAAAAAGTGCACAATACATCACAATTGATGATTTTTTAAAGATGCTTAAAAATGGAGATAAAATTGTTGGCGGAATGGCAGCGAACGAGCCACAATTAATTGTTTCCAACTTACACCTGGCGTTTGATAAGTATAATTTGGATTCATTAGAATTTACTAACTGTTTAGGAATTAATCAAAAAGCGCCAATTTATACTGATAAATATAAAGATAAAATTGAAATTACGTCTTGGTTTTATGATGGTGCCATTAGACAAGCACACAATAATGGTAATGCCTCATTTATTCCAAACTATCTTCACTACGCTGCGAAGAAAAGATTTGAACGTGTTCAATATGACTTTTTCGTTAGTGCGGCATCAATGCCTGATGAGCATGGCTTTATTTCTCTATCGACATGTAATGTTTATGAGAAAGATGCCGTTAAAAGCGCTAAAGTTACCGTTTTAGAAGTTAATCCTAACTTTCCAAGAACTTTTGGAGATGTGGAAGTACATATTAGTGAAGTTGATTATTTAATTAAAGCCGATTATCCAGCTCCAGTTCTTCCAGAAATTCCATTAAACGAAAAAGATATCACAATTGGGAAATTAATTGCTGAAAGAATTGAAGATGGTTCATGTATTCAATTAGGCATTGGGGGAATTCCTAATGCTGTTGCGGAAGCACTAAAGGGTAAGAAGAACTTAGGAATTCATACCGAAATGTTTACTTCAACTATGGTTGATTTAGTCGAATGCGGTGCTGCCGATGGATCGAAAAAACAACTACTTCAAGGAAAACATGTTTGTTGTTTCGCCTTTGGAAGTGAAAAATTATATAAATTTATCGACAATAACCCATCAGTTTTAGTCATGAAGGGATCATTTGTTAATGACCCATACATTATTGGTCAAAACGACAATCAAGTTTCAATTAATGCAGCTCTTGAAGTATCACTTGATGGTCAAGTTGCAAGTGAATCAATCGGACCAAGACAATTTAGTGGTGCTGGTGGTCAAGTTGATACAGCTGTTGGTGCTCAAAATTCAAAAGGTGGTAAATCATTTATCGCTCTTTATTCAACCGCCATGGTTAGAAATCCTGAAACTGGAGTTAGAGAACCAAAATCAAAAATTGTTCCAATTATTACTCCAGGTGGAGCAGTAACTTTATCAAGAGCTGATGTTGATATGGTGGTAACTGAATATGGTGTTGCTGAATTAAGAGGAACTAGCTTGAAAGAAAGAGCTATCGCTTTAATTAAAATAGCTCATCCAGATTTTAGAGAAGAGTTATTTAATGATGCCATTAAATATGGGATTTTATCAGAAAGAGATCGGGTGAAATTATGATTCAAACATTTAATTATAAAAACTTAGAAATTAAGTATTTAGTCGAAGGAGAGGGAAAACCTCTATTAGTGTTAAATGGCATTATGATGACAATTGCTTCATGGGAACCAATCGCTGTACCATTAAGAAAACAAAATACATTAATTCGTGTTGATATGGTTGACCAAGGTCAGTCATCAAAAGTTGATTATGATTATACAATTAGTGACCAAGCTGATATGATCGCAAGTTTTGTTAAACATTTAGGCTATGAAACTGTTTCAGTCATGGGTATTAGTTATGGTGGATATGTCGGAATTAACTTAGCTTCTAGATATCCTGATTTAATTGACAGATTAGTCTTATTTAACACCGCAGCTGATGTTGATAAAAGAGATGCTGAATTATTTAAAACTTTTTTAAACTCAGCTAAAGGCGATGACCCCTATGCGTTTTATTTAACGACTATTCCTCAGTTTTATGGTCCAACATGGTATGAAACAAGAAATGACTGGATGTTAAATCGCGAATCTATTTTAATTGAATTTTTCAAATCAAAAGATTACCGTGATACCGTTTACCGATTAGCAAAAAGTTGCTTATCGCATGATTCAAAAGACAAATTAAAAGATATTAAAGCCCATACATTAATTGTTTCAGGTGAAGAAGACTATCTACTACCTTATCCAAGACAACAATATCTACATGAACATATTAAAAACTCACAATTAGTTCAAATCGCAAAAACTGGTCACGTTTCACCATATGAAAACCCTTGGGTTTACACCAGTTTAACTTTCGGATTTATTAATAATCCAGCACAAGAATTTAAAATTTAATATGGCATATGGAAACATTTAACTATAAAAAACTCGATATTAAATACTTAGTGGAAGGTAAAGGTAAGCCGCTACTAGTATTAAACGGAATTATGATGACCATTAATTCGTGGGATCCAATTGTGGAACCACTAAAGGCTCATAATACTTTAATTAGAGTTGATATGATTGATCAAGGAAGTTCATCAAAAGTTGACTTTAGTTATACCATAGATGATCAAGCTGATATGATCGCGAGTTTTATAAAATATTTAGGCTATGAAACTATTTCAGTCATGGGTATTAGTTATGGTGGATATGTCGGAATTAATTTAGCTTCTAGATATCCTAATTTGGTTGACAGATTAGTTATCTTTAATACAACATCGCACGTTGATGAACGTGATATTGAAGTCTTTAAGACTTTCAAATCAACGGCAGAAAGCGATGATTCTTACGCATTTTATTTAACAACAGTTCCACGATTTTATGGTCCAACTTGGTTTCTTACAAGAAGCGATTGGATGAAACATCGAGAACAAGTTTTAGTTGAGTTTTTTAAATCAAAACCATACCGCATGAGTGTCTATCGACTAGCCGATAGTTGTCTTTCACACGACTCAAGAGCCAAACTCAAAGACATTACCGCACTAACTTTAATCGTTGGTGGCGAAGAAGACTCTTTATTTCCGTATGCAAGACAACAATATTTACACGAACATATTAAAAATTCCAAGTTAGTTTTAATGGCAAAAACAGGTCATGTTTCGCCATATGAAAACCCTTGGGTTTATACTAGTTTAACTTATGGATTTATTAATAATCCAGCATTGGAGTTTAAGATTTAATTTAGAAAGGAGATCAATATGAATTTAACATTAAACAAACAAAAAATTGCATTACCTAACGGAGAAACACTAGCTTATTTGGAGGAAAATCCAAAGGGGAAAGAAACTGTATTATTAGTACACGGTAACTTTTCAAGTAGTGCTCATTGGCTAAGAATGATTGAAAATTTGAAAGGAAAATATCATGTTCTAGCACCAGATTTACGCGGATTTGGTGATTCAACATACCACCAACGAATTAAATCATTTAAAGAATTAGCTGATGACTTAGCTTTATTCTTAAAAGAGAAAAAAGTTGATCAAGCCCATGTCTTTGGTTGGTCACTTGGTGGTGGCGTAGCAATGGAATTAGCTGCCAATCATCCAGCAGTTGTTAAAAAAGTAGTTTTAATTGCTTCAACAACACATAAAGGGTATCCAGTATTTAAAAAAGATGCTGAAGGTAACCAATTAGTTGGAGAATGCTATGCTTCACCTGAAGAAATGGCAACCGATCCAGTTCAAGTTGCTCCACTTTTAGGAATTATTACAACGAAAAATGTTGACTTTATGAAACAAGCTTTATCAGCATTAGCAGTTAAACCACTTCCAGATGCAGAATTAACTTTATATGCTTCCGAATCGGTAAAACAAGCTAATTTAATTGATGCTGACTGGGCCATTTCAACGCTTAATATGTCACATGAAGACTCACATTATTCAAAAGGAACTGATACCATTAAAAATATTAAATGTCCAGTTTTACATTTATGGGGATCAAAAGATATTTGGTTAGCTCCAGAATATATGACTTTAGACAACTATAATGCCATCAGAGATAATTCTAAATTAATTTATTATTATGACTGCGGCCATATGGTTTTCTACGATAAGAGCGAAGAGTCATTCAACGATATTATTAACTTTTTAAATAGTTAACTATAAAGATTCACCATGAAAAAGACATTTAAATATATCTTGACTTTATCACTATTAATTATTAGTATAATTAGTTTAGTTGGTTGTAAAGAAAAAGTCGAACCAGAATTAAGCTACGATAAACAAGAGATGGTTTTAGTAGGTGTCGATAAAGAAGTCACCATTACTTTAACTGTCAAACCCGATGATGCTAATTACACCATTAATATTGATAAAGAAAATGTAGCAACCGCTATTAAAGATGGAAAAAACATTAAAATTACTGGTGTTTCACCTGGTAGAGCATTAATGGTAGTCACCCATGAAAACAAAGATATTTCACCGCTTTTCATTAGTTTAGGAGTAATTGCTCCTGATATAGATTTAACCGTTAATAAGAAAACTATTAAATTACCAAACGGTGAAACCTATGCTTATTTAGAAGAAAATCCTGAGGCAAGTAAAACCGTATTATTACTTCATGGAAATATCTCTAGTAGTGTTTTTTGGCTACGAGCAATCAAAGAGTTAAAAGATGATTATCATATTTTAGCACCTGATTTTCGTGGTTTTGGTGACTCTTCTTATAAAACACGCATTACTAGTTTTACCGATTTAGTTAATGATATTGTTTCATTTTTAGAATTAAAAGGTGTTTCTAGTGCTTACGTTATTGGTTGGTCAATGGGTGGTGCCGTGGCAATGAAATTAGCCGCAACCCATCCAACCCTAGTTGAAAAATTAGTGTTAGTAGCTTCGACGACACATAAAGGTTATCCAACACTTAGTGTTAACGCGATGACTGGAGAAAAAACGCCATTTGCTTCAGCAGAAGATATGGCCAATGATGTTGCCATAGGTGCTGGATTACAAATCTTTTTAACTGATGACCGTAAAACGATGAAAGACTCACTTAAAGAAACAGCTTATAATGTCTTCCCAGATAATGAGCTTGAACTATATGTTACTGAAGCTCTCAAGCAAAGGAACTTATTAGATGCTAACTGGGCACTAGCGACTTTTAATATGTCTAATACACCTAATGCTTATACTGAAGGAACCAATACCATTAAAGATATTACTTGTCCGGTTTTACATTTATGGGGTAAAAAAGACGATATTTTATCACCTAAGTACATGACTGATGATAACTATCTCGCGCTACAAAATGTTTCCGAAAGAATCGATTATGATGATTGCGGACATTTGATTGTTTTTGACAAAACTAAACAAGCAATCAATGATATAAAAACATTTTTAAACAAATAAAATAGGAGGGGAAATCCGTGATTAAACAGTTTCAACAACTAAAAAATGGTGAAAAATTGGCATATCTTCAATATGGCAAAGGTAAAACTAATTTAATTTTAATTCACGGCAATTATTCTTCTAGCTATCAATTTTTAAAATTAATTAACAAATTTGATGAAGATGTTTATACGGTTTATGCCGTTGATTTACGCTGTTTCGGCGATTCAACTTGTTACCGTAAAGTGACATCAATTGACGATTATGTTGATGATATTAGACGATTTATTGAAGCCAAAGAGATTAAAGATCCACATTTAATTGGATTTTCGTTAGGCGGAGGTGTTGCCCTTCAATTATGTGGCCACCATCCTGAAAAATGTAAAACATTAACTTTAATATCTTCAATTACTTATCGTGGTTATCCACTATATAAAAAAGATGATAATGGCAATGTCTTGACTTATGATACTTATCGTAGTACCATTGAATTAAGGGAAGATCCTGATGTTAAACCAATTTTAACTGCTATTGAGAAAAAAGATGTCAATTCAGTAATGAGTTTTATGGACACTTATTTCTTCGGTGATCATCGACCTGATGATGATAATTATTACTTAGCATTAATTAATGAAGTGATGAAAGAAAGAGGTCTATGCGAAGCTATCTTTGCTATGGCAACTTTTAATATGTCTAGTGAACATAATTTTTATATCGCTGGTAACCACACTATTAACTATATCGATATTCCAGTTTTACACTTAGTTGGAATTAATGATTTATTAACACCAAGACATATGGTGTTAGAAAATTATTATGCACTTCATAAAAATTCAAAATTAATCGAGTATAATGATTTTGGTCACTCTCTTTTATATTTATTACCAAGAGAAATAGCTAAACACGTCACCATGTTTATTGGTAATCAAATTTAACTTTTTAGTTTCTCCCATACATAACACAAAAAAAGACTATTATTAAAAAATATGTATCTTTTTCGACAACATACTAATTTTTAATGGTCTTTTTTTGATAAATAAATTATGAAAGTGCTTGCATAATTATTAAATCACATTAAATTGTATTATTATGTTATAATAATAGCGGAGTTTAAAAAAATACTAAATAATAAAGGAGTGTATTTATGTCAAAAAAATATGTTTATTTGTTTAGTGAAGCAGATGGAACTATGAGAAACCTAGTCGGTGGAAAAGGGTCAAACCTTGGACAAATGACTAAATTAGGTTTACCTATTCCTCAAGGCTTTACAGTTACTACAGAAGCTTGTAATAAGTTTTATCATGATGGAGAAAAA
This sequence comes from Acholeplasmataceae bacterium, assembly GCA_050953805.1. Classification (GTDB taxonomy): domain Bacteria; phylum Bacillota_I; class Bacilli_A; order Acholeplasmatales; family Acholeplasmataceae; genus DUQW01. Next base: position 751,588 of record JBMNNE010000002.1, on the reverse strand, counting down.
ATTTCTGACGATATTGAAAAAGAAATTTTTGAAAACTTGAAAAAATTAGAGAAAATTTCTGGCAAAAAATTTGGAGATCCTCACAACCCATTATTAGTTTCAGTTAGATCTGGAGCTAGAGTTTCAATGCCAGGAATGATGGATACAATCTTAAACTTAGGTTTAAATGACGAAGTTGTCGAAGGTTTAGCTGAAGCTACAGGTAACCCTCAATTTGCTTATGACTCATATCGTCGTTTTATCCAAATGTATTCAGATGTAGTTTTAGGATTCGATAAATCTAAATTTGAAAGATTAATCGATAGTATGAAATATGAAAGAGGAATTAAATTAGACAATGAATTTACTGCCGAAGATTTAAAATCAATGGTAAAAAAATTCAAACAAATTTACTTCAAAAACACTAATACCGAATTTCCAACTGATCCAAGAGAACAATTATTAGGTGCTGTTTCAGCAGTATTTAGATCATGGGAAAACCCAAGAGCTGACTATTACCGTAAAATGCATGGAATCCCAAGTGAATGGGGAACTGCAGTTAATGTTCAAGAAATGGTTTATGGAAATATGGGACCAACTTCAGGAACAGGAGTGGCATTTAGCCGTAACCCAGCTACAGGAGATAACAAAGTCTTTGGTGAATATTTAATGAATGCCCAAGGAGAAGACGTAGTTGCTGGTACTAGAACTCCTGAAGATTTAGATACATTAGCCGATGTCCTACCTAAAGTTCATAAAGAATTTGTTGATATTATGAAGTTCTTAGAAGGACACTATAAAGATATGCAAGATGTCGAGTTTACAATTGAAAACGAAAAACTTTACATTTTACAAACTAGAAGTGGTAAAAGAACGGCTCATGCAGCTTTAAAAATCGCTGTTGATATGGTTCATGAAGGTTTAATTACTGAAGAAGATGCGATTATGCTTGTTGGAACAGAACACTTAGATAATTTATTACACCCAACATTTGATCAAGAAGAATTAAAACAAATTAAACCAATTGGTTCTGGTTTACCTGCATCACCAGGTGCGGCTACTGGAGTTGTCGCATTTAATGTTGAACAAGTATTAGAATTTCATAGAAATGGTCTACCTTCAATTTTAGTTAGATTAGAAACTTCACCAGAAGATATTGAAGGAATGCACCTATCAGAGGGATTCTTAACAGCACGTGGTGGAATGACATCTCACGCAGCGGTAGTCGCTCGTGGAATGGGTAAAACATGTGTTACTTCAGCTCACAACATCTTCATTAATGAAGAACAAGGTTTCTTTGAATTAGGCGGTAAGCGTCTTGTAAAAGGCGACTGGATTGCCTTAGATGGTACCGTTGGTAATGTTTACGGTCAACAAATTAAAACTGTTCCAGTGAAGATTTCCGGAGACTTTGAAGAGTTTATGGGGTGGGTTGATAATCACCGCAGATTAGGCGTAAGAACTAACGCTGATACTCCATCAGATGCTCGTCAAGCATTAGCATTTGGTGCCGAAGGAATTGGACTTGTTAGAACTGAACATATGTTCTTTGAAGGTACAAGAATTAAAGCGATGAGAGAAATGATTCTTGCTAGAACTGGAGCTCAAAGACGAATCGCTTTAGATAAATTATTACCAATTCAACAAAAAGACTTTGAAGCATTAATCGTAGCTATGGAAGGTCATCCAATTACCGTTCGTTATTTAGACCCACCATTACACGAATTCTTACCAACAAGTATTGCCGATATTAGAGAACTAGCTGAAGAATTAAAGTTAACTCCAGAAGAGGTAAATACCGTTGTAACATCACTTCATGAGTTCAATCCAATGATGGGACACCGTGGTGTTAGACTATCAGTTAGCTATCCAGAAATTGCTGAAATGCAAACTACAGCTTTAATCAACGCATATATTAACATTCAAAAATCACACCCTGAATGGAATCTTGTTCCTGAGATTATGATTCCATTAATTGGTGATGTTAAAGAGTTAAAATATGTTAAAGATGTCGTTGTTGAAACCGCTGATAGATTAATCAAAAAATCAGGACTTGACATGAAGTATCAAGTTGGAACAATGATGGAAATTCCAAGAGCTTGTTTCTTAGCTGATGAAGTTGCGACAGAAGCAGAATTCTTCAGTTTCGGAACTAATGACTTAACTCAAATGACTTTTGGTTTCTCACGCGATGATGCAGCCGGATTCATAAAAGATTATCAAGATAAGAGAATTTTTGAATATGATCCTTTCCAAACTATTGATACTGAAGGTGTTGGAAGATTAGTTGCAATGGCAGTTAAATTAGGCCGTAAAACCAATCCAAATTTATTAGTTGGAATTTGTGGTGAACATGGTGGAGATCCAAGATCAGTTGAATTCTTCCATGGTGCAGGATTAGATTATGTATCATGTTCTCCATACCGAGTTCCTATTGCCAAACTAGCAGCAGCCCAAGCAGCAATTAAAGAAAGAAGAAGTAAAAAATAATATAAAATAAAATTATAGGCGTCTAATCAGACGCCTTTATTTTTTACAAATATTAATAACAATTTGACTTAATAAGTCACTCATAGTAAATAAGTTTATTTTTTTATAGTTAATACAATATATGTTAATTATTTATAATCAATATAAATAAACGAAAAACCGTAAATTGAACTAATATATAATTTTTATAAATTGTTCTTTTTTAAAAATAAAAAAAATATATTATAAAATTTATTTACTAATGAATATTAATGTGTCCAAGATCAAAGAAAATATAAAATTAACATTTTATGCCTATAGAGAATATATAGAAATATTATAAATAATATAAAAACCATAAATTCGCTTAATATATAATTTTTATAATTAAACGAAAAATCAAAAATTTGATTAATATATATTTATTATAAATAAACGAAAAACTGCAAATTGGCCTTATTTATAATTATAATAATTAATGAAAAACATTGAAAAAACACTATTTATAATTCATATAAGTAATATAAAAAACACCAATTTACTTAAATTGTAATTTTTATATATAAGTAAAAACATAGAAATTTGTTTAATTATACATATTATAAATAATCAATATAATCTTTAAAACCGATATTATCAATTGAGTTTAGTTATTGTATTATTAGTTAAGATTCATTTGACTAGAGCTTGTGATCTTTTTCATAAAAAATACATATATATCCGTTGGAAGCAGAAGAAGTAGATATTAAGATTTTTTTAGTATCTTCATTTTTGTATAAAATATATTGAATTTGTATTAAAAACATATGGAAATGAGCGGACATGGATCCACATGATAAGGAAGTACACCTTTTCACAACTCAATTTGTTGCAGAACTTCTATTATGTTTGTAAACTAGGTAAAAACGAGAAGTAAGGGTAGTTTATTTTACTTTTATCAACAATTTTATAACATTAAACTACTTCAATACCATTATTATAAGTCTAATAAACCCCAAATTAGCGTTTTTTTAATTTTCTGTTTGTTCCTATAATATATATTATGTAAACCTTTTGATGTGCTGATTATGAAGCCAACAACTAAAATAGTGTTGATAATGTGGATAAAATAAAAATCAAAACTTCGGTCTTCTTTATTAAAAATATCTGTATCTCACTAAAAATATAGTCTTTTTTGTCTTTTCTTTTTTATTTGAAAATTTTAACTCAAATCGAGTTTACCATTTACCTTTAATCTTAATATTCAATCGCTCACAACGCGCCTTATTTACCTATGTTTACTATAGAGTTGATTCACTTCATATTTTCGAGACTTTAATGATTTTTTTGATTTTTATTCTTATTTCAAAAAAGTTTAGATTTACTAAACTTACGTTTTTTTAATATGTTGCTAAAACAATAAAAAAATGACTCATTAAAAAGTCATTTTTCTATGTTATAAATTTATTCTTTTTTATCGGGTTAGAAAACTTTATTCTTTAGATGGATCGTTTTCTGGATTAACTTCTAAAACTTCATCTGCTTTATTTTCAACTGGTTTTTCTTCAGTTGCTTTTTCATCTAACTTTTTTTCTTCAGCGAGTGGTTTTTCTTCATCTAGTTTTTTCTCTTGTTTTTTTGGTTTTTTATCCTTCTTGTTTTCTAACACTTCTTCAGAAGGAGTTATTTTAATTCCTAATTCATTTTCTTTTTCAGCTTCTTCAAGAGTTGCTTTTAATTCATTGATTTTATATTCTTCTCTTAATTCTTCTTTTTTGAGTTCTCTTAGTTGTTGCTCATAAATTAATTTTTGAGCTTCAATTAATTTTTCTCTTTCGGCTTCGATTTCTTTTTCTGCGCGTCGATCAGCAATTTTTTTATTTCTCTTAATTACACTATTATGTCTTGCTCGTTTAATTGGTCTAAATAAATTTTCGAAGAATATTACAAATCGATCACCTGCTGTATAGTTACCTTCTGCATATCTCTTTGCTTTTTGTTCAATCTTTGCATTTCTCTTATCTTCTTTAGCTTTTCTCTTTTGTTCAATTCTAGCTAATTTTTCTTGTCTTCTTAACTCTTTCTTTTCTTTAGTTAATTCTTTTTGCATTTTCTTTCTTGTAACTCTTCCAGTTGATTTAATAAGAGTTCCAATACTGTTTTCATAATAGAATTTTAGTTTTTTAATTTTGTAATTATCAATCTTTAATAACTCTCTTATTTCTTGATGACTGACAACATGTTCAAACTTATTACGGGCGTTGATCCTAGTTTGTTCTTCAATCAGAACAACTTTGTCTTTTCGATAAATCATTCCAACTTCAGTAATTTCATTATCAATGTAACTCCTGTTGACAACTTTTAAGTTAGTTACAAATTGTTCGTTTAGTGACATAATTTCTTCTGTCATTGTTAGAGTTCTTCCCGCGATTTCGCGTGATGTTCTCCAGACTTTAAATAAAATGATTATTACTAATACTAATGTTAGTAATCCTCCAATCATGTAGATAAAATCTTCAGGTGGTAAATTTTTAATCCAATCCATTCTTTTTTTCCTCCTTAGCTCTTGGATGTGCTTCGTCATAAACTTGACGTGCTCTAGTTTTACTTATATGTGTATATATTTGTGTGGTCGAGATATCCTCATGACCCAATAGTGTTTGTAAACTGCGTAGGTCAATTCCGTTTTCTAATAAGTGAGTCGCAAATGAATGCCTTAATGTGTGGGGTGAAACATGTACTTCAATTTCAGCGTCACTTGCTAAACCTTGTAAGACTTTATAAAATCCTTGTCGCGATAACTTGCCGCCCTCATTATTGATAAACAAATGCGGTAGTGGCTTTTTCATTAGTTTCGGTCGGCCATCAATTATATATTTTCTTAAGGCAATAACCGCAATATCTGATATCGGAACAATTCTTTCTTTTCCGCCTTTTCCCCTAACTAATACGTAATGTTCGTCAATATGAATATCCCTCATTTGAATGTCTAACAGTTCTGAAACTCGTAGACCAGACCCATAAATGAGTTCTAATAATGCCTTGTTGCGATAACCAAGTGGCGAATTAACTTCTGAAGTTTCTAAAATTTTTACAACTTCATCAACTGATAAAACAGTTGGCAAGTTTTTAGGAATCTTAGGTGTTTGAAAATCACTAGAAATATCAACCGGAATTACTTTTTCAATAAATAAGAAATGATGAAAACTTTTAATCGCACTAATCTTTCTAGCAATTGTCTTAGGTGATAACTTACGACGATTAAGTGTAGAAAGAAAGTTTTCGATATGTCTTTTTTCAATTAATTCAGGATCATTAACATGATAATATTTTAACAAATGACTAGTGTATTGTTCAAGGTCTTTTAAATATGATTTAATCGTATTTTCACTTAATCCCTTTTCTAATTGAAGATATGATTCAAATTCTCGTAAAATAAATTTCATACAAATATTTGAAAGACTTGATTACCTAAGAAGATTCCTTCTTTAGTTGATTTTAAGTAACCATCTTCTTCGGTTAATAACTTCAATTCTTTCATCTCCTTTATTTTAGGAAACTTTTGATAAAGATTAAACTCATATTTTGCATTAATCTTATTAACATTAACTCCACTAGATAATCTTAATCCCATAATTAGTTCTTCAGTTACTTGATCTTCTTTTGATAAAACTTCTATTTTATATAAGGTCTTTCTTAGATACTTATTAAAGGATCTTTCATTATATAATCTTTTACCATTTAGTAAACCGTGTGAACCTAAACCAATTCCGATATAATCTTTATATTTCCAATATTTCAAATTATGTTTAGATTCATAATTGGGCTTGGAGAAATTTGAAATCTCATAATGATTATATCCCAGTTTAGTTAGTTTATCAATAACTTCTTCATACATTTGTCTTGATAATAGATCATCTACTTCATGAAATTGATTTCGGTTATATAAATAATGAAAATATGTCTTTTCTTCTAGGATTAAATTATAATACGATAAATGTGGAATCTCTAAATTAATGAAAAATTCAATATCTTTTTTTACATCATTAATCGTTTGTCCAGGGATAGCAAAAATTAAATCTAAATTAATATTATTTATCCCCATATTTTTTAAACTTGATACCGCATTAATAACATGGCTATTATTATGTTTTCGGTTCAAAAACTTTAATAAATCTTCGTTAGTTGTTTGGGCCCCAATTGAAACCCGATTAACTCCATATTGTTTAAAGATAGCCCCCTGTTCATCAGTATAACTCTCAGGATTAATCTCAATAGAAAATTCATCTGGTTTAATTGGCTTTAATGCTTCAAATAATTTAATTAGTTCTTCATTAGTTAAAGTATTTGGGGTACCGCCACCAAGATAAATCGTATCAATTTGATGAAAATAGTCTTGATACTGATTTAATTCATTAATTAGAGTATCAAGATATTCTAATCTCAAACTTTCTTTTTTTATTCCAACTTTAACAAAATCACAGTAATGACAAATTGTCTTACAAAAGGGAATGTGGATATAGAGCCCTAACATTAGTCATCTCCATGAGATAATATCGCTAAGAATGCTTCTTGTGGGACATCAACTCGACCAATGGCTTTCATTTTTTTCTTTCCTTCTTTTTGTTTTTGAAGGAGTTTTTTCTTTCTTGAGACATCTCCACCATAACATTTAGCTAAAACATCTTTTCTTAAGGCTCTAATTGTTGATCTTGCAATAATTTTTGATCCTAGTGCCGCTTGCACTGGAATCTCAAACATTTGTCTTGGGATTAATTCAGCCATTTTTTCAGTAATTTGTTTGCCTCTACGATATGCAAAATCACGGTGAACAATAACTGCTAGGGCATCAATTACTTCCCCATTTAATAAAATATTCATCTTTTGTAGTTTCGATTCTTTATATCCGGCTAAATCATAATCAAATGAAGCATAACCTTTAGTTGCACTCTTTAACTTATCAAAGAAATCATAAACTATTTCTGATAAAGGTAATTCGTAAACGATAGTTACTCTTGATTTATCAATATAGGACATCGTAATAAACTGACCACGTTTCGCTTGACATATTTCCATAATTGGACCAACATATGTCTCAGGTGACATAATCGTCGCTTTTACGATTGGTTCTTCAATTCGTAAAATTGATTGCGGTTCTGGAAGTGATGACGGATTATCAACTTTAATCATTTGTCCATCATTTAAATAAACATGATAAATTACTGATGGTGCTGTGGCAATCAGTTCGACACCAAATTCTCTTCTAATTCGTTCTTGAACTATTTCCATATGTAATAGTCCTAAGAAACCTGATCTGAATCCAAAACCTAGGGCTTGAGATGTTTCTGCTTCATAAACTAAAGATGAATCATTTAATTTAAGCTTTTCTAATGCTTCTTTTAAATTGATATAATCATCATTATCAACCGGATATAATCCACAAAAGACCACTGGATTTAAGTTTCGATATCCTGGTAGTGGTTCATGAGCAGGATTTTTAGCATCAGTAATCGTATCCCCAACTTTAACATTAGAAATATCTTTAATCGTCGCCACTAAATAACCAACCGAACCGGGTCCTAAAATATCTCTTTCAATCATATGCGGTGAATATACTCCAACTTCAGTAACATCGTAAGTTTGTTTAGAAGCCATTAATTTAATTTTGTCACCTTTTTTAATTGTTCCGTTTTTAACCCTTATTAACGGAATTACGCCACGATAAGGATCATAAAACGAATCAAAGACTAGAGCTTGAAGTGGTGCTGTTGCATCTCCTTTTGGAGCTGGAACATCACGCACAATCATTTCTAATATTTCTTTAATTCCAATTCCATCTTTAGCACTCGCTAAAACTAGATCAGAGGTATCTATCCCAATAATATCTTCAATTTCTTTTTTAACTCTTTCGGGATCAGCACTAGGTAAATCAATTTTATTAATTACTGGTAAAATTTCTAGCTCATTATCTAATGCTAAATAAACATTAGCTAAGGTTTGAGCTTGGATTCCTTGAACAGCATCAACGACTAAAACAGCCCCCTCACAAGCTGCTAAAGATCGTGAAACTTCATAAGTAAAGTCAACATGACCTGGGGTATCAATTAAATGCATGATATATTCATTTCCATCATCAGCTTGATAGATGGCTTCTACCGCATTTAATTTAATGGTAATCCCACGTTCGCGTTCTAAATCCATGGAATCTAGAACTTGATTTTTCATATCGCGTTCACTAACCGTGTTAGTGTATTCTAATAATCGATCAGCTAAAGTTGATTTGCCGTGATCGATGTGAGCGATGATTGAGAAGTTTCTTATTCGTTTTTGCCGTTTCGTTAAGTCGTCTAATTTCATGTCTATATTATGTAAACCTCTCTCAGTAGTATTTTATCATTTTTACCTTACTTTTTTCTATTATTAAGTCATTTAGATTATAAGACATTTTTTAAAACCGTGTTGGAAGCGATTTCAGGTGCATTGTTTTCTGATGTTGGATTGCTTTAATTAGCAATTGTTTTATAATTGTAAGGGAATGAAAAACTATTTTTACATTTGAAAAATTAAGGAGGATATATATGATGAAGAAGATTTTTTACAATGATATTAGTTTTCGTAGCTGCATTAGCATTAGCTTCTTGTGGTGAAAAAGAATTTAAACAAGATGGTAAATTTAGCTGCGTTTGAAATTACTGCCTACAACAAAGCACCGATGATTACTTCAGTTACTGTTACTGTTGAAAAAGGTAAAGTAGTAAGCTATTTCATTGATGCTCGTCAAGGAACCGCAGTTCACTCAGTTGATGCTGATAACGTGGAAAATGGACGGATTCAGCATGGAATGAAAAAACTAAAAAAGAATTAGGTTATGATTATCGGATATGCAGGGTGATGGCCCTAGAAAATTCAACTGCAGATGGGCTTACAAACAAAAACTTAAAGGATGAACATCGAAAAAAGAATGGTTTGAACAAGCTAATTTAATCGAAGCAGAATTTTTAGCAAAAGGACCAGAAAATGTTACTGATATTAAAACTATTACTGGTGTAACTATTAACGATGGTGGCTATACTAAATTAGCTAAAGCAGCTGTTGCTAATGCAAAAGCTGGAAAAGTAGTTGCTTTTGAACATACTATGAACTATGGTATTCCAAACGTAGTTTGGGTTGAAGTAACTGTTGAAAAAGGAAAAGCTACTAAGATCGTTGTTGATACTTTACAAGCAACTGCTAACGGTAATGATTCAGAAACTGGATTAGTTTGGAATGCAAAATCTAAACAAGAATTAGGTTATGCTTACGGAATGTTTGCTCCACAATTTAAAAAATCAGTTGCAGATAATTTAGAAGAATACAAAACTTGGTTAAAAACTACTAACAGATTAGAATGGTTTGAACAAGTTGCATTAGTTACTGATGACATCTTAAAGAATGGATTAAAAACTGAACCAAAAACTCCACTAGCAGGTGTTACTATTACTACTACTTCATATTACAAACTAATTAACACAGCTTACAAAGCCGTTGGATTAACTAAATAATTTAAACTAATCTATAAAAGTGGAAATTCATTTCCACTTTTTTCTTTAACTTAACTTATAAGTATTTAATATTTGTGATAAAATATTAATATGAGGGGAGTAGTTAGCTCTAAATTAATCGTCAACACGGCTTATTAAGCCCGGTTAATTTCAAGCCCCGCTTGTAACAAGACCTCAAAAGCCTTTTTTTGAGGTTTTTATTTTAGAACAAGGAGAGATTGATATGAAATTTCATCAAATGAGCACCGAAGAATTAGTTAAACACTTCAAGACTGATATTAAAAATGGGTTAACCCAAGCTGAAGCAAATAAAAGATTAGCTGAGCATGGTAAAAATGAATTAGAAAAGCCAAAGAAAAGATCACTTCTTTTAAGATTTATTGACCAATTAAAAGATTTTATGATTTTAATTTTATTTATCGCGGCTATCTTAAGTTTTGTTACTGCTGACTATGCTGAAGGGATTTTAGTAATTGCTATTATTTTAATTAATGCTCTTTTAGGAGTCATTCAAGAAGCTAAAGCCGAAAAAGCTTTAGAGTCAATTCAAAAATTATCTTCTCCTCATGCAACGGTAATTCGCGACGGCGTTGAACTTGTCTTAGATGTTTCTGATTTAGTCGTTGGTGATATCGTTTTATTAGAAGCCGGCGACTATATCCCTGCCGATTTAAGAATTATCGAGTCAGTTAATTTAAAAATTGATGAATCAATTTTAACTGGAGAGGCAGTTCCCGTTGATAAAAAAGCGACTGTTATCGCTAAAGATGAAGTCGCTTTAGGTGATCGAATTAATTCAGGTTATATGTCAACTGTTGCTACCTATGGCCGTGGTGTTGGCTTAATTACAGGTACCGGAATGAATACTGAAATTGGTCATATTGCAACTATGATTTCAGTTGCAAAAACTGATCAAACACCACTGCAACGATCAATTGCCAAACTTGGTAAAACTCTGGCAATAATCGCAGTTATCGTAACTCTAGTTATCTTTGGAATTAACATTGCGGAGCACTACTATTTTAGTAGTGGTGCCGTTGGTTGGGAAGTTTGGCAAAAATCATTCATGGCTTCAGTCGCTTTAGCGGTGGCGGCAATCCCTGAAGGACTACCAGCAATCATTACTATCGTTTTAGCTTTAGGTATGCAAAACTTAGCCAGACATAAAGCGATTATGAAGAGTTTACCTGCTGTTGAAACCCTAGGTTCAACTTCAGTTATTTGTAGTGATAAAACTGGAACACTCACCCAAAATGTCATGACTGTAACTCAAGTTTTTTCAAATAACAAATTGCTTAATGTCTCAAGTGATTTAAAGGTTGATGATAATCTTTTAAAACTTCTCACTTTTGGAGTTTTATGTAACGATACTAAAGTTAATTTTACTGAAGAATTGGGATATACTAAAATTGGTGATCCGACTGAAACAGCTTTTATTGATTTAGCGATTACCTTAAATCAAGATCCAATTAAAATCTTTAATGAAAATCAAAGAATTTCAGAACTACCTTTTGACTCCGAACGTAAGTTAATGACGACCGTTCATGACTTTGATGATAAAAGATATGCCGTCATCAAAGGCGCCCCTGATGTCATGTTTAGTCGCTCCAGTGATTCAACAAAAGTTATTGAAAACTATGAAAAAGCTAATCTTGAAATGACTAATGATGCTTTAAGAGTTTTAGCTGTTGGATATAAAGTAATTGATCAAACTCTACCACTTGATGACTTAACTCATAATTATTTAGAAAATGAAATAACTTTAATTGGCTTAGTCGGAATGATTGACCCACCAAGACCAGAAGTTAAAGACGCAATTAAAGTCGCTAATCGTGCTGGTATTGATGTCATTATGATTACTGGTGACCATAAAAATACAGCAATGGCCATTGCTAAAGAGTTAAATATTATTAAATCTACTGATGATATGGCACTTTCAGGAATCGAACTTGATCGCTTGTCTGATGAAGAATTCAATGAACTTCTACCACATGTCCGTGTCTATGCTCGTGTAAGTCCTGAAAATAAAGTAAGAATTGTTGAAGCTTGGAAAGCCCATAACAAAATCGTGGCAATGACTGGTGATGGTGTTAATGACGCTCCCGCTCTTAAAACTGCTAATATCGGAATTGCGATGGGAATTACCGGAACCGAAGTGTCTAAAGGAGCGGCTGATATGGTTCTAACCGATGATAACTTTACAACCATCGTGACCGCTGTTGGTGAAGGTAGAGGCATTTATGCCAACATCAAAAAGGCGATTCATTTCTTATTAAGTTGTAATATTGGTGAAATTATTACAATTTTCTTAGGCACAATTTTAGGGGCTTTCATTTTCTCTGAAGCAGTAACTACCCTAACTGCAGTTCAAATTTTATGGGTTAACTTAGTTACCGATTCATTAATGGCTATTGCGATTGGATTAGAACCCAAAGAAGCTGATATTATGGAAGATAAGCCAAGAGATGTCTCTAAATCATTTTTCGCTAATGGTTTAGGCATTAAAATTTCTTGGCAAGGCTTAATGTTAGGTATTTTATCATTTAGTGCGTTTGTGATTGGATTTTTCATCTATCCTAACACTGAAGGTGCAACCGGAGATGTTTTAAGAAGTGCTAGATTAATGAACGCTTCAACAATGACTTTTATGGTTTTAGCAATTTCTCAATTATTCCACGCTTTAAATGTTAAAAGTGAGAGAAAATCAATTTTTAAAACTAAGTTAAACAAATACTTAGTTGGAGCTTTTATTATTAGTTTAACTTTACAACTGCTTACAATCGCTTTCCCATTTACTAGAGATTTATTTGGTTTATCTCACTTAAATGCTGTTGAATGGTTAATTGTCGTTGGATTAGCAATTATCCCAATTATTGTAGTTGAAATACAAAAACTAATTTCCAATTTACTAAGAAAGAGAAAAAGAGCGTAACCGCTCTTTTTTCATTTAATCGTCAATGTGCATAAGCCATGTTCTGTCGCCTTTCGGGTGTGACCATTTATCTCTTCTTTCGAAGCATTATCATCGCTTCTAATTCGCGTGATAATGTGCCCCTACCAAAATTTGGGTTTCTAGTTTGTGGGGTTTACCCTTTTCACTCTAACTTCGCAGTTAGCATCGTCTCTGTGGCACTTTCAGGCTTTAAACCACATGGGTTTAAAGATCCGCCGTTACTAATAAATAGTACCCTGAGTTATTGTTTCCTCAGGCACAATCACTACTAACATCACAGTTAGTACTAGCATGGACTTTCCTAACTTAATTAATAAGCTCGGTCACCTTCCATTGACTCTAAAAAGATTATATCAAATATCTTTTGATATTTCAATCTTATCAAAATAATAATTATGTGATATCTTGTTATTCATTATTTTTATAATTAAGAGGTGCGCTTTACTTTTTCCAAACCACTATTTATGTTATACTGAAATTGAACAAAATAAGTAGTTGTTTATTGAAATATTTAGAATAAAAAAGGAGAGAAAATTATGGAACAAACTATGACAAGATTACCATTAATCGGAGATAAAGCTCCACATTTTGAAGCACAAACGACAAACGGACCAATCAATTTTCCTGAAGATTACAAAGGAAAATGGGTCGTATTATTCTCACATCCAGCTGACTTTACACCAGTCTGTACCACAGAATTTATTACATTTGCCCAAAGAGAGCATGAATTTAACGCTTTAAATGCTCATTTAGTCGGATTATCAGTTGATTCTCTACATTCACACATCGCTTGGTTAAGAGCTATTGAAAACTTACAATACCGTAACTACAAAAACACTAAAGTTACTTTCCCATTAATCGTTGACTTAACAATGGAAGTATCTAACCTATACGGAATGATTCACCCTAACTCAGGAAAAACTTCAGCGGTTAGAGCGGTATTTATTATCGATCCAGAAGGAATTATTAGAACGATTCTTTACTATCCTTCATCAACTGGACGTAACTTTGATGAATTATTAAGAATTATCAAAGCGTTACAAACTAGTGATAAAGAAGGGGTTGCTACTCCAGCTGACTGGCAACCAGGTGAACCAATGATCGTTCCACCAGCAGGGACAACAAAACTAGCTGATAACCGTATGAAAGGTGTCAAAGAATCTGTAGAAATGGAATGCCAAGACTGGTTCTTCTGCTTCAGAAAAAAATAATCAATAATTAAAATGGAAAAGCTCCAAGAAATTTTGGAGCTTTTTTCTTTATTATCAATTATTTAATTGCATCTCTTCTTGATAAGTCAATTCTTCCTTTATCATCAATTCCAATACATTTAACTAAAATTTGATCACCTAATGATAAAACTGATTCAACTTTATCAATTCTTTCTTTACTTATTTTTGAAATATGAACTAAACCCTCAGTTCCTGGCCATAATTCAACGAAAGCTCCGTACGGTTCAATTCGTTTAACGATACCTTCGTAAATTTCACCAACTTCAACTTCTCTAACGATATCTTCAATCACTTTAACAGTTGAATCAATCCATTTACGATCTTGATGCATAATATAGACACGACCATCTTGTTCAATATCAATTTTAACATCATTATTATCTTCAATAATTTGCGTAATAATCTTACCACCAGAACCGATCACATCTTTAATTTTTTCTGGATTAATGCGAATCATTACCACTTTTGGTGCGTATTCAGATAACTCTTCTCTAACAGTTGAAATCGTTTCAACCATATGTGATAAAATATGTAGCCTGCCTACTTTTGCAGCCGTTAACGCTTCTTTTAAAATTGCTTCATTAATTCCTGAAATCTTAATATCCATTTGCAAGGCGGTAATTCCTTTTTCCGTTCCAGTAACTTTAAAATCCATATCTCCTAAATGATCTTCTAATCCTTGAATATCAGATAAAATAATATACTCATCGCCTTCTTTAATTAATCCCATTGCAATTCCAGCAACTGGTGCTGAAATAGGCACTCCAGCTGCCATTAATGCCATCGTTCCTGAGCAAACTGAAGCCATTGATGACGAACCGTTTGATTCTAAAATCTCTGAAACAACTCTAATGGTATAAGGAAAATCATCTTCATTTGGTAAAACCGCTTCTAAAGCGCGTCTAGCTAACGCTCCGTGACCAATTTCTCTTCGACCAGGTGACCCGTACCTACCAGTTTCACCAACTGAAAATGGTGGAAAGTTATAGTGAAGAATAAATCTTTTTGAATCTTCATTTCCTAAATCATCAATGATTTGTTTCTCAGCTAATGCCCCGAGTGTAACCACTCCTAATGATTGAGTTTGACCACGAGTAAATAAGCTTGAGCCATGAGTTCTTGGTAAAATATCAACTCTTGATGTCAGTGGTCTTATTTCATCGGCTTTTCTACCATCAGGTCTAATTTTATCATGAGTAATTAAGCGACGAAATTCAACTGCAATAATACTTTCTAAAATTGAGTCTAACATCTTATGATACTTAACTTGTTCACTTTCTTTTAAAGATTCAAATTCCTTATTATTTTCATACTGATTAAACACTTCGTCTTTAACCGCTTGAAGCGCATCTTCTCGGGCTTTCTTTTCAAAAGTTTGTAAAGCTGTTGAAATTTTATCATAAGCTAATTGATTAATCTCATCAACTAGTTTTTGATCTAGTTCTTTTGGTTGAACAACTAATTTTTCCGGTTTTAATTCATCAATAATCGCTTCTTGGAAGGCGATTATTTTTTTAATTTCTTCGTGGCCAAATAAGATCGCTTCTAACATCACATCTTCTTCGACTTCTTTCGCTCCCGCTTCCACCATGTTAATCGCGTGCTTAGTTCCAGCCACGGTTAAATTAATATCGCTTAACTCCAATTCATCTAATGTTGGATTAACGACAAATTTACCATCAATTCGACCAACCACCACTCCCGCAACAGGACCATCAAATGGTAAATTAGAAATGCTTAAGACAATACTTGAACCAATTAACGAAGACATTTCCGTTGAAGCAGCTTCATCACTTGATAAAACGGTATTAACCACTTGAACATCATCATAAAATCCTTCCGGAAATAATGGTCGTAATGGACGGTCTATCAGTCGAGAAGTTAAAGTCTCATTTTCAGTTGGACGTCCTTCACGACGTAAAAATCCTCCTGGAATTTTACCTCCAGCATATAATCTTTCTTGATAAATTACCATTAATGGAAAGAAATCACGATCAAGATCATCTTCTTTACTAGTAACAACTGATAAAACAGTTGAATCACCATAATAAATTAAAGCCGAACCTAAGGCTTGTTTGGCTACTTCGCCAATTTCAACACGAAATTCGCGACCACCAATTTCTGTTTTAAAAACTTTTTTCATTATATAAAATCTCCTTCATTTTATATGTTTTTTCACACATATTCTTTATTTTATAACCTTAAATATTATATCACAATTACTCTTTACTTCATTTAATAACGATATTAAAAGAAAAAAGGACCTATGTCCTTTTATCTTCTTAATCCTAATCTTTGAATTAAGGCTTGATATCTCTCAACATCATTATCACGCAAATAGCCAAGTAAACTTCTGCGGTGACCAATCTTCATGAATAAGCCTCTTTTTGAGTGGAAATCTTTTGGATGTACTTTTAAGTGTTCGTTTAATTCATTAATTTCATGAGTTAATAACGCGACTTGTACTTCAACAGATCCAGTATCTTTTTCGTCTAATTGATACTCTTTAATGATTTGAGCTTTCAATTCTTTAGATAATGCCATATATACTCTTCCTTTCTCGTTTAACTGAAGATAAGGCGGCACCCATTATCCTCGTTAACGTCCTTTAAAATTATAGCATATATTTTATATTATGCAAATAATTTAAATCTTAATAAATTGGTCAACATCTAAAACGAAGACAGTCGCTCCACCAATTTCAACTTCGATTGGTAAGGCGCTATAAGTACCAAATTCATTAATAATAGTGTTAGGAACCATTTTAGTTCTTTTTTTACTATGAGCTTCAATAATTTCTAATACTTCTGGTACTCTTTCGTCGTTGACTCCAATTAAAAATGTTGAGTTTCTAGCTCGTAAAAACCCCCCGGTTGTCGCTAATCTAGTAGCAAATAATTTTTCTTCAACTAATGCTTTTTGAACTCGATTAGCGTCATCATTAGATACAATTGCGATAATCATTTTCATCAGTATCACACTCCCATGACTATTTTAACATATTTCATATGTTTTTGATAATTTTATTATGTCTTTTCGATCATTTTCTAATTGCATAATTAAATCGGCTTTTGAATTAAATTTTTTCTCTGGGCGTAACCATTTAATAAATTCAATTTTAATCGTTTTGCCATAAATCATTTGATCAAAATCGATAATATGAACTTCTAATTTCTTTTCTTTAGTAAAATTAATCGTTGGATTATATCCAATGTTTGCCATTCCAAAATAGATCGAGTCTTGATAGTGTACTTTAACGAAATAGACTCCATTTGGTGGCAATAATAGATTATCATAATCTAAATTTGCGGTTGGAAACCCGATAGTTCTTCCAATTTGATTTCCGGCAATTACTACCGCTGATATCAAATATTCATGATTTAATAATTCTCTAACTAATGATAAATTTCCATTAGCGATATAGTCTTTAATTAAAGTTGATGAAACCATTATTTCATGATAATAAACATCTTTTACGACATAAACTTCAAAGTCATTAGCTAAATCGCTTGGCTTTCCTAAGCCTTTTTTACCAAATCTAAAGTCACTACCAACGACAATTTTTTTAACATTAATTCTTTTTAGAAATTCAATCATTTCATGAATTTCTAAACTAGAAAACTCGGCATCAAACTCTACTAAATAAACTTTATCAATGGGAAACTTTAAAAGTTCATTAATTTTATCATTAACTGTATGTATCGTTTGAAATTGGTGATGAGTAAAATATTGCATCGTATGAGGAGTAAAAGTTAAAACTCCCTTTTGATAACTTGAATCAAAAGTTAATAGTTGATTAATTAAAGATTGATGTCCTAAGTGGACACCATCAAAATTACCAATTGCCAAAGCTAATGGTTCTTGATTATTAATCTTGTAATATTTTCCTTTAATTACTTTCATATTAACTCCTAAAACATAATTTTCGGACGGTATCGGCCGTCACCAACTGGCTCATATAGTGCAATTACATCATCATTTTCATCTAAGACAACAAATTCATTTTTAGTATCAGTTTGACGACTATCTAACCACACTCCGTTTTTAACTAAATTAGTCGTAAATTTATCAAATTTCAACTGATAATAATCATTAAAATACTGATTAATCGTAATTAATTTAATGTTATCAACTGTGGTTGCATCTTTTACATTAAACGGCCCTATCGCTTCTCTTCTTAGTGCCTTTAAAGCCGCATATTCGCCTAAATAAGCACCGAAATCATAAGCAAGACTACGAATATAGGTGTGTTTAGAAACGATGGTTTTAAAGCCGATTTCATCATTTTCATAAAGACTAGTTTGCGTTAACTCATAAATGGTAACTTCTCTTGGATTTAATTCAACATCTTCACCACTTCTAGCATATTCATAAGCCTTTTTCCCCTTAACTTTTAAAGCTGAATAAACTGGTGGAATTTGCATATAAGTGTAGTTATTAAAATGATTAAATGCTTTTTCAATTAATTGATCATTGATTTGTGGAGTTTTACTAGCGGTAACATTTCCCAAAATATCATATGAATCATATAAATGACCAAAAGCAATGATGCCACTATATTTTTTCTTATCGCTAGTTAATAAATCAAATAATTTAGTGGCGCTACCTAATAAAACGATAAGTAAGCCACTCGCTAACGGATCTAAAGTTCCGGCATGGCCAATTTTAACGCCTTTTAATCTTTTTTTCAATTGTCGAATGACATCATATGAAGTAATTCCCGATGGTTTATCAATTAATAAAATACCGTTCATTTATAACACCTTTACTATTATACAATAAAACTAAAATATTTTGGTTGTTGACAAACAAAAAGGCACTTTTCGTGCCTTTTTAACTTATTTTATTATTTGTGTGAGTTGATCCAATCAACAATTTTCGCTTTTGGACGATATCCAGAAGCTTGATCAACGACTTTACCATCTTTAAATAAAATTAAAGTTGGTACACCTCTTACTTGAAAATCAATAGCTAGATCACGGTATTTATCAATGTCAACTTTATAGATTTTTACATAGTCTAATTCACCAGCAATTTGGTCTAAAACTGGCATTATCATTTGACATGGCCCACACCAAGTGGCAAAGAAATCGACTAAAACTAATCCTTGACCAACTACATCTTTGAAGTTTTCGCCTTTATATTCAATCATCATAATTTGTTACCTCCTCTTACTTATTCATAATTATTATATATTATAACTACATTTATCTCAATTGTAATGCTTTATTTTAAGGTAATGATGGTGACACCTAACATCCCTTCGTTTTCACCGCCAGGACGATAAGATTTAATTAAATCAGACTGCTTAATATATTCGTGAACCGCTTTTTTTACGGCCCCTGTGCCGTAACCATGAATAATTCTTAATGATTTTAAATTACTGAGTAATAAATTATCAATCGCTTTATCTAAAAGTTCATAAACTTCTTCATATCTAACACCTCTTAAATCTAGTTCTAAACTAGCTGTCTTAGTAGGAGTTTCACCGCCTCTAGAACTCGTTCTTTTTACTTTCTTATCTGGTTTTGGAACTGGAGCTAAAAGTAAGTCGTGTTTTTTAAAATTAAGAGTAAACGGACCTAAATCAATATAATAGTCGTCACCTTTAATTTCTTTGATATATCCACTTTGTTGATATGATTGAATTAAAACATAGTCACCGACTTTAAAATTATAATCGGTAATAATTGGCTTTTTGTCGTGGGGTTTACTAATCGCCCCTTTAATTTCCGCTTCTTCTTTAGTAGACAACTCTTTTTTCGCTTTTAATTCTTTAATTAGTTTTTGAATTTCTAAATGTTTTTCATTCCAAAGTTTAGTTTCAGTCTCTTGAATTTCTTTTAATACTCGTTCTTGTTCTTTGGCATTTTTTAAGAGCAGATCATCATATTTAGCGATCTTTTCATTTAATGTTTGAAGATTTTCTTCATAATGATGTTTTTTATCTTGAAGTTGTTGTTCTTTGATCGCTAAATTTTCAATAATTTTAGCGATATCACTTTGGTGGCCACTAACACGCTTTTTAGCATTTTCAATAATTTCCTTTTTAATGCCTAATCGGTTAGCAATTAAAATTGCATTTGATGACCCAGTCGAGCCAATTTGTAAGTGAAATTTAGGCTCTAATGTGACAGTATCAAAAGCGACACTAGCCGTTACAATATCTTTTGATTCAAAGGCATATATCTTTAATTCAGAATAGTGAGTTGTAATAACTAATCTAGCCTGATATTGCCTTAAATAATCTAAAATAGCAATCGCCAGTGAAGTTCCTTCAACTGGATCAGTTCCACTCCCTAATTCATCAATTAAAATTAAATCATTTGGGGTTACATGATCAACAATATCTTTAATTTTAGTCATATGACTAGAAAAGGTTGAAAGAGATTGTTCAAGTGATTGTTCATCACCAATATCCGCATAAACATTATCAAAGATAGCTACTTCTGATTTTTCTGCAGCTGGAATTAATAGACCGGACTGGGTCATTAAAGTTAATAAGCCAACTGTTTTTAAAGCCACGGTTTTCCCACCAGTATTTGGTCCAGTAATTATCATCGTTGGTGCTACTTCATCTAAATAAAAATTGATTGGAACAATCACTTTTGGATCAATTAACGGATGTCGCGCTAAAATTAAGTTAATGCGCCCTTGATTATTAATTTTCGGAATAATTCCTTCAATCTCTTTAGCATAAGTCGCCTTAGCATAAATTAAATCTAAATTTAAGAAAATTTCTAAATTTATTTTTAAAGTTTCTAAATATTTAGCTAATTGATCAGAAACGTTTGCTAAAATCTTTAATATTTCTTTTTTCTCTTCTACTTTTAAAAACTCAATTTCCGAAGTAATATTTCTAATTTCCTCTGGTTCAACATAAATGGTTTGACCACTACTAGAAATATCATGAACAACACCCTTAATTTTATTTTTAAATGATTGATTAATACATAAACAGTAACGATCGTTACGAGTGACAATCACTCGTTCATTAATATAATCAGCATATTTAGTCATCAGTCTTTCCATTCGTTCAGTTACACTGGCTACTTTTGATTGAAGTGTTCGTCTAATTTTAAATAATGTAGAACTAGCGGTATCATAAATATTACCGTCAGGGTCAATAGTTTGATTCATTAAAGTTAATAAATCTTCATGAACAAAAATATCTTCGTAATATTTTTGGAGATATGGAATTTGTAGTTTAACTTTTTTAAGAGTATAATAGTAATTTTTTAATCTAACTTCTTCTTTTAAAAATGTATGAATTAACATTAATTCATTAGTTTGTAAGATTGATCCGATTTCTAACCTTTTCAAACTTTCGATAATATCATATTTAGGATCAAGACCGATATTTGATTGACGCATAATCGTCTCCAACGCATCATCAACTTCGTGAAGTAAATCATTAATTAAATCAAGGTTATTATAAATTGGTAACTCTAAAATAGTTTCCTTGACACGACTTGAGATAGCATGCCTTGAAACTAACTTTAAAATCTTATCAAATTCTAAGGTTTTACTTTGAAATTTCATTTTTTGACCTCGCAAAATCGCCAAAATATGGTATAATATAAAGTAGAAAGGGGGGATATTTTGAAATATTTTTCAATTACTTTAAGTCAAGAAAATCTGAATAATTTACTAATTGCATATCAAGATTTTATTGTTGAGAATGATATCGAACATGCCCTCTTTAAAGCGGTTCATCGCGATGTTGAAATTATCGCTTATAAATCTGGAACCGTCTTACTTAAGGGACCAGATGTCTCCGATGAAATCGTCTTAATTAAAGAAGGTTTGGGGCTTAAAGATTACGAAGCAATTGGCAGTGACGAAGTCGGTACAGGCGATGTTTTTGGGCCAATTGTTGTTTGTAGTGCTTTAGTTACACTAGACGATATTCCTTTTCTAGAATCACTAAACATTAGAGATTCCAAGAAAATGAGTGATCGTCAAATTGTTAAAATTGCTCCTGCTTTAGCTGAAAAACTAATTCATTCGTTAATGATTTTACACCCTGCTAAATACAATGAAGTAACTAAACGTCCTGGATTTAACTTAAATAAGATTAAAGCTTTACTTCATAACAAGGCGATTCTTAGAACTAGTATGAAATATGAATTTCCCGTTCCAGTTATATTAGATAAATTTTGCACCGAAAGTAATTATTTCAATTACTTAAGAGATGAGGAAATTGTCTATCGCGATATTAATTTCCATGAAAAAGCGGAAAATGTTCATTATAGCGTAGCCGCTGCAGCGATTATTGCTCGGTACGCATATATTATTGCTTTAGCTAAATATCGTCGTGAATTAGGAATCAAAATTCCTAAAGGAGCTGGACCTCAAGTCGATGAGGTTTTAGAACAAATTATTACTAGTCATGGGGTTGACACCCTAAAACAATATGCTAAGTTAAATTATCGTAATGTGACTCGGCTATTAAGCCACGTTTAGTTAATTCTAATTGAAACTCTTGTGGAGGCTCAACTGCAAAGTTGAGCTTTTCTTTAGTTATCGGGTGTTTAAATTCTAATTTATGGGCATGTAAATATGGCCCAATTTCACCATATACTTTCTTTGGCCCATAAATTGGATCACCTAAAATTGGGTGATTAATTGATTTTAAGTGAACTCTTAATTGGTGGGTTCTGCCAGTAACTAAATTTAATTTTAAATAAGCAAATCCATTATTTTGTGATAAAACTTGATATTTAGTAATTGCATTTCGACCTAGGTCGCTAACCGTCATCATTTGACGATTTTTTTTATGTCTAATAATTGGCTTTTCAATGATGCCTTGTTCATCTTTAAATTCATAATAAACGATGGCTAAATATTCTTTTTTAATTTGACGTTTTTGAAACATTAATTTTAATTTTTCATGAGCCAAATCATCTTTGCCAACAATTAATAAACCTGATGTGTCTTTATCAAGTCGATGGATAATTCCTTGACGGAATGGCTCCTTTTGATTTGATAATTTTGTAAATAAAAATAAAAGTCCATTAACTAAAGAAACTCCTTGATAACTATCACTAGGATGGACAATTAAACCTTTCGGTTTATTAATAACAGCCAAGTATTCATCTTCATAAATAACTGCTAAATTTAAATCAATTGGTTGTGGTGTTGCTTCTATTTTTTTATCAGTTATTTCCATCATCACAACAAAATCACCATCTTTGATGAGATGGCTTGGTTTGGTAATTGGTTTATTATTGACGAAAACTATACCTAATTTAATTAAATTTTGGAGTTGATTGCGAGAATAGTTAGTTTTTTCGTGTAAAAATTTATCAATTCTTACTGGTATCTCGCTCTTTAACTTCCATTCCATCATTAATCAATAAATTCCCTTCGTTATTCTTTGTTCGTTTTGATTCAAAAAATAAAATATCAATCACCAGTAAAATAACACCAACGGTTAAACTTAAATCAGCGATATTAAACCAAAAATTGGATAAACCAACTAGATCTAAAATATAAGTTAAAAATGGAACATGAATAAAGTCAATTACGTAACCTAAGATTAAACGATCTAGCGCGTTCCCTAAAGTACCAGCAATTAAAAAAGCGATTGATAACGAATAAACTTTTTTATTTTTAAAATCGGCTTTAGTAAACATATATCCAAAAACGACTAAAGCAATGATTGTAATAATAAAGAAAAAGAAATGTTTTCCTTCTAACATCCCCCAAGCGGCACCACGATTTTCAACATAGTTAAATGTTAAAACGTGGGGAATCCAAGTCACTTCGTTTTTTCCTTGTAATAAAAACTTAGCTAAATATTTTAAGCCTTGATCTAATCCGATTATTGAAATTATGATTAATATTCCAATTAGCATATCTTTCCCCTCTATGTTTAGTAAATATAAACTTTTGACTTTTTTAAATTTTTAATTATTCGATGATTTTCGTCATCAAAATTGTGATCGCTTCAGCAAAAGTTTCAACCGTATAATACTCAAACTTTTTTTCAATCTTTCTCACTTCTTTATCGTTTTCTAATGCCATAAAAAAGATATCGATTTGAGCGCTATTCGCAGTATGTATTTTCTGAGCGGCACCACCAATTGCACCTACTTTTCCCTCCAAATTTAAGGTGCCAGTACCAGCAATTTTCAAGTTTCCAAAGTTTAGATTTAGTAAACTTGCATATATATTTAGTGCTTGCATTAGTCCACCACTAGGTCCCCCAGTATTCGAATCTTCTCCAGGAAGATTGAAGCTAGGACTTTTTGAGATAATGTTAATATTTGGTAAAAAACTTAGAGCGTGTTCTCCTTTATGAATGTAAGTGAATTGTTTTTCTCCTCGTTTAACCTCGAAGATTACTTCATCATCAATTGCATTTAAAAGTACTTCTCGGTAGTTATCTTTATTCATTTCTTGCCCATTAATTTTAGTAATAATATCCCCAATTTCTAATTCTTTTAACTGACTTGGTCGATAGTATAAAACCAAACTATTGATTTCATAATCAATTACGATACTATTATCAATTTTACCTGCCTCTTGATAAGCATTAATTAAACTTGAATAATACGAATATTTTTTAGAAACTTGTCCCGTTTCAAATTCATCAAGATTAGAAATTGATTTACTGTATTCACTCATCGTTTCTACATCATTTTTACTACTTAATTCTAAAACCATTCGTGTTATTGGTGTAATTCTAGTCATATAATAAACTGATATTGTATAAAAATTCGAAGAATTTTCAACACCTTCAATTTTAATGTTATCTTCAACCTTATTGATTTCTCCGGGAATCGTTACTGAAAAATTTGTTGGCACAAAAAACGCAATTATAATATAAATTACGGCAAACATTATTGTAACTAATAGTTTTCTATCTTTTTCCTTCATAATTTTCTTAGTTTCAAGTTTGCTGATTTTGCCATTTTCATTGATGCAACATTTGATTCCGTTCCTTCATATTTGTTATCTTCATAAATAATTTCAGTAATTCCTGACTGAATAATTAATTTCATACATTCGTGACACGGAAATAAAGTAACATATAAACTTGCTCCTTTTAATGATTGGGTTGCATTTAAAATGGCATTGGCTTCAGCATGAACTACATAAGGGTATTTCGTTTCAATGAAATTACCATCATTATCCCATGGATATTCATCATCATCGCATCCGTGTGGAAGTCCGTTATAGCCAATGCCAATGATTCTTTTATCTTGGTTAACAATACAAGCTCCAACTTGAGTATTAGGATCTTTTGATCTCTGAGCCGAAAGCTTAGCGACTCCCATAAAATATTCATCCCAAGTAATATAATCATTTCTTTTCATCTTTAACTACCTTAATCCTTAATTCATCTAATTGTTCTTGATCAACTTTTGATGGTGATTGATTCATTATATCACGAGCATTTTGATTTTTTGGAAATGCGATTACATCTCTAATATTAGTTGTATTAGTTAAAATCATGACGATTCTATCTAACCCCAAGGCAATTCCACCATGTGGTGGTGTTCCATATTTTAATGCTTCAATAAAAAAGCCAAAACGTTCATGAATATCTTTATCACTTAAACCCAATGTTTCAAACATTAGTTGCTGTACATCTTGATTATGAATTCTTATTGAACCACCACCAACTTCATAACCATTTAACACGATATCGTATGCTCTAGCTAAAGCTTCATGTGGTCGGTCTCTTAAATCAGCAACAACTTGTGGTGAAGTAAATGGGTGATGAGCGGCACTAAAACGGCCAGATTCTTCATCATATTCGAGTAACGGCCAATCAACGACCCATAAAAACTTATAAACATTTTCAGGTATTAAATCTAACCTTTTAGCTACTTCTAATCTGACTGCCCCTAAAGATTGACTAACATCTTCAAAATTACCTGGAACTAAAAATAAAATATCATCTTTAGTTAAATTTATTTTGACTAATTCTTCATCAGTTAAATATTTTCTTATGCTACCAGAATATTCATTACCATCAAATCTAACAAAAGCTAAGGCTTCGGCATGATTCTTTTTGGCAATTTCAGTTAGTTCATCAATTACTTTTCTAGTAATTAATTTGGAATTGCCAAATTTAACCCCTCGAACATGTTCTTTATCTTTAAATAGCGGAATTTCATCTTTAATTAAGAAATTGTATGAACTAATTAAATTATCAAACCGCATATCTGGTTTATCACTACCATAATTGGCTAAAGCATCAAGATATTTCATTCTTAAAAATGGCGTTTTTATTTCTAAGCCCATAACATCTTTCATTAAATTTTTAAATAGTATTTCTAAAAAGTTAAATATATCTTCTTCCGTAATAAAAGACGCTTCAATATCAACTTGAGTAAACTCTGGTTGGCGATCGCTTCTTAAATCTTCATCGCGAAAACATTTCGCGATTTGATAATATTTTTCAATTCCTGAAATCATTAGTAATTGTTTATAAATTTGAGGCGATTGTGGTAATGCGTAAAAAGTATTCGGATTAACTCTTGAAGGCACAAGATAATCTCTGGCTCCTTCTGGAGTTGATTTTGATAAAATTGGTGTTTCCACTTCAATAAAGCCTAAATCAGATAATGTGTTTCTAATTGATTTAACAATTTCATTGCGTTTTAACAAATAATTTTGTTGAATTGGTCTTCTTAAATCTAAATAACGATATTTTAACCGAAAGTCTTCTAGCGCATCAGTGTCATCAGCAATGATAATTGGTGGCGTATTTGATGTACTTAAAACTTCTAATTTAGTTAGTTCAATTTCAATTTCGCCGGTTTTTAATTGCTGATTAGGGCTAACTCTTGGAATAACTTTTCCGTCAACTAAAATTACATATTCGCTTTTAACTTTTTGAGCATCAGCATAAAATTTATTTTCAGGATGAACAACCACTTGAGTAATACCATACATATCACGTAAATCAATAAAGATTAGTCCGCCTAAATTTCTTAAGCGACTAACCCAACCTTTTAATTTAACATTCTCACCAACATTTTTAATTGTTAATTCACCGTTATTGTGAGTATAAATCATTTTACTTTCCTCCTAGCAGTTGTAAAAATTCATCTAACTGAATCGTATTTTGATCTTGAGTTAAAGTATCTTTAACTGTTAATAAGTTATGGTTAATTTCATCTTCACCAATAAAAACTAAATATTTTGGATCTAATTTAAGAGCTTTTTTCATTTTCGATTTCATTGATTTAGTGTCATAATCCATTTCTGCAACAAAATTATGATCTCTTAATTTCTTTAAGACTTTAGCAGCATATTGATTAAAATCTTCATCAAAAGTGATGATGTAAGCATCCAAATTATAGTTTAACTCAGGCATTACCCCACTCACTTCCAGGGCCTCAACGAAGCGCTCCATTCCAAATGAAAAACCGATGCCAGATAATTTGGGACCACCTAAATCATTGGATAAATTATCATAGCCACCGCCACCACCAAGGGTGTTGGCATTACCAAAATCAGCGATTTGAGCATGAATTTCAAAAACTATTTCTGAATAGTAATCAATGCCCCTTACTAAATGAGTATCCACTTCATAGTTAATATTATTTTGATCTAACACTTTTAAGACTGTCATTAAATGTTTTTTTGATTCTTCAGTTAAAAAATTAATTGAATGTGGTGCCTTTTGCACTACTTCTTTAGGACCATCAATTTTACAATCCAAAATTCTTAATGGATTAACTTCAAGTCTCGTTTGACAATCTTGACAGAGTAAATCTTTTTTATTTTCAAAATAAGTTTTTAACGCTTCTTGATATTTTTTTCGTGATTCATTATCGCCTAATGAATTTAATTTGATTAAAACGCCTTTTAATCCAAATTCATTAATAATATCACTGGCAAGCATAATAACCTCGCCATCTAAAAAAGGACTCTTTAAGCCAATCGCTTCGACTCCAAATTGATAAAACTCTCTAAACCTACCTTTTTGGGGGCGTTCGTAACGATAATTTGGTCCAATATAAAAATATTTTAAAACATCATTTTGAGCATAACTTTTATTTTCAATTACGGAACGCATAATTCCCGCTGTCGCTTCAGGGCGTAAAGTAATTCTTCGGTTTCCTTTATCTAAAAAATTATAGGTTTCTTTTTGAACCATATCAGAAAATTCACCTTCTCGATGAAAAACCTCTGAATATTCCATAATCGGAGTTCTAATTTCTTTATAATTATATTTGGCAAAAATTTCTTTTAGTTTCGTTTCAACATATTGCCATTTAATTGAATCTTCTGGTAATAAATCATAGGTTCCTTTAACTTTATAATTCATTATAAATCCTCCGTATCATATATAATTGTTACTGGTCCAGAATTAACTGAATGAATTTGCATATTCGCACCAAACACTCCCGCTTGAACTTGATGTTTTTCACTTAATAGAGAAATAAATTTCTCATATAATGGAATGGCATGATGAGGATCAGCGGCCTTGGTAAACGAAGGGCGATGTCCTCTTTTCATATCGGCATATAGTGTAAATTGAGAAACTACAAGAATTTCTCCATTTACTGAATCAATGTTAAGATTCATTTTTCCCTGCTCATCTTCAAATATTCTTAAACCAGATATTTTATATGCTAACTTTTCAACTTCTTCAACCGTATCAGTATTAGTAATACCAACATAAATTAAATATCCTTGCCCGATTTGAGCATGAATTTGATGATCAATTGAAACGCTAGCTTCACTAACTCTTTGGACTATTAAACGCATTAGTTAACTCCTCTTTTGATTGAATATACTCCATCAACTTTTTTAATGTTGGACATTAAGGTAATTAAATTGTGTAAATTATCTACCAACACTTTAATGCTAACTTGAAAATCAAATTGAGTAGGAGTTTTCGCATTCATTTCAGCAATTGAAATGCCTTGAGCATTAATAACCGTAATAATATCGGTTAAGATATTCGGTCTTGCCGCTCCTAATACTTTAAGCCATGTAGCATATTTTCGTGTTACATTATCGGCCCATTTAACTTCTATTAGTCGATTTGGATCTAACCCATGGCGGTTAGGACAATCATCAGTATGAACGACGATGCCACTACCTTTAGAGACAAATCCAACAATTAAATCACGATATACCGGATTACAACAATTAGCTAATTTAATTTGTGGGTTAGTTAATCCTTCAACATAAACTCCTGTATCACTTTGAGTCGTAATTTGTTGGGTTGCCTTTTTCATTTGGCGTTGTAATAACTTCTCACGATCGATTTCTTTTCCTTGGAGCTTTGCCACGACTGTCTTTGGAGAAATCAATCCTTTTCCAACTTCTAAATACAAGCTAGTAACGTCAGTTAAACCTTGTTTTTGGAAGTTTTCTTTCACAAAATCATCATTTGGCATCTCAATCGGAACTTTATTACATTCACGTTCAACTGCTGATTGACCTTGTTCAATTAACTTATCACGATTAATTGTATTTAAATATGCTCTAATTTTGTTACGAGCTGAATTTGATTTAGCTATTTTTAACCAATCTTCACTTGGCTTTGAATTTTTGTTAGTTTTAATACTGACGATATCGCCAGTTTGAAGTTCACGGTCGATTGGGGCAATTTTATTATTAATTGTCGCTCCAACCATAGTATGGCCAACTTCAGTATGAATTAAATAGGCAAAGTCAATGGGTGTTGACCCTCTTGGTAACTCCTTAACTTCACCACGGGGAGTAAAGACATAGACATTGGCTGATAAAATATCCGTTTTAACCGTTTCCACAAAAGTACTTGCATCTGATGAATCAGCACTTTCAGCTGTCATTTTAAGAAGGTCAGCGTACCATCTCATTTTTTGAGCAATTTCAAACTGTTCTTTTTCATGTGAATAAACTTTCGTTTCTTTATATGCCCAGTGAGCAGCAACCCCTAATTCAGCAATTTCATCCATTTCATGAGTTCTAATTTGAACTTCAAATAGTGTACCATCATTACCCAATACGGTCGTATGAAGTGATTGATACATATTGGGTTTAGGCATTGCGATATAATCTTTGAAACGCTTTGGAATCGGTGTGAAATTAGCGTGAATTAATCCTAATGCGTGATAACATTGTTCAACTTTATCAACAATAATACGAATCGCTAATAAATCATAGATATCTTCAAAATCTCGTCTTTGATAAACCATTTTTTTATAAATCGAATGGATATTTTTGATTCGACCTTTAATATCAAAATTTGTCATTCCATTTTCTGATAATAGTTTTGAAATATCTTCAATTACACCATTAATAGCTTCTTCTCGTTCTGATTTACGTTCTTGAACTAATCCAGAAACATAGTAATACATTTCAGGATTGATTTGTTTTAACGATGTATCTTCCATTTCAGCTTTAATTCTAAACATTCCCAAGCGATGTGCTAATGGTGCATAAATTTCTAGTGTTTCTTCGGCCATTGCTTGTCTGCGGTCTTCTCTTAAAAACTGAAAAGTTCTTAAATTATGTAAACGGTCAGCAATCTTAATTAAAACTACTCGAATATCATTAGCCATTGCTAATAACATTTTTTGTTGATTTTCAGCTTGACTAACATTCGTTTTAAATTGAAGTTTACTTAACTTAGTTACCCCATCAACAAGTGTAGCAATTTCTTTTGTAAACTCTTTACCAATAACATCTAAAGTTAGATCAGTATCTTCAACAGTGTCATGTAGTAATGCCGCTGATAATGTTGCTGGTCCAGCATGTAATTCTGCTAAAATTGTTGCAACTGCAACTGGATGGGTAATATATGGTTCGCCGCCTTTTCTTAATTGCCCTAGGTGATATTTTTCAGCCCAAAAATAAGCCTTACGTATCATTTCAACGTCTTCAGCCTTTTTAATATAAGTTGAAAAAGTTTTTTCAAGAGCTTTAAGCAATGGTGGGCTCTCTACCATATCCATCCTCCCCTACTAATAGGTCATTAAAGTTAAAATTGGAATATCAGTTAATAATTCTTTCCCTTTTAATTCTGCTAATTCAATTAAGAACGCAGCTCCAACTACTTGACCACCTAATTTTCTAACTAACTCAACTGTCGCTTTAACAGTACCACCAGTAGCTAATAAATCATCAATAATTAAAACTCTTTGACCTGGTTTTACCGCGTCTTTATGAAGTGACAATTCATTAGAACCATACTCAAGATCATAAGAAACCGTAATTACTTCTCTTGGAAGTTTACCTGGTTTTCTTACTGGAGCAAATCCTATTTCTAGTTCACTCGCAACTGGACAACCAAAAATGAAGCCTCTGGCTTCTGGTCCGACAATTACCTCGGCTCCAACAACTTTAGCAAATTCAACCATTTCGCTAACAGCACGTTTAAATGCAACGCCATCTAACATCAACGGCGTAATATCACGAAATAATATTCCTTCTTTTGGAAATCCTGGAATGGTTGCAATATAATTTTTAAAATCAAATGGTTTTTTCATGGTTTTATCTCCCTTTTTTAAAATTAAAATACATAATATATTTTACCCTATTTACTGCTTATATTCAAGTTATAGGGTATAATATAGACGGGTGATTTAGTATGAAACCATTAGCTTATCGCTTACGGCCAACTGATTTTAGTGAAGTTGTCGGTCAAGACCATTTAGTTGGCAAAAACGGGATTTTAACTAAAATGTTGGAAACCGGAAAATATTTATCATTTATTTTACATGGTAACCCAGGAACAGGTAAGACGACAATTGCGAAGATTTTTAGTGAAAAATCAGCAATTGATACTTATTTTTTTAACGCTTCCACTGATAATAAAGGTAAATTAATTGATATTTGTAATACCACTACATACCATAATATTCTCCTTATTATTGATGAGATTCACCGAATGAAAACAGATATTCAAGACTATTTATTACCGTTTATTGAATCCGGAAAAGTTACCATTATTGGTTTAACCGCATTAAACCCCTATCAAAATATTAATCCAGCAATTCGTTCAAGATGTCACTTATATTTAGTTAAAGATTTAGAAAACGACGATATTAAGAAAGTCATTGAACGTGGCAAAAATGAACTTGATATTAGATTTTCAATTTCTGATGAGGCCCTTGATTTAATAATTCGATTTTCAAATCACGAAGTTAGAAGTGCACTTAATTTATTAGAAGCAACTAGTTTAGTCTTACAAGACGGCGATCATTTAACACCAAATATTGTCAGGATGGTAATGGGAATGCCCAACTTAGATTTAGATGCAGGAGAAGATAATTATTACGAATTATTATCTGCACTTCAAAAATCAATCCGCGGAAGTGATGTCCACGCAAGTCTTCATTATTTAGGAAGATTAATTGTTTTAGGTGACTTAGAATCAATTGCAAGACGATTGATGGTTATCGTATATGAGGATATTGGATTAGCTAATCCCAATTTAGCCCCAAAAGTTTTTACTGCTTGTGAAGTTGCTAAAAAAATCGGAATTCCAGAAGCAAGAATTCCGCTAGCAAATATCGTCATCGAAATGGCGCTAAGCCCCAAATCAAATTCAGCATATATGGCAATCAATTCAGTAATTGATGATATTGAAAATATTGACATCGGAGTCATTCCTCCACATGCTGATAACAAGGCAATTAGAAAAAATCCTAGTATCTATAAATACCCCCATGATGATGTCAATTCAATTAATGAACAAACTTATATGCCTATAAAAATTAAAAATAAAAAATATTATCTTCCAAAAGATGAGACTCCCTATGAAAAGGCTCTAAGAACGCGTTATCTAGAGATAGAGAAAATTAAAAAATTAGACAAGTAAATTAGTTAAAAAGACCATTTCGTTAAATCGAGATGGTCTTTTTCTTAAATATTAACTTATTTTTTTATTTTCGATAATGACTCAAAAACTTTTTCAAAGTATCTTTGGCATCACCAAGGAATAAGTGAACATCACTACTATATAAAGGATTGTCAACACCACTATAACCAGGCTTGGTATCGTAGTTAAAAATGAAGATATTTTTTGCCTCACTAACATGTAAAATTGGCATGCCATAAAGTGGTGTTTTCTCATCAGTTTTCGCTTTTGGATTAATGACATCATTAGCACCAATAACGATTACTAGATCGGTATTTTTAAAGTCATCATTAATCATATCCATATCATATAAATCATCATAATCAACATCTACTTCCGCTAGTAAAACATTCATGTGCCCCGGCATTCTACCAGCAACAGGGTGAATTGCAAATCTGACTTTTCCTCCCATTGATACAATAAAATCAGCCAAATCTTTAACTAGAAACTGAGCTTGAGCCACAGCCATTCCATATCCTGGAACAATTATTATATCTTTGGCTTCATCAAAGATCGTAAACGGATCTTTTGTTTGGACGAACACTTCTTTTGGTTCATCTATTGCTTGTTGTTTATGAGATATGGTTGTTTTACCCATGATAATTTGAAGTAATGTCTTGTTCATCGCCTTAGACATAATTCTCGTTAAAATTAATCCTGAAGCTCCAACAATCGCTCCTATTGATACTAAAAGCGGATCTCCAATCGCAAGTCCTGAAATTGATGCTGCAACCCCAGATAAACTATTTAATAGACTAATCGTAATTGGCATATCGGCTCCCCCAATTGATAAGCTAAAGATAAGACCAAAGATTGTCGAAAGAACTATTGCCGCTAGAAGCACAATTAACTCGTTATTTTTAACTACTAAACTAACAACTAATACTGCTAGCATTAGTAATATATTTAATATAATAAAAATTCCATAAAACTTAACTTTTAAGGGCCGCTGTGGAATTACGCGATGAAGTTTAAGGGCCGCTACAACGCTACCAACAAAAGTAATGTTACCAATTAATATGGCTAATATGCTAGAAAAGATAGAAAATAAATCCGCTTCTGCACCTATTTGATATAGGGCAAATCCACCGACAATTGTACTGGCTAAACCACCCAGACCATTAAGTAAGGCTATCATTTGGGGCATATTAATCATTTTTACTTTAAATGCCATAACTAGTCCGATAATAATCCCAATTTGAAAATAAATATGAAGTTGCCATAATTCGATAAGTTCATATTTTAATAAAATAGTAATGGTCGCAGCTAGTACCCCAATTGCACTTAATCCATTGCCAAGTCTGGCTGTTTTGACACGACTCATTAAAGAAATTCCAACGAGAATTATGATGATAATAATCGCAGATATAATGTAATAAGTAAGATCATTTATCATCTTTTCGAATCTCCCCATGGAACATAGCTAACATGCGGTCGGTAACACCGAAACCAGCAAATACATTGATCACTGCAGCAATAACTGCAATCCCACCTAAAAATTGGGTAACATGTTCATTTTTGGTAACTATTGCTGTTGCAATAATCGCTCCAATAATTGTAATACCGGATAACGCATTCATCCCACTCATTAGTGGTGTATGTAATAAACTAGGAACATGACTAATTAAAAAATAACCAATAATTGTAGAAACAATAAAGACAATAATTAAAATTATTTGTAGTACTGTCATACATTCATCGCCTCAATCGTGCCTTCGTGAAGCAATTTATAATTATAAGTTACTATCGTTGAAGCAACGATTTCATCACTCATATCTAAATATAATTTATTATCACGAACTAAGTATTTAAAGAAGTTATAAATATTTTCAGAAAACATATAAGTTGAACTAGTTGGAATCATACCTGGAATATTTTTAGTTCCATCAATTTTTACTCCGTGAACCTCAACTATTTCTGCTGGTTTGGTTAAAGCACAGTTTCCTCCTTGATCAATTGAAATATCAACAATATAACTTCCTGGTTTCATCAATTTAACCATTTCTTCTGTTACTAATACTTGAGCTTCTTTTCCAAAAACTAAAGCCGATAAAATTATAATATCAGCGTTTTTAACAGCTTCTTTTATTTGTTCGCGCTCTTGAAGTAAATATTCTTTAGGTAATGTGTTGGCATGTTTACCATCACTTGATACAGCCACTTCATTTGGGATATTTAATTCAACAATTCTTGCCCCTAATGACTTGGCTTGTTCAACAGCTTCTTGGCGAATATCGCTAGCATATACTTGTGCTCCTAAACCTTTAGCAGTTGCAATCGCTCTTAACCCAGCAACGCCACAACCAACGACAAAGACATTTCCTGGTCGGATCATACCAACTGCTGAACCTATCATCGGTAAGAATTTAGGTAAGTTATTGGCTGCAATCATGACCCCTTTATACCCGGCACATGTTGACATTGAACTTAGTGCGTCCATTGATTGAGCTCGTGAAATTCGTGGAACACCGTCTAAAGTAAATGAAGTTATTCCTTTGTCTCGAAGCTGTAATACCATTTTATGATTGTAATGATTAGCTGGGTGTAAGAAGGTTATTAAAATTGCATTCTCGCGCATCATATCAATTTCATGTTTGCCAACTTTTTCATTAATTTGTGGTTCCTTAACTTTTAGTATTACTTCAGATTTATTATATAATTCGATAACATCTTCTAAAACAATAGCTCCCGCTTCTAAATATTCATCGTCCAAATAAAAAGAGTTAACACCTGCATTTTTTTCCACAAAAACCTGATGACCATCTTGAATCATTTTTTTCACGGTTTGAGGGGTAGCAGAAACTCTTTTTTCTCCTTTAAGTATTTCTTTTGGGATTCCAATAATCATACGCAATTCCTCCTTAAATTCATATAAAATATACCACTTTTATCTGATTTATGCAAGCGCTTACACCCTTTTATATGATCAATTTTTAAATTTTTAAAAAAAGACCAAAAATGGTCTTTAAGAAAATTATTTATTTAAAGTTCGGTTGATATAATTACCGGAATAATAATTGGACTTCTTCGAGTTTTTTGATAAATATATTTACTGGCTTCATTTCGAAAATTTCTCTTATAATTATTCCAATCGATATACTTAGCAATTAACTCTTTTTTACTAACTTCTAAAAAGATGTCTTTGATTTGTTCTAAGATATTAATCGATTCATGATAATAAGAAAATCCTTTAGTAATAATTTCGATATCGTCATTAATTATTTGTCTTGTTTTAGGATTAACATTGGCAATTATCATGACAACTCCATCTTCAGCCAATAACTCGCGATCACGTAAAATTACATCATTATTATCATCCAGTGGCGTACCATCAATTAAAATATCACCGGTTCGAATATCTTTTTTACTAACATAATTAACATCTTTTTTAAAAGTGGCAACATCACCATTATCTAAAATCAAAATATGATCATCATCATACCCTAAATCTTTTGATAAATTTCTAACTCTAATTTGATGTTGATATTCACCAATAACCGGAATAATAAACTTTGGCCTTAATAAATTAATCATCATTTTCACTTCTTCTTGAGATGCATGCGATGTTGATAATAATTCACGATCAATAATCTTAATTTTAGATTCTCCACGATACAACATATCTAATGTTCTAGTCGCCATCGTTTCAGTTCCCGGAATTGGTGGGGTTAAGAAAACTACGGTATCACTATCTTCAATATGAACCAAACGATCGATGCGTCTAGCCATTCTTTGAACCATATAAAATGGTTCATGTCGTTTCCCAATGACGATCGCTACTAAATCTTCTTGGTTGTTTTTATTTCTATCATCAATATATCTTAAATTAATTAAAGCTTCAGGTGGAACATCTAAATATCCATTTTTTAAGGCAATATCAACAATACGTTGAGCTTTTCTTCCAATAACTGCAATCTTTTTCTTATGAGCTAATGAAATATTAATTACCCATTGAATTTTTTGAAGATCACTTGAAAATAAAGAAACGATAATTCTACCTTTGGCATTATTAAATATACTTTCAATTTGATGTCTTAATAGATCAATATTTCTAAATCCAGTATGATATGATCCAGCAGCCTCAACTAATAAGGCTAAAACACCACGATTAGCAATTTCATTAATTTGTTTAAAATCAGTTCGATATTTAGGATCCTTAATTTGATTAAAAGTATATTCGCTCGTATAAACGACACTTCCTAGTTCCGTTTCAACAGCAATTCCGACTGATTCAGGAATTGAATGGGTAGTCGCAAAAAAAGTTACTTTAGCATTATTAAATGGTAAGGTTGAGTCAACATCCACGGTAATAAAAAGGTAATCATCTAAATTATAATCAGCCTCTAATAAACTATCTTTAATTAACTCAATAGCTAAAGGAGTCCCATAAACTGGAACATTTAAATCTTTTAAAATATATGGTAATGCCCCAATGTGATCTTCATGAGCATGCGAAATAAAAATACCAACAATTCTTCTTTTGGCAGCCACTAACATTTTATAATCAGGAATAATCTCATCGACCCCATATAATTCGTTAGTTGGATATTTTAATCCCGCATCTAAAATAAATAACTCATTATTAACATCGACAGCATACATATTTTTTCCGTTTTCGCCTAGTCCTCCTAACGCAAAAAACTTTACTTCGGTCATTAAAATTCACTTCCTTTGAATCGCTATTTCTTCATTATTATTATATCATAAGTCAAATAATCACTTTAAATATTTACAAAAATACTCTTTCTTTAATCAAATCTTTTTTTAAAACTTTAATTAAGTATCATAATTTATGATAAACTTATGGTGTTGGTGGTGAAACAAATGATTAAATACCCTAATTTAAAAAAAGTAGATAAAGATAAACAAAAATATAAAAGCTATACTTCCAATTTAGGTATGACTTTAGAGTCAGATTTAGATAGCACTAATCAATATTATCTTGTAAATAACATCGCAGTTATTCATAAAAAACCAACCCCAGTTCAAATTGTTGATGTTTCTTATCCATCTAGAAATAAAGCTAAGATTGTGGAAGCTTATTATAAAACACCATCAACTACTGACTATAATGGCATCTTTCAAGGTCGATATATTGACTTTGATGCTAAAGAAACCAAGTCAAAAACCTCACTACCACTAAGTAATATTCATCCGCACCAAGTTGAACATTTACGACAAGTAAATGAACATGGTGGGATTGCTTTTTTAATTGTTCACTGGAAACATTATGATGAATATTATTATTTACCTTGCAAAGTATTATTTGAATTTTGGGATAATCAAGAAAAAGGGAGAAAATCGATCCCTTATGAAGCTTTTCAAAAACAAGCCCACTTAATTAAATTCAAATATAATCCTAGAATTGATTACTTAGAAATTATACGACTCTACTATTTAAAGTAATTAATCTTCCGTGAATAACGGAAATTATTAACATATTTAAAATAATATTAATTGCCATATAAACTCCATTATAGGTAATAAAAGTATAAACGAAGGCATTGGCATCTGCTGGAATGTATTCAGCAAAGAAAAGAATGCCACTAAATGAATGACATAACCAACGAGCAGCTCCTCCTAAAAAGATAGCTAACATCGTATATCCAATTTTGCCCGCTTGGGCTTTTTTCATAAATAACCCCGCAATTAATCCGACTAAGGCATAAGGAATTAAATAATCAAAAAAGATTGATCCCCAATGAAAAAAACCATCAATTAATAAATTAATTATTGAATAAGTAAACCCAACTAAAGCGCCACCAACCGCACCTCGACGAAATGCAAATATAAATATTGGAAGTAATGATAAAGAAACGCTACCGCCATTTGGCAATTTTAATCCTGCTAAATCACTTAAAACCGATAAGATAACAGATAATGCCACCATCATTGAACCTTCAGTAAGTAATTTGACATTAAAAGTATATTTATTATCTATTTCTTGATTGGTAAATACTTTCCAAACCCCAAGAGTTGATACAATAATTAACGTTATTAAATAGATAATATTAGCGACCCCCAGTGAATGAGCATAATTATTATGTTTATCACTATCTTTTGGAAAACGAACTAAAATAAAAATATAATATGCTATTAAAATTGTAATAATTACGATATTAATCATCAACAACATTAAAAGTAACTTTCGATATTTATCTCTTGTTTCTTCATTAACCAAAAAAATTCTAATAATTGAAATACCAACAAAACTTAAAAACAAAAATATTCCTGAAAATAAAGCAGATTCTGTTAAATTTTTCGTTAATTTTAAATGACTAGTATCAAGTACTAGTTCATCAGCTTCATTGGTATAATAAACTCCAACTCGACTCGGTTGAACTATTAAAGCCAATGAGACAACGATAAAACTCAACAATACAATGATTACAGTTAATAAGATAATTTTTGACGATTTATTTTTTACCATATAAATCCTCCTTTTTTATGAAAAAACCGTGGATAGACCACGGTTAAAAGTACTTTTATACTAAATATCCCTCCGTTGGCATTATCCAAATCAGGTTTGCGGGTCGAACCTAAGTTCCTCTCAGCAACATGCTCCCCGTATTTATTTAATTAAATTTTAACACACTTTTAATTTAAAAGATAGATTAGCGAATGACTTTGGCGATTAATTTTGCCGCTTTTTTACTTTCACCAATTTTAATGGCATTAGTTAATACTTTAGTTGCTTCTTTTAATCCTTTATCATTATGGTAAATCGTTGCAAGCAAATCCCCTTTTGTAACTCGATCACCAATCTTTTTATGAACATCAACACCAACAGCTAAATCTAAAACATCTTCTTTGGTTAATCTACCAGCACCTAATAATCGAGCTGCCGTTCCAATATCTGTAGTTAAAAATGATTCAACATAACCGTCTTTATCAGCATAAACATGATGAGTTTTAGCTGTTAAAAATTTTTCCGGATGATCAATCATACTAACATCACCTTTTTGAGAGACAACCATTAATCTTAATTTATTAAACGCTCTACCATCAGTTAAAGTTTTTCTTAATTCTTTTCTCGCCTCATCTAATGTCTTAAAGATTTTAGCATCGACCGTTAAATAAGCACCGATTTCAGTAACAACCGTTACTAAATCTTCTGGTCCTCTACCGTTTAATGTCTCAATTGCTTCATATACTTCTAAGCCATTACCAATTTTATGACCTAATGGCTCATCCATGCTAGTAATCATTGCCGTCATTTTCTTACCAGCTAAATTACCGATTTTAACCATAACATTAGCTAAATTTTCAGCATCTTTAACCGTATGCATAAAGGCACCACTACCATATTTAACATCTAGACAAATGACATCACTACCACTAGCTAGTTTTTTCGACATAATTGATGAAGCCATCAACGGAACACTATCAACAGTCCCAGTCACATCTCTTAAAGCATATAATAATTTATCAGCTGGAGTTACATCATCAGATTGACCAATGACTGCAAGACCATTTTCAGAAACTAATTCAATAAAGTTTTCTTCAGTTTGCTCAAGTTGGAATCCAGTAATAGCATCTAATTTATCAAGTGTACCCCCAGTATGTCCTAATCCGCGTCCACTCATCTTAGCAAATTTAGCACCAACTGCAGCTACCATTGGTCCTAAAACTAAGGTAACTTTATCACCAACTCCACCTGTTGAATGTTTATCGACTTTAATTCCTTCAATTTTTGATAGATCATAAACTTTACCTGAATCACGCATCGCCATTGCTAGTGCAGTTGATTCATGTTCATTCATTCCTTGAAAGTATAATGCCATTAAAAAAGCCGACATTTGATAATCAGGAATATTGCCTTTAACATATTCATTAATTATAAAACGAATTTCTTCGTTTGTTAGTACTTCTCCGCCTCTTTTCTTTAATATTAAGTCAACCATTAACATTATTATCACTCCTTTTTTGTTGTAACTATATTTTACCATATATTGCCTTACTTATCATAATAAATTTAAATATGGTATATTTAATATGGAGGGATATTATGAAATTAATCATGGTTCGTCATGGGCAAACAGATTTAAATAAAAACGGATTGATTCAAGGACGTAGTGACTTTCCTTTAAATAGCAAAGGAATTAAAGATTCTTTAAAAGCCGCTGAAGTATTA
Source organism: Acholeplasmataceae bacterium (assembly GCA_050953805.1). Taxonomy (GTDB): domain Bacteria; phylum Bacillota_I; class Bacilli_A; order Acholeplasmatales; family Acholeplasmataceae; genus DUQW01. Next base: position 710,478 of record JBMNNE010000002.1, on the reverse strand, counting down.
ATCGATAATATTAAAAAAATTGATGTTTTTATCTCTAGTCCATCTAAAAGAGCATATCAAACAACTCAAATTATATTAGATAAGTATCAATACAATAAAACTATTATTAAAGATCCTAATTTTTATGAAAGAAATTTTGGACCATATGAAGGAAAAGTAGTGAAAGAGGTATTTCCAATTATTAAATTTTTACCGGGTTACGAAACGAATTACGAAATTCAACAAAGAGTTTATCGAGGAGTAATGGATTTATATCAAAAATATCTTGGAAACACTGTCCTTGTAGGAGCTCATTCTCATACAATAAAAGCTTTATTGACAGTTTATGAACCAAAAAGTTATAACTATCATTCCGTACTTTTAAATGGCTCAATTTTTATTTTTGATGTTAAAGAAGATACCATTAAATTAACTAAAGTCCTTAATAACACTGTTGTACCGGAGTTTTATAATCGATAATTTACGATATCTATAGAAAAATACTGCCATAAAATGGCAGTTTTTTTATTACTATATTTTTTAATTATTCATTCGTTTCCTTAAGTGGAGAATTAATTACTTCAACAACTTTATCAGCAATTTCATTAGTATCTAAATCTTTATAATCTTCATACTTAATAACTGGATGTAAGATAATTTTAACTGTAAATGGAATTAAATAAAATTTTCTTAATGCCCATTTATGAGTATTTAACATCGTTACTGGTAAAATATCAGTTTCAGCTTTTTGAGCTAACTTAAAGGATCCAGCCCTAACTTCTCGAATATCTTGATGATCGCGATACATCGTTCCACCTTCTGGAAACATCGCAAACACATGGCCATTTTTAGCTCTTTCAATTCCTTTTAATAGTTCTTTTAATGTTTTTCGATTATCTTCGCGATATACATAAAATGAATTTAACGAATCTAAAAGGGTGTTAACTACTATCACTCGACCTAGATCGCTTTTAGCAGCATAACCATGTGGTCTTTTTGCTAAAGCTTGCGATAAATATAAAGGATCTAGTTTGGATTTGTGGTTACAATAAACCGTTAATTTACCATCAAGAGGTAAATTTTCTTTTCCAATGATTTTGACTCTAGCAATTAGTAGAAATGTTGAGATCCACCATCCCATTTCACGAACATATAAAAATTTTACTTTTGAGGAATGTGATAATCTTGGAAAAATAAACTGAATAATACAAACAATTGAAGCAACTCCGACAATGTAATAAATAATAATACCAATAATTATCCAAAGAATGATTAAATACCAAACCGAACTAACCAAATATGTCATTAAAAATATAAATAAAGCTGATAATAAAAACGCAACAACAGTAAACATAATTTATCTCTTCCTTTCATATTTGGTAAATATTAAACCCGGTTCAACTCGTTTTTCAGTTAATGTAAAAGCATTTAGTGAAAATGATTTTAAGTAGATATTACCAACATGCCGATTTAAAATATAAGTGATATATAAATTATCAGCAAATGGTAATGATAATTCATAAATCATTTTCCCACCAATCACCCAAAGCTCTTCTTGGTTATTTTTAAGAAAATTAATGGCATCACTAACTAAAATTGCATCTTCGTATTGATAGTAATTTAAATTAGCCACATATATTTTTTGATATGGTAACCGCTTAGATTTATAATACCCTTTTAACGAAAGATATGTCTCATGCCCCATTAGCACGATTTTATTTCTAGTGAGGTTATTAAAGTGCTTTAAATCAGTGGGATAATGCCATGGTAAGCGGTTTTTGTCGCCTATTAGACGATTTTCATCCATTGCCCAAATCAAGTTAATCATACTGCAACCACCCCTTTAATCGCTGGATGAGGATTATAATCAACAAGTTTAAAATCTTCAAATTTAAAATCATAAATCGACTTAACTTTAGGATTTAAAATCATTTTTGGTAACGGTCTTGGTTCTCTTGAAAGTTGTAGTTTAATTTGTTCAAAATGATTTAAATATATATGTGTATCTCCGGTTGTATGAATAAATTCATGCGCTTCGAGTCCTGTGACTTGAGCTACCATCATTAATAATAAGGAATATGAAGCAATATTAAATGGAACCCCTAAGAAAACATCGGCACTTCTTTGATATAACTGAAGTGATAATTTCCCATCACCCGAGACATAAAATTGCATAAAAGCGTGACATGGCGGTAACGCCATTTGATCTAACTCTTTTGGATTCCAAGCCGAGATAATAATGCGTCTTGAGTTTGGATTATTTTTAATTTGATTAATTACATCTTCAACTTGATCAATTCCAAAAAAATCGCGCCACTGTTTGCCATAGACTGGGCCTAAATCTCCATGTTTTTTAGCAAATTGAAAATCATTTTTAATCTTTTCAACAAACTCATCAATCGTCTCTCCTTGATAATCTTCTGAGTTTTTAAAAATCTCATATGGCCATTCATTCCAAATTCTAACATTATTATCAACCAAATATTTAATATTAGTGTCGCCACTAATAAACCACAATAATTCATGAATAATCGCTCTTAAATATACTCTTTTAGTAGTAAGTAGTGGAAAGCCTTCTTTTAAGTTATATCTCGCTTGATAGCCAAAGAAACCCTTAGTTCCAACTCCAGTACGATCAACTTTAACTTCACCTTTATCTAAAATTTCTTGGCACATTTTTAAGTATTGTTTCATAATTTACCACCCTCTTCTACTTCCGTTACACTAATTTCATGTTTTTCTAAAATCTTAACCAATCGGTATTGATATCTAGTTGTTACAGAAAAGGCACTTTCTTTTCCATAAATACCAAATTGATATAATTCAGTTTTTTTATATTGCTGATAGGTACATTTAGTAATCTCTACCATTTCTATTTCATACTTTTTAAACAAAGTTCTTGCAGTTATTTTTTTATTAGTTACTACAAGTTTATATCTCAAAGTTTCTAACCAGCGGTATAACATATAAAGGGTAAATGCCCCAAAAAAACAACTGGTTAAAACTAGTTCTAGCGTACTAAATTCATCGTTTGGTAAAATTACATTACTAAGAGCTGTCATCACCGTAACAAAAAGACATGCAACAAAAAGTGTGGCTGGTCTTTTACTTTCTTTTTTATAATCATCTTCAAGTAATATCATATGTCCCTCCGATAAAAAGATGATGTAGATTACTTAGCTAATTTATAAAGTGCCTCTAAATATATTGTCGTTGCTAGCAATAAATCATCAAGTAACATATATTCATCTTTTTGATGAATAAATGATGGCCTACCTGGAAAATGTGGACCAAATGCGACCACATTTGGAATACTTCTTGCATAAGTTCCACCACCAATAACCATTGGTTTCGCCTCTTGATCGCCCGTATGTTTAATATAGACATCAAGTAATGTTTTGACTAATGTTGATTCGGGTGATACATATAACATATCAGCATTTGTTGATTTTGTAACTGATAATTGGTAATTTTCCAATTTTGAATTAATTGATTCGACAATTTCTGAATAAGTAATCCCCTTGGGATATCTTATATCTAAAGTAGTTAATAATCGATTATCAACATATTTTAGAATCCCTAAATTTGATGTTAAATTACCTGTTTCATTGCATATTTGATTAATTCCTAATTTTTCTCCCGATGTGTCATTAGCAAAATATGTTTCTAATACATTAGATAATTTGGTGTTAATTTCTAATTGTTCTAAAAGTTTTAGAAAATTAAAAACCGCATTTTCTCCTAAATCAGGAGTTGATCCATGGGCACTTTTCCCACTTAAAGTAACTTTGGTTACATTATTATCAAAAGTTGGTTCAAGCGTACTATCTACTTGTTTAATTGATTCCACTAAATTTCCCTTTAAAACAACATTAATAGCATCTGGAACCATATTAGCTCTTAAACCAGCATCAAGTGATAAAATTACTTCATCTTGAATTTCACCAGTAATATCAACTCTTAAAATTCCTTTTTCAGCATAAATTAATGGAAAATCAGCATCGGGAACAAATCCAGTCACGGGAATTTCGGGATGTTTTTTAAAATAGTGTTCAACACAACGAGATCCCGATTCTTCATCAGTTCCCAAAATTAATTTTACTCTTTTGGAAAGAGGAACTTTTAATTCCTTTAATATCTTCATCGCATAATAAGCTGCTAAAGTTGGTCCTTTGTCATCTTCAACACCTCGACCATATAATTTTCCATCAACAATTGTTAATTCGTATGGTGAATAAGTCCAGTTGTTACCAGCAGGAACGACATCTAAGTGTCCCAAAATAGCTACATATTCCTTTTGTTTACCATATTCAATATGGCCGGCAAAACCATCGACATTTAGCACATTAAAACCGTCTCTAACCCCAAGCGCTAGCATTTCATCTAAAACTTCCCTTGGCCCAGCTCCAAATGGCATACCTAATCTTTTCGGATCATAAGTAGTTAATTCTGAATTTATTTGAATTAAAGTTTTTAAATCTTTTAGAAATTCATCTTTTCTTTTTAAAACTTCTTTTTTAAAATCTATTTTCATCTCGTCACGTCCTTACCTATATTGTATCAAAAATCGTTGATTTTATCACTTATATTAAGTTAAAAAAGAAAGCTCAATACGAGCTTTCATCATCAAGACGGGATTCGTCGTCTCTTCGATAGGGAGTGGATAAATAAGTAATCCGTTCCGCGACAATTTCGATAATATTTAAATATCGGTCGTCGCTAATATCATATCTTCTAATTTGAGTCCGGCCAATTACTAAAACCATTGTCCCTTTTTTCATATAACTAGTTACGGTTTCGGCTAGACCCTCCCATAAAGTGACTCTAATAAAATCTGTATCATATTCACCGTCCATATTTTTAAACGCCCGACGGACAGCTAATGTCACTTCAGAAACTCTTTTGCCACTATCAAGAGTTTTAATTTCAGGGTCTTGAACTAGTCTGCCAACTAATGTGACTTGATTAAACATAATTCCTCCTTTCGCCTTGATTATATTAAAAATATATTAATTCTCATAGTTGCCAAAAATGAATCAAAAAAACGAAGATTAATTATAATTAACAATTTTATATACAATTATAAAATGAAAAAAAGGCTAGTTTGCCACTAGCCTTTATCTTTGAATAAAATATGTACTTTTGTTGAGATTGATTTATAAACTATTTAAAGTAATCTCAATCATTTTATTAAATGCAGTTTGTCTTTCTTGAGATGAAGTTGCTTCTTTAGTCACTAAAGAATCAGAAATAGTTAAAATACATGCTGCTTGTTTGCCTAATGCTCGCGCATTAGCAAATAAAGCAAATGATTCCATTTCAACACATTCAGCATGATGTTTTTGGTAAATTTCTTGATACTCATCAGGATTAATGCGATAGAAAACATCTGAAGAGTGAATCACTGCTTCTTTAACTGGAATACCTAATTTATTAGCACTTTTTAATAAACGATTATTTAACGATTTTGCAGGTCTAATCATAGAACGATTGGTAACTCCCATCGTTTTCGCATAGCTTGATTCACTCCAAGCTGCAGATGCTAAAACAACATCATATAATTTTAAATTAGGGCTATATGCTCCAGCCGAACCAACTCGAATTATTTTTTCAACACCATAGAAAGCAAATAATTCATATGAGTAAATGCCGATACTTGGCATTCCCATCCCTGAACCCATAACCGTTACTTTTTTCTTACCATATTTACCAGTAAAACCTAACATATTTCTTACGCCATTAATTTGAACGACATCAGTTAAATATGTTTCAGCAATCCATTTAGCTCTTAGTGGATCTCCTGGCATTAAAACAACTTTAGCAATTTTATCTCGATCTTTTAATTCAATATGAGGTGTCGGAATCATCTACTTTTACTCCCTCCATAATTTCTACGCCTTTAGAAGCTCCTAAGCGAGTCGCTCCGGCTTCAATCATCGCCATGGCATCTTCATAAGTTCTAATGCCGCCTGAGGCTTTAATTTCGGCTTTACCATTAACTGTTTCATCAATTAATTCAACATCTTCAACTGAAGCTCCCCTTGGACCAAATCCGGTTGAAGTTTTCACAAAATGAGCTTTCGCTTTCACACATAATTGTGACGCTTTAACAATTTCTTCTTTAGTTAAATAGCAAGTTTCAATAATAACTTTGACGACTTTACCTGCTGCCGCTTTGACAACTCCTTTAATGTCAGCTAAAACTAAATCATAGTCCTTATCTTTTAGTGCATTAACATTTAGGACCATATCAATTTCATCAGCCCCATCTTTAATAGTTTCTGCCGTTTCAAAAGCTTTAACCGCTGGTGTGTGAGTTCCATGAGGGAATCCAATCACAGTGGCGATTTTTACATTACTACCTTCAACTAATTCTTTGGCATATTTGACAAAGGTGGTATTAACACAAACGCTAAAAAACTCATATTTTCTAGCTTCTTCAACTAATTTTTTAACATCATTTTTAGTTACGGTTGGACCAAGTTTAGTATGGTCAATATATTGATTTAATTTCATACTTACTACTTCCTTTCTGTATGTTTTTTTAGTAATTATCTTTACTTTTGATATTTTTTCAAATCTTTTTCTTTAATGTATACTCTAGTAATTGATCCGCAATCAGTACATAAATCTCCCCATAATGATGCATTACCAAAAGTTTTAGAATGTCCAGAGGCTAATACAGGAGCGATTAAGACATCACCAAAACTTTTTAATTTAACTTGTTTTAAATTTTCAGATCCACAATAAATACATTTATTCATTTTTGATTTCTCCTTTCTTTGAAGTCATCTTTCGAAAAACTTTGTCAAATAAAGAAATTAGTAGTGCCGTCAGTACTAAAGTAACGATAGTAAAGGCGCCAACTTGTGTAAATTCCATCATACTTTTATCAATTACTACTTTGGAAATAGTCATCGCAATCAATGCCAAGACCAAATACATTCCTTCAGTAATTAATTTGGATACCAACAAGTTATTGACTTTACCATTAATTAATTTCATAATCTCTTCTGGTGGTCCAGCTGGGAACTCAGTTAATAAAACTAAGAAGACACCAAAAGCGAGAATAATGATGGCAGCAATTAAAATTAAAATTCGTAGTATCATTAAAACGCCTTCGGAACTAAAGTTATTGAATAACTCGCCCCACGCTGAAATAATTCCTGAAATTAATAAAATATTGAGCCAAGTAAATATTAATTTTTTATTTCGGGTAATCGCAAATAAAATAATAGTTGTTAATGTCCCAAAAAGAAATGAGGCAGCTCCAATTACCGTTTTATGACTTGATAAGTCACCACTTTTAAATAGCTGAAGATAAATTCTAGCTAAATAATAAGTGAAGGCATCTAATGGTGCCGCTCCTAAATCGGTATAAATAATAATTTGGACGCCCAGTCCAACTAAAATTAAACCAAAAAGATATATCGCAAAATTAATCCAAAATTTTTTATCAAGTTTCATTAATCTAGTACCGACATAAGACTTTCTTTAGAGAAACTATATTTATTTTTAGGGAAGCGAATTTTCTTCATAATCTTATTTACTCGCTTAACTTGCGATTTATTAATCACCGATGTTTCTCTAATAAACCCCGGTACTTGTTCTAAAAATTCTCCAATTTCTTCAAAAACTAAATCTGACTGTAAAACTTTCACTTCGGCTTGTGACCGGTAAAAGATATAATCGACAAACGGTGGGAATAATGTTGCGGTATTTTCTCGCCATTCCATCGCTAAAACTAAATTATTATTTTCATCTTTTAAAATATGATATTTGGGGACAAAAACCTCTAAATCACTATAATAATTTTGTAGTTGTGGTAATTCATCAATATATCTAAAAATTGCCTGAGCTTTTTTCTTATTTAAAATATGATATTCTTCATACTTATCAGGATTGCGATCTAAATATGATTTTTTAAGAGTCGTAAAGACTTGCATAATAAAATCAATGTCAACTTCCATTGGATTATTGAAGATTTCATAGTAAATATAAAAACCAAAACGACTAGCTAATTGCTCAGCCAAATATAAAACTTCACGAACAAAATAATCCGGTGATAAAACCGGAATATCAACATGAATATTAACATCTAAAAAAGCCGCATCAATTCGGTAAATATTGGGCACATGTGAACTTTTCGTTTGATAAAAAACCGCTTGATGTAACAGCCTTGGGTGCGTGTAAACAAATTCGGCGCTTCTGGCGTCATGGACATTAACTTGAAAATCTTCATTCGCTTCAAAAAACGCTCTTAACAAGTTATAATCAACATTTCTATCTTGTTTCTTAAAGAAATGCAGGCTAAATTTAGTCATTCGTTCACCCCTTATTATAATTATAATAACATATTTATTTTATACATACAAACTAAAATTTATTATTTCTTCATCTTTTTTAGTTCATCATAATCTGTCTGATCAACTGTTAGTGGAGTAATGACGATATAGTCATTATCTAAATTATAAGCATCAGTTTCACTTGATTCATCATATATCATTTGACTATAAGTTATTTTATAGTCATTAGAATCAGGAAGTGGTGAAAATTCAGCATGAAATAATCTTCGACCTTGTGTCGTATATTTAACTCCTTTAATTTCAGGATTTCGTGGAATATTGACATTAAGTAATCGATATTTCAAATATTTATCTTCACTTAATACTTCTTCTAAAACTAGAGCAACCTTAAAATCTAAATTGGGACTATCAAGTGAGTGAGTTGAAATTGCTAGTCCAGGAATTCCTAAAATTGCGGCTTCCCTAGCTGCTGCAACTGTCCCAGAATAGATGTGATCAGTGGCGATATTAAAGCCGGCATTGATTCCGGAAATAACTAAATCAAATTCAACATCAAAAACAGCAACTCCCAATCTCACGCAGTCTGCCGGAAAACCATCAACAGCGATCGTTTTTTCTGAACCCGGAACATGATATGATGATTTATCAACTAAAATTCGACTAGCTATTGTAATACCATGGCTTGTTGCTGATTGAGCTTTAATTGGAGCTGCAACATAAACAAAACCATATCGACTAGCGACCCTAACTAAAGTTTCAAGATATGGAGCTTGAACTCCATCATCATTTACTACTAAAATTCTCATTATTAAGTACTCCTTTTCTCAATAATACTAGCACAACGTGGACATAATTCATCTTCATTAATCAAAGGAACTACATTCCAACATCTTGAACAAGTCACATTTGAAGATTTACTAACTTTAACTTCAACTTCAGATCCAACTTTAACTTTAATATCAGCTACCATTAACACTTGAATCAAATCAATTTCTAATTCATTAATTGCATCTAAAATCTCTTTGGTAACAGTCACATCTAAATCCGCTTCTAAAGTTTTAGAAAGTAGTTTTTCGTTTCTAGCAACTTCAATTTGTTTTAAAACTTCATTTCTTAAAATTTCAAATTTTTCAAAATCCTCAATGTAGTTCTTAAATTCATTTGCTTGCTTCTTAGGCATGCTTTCTAAATAAACATCTTCATAATCACGGAATGGAAGATATTGATATGCTTCTGATGTTGTATGCGGAATAATTGGAGTTAATAATTTCAATAACCGCATTAAAACATCATAAATCGTTGATTGAACCGATCTTCTTTCAAAATTATCTTCATCCAAAATATATAAAATATCCTTCGTATAATCTAAATAAAAGGCACTAATATCATTGATGACAAATGGCATAATCAAGCGAAATATCTTTTCAAAGTCATAGCTTTCATATGCATCTAAAACATCATTAGTAAGATCAATTGCCTTTAATGTAATTACACGGTTTAATTTGCCTCTCATAGAAAAACCAATATAGTCTTTATTAGGATCAAAATCACTTAAATTACCAAGCATAAATCTAAAAGTATTTCTTATCTTACGATAAGCTTCAGAAGCTTGTTTTAAGATATTATCAGATAAAGCTACATCATTTTCATAGTTAACACTAGCAACCCAAACTCTAAAGACATCAGCCCCAATTTGATTAGTTACCTTATTTGGATCAACAACATTTCCTAATGATTTTGACATTTTTTGTCCCTTTGGATCTAAAACAAAACCATGAGAAATGACCATTTTATATGGAGCTTTATCTTGATAGGCAACACTATTAATTAGTGATGAATTAAACCATCCACGATATTGATCGCTTCCTTCTAAATAGACATCTGATTGTTTTCCGCCTAATGTTAAAAAGCTAGTTCCCGAGTCAAACCAAACATCCATGGTATCTTCTTCTTTAGTAAAAATTCCGTTAGGACTATTTGGATTAGTATAACCATTTGGTAATAAATCTTTTGCTTCTCGTTCATACCAAACATTTGAACCATATACTTCAAATAGATCTGCCACATGCATAATAATCTCTGGATCAATAATGGCTTTGCCATTTTCACAATAAAAGATTGGAATTGGAACCCCCCATACTCTTTGACGTGAAATACACCAATCATCACGATCCTTAATCATATTATGAAGTCTAAGTTCACCCCATTTTGGTTTCCAATTAATATTTTCTTCAATTTCACTAAGTAATTGTGATTTCAATTTTTCAATTGAAGCAAACCATTGTGGAGTGGCTCTAAAAATAATTGGTTTTCTAGTTCGCCAGTCATGTGGATATTGGTGATTAACTTTTGAATGCGCTAAAAGATGTCCCAATTCCTTTAATTTTTCAATAATCTTTGGATTAGCATCACTATAAAATAAACCACTAAATTCACCAGCTTCATCAGTTAAAAATCCTTCTTCATTAACTGGTGATAAAATATCTAAATTGTATTTTTGACCAACGATATAGTCATCGGCACCATGACCAGGAGCGGTGTGAACTAATCCGGTACCATCATCAGCAGTAACATGTTCACCTAAAATAACTGGTGATTTTCTTTGATAAATTGGATGAATATAAGTTAAATTTTCTAATTCCGTTCCTAAATAAGTTTTAATAATTTTAACATTTTCCCATCCTAAAATTTTAGTTAATTCACTTAATCTTGATTGAGCAACAATGTATTTGGAACCATTACTTTCAATTAATAAATAGTCTAATCTTGGATTAACTGCAATAGCTAAGTTAGCTGGTAAGGTCCACGGAGTTGTCGTCCAAATCACTAATTTAGCACCTTTTAACTCTTTATGACCATCAACTAAATTAAAAGCGACATAAATTGAATCAGATGTAACTTCATGATATTCAATTTCAGCTTCTGCTAATGCTGATTCACTAGATGGTGACCAATAAATTGGTTTTAATCCGCGATAAATTAATCCGCGTTCCACCATTTTCGCAAATAGTCTAATTTGTCTAGCTTCATAATCAGGAGTTAATGTTAAATAAGGTTCATACCATCGACCTAAAATACCTAGACGCATAAATTGATCTCTTTGAATTGCTACTTGTTCTAGTGCAAATTCAGCACATTTTTGTCTAAATTCGCTTTTATCCATTTTCTTTCGATCAACACCACGTCTTGAAATTGCAACTTCAATTGGCAATCCATGAGTATCCCAACCTGGAACATAATCAACATATTTTCCAGACATCGTTTGATATCTAATAATAAAATCTTTTAAAATTTTATTTAAAGCATGACCGGCATGGATATCACCATTAGCATATGGAGGACCGTCGTGAAAAACAAACTCTTCGTTCGCTTTATTTTTTTCTAGTACTTTTTCATATAATTTGATTTCTTTCCAAAACGCTTGAATTTCTTTTTCTTTAACACCCAAGTTACCTCTCATGGGAAAATCAGTTTTCGGTAATAATAGTGTATCCTTGTAGTCTTTTTTCATTGTTACTAACCTTCTATCTCTTTAATTAATTCTTCTATAGTTCCGTCATCATAGACGTGTTGATCGGCAAACATATAATTTCTACCATTTCTAAAAACATAAATTTCGCCTTTAATAGCAAAAACGACGCCTGATAAAAAAGCCATCGCTTTGTTAGCATCATCAATTTCTAATAACTCAAAGTTTAAAATATGAGGATTTCCTTTTTGAATTTCCTCGCCAATTTTAGTTAATGTTTCATCAGTTGAGTTTTCTAATTGAACATATTCAACTAAGGATTTTGTTTCAGGTTTAAAAATATCTTCAGAAAGTCCAGCTTTCTTTTTGTTTCGAAATAGTTTAAAACACATATTTTCGCCTCCAATTTATTTATATACCACTATATATTTTATCATATATTAATTAAACATTAAATCTAAAGAACATGATATCACCATCTTTTGGCAAATAATCTTTGCCCTCTAATCTGACTTTACCTTGTTCTTTGGCTTTTAAATAACTACCAGCTTTCATTAAATCTTCATATGAAACAGTTTCGGCTCTAATAAATCCCTTTTGAAAATCAGTATGAATAGTTCCGGCACATTGAGGGGCAGTCATCCCTTTTCTAAAAGGCCAGGCTCTGGTTTCATCATCACCCATAGTAAAGAATGTTCTTAATCCCAATAAGTCATAAGTCTTTTTAATTATAATATCCAAAGTTGGCTTTTCTAAGCCATATTCTTGTAAAAACTCTTTTTGTTCATATTTAGATAAACTAGCAATTTCACTTTCTAATTGAATTGATACAGGTATCAATAAATCGTTATTTTCATTTAGATATTTGCTTAATTCTTGATACATTTGATTGCTATCTAAATTCATAATATCGCTATCTGCAATATTAGCTAAATAGATCATCGGTTTTAATGTTAAAAAGTTAAAATTTTTAATGACTTTTAATTCTTGATCTGTTAAATCTAATTTTTTTGGATCTTTTCCTATGTCTAGTGCTTGTTTGATTTTGGTTAAGACATTAAATTCAAACATTGCTTCATCTTCTCTTAATTGGACTCTTTTTTCTAATCTTGGTAGTCTTCTATCAATTATTTCTAAATCAGCTAAAGCTAATTCTAAGTTAATTGTTTCAATATCTCTAATTGGATCAACAGTTGACTCAACGTGAATAATATCATCATCTAAAAAACATCTAACTACTTGACAAATGGCATCAACTTCTCTAATGTTGGATAGAAATTGATTACCTAGCCCCTCTCCATGAGATGCCCCTTTAACTAGTCCGGCAATGTCAATAAATTGAAAAGATGTATATACAATTTTACTAACTTTATTTAATTCATGGATATCTTCTAACCTTGGGTCATCAACTAAAACTACTCCTACATTTGGCTCAATAGTTGCAAACGGATAATTTTCAGCAACAACATTACTTTTAGTAATGGCGTTAAATAAAGTTGATTTACCAACATTAGGCATTCCAATAATTCCAGCTCTTAACATAATATCATTAATAAAAAAGGCCTAAGCCTTATTTATTTCCTTTTACCCAAGATGGGAATTTAGAACTACTCTTAGTTTTAGCTTTAGTTTCACTTGGAGTTTCTTTTGGTGTTGAACTAGTCGGCGTCTCTTTGACTTCATGTTCGTTGTCAACATTAGCTCCCCATTTCATTTGTTCTAAGACGGCTTTAGCTAATTCTGAATCATCTTCTTTAGTTCTTAACTCTAAACCAGTGGCTACAACCGTTACTACGAGTTCATCTCCTAGATCGCGGTTAATAGTTGTTCCCCAAATAATATTAATATCGTGTGAAGTTGCATTTCTAATTTCAGTTAAAACATCTTCCATTTCAAAAACTGCTAAGTTAGTATTCGCTGAAATATTAACGATCGCATTAGTTGCTCCATCAATACTAACATCTAAAACGCTGGAATAGATAGCTTTTCTCGTGGCGTCAATCGCTCGATTTTTACCGCTAGAAATACCAATTCCCATTAATGCAGTTCCTTGGTTTTCCATAACTGTTTTCACATCAGCAAAATCAACATTAATTAATCCTGGAACCGCAATTAACTCAGCTATACCTTGAACTCCTTGACGTAAAATGTTATCGGCTTCTCTAAAGGCATCAAGTAATAAAGTATCTTTATCAGATAGTTTTAATAAACGGTCATTCGGAATGACAATTAAAGTATCGATATAAGGGCGCATTTCTTCAATTCCTTCAACCGCATATTTCATTCTTTGAGGACCTTCAATCCAAAATGGTTTAGTTACAATCCCCACAGTTAAAGCACCTAATTCTTTGGCGATACGTGATACAACAGGGGCAGCACCAGTTCCGGTTCCTCCACCCATTCCTGCCGTAATAAAAACCATGTCAGCTCCAGTTAAAGCTTTTTTAATTTCTTCTTCAGATTCAAGGGCCGCCTTACGGCCAGCTTCAGGTTTAGCACCGGCACCTAATCCTTTAGTGGTTTTTTTACCGATAGTAATGCGATCAGGAGCATGCGAAACTAGTAAATCTTGATAATCAGTGTTAATTGCCACATAACTGACACCCTTAACATCATTTTCGATCATCCGATTTACTGCATTCCCACCGCCACCACCAATACCAACAACCTTAATATTAGGTTTTAATGATTTATCATCTAAAATGTCTTCATCTAATTCTTGATCATAATCTCGAAAGGTCATTATATCACTCCTAGTTAATATAGTTTACTATATTTTATTAATAAAATAAAATATTAACTTATTTTATTGTTAATTTTCTTTATTTTTATCTAATAATTAGTCTTTTTATAAAATTCTTCCCTAAAATCCAATAATCGATCTTCTTTAATCGCCTGTCTAATCTCTCTCATTAGATGTTTAATATATAATAAATTTTGATAAGTTAAAATTCTTAATGCTAAAATCTCACTTTCTCTAAATAAATGTCTAATATAACTTTTGGTATACTTAGAAATCGGACTAGATAAATTAGGATCTAACGGTGACAAATCAAATTTATACTTTAAATTTTTAATATTAAACTTACCTGTTGTTGATAAAACCGATCCATGACGTGCATTTCTTGTCGGCAATACGCAATCAAACATATCAACTCCACGAATTACCCCTTCAACTAAATCTTCAGGCGAACCAACCCCCATTAAATACCTTGGTTTATCAAAAGGAAGAATATCATTTAAGAACTTAGTAATCCGATACATATCAGCTTTTGGTTCACCAACTGATAAACCACCAATTGAATAACCATCAAAACCAATTTTAATTAATTCTTCGGCTGAATGTCTTCTTAAATCTTCATAGAGGCCACCTTGCACAATCCCAAATAATGCTTGATCTGTCTTTAGGTGATCTTTTCCTCTTTTAGCCCATCTTAATGTTCTTTCTAAAGAATTTTTATGATATTCATAACTTGATTTAGCTGGTGGACATTCATCAAAAGACATAATAATATCAGCGCCAATCGCTTCTTGAATTTCAATTGATAACTCTGGTGACAAAAATAATTGTTCACCACTTTTATGATGTCTAAAATAAACTCCCTCTTCTTTAATATCTCGCAAATCTGATAGTGAAAAAACTTGAAATCCACCACTATCAGTTAACATCGCCTGATCCCAGTGCATCATCTTTTTAACACCATCATGAGCCTTAATTACATCTACTCCTGGCTCTAACCATAGATGATATGTATTTGATAAGATTAGTCCTTCTGAAACTTCTAAAATTTCTTGGGAGTTCAACGTTTTTACAGTGCCCTTAGTTCCTACTGGCATAAAAATTGGAGTTTCAAAAATACCTGATGGTGTTATTAGTTTTCCTAGTCTGGCACCACTTTGTTTACACACATGTAAAACTTCAAATTCTATCAAATTAATCACCACCTTAATTATACCATAAATAAAGACTAAATCACATTTGAATCTAGTCAAAGTATTTAGTCTTTATTTCATCTAATTTTTTTATTTTTTTAACTTAAATTAAAAATCATAAGTTCGCATTATCTCAGCTGGGCTCTTGAGTAATAGTGTTAAAACTGGGATAATTCCTGAGATAATATTAATTATATATACCAATACAATTCCCAAGATTAATGTCGGATAATGTGGCTTGATAATGCCAATTTCTCCTAATGTACCACTCGATAAATTTATATATATTCCTGATACAATTAAATAACCAATTAATGATGTTAGTGTTGTTAAGACTAAAATATCGACAATAAATGATTTTACAATTTCAAATTTTTTAACACCCAAACTTCGATAAACATTAATTTGATAAATATGCCTTAACATTTCCGATTTATTAATAAAGAAATATCCTACTGCCGATAACAAGAAAATTACCAAACTAAATGTAATAATACCGGCAAATTGAGTATTTCTTAATTTAAGATCGTTATCAATTTGTTGTTGGCGCATATTAACAACTTCATAGTTAGCACTTAAGCGATTAACTATCTTTTGATCAGTTGTAAATAATTCTCTCGCAAATCCTTCCGTTTGAACATCATCATAAAGCTTAGCCATCAAATTAGTCGTCGAATAGGCAACTCCCTTAGGACCATCATTCAATTTAACGATTCCAACGACTTTAATTTTATATTTTTTTGGATGATCATAAAACTGTAACATCGTTTCATCTGCTATATCACCTGGTTGATCATAAAAGCCATATTCTCTAAAGGTGTAGTAAAATGGTTCGAATGGCGTTTGATAATATTCGGAGTTTTCCCAATATAGATCATTTAAAACAACTTCAAGTTCTCCATTTTCACATGTAGCTGGTAATCTACCGTGAACAATACTGTTTGGATTAAATTCTAATGGTGCTAACATCAATCCGCCCCCATTAGATTGATAAATAAGCATTTCAAATAAATGAACTGACTTAGCTAAATTTCGATTTATAAATACTAATGGAGTTTCTCGATTAGAAATACCGGTAATTACCAATTCTTCACCCGATTCAAGACGGAACTTTCTCCCAATTAAATTTTTAATATTAAGAATTCCTAAAATTTCTTTATAGTCTTTTACTATACTATCAGCAATTTCTTTAGTAATCACCGCTCCATTATTTTGTTCAGGCATTGTTCCATAAATTAATTCACTGGCCTTAATTTCATTAACTGGAACTAATCTAGCTTGAACTGTCCCACTACCGATTTGGTTACCAATTGAACTAATTTTTATTGTATTTTGCTTTTTCATATAACTTGAAACTAAATATAAGTCATCATCAGTTTCGATAGTAAAAGGAATCTGATTAGGGTTTTTTTGATTAAGACTCACTTCATAGAAATCTTTATCGACTAACATTTCATCTGGAACTTTAGATGTAAACAGATCACCCAATCGAATTGCACCAATAGCAATTAAAACTCCTGATAACATTAAAGCAAAAATTAGTAATTTACCACGAAGTGATTGGTTAAATATTTTTGAAAAAGCAACTTTTAAATTATTTTTAAAAGAAAATAATTGCCTTTTCCCTAAAAGATTAGACTCAATAGCTAAATCGTGATACTCGAAATCAGTCTCACTCAGATCAAATGATTCATCAATTATTCTTTCTTCAAAAACTTGAACACGACTATTTTCATTTAATAAATCAATTCTTACATTATCACTTGATTTAATATATAAAGTTCCATCTTGGAATATTAATGATACTTTTAATTTATTTTTATCATCACCAAAATATTCAATAAATAAGTTATCTTTTTCAATGGTTTCTTTAGTAGTTAAATCTGATAAATATATTTCGTTATCGCTAACAAATTCATTAACAACCCCAGATTTATTTAAGACATCATTAACAATCTTTCCATCTACTAAGGTAATAATTCGATCGCTATAATATTTAGCAATCGTTTCTTCATGTGTTACTAAAATAACTAGTTTATGTTCACTAATTTTTCGTAAAATGTTCATGACTTCAATTTTATTTTTTGAATCAATATTACCAGTTGGTTCATCAGCGATAATAAAGTCAGGATTTTTTACTAATGCTCTAGCGATGGCAACTCTTTGTTGTTGACCTCCAGAAAGCTCATTAGCTTTCTTACGTTTAAATGGTAACATGTTAACTAAATCAAGAGTATATTCAACTCTTCGCTTAATGAACTCATTATCATTAATTCCTAACATCTTTAGCACGAAAGCGACATTATCAAAAACCGATAAATTATTAAATAAATTATAATTTTGGAAAACATAACCAATTCTTTTAGCGCGGATGCTATCGAAGTCTTTAACTTTATTTCCCTCAAATAATATATCACCTTTAGTTGGTTTATCTAAACCACCAACGATATTTAAAATCGTGGTTTTCCCACTTCCAGAATGGCCAAATAATGTCACAATTCCTTTTTCAGGAAAATCGATAGTAACATCATTTACCGCCTTTACTTCATTCGAGCGACCTTTATTAAATGATTTATAAATATTTTTAACTTTAATCATTTAGATCACCTCCTCAATTTGTAAATTTTTGATAACCGTAATCTTAAAAATTTTCTTGTTAAATCTAAATCCTAACCAAACTGAGAATAAAATAAATAAGACAAATAAAATTAAGAAATGATACCAATGTAAGATTCTAAAATCAAGGAAACTAGCTGGTACCACAATTCTTAAAATACCAACAGTAATCAGCAATATAATGTATGATAAAACACTAACAATTATTTGTTGGGAAATAACTAATATCCCAATTGTTTTTTCATTAGTTCCAATCGATCTAAAGATAGCAAAATCTTTCTTCCTAGCATTCATGCTATTACGAATTACTAATCCTAAAATAGCATATAAGAATAATAAATTAATAATGCTACCAACAAAAGCAACGATTCCAAATATCTTTTTAATAAGTGTAAAATATGTATCTTCTACTTGGCTATGGGTTCGGATTTGATAAACCGAATTATCTATTTTATTAATAACGGCATTAGCATCAGTCCGATCTTTAACAATTAATGATATTTCGTATCGTGAATTATAAACTTCTTCAGCAATTTTATAAAGTTTTGAATACCCAACATTAAAATTCATAATATTTGTTAATGTTTTCACATCAGCTTCAGCAACATTAGACAAATAATAAGTTTGATTATAATCTTTAATTTCAATTGTTTGTAAATCTTCTAAAAATTCAGGAGTCACATAAAAATCAAAAGAATTATTAACATCATCCTCATAAAA
Source organism: Acholeplasmataceae bacterium (assembly GCA_050953805.1). Lineage (GTDB taxonomy): Bacteria > Bacillota_I > Bacilli_A > Acholeplasmatales > Acholeplasmataceae > DUQW01. The sequence continues at coordinate 691,455 of JBMNNE010000002.1, read as the reverse complement.
ATAATAAATTTTACGGGCTTCTCCATTTAGATAAAGATTTAAACTACTACCTACCCTAGCAACAAATAACTCAAAGCCTAAATTCCCTGGTGTAGCAAATCGTTCATCAAAATAAATAATCGAATTGTTGTCATTAGAAAATCCTTTAACAATAACTTTAACTTCTGGAAAAAATTCAGAAAATTCATGAGGCATAGTTAATTTAAGTTCATCATTGAGTTTAAACTCATTTCTGAAATCATTTGATAAAATAACTTCATTAACTTCCGTTGGAATTTTTCCACTTTGAAGTTCACCTTTGCCTTGTTTAAAAATAGTATTATGACTAGTTCCTAGAATTTCACGTCTGCCAAAATAAGTTGTAGCTGCAAGGGAAAGATTGCCGCCACCATCTAGAAATTGCATACTATTTGTTGATACACTAATCACCCGTTCATCTTTTTTAAACGCTTCAATTTCATCTAATGTTATCTCATTACCATCAAATCGTTGAATATTAATCCGATTTTCTGTATAAAAATTATTATTCCAACGATAGACTCCGGTATCATTCATTGCCTCAACTGCCATTTGAGTTCCAGCATAACTAATCGAAAAAAGAAACATAACTACCAATTGACTTATTAGCAAAAATAAAAATCTTCTTGGTTTAGAAAATAAATCTAATAAACTCCATCTAAATGTTTGTTGTAAAGTAAACTCTTTTACTTCTGGCTTTTCAATTTTGCTTGTTGTTTCAACTTGTTTTAAGATAACATCTTCAACAATTTGTCCATCGTGAATTCTTACTTTTCTAGTTGCATATGGTTTAACTTCTTCATAGTTATGAGACACAATAATAACTAATTTATCTTTTGAAATTTCATTAAGTAGTGCCATAACTTCAGCACCTGACTTAGAATCTAAATTACCAGTTGGCTCATCAGCGACAATAATCGGACAATCTTTAGCTAACGCTCTAGCAATAACAACTCTTTGTTTCTCTCCACCAGATAATTTAGCTGCCTTATGATTTTTACGATGAGTTAACCCAACTCTTTTGATTAACTCAAGAGCTCTTGATTTAATCTGGTTTCTGGGATAACCTTGTAACTCTAAAGCAACAGTAATATTTTGTAAAACCGTATAAGAATCAATGATATTATAATTTTGAAATACGAAACCAACATAAGTTGAACGATATTTTTCTAAATCTTCAATTTCAAAATGGCTAGTCGGCTCATCAAAAATATACATTTCTCCATCTTCATAAGTATCCAATCCTGAAATGACATTTAAAAGTGTCGTTTTACCTGATCCAGATTCACCAACAACCGCTACAAATTCACCAACATTAAACTCTAAATTGGCTTTAACTAAACCAACTGAAACTCCAGCTTCAGTTTTATAATATTTACTAACGTTTATTAATTTGATCATTAATTAACTTCACCTTCTTTACTATTTCACTTGGATGATTAATAATATTGGTTGCCCCATGTTTTTCTAAAGTGATTAAATCTCTAAATCCCCAAGTAACAGTTATCATCGAAATCTTTGAATTTCTAGCGGTTAAAATATCAACATCACTATCTCCAATATAAACTACTTCTTGATGAGATAATTCCATTTTTTCTAATGCTACATTAACTAAATATGGGTCGGGTTTAACCGGTTTACCTCTTCTTGCCCCAACGGCAATATCAATCAATCCCAAAAACTTATTTCTATTTAATAGCTTCACATCATGATCATCTTTATTAGAGACCACTGCTAATTTAAATCCTTTTTCTTTTAAATCTCTTAAAACTTCTAAAATACCATCGTATGGTCGAGTTAAAATATCGTTATGATGTTGATAATATTCTTGATATTCAGTATGTACTTTTAAAAAAACATTTTCTGAGACATAACTTGGTAATGATTGTTGAATTAGATGGCGAGAGCCACTACCTAAATTTAATTTAGTTTCATTAAGGTTTTTTTCTTTAAAACCATTATTTCTTAAAATATGGTTTAAAGCGTTATTAATATCATCAATCGTATTAAGTAAGGTTCCATCTAAATCAAAAACTATCCCTTTAATCATTAAATCACCTGTCTTTCCACATTTGCACTACTGATATTTTATCATTTAAACTTGTTTTTAACCATATATATAAGTCTAAATCACTTTCTTTTTCAATGATTTTAAAATAAAAACATAATTTAATAAAATTTACTTGACTTATTTTCCTATTAATTGTAAATTAGTAAAGCATGGGGATGTTTATGGATTCGCCGGGGTATGATAAGTTATTATAAGCAAGTCTTGGTAACGCAAGTCAAAACGTCGAGGTTATAATAACCGGAAACCAAAATTTAGCATTTGCTTAAGAAAAAGCAAAAACCAAACCTTAAAATCTCTTACGTTTTATGGGGCGGCACATTTTAGTAAGATATATTAGTTTGGATGCTAATAAGAACTAACGAATTACTATTAGCTAGCTAATCTTTAGTTTGAGTATTTAATAAACTTAGCGAAATAACCTAAATACTATAAACTTGTAGAAAGTAATCTCTTATGTATTTCGTACAGGGGTTCAAATCCCCTCATCTCCACCAAAATAAATAAATAAAGGACAGTTTTTCCTGTCCTTTTTTTGTTAATTAGTTAGAAATTCTAATAAAACTATTTCATCATATAAATCATCATGATCAGTAATAATGTGATCGGGAACGATACCTAATTCAACATCATGATATAGATATGGATCTAGTTCAGTTCCAGATCCGGTACGATAAGCTTCTAAATCATTACTACTCATTGAAAAGGCAGTACCAATTGGTAATAAAACTGGTGTTACTGTACATGCACCACCACCAGTTTTCATGCCAATGATTGGTCCTAAATTATTTTCTCTAAAAATGGTTGTTAATGAATTCCCAGCACTAAAAGTAACTGGCGATACCAATAGTGACCATTTAATAGTTGAATAATTAGGGACTCCGGTAACTTGAACATACCGGGTTGCTTTATATCCGGTATCTCTTTGCATTTCTGAAACTTTAAATGGTTCGTTAGTTACAAAGCCTACTACTCGAAAAAGAGCTCCTAAATTGCCGCCTGTATTCCAAGTTAAATCTAAAATAATATTTTTAACCGTTGGCTTTTCTTCTAACATTAATTCAATCATAAATTCTAAATAAACAGCGCTATCAAGGTAAAGTAACCACACAAAATCTAAAATTAATGGCCACTCAGCTTCATAATTTAATGGTACTTCCTTAGCAACTCCTAAATATAATACTTCAAATATTTCATCATATGTTACTTGAACCATAAAATTAATGCCATCAATTGTCTTTTGAAAATAACCATCTTTTTTATCAGGATCAGTTGTTGATTTTTTAACATGGGTATATCCAAAATCTTTTAATTTTTGGATATATGTTGGTAAATATGTCGCATCTAACCCCTTAACAATCAACTCTAATTGTTCATCATCAACAGTACTCATATTGTAATGGAAATATTTAGTGCCCCCAACAATTGTTGGAAGAATCACACTAGATGTTGGTAACCCTAAAATATCAGCAATTATTTCGTTATCATGACTATTAGATTCATAAATATCTGCCGTATCAAAATTATCTAGTGAGAGAACCGCATATTCATTATTCAAAAACCAATAAAATGGTCTTAATTCTGAGTATGCAGCCCAAATAGTAGGATCAGTTACACCCCATTTATTGGCAATTGCTTCATCAACTCCAATATATCCATCCATATACCATTGTTGGAATCTTGGTCCATAATTTGACAAACTATCAGATGGTGGTCCTTCCCATTCTAATTCATTATAGTAAGAAGGATACCCAAAACTGGTATGTGGTTCATCAAGATAAAGTAACAATATTTCAGATATCGCACGATCCACCACATCAGCATTTTCATTTAATAATTGATCTTTTTTCTCATATAAAACATTATAATAAGTTTCTACTTCAGCAAAATCTTTCAATCCGTAAAAATAATCTAAATTAAAAGCGAACATATTAAAATTATGAATCCTTAAATCAACTGGTAGTTTTTTTCCATTATAACTACTAGTTTTCATTATTTCATAATCATAATCTCCATATGACGGTAAACCATAAACACCGTATATTTTATCACCATTATAGTAAAGATTATAATAATTAGGCCCTAAAAATAATTGATTAGCTAAATAAAACGGAACTAAAATTTGATTGTTATAAGTTGGAATATCTAAATTATATTTGCTTAATTCATAAACTACATTATAAGCTAAACCAAAATGTTCATCCGGATGATTAACATACTTAATATGTCTTCCATAATTTGTTTCTGTTGAATAAACATATATCCAATAGAAAGCAGGATCATTAGCATAAATCCAATTATTAGCGGCATCTACCGTTAAAATTAAACTATAATACTCATCTCCTATTGAATCATAGTATCCATATTCAACTTCTAATACTTCACCAGTTTGAGTATAAGTAAACTCCGTTCCTTCCCAAACAAATCCATCTAATAAATCAAAAAATGATGATAGTGAAACATATGGAACCGATCCACCAGCTTCAAAAAATAATTCTAATTCACTATTAACTACATCAAATTCAACAGTTAAGTTTTCAAACGGCACCATTTTTGATTCAGCAATCAAAACTGGTTGATTTCTAACTAAATTTATTTCTACAACTTTCGTTACTGATTCACCATTTAATGTAAAAATTACTTCAAGTTCTGCAGTGGTATCCATTCCATCAGAATAAACCACCGGTAAGATCATACCGCTATCTAAAATATATGGTGATGTTGTCGTCCAACTTATAGTTGAACCATTCACTTTACTAACAGCTGGTAAATTCAACTCATATTGGCTTAAATATAACTCACTAATAAATGAATCAATATCTTCATTAATTTTTTCTAAAGTTGTTTTGCCAACTTTACTCCAATAAGCAATTAATGTCACCCCTGAAGTAATTGGAATCGTAAAATTAAATGCAGTTCCTTCAACTTGATACCAATATTCAAATTTATATCCAACTTTAGCTGTAGGCTCAAAATTAGGAATAACACTGTCGTGTTCTACCGTTTCGGTATTAACTACTTCACCATCACTAATAAATTTTACTTCGTAAGTAATCGGGTCAAATTTAGCAACTATATCTAAATTACTCGTAATATTTTCAAGTGGAATACTCCAACCAACAAAAGTGTGTCCGACTTTAGTTGGTTCATCAGGTAAGGAAGCTGATTCCCCATAATTAACTAATTGGGAATCTACTAAAATTCCTTCATGATAAAACTTAACTTGATAAGTATTAATTTTAAATTGGGCAGTAACTTCTAAATTACTAGTGACATTATTAAAAGAAATATCCCAACCATTAAATGTGTGACCAACCCTAGTTGGGTTTGTCGGTGCAACCGCAGAGTTGCCATAGGTAATATTTTGGGTATCAACCACAACACCATCACTAATAAATTTTACTTCGTAAGTAATCGGTTCAAATTTAGCAACCACATCTAAATTGCTAGTGACATTATTAAATTCAACAGTCCAACCCATAAAAGTATAACCTTCTTTAGTTGGATTTTCTGGAGCTGTTGCAGCCTGACCATGTTCAACAGTCTCTGACTTAATCTCATTTCCATCACTAATAAATTTAACTTCGTATTGATTAATTTCATATTTAGCAACGACTTCTAAGTTACTAGTAACATTATTAAATTCAACAGTCCACCCCGTAAAAGTATGACCTTCTTTAGTTGGATTTTCTGGAGCTGTTGCAGCCTGACCATGTTCAACAGTCTCTGACTTAATCTCATTTCCATCACTAATAAATATAACTTCATAAGTAGTAGGTTCAAATTTAGCAACGACTTCTAAGTTACTAGTAACATTATTAAATTCAACAGTCCAACCCGTAAAAGTATAACCTTCTTTAGTTGGATTTTCTGGAGCAGTTGCCGCCTGACCATGTTCAACAGTCTCTGACTTAATCTCATTTCCATCACTAATAAATTTAACTTCGTATTGATTAATTTCATACTTAGCAATGACTTCTAAATTTTGGGTAACACTATCAAAAGACACACTCCATTCTTTAAAAGTATAACCTTCTCGAACCGGTGCTTCTGGTGGTGTTGCCTTAAGTCCCTCTTGAACTGTTTGACTCTCAATTATAGTACCATCATGATTTTTAAAAACGACATTATATTCCGTTTTAAAACATGATGTTAATGTTAATAACAAAACTATTAACAATAATATTTTCTTTACATATTTCATATCAATATCACCTGTTTAATTACATAAAATCATATGGATTAACATCATCAACTTCTGGTTGATTTTCTTCATTTATTTCATCATTTAATCGATTAACTAATGTTGATTGTCGTTTAGATGTTATCCGGTTTGAAGCATAAATCATCAAATCAACATCTCCCATAATAAAGAGATAGGCTTTAGCGCGGGTAATCGCTGTATAAAGCAATTCTTTCTTTAACATGTGAATATAATTTTTCACAATCGGAATAATGACTATTGGATATTCTGATCCTTGAGACTTGTGAATAGAAATGGCATATGCTAAGTTAAGTTGATCTAAATCAGATTTAGCATATGACAAATCTCTACCATCAAAATTAACATATATTGTTGGTTTATTTTTATTATCAAATACAATCCCACTAACAACTCCAATATCACCGTTCATCACATCTTTTAAAGCATCATTTTCTAGTTGAATTACTTTATCACCAACATAGTATTTAACATCTCCATGATTAACATAAATACTCTTATTCTCAATATACATTTCTTGAACCATTTCATTAACCATTTCGATTCCGAAATCACCTTTATATTGCGGAATTAAAATTTGAATATCTTCAATTAATGAATAACCTTGTTCTAAAGCACCTTCAACTAATCTTAAGATTAACCGCTTTAATTCGGGTCGATTTATTTTATAAATATAAGTATCACTTTCTGATACTAAATCATCATAAGATAAAGTTTGTTGATTAACTTTATTAGCGATTTTTACAATATTAGAACCTCTAGCTTGGCGGTGAATTTCATCAAGTCTAACCACCGCACAAACGTTTGAATCAATTAAATCTTTTAAAAACAACCCAGGTCCTACACTTGGTAATTGATCTACGTCACCAACAATTACGACTCTAGCATCATTATTAATCGCTTTAAATAATGAGTTAGCTAAAAAAATATCAATCATCGATGCTTCATCGATAATAATTAATTTTTCCGGAAATAAATTATTTTCATCAAAAGTAAAGATACCATCATAACCCATTCCTAATCCCTTATGGATCGTTGTCGCCTTAAAATTTAATATTTCTCGCATTCGTTTGGCCGCTCTTCCCGTTGGTGCCATCACTTTCATATGAGTTGCCATATGACTGGCAGTAATATGATTAATATCGCTATAAACTTGCATTAAACCATCAATAATTGTCGTTTTACCAGTTCCTGGTCCGCCAGTAATAACGGTAACTTCATGATTTAGTGACACTTTAATCGCTTCTTTTTGAATATCAGTATAAGTAATTCCAATTAACTGTTCGATTTTATTAATACTTTCATTAAGTTTTTCTTCGCTCACTCTTTCTCGCTTAGTTTGATTTAACTCTAATATCTTTTTCGCTAATCCAAGTTCAGCATAATAAGCTGGAGCTAGATAATATCTATCTTCTTCTAAAACTAATTTACGCTCTAAAATTAACTCTTGAATAAACGGAGTATAATCAATGTCGATCTTTAAAAATTGATTTGCATAATCAAAAACTTGTCCTTCTAGGGCATAAGTATCACCATTACGTTCACCATACTCTCGAATTGAATATAAAATTGCCGCCTTAATTCTTTTTGGATCATCTTCGGGAATTCCTACTTTTTCTCTAATTTCATCAGCTCGAATAAAGCCGATTCCAGATACTTCATCAATTAACCGAAACGGATTAGTTTTGGCAATCGTAGCCGCCTTTAATCCATAAGTCGTAATTAACTTCATCGCGGTTGCCCCTTTAATATCAAGTTCAAACAAATCAATCGTGACTCCTTCTAAACTTTGATTTTCTAAAAGTTGTTGATAAAATCGTTCAATTCGAATTGGATTTAATCCAATTTCTTTTAAAACGGTTTTATCATCAATAATTTTTTCAATTGCTTCATCGCCTAATAAATTAACGATTTTTTCAGCTGTCTTTGGTCCAATTCCCGGAAAGTAGTCGCTTGATAAATAACTAACTAAACCTTGAAAAGAGGCAACTTTAGCCCGTCTAAAAGCGAGAACTTCAAATTGTTCCCCATAAGTTGGATGTTCAATCCAATTTCCTTCAAGCTCATATAATAAATCGCTAGTTACTTTCGGAAAATAACCAACTATCGTAATTTTTCTTTCGTCTTCAGTTTTTAAAGTGGCAATCGAATAACTATTATCTTCATTATGAAATCGATATCTAGTGACATGCCCTTTAATAATTTGGTGTTCTGGAAATAAACTCATGAATATCTTCTCTTTTCACCTTGATAGTAAACTTGATCTATAAATCCTGATCCAACACATACTTCACCACTATAAATCGCACAAACTTGACCAGGGGTAACGGCAGTTACATTATGATAGTTAACAATAAATTGATTGTCATCAACAAATTTAACTTCTACTTCAACATCTTTTTGACGATATCTAAATTTAGCAGTATAGATACCATCAACTTTTGGACCGCGCCACACATAATTAGTAATGATGGCTTGATCAGATTTTAAATAATTTAGATTATCTTTATTTTCAACTAATAAAGTATTAGTTTCTAATTCTTTGCCCACGACAAACCATGGTCCATCAAGACCATCAATTGTCCCAATCCCTAAACCTTTCCGTTGACCAATTGTATAATTCATTAATCCATAGTGATTTCCAATAACAGTACCATCTAACCGCTTCATTAATCCTGGTTTTGCTGGTAAATAATTGGCTAAGAATTTATTAAAATCTCGTTCACCGATAAAACAGATTCCGGTTGAATCTTTTTTATCAGAAACTGATAACCCTAATTTTTTAGCACTCTCTCTAACTTCGTCTTTTGTCATTTCCCCAATCGGAAATAACGCTTTTGATAATTGTTCGCTAGTTAATTGTGATAAAAAATAAGATTGATCTTTATTATCATCAACGCCCCTTAATAATTTAGTTCCGGTTTCATCTCTTAAAACGCGTGCATAATGTCCCATCGCAATATAATCAACATCTTGTGCCATCGCGTAATCTAAAAAAGCTTTAAATTTAATTTCATTGTTACACAAAACATCTGGATTTGGCGTGCGATTTAATTTATATTCATTTAAAAAATAAGTAAAGACACGGTCCCAATACTCTTTGACAAAATCAACTCTTTCTAAGGTAACTCCTAATTTTTGGGCTACCTTTAAGGCATCTTGGTAATCCCTTTCTTGAGGACAAATTTCATCATCAACCGTTGGGTTACCTAAAATGTCACGGTTTAATGCCGAATCCCAATTACGCATAAAAACGGCTATGACATCATAGCCATCTTTAATTAACTGATATAAGGCAACGGCAGAGTCAACTCCACCCGATAAACCTAACATTACTTTCTTTTTCTTAATACTCAACTTCATTATCTCCTGAAAGTCTATATCCATCTTTTGGATTCAAACTAAAATCTAAAATATTTGGTCCTTCTGGTAACACATTTCGTTTAAATTGGTTAGCGTAAAATCTTTTAAAAAACCGTTCTACATATTGGTTAGCTTCATCTTTGGAAAGATTAAAAACTTTTGGTAAAGTTAATATAAATTGATTTTTACCCCAACCACTCTTAATAAAATGATATAAAATAAAATCATTAATTTCATATTTGCCTAATACATCTTCAGTAACTTGATTTTTAACTAATTCTGGTGATGGTTTCGCTTTAGAAATATCAAAAATAACTTTTGACAAATCTAAATACACTTCACTTGATAAGTATTCTAAAATAGTTAACACTAAAGTTTTAGGAATTCCTTGATTAATTCCATACATACTACTAGCGTCACCATTATAAGTTGTAAAGCCTAAAGCGATCTCAGATAAGTCGCTTGGTCCTAAGACGATTCCACCATATTTATTAGCTAAATCCATTAAAATATTAGTTCTAATACGCGCTTGAGCATTTTCATAAGTTACATCTTCATTTTCGTGGTTAATCGCTTCTAAATGCACTTTCAAGTAGTTATCAATTGGGATTAATAGTTTAGTCGCCTTAACCCCTTTAATAAGTTCTAGAGCTCGTTTTGAACTAATTTCAAGAGAGTTCTCACTTGGCATAGAAACCCCAATTAAATTAGTACTTGGTAGCCCCATTTTTTCTAAAGCTTGTTCAGCAATTAATAAAGCTAGGGTTGAATCGGCACCACCAGAAACACCAATAATTACTTTTTGCAAGTGTTTAGGAAGCGATGATATTTTTTTAATTAACGCTTCAACTAATAAGGTATTAATAACGCTTGCGGCATCAAATGGATCATTTCCTTCTAAAAATGGATATGGTGATAAAGTTTCAAACTGATAAGTTTTACTTTCTTTAAAATCAAATGTTTGAAAAGCTTCTTCAGCAATAAAATCATCATGTAATTCTTCTTTTCTACTAATTATAAGTAACTTATTAACATCCACATCAACTTCTAAATAATTTAAATTATCATAAAGATTCGTCGCTTCATCTAATAACTCACCATCAATTGCAGCAATCATATCACCAGCATATACATATTTGCTAGTTGATTCACTCTTAGCTGGTGAAGCGTAAATATAAGCTGATTTTTGTCGTTTTGACGCTTCTAAAACACTTCGTACTTTCGTTTCTCCCGAATTTAAAACTTCGTAATCACTAGAAGCATTTAAAATGATATTAGCTCCTAATCCCACTAAATAATCACTATTTAATTCAGAAATTCCTTGAACCCCATCTAAAGTGATACCAAAATTTAATTCGCCAGATTTATATACTATTGGAAATGGCCTAATCTTAACACCTAAAACTTCGGCTTCCATATCAAAGTGTAAAAATGAAGAGAAATATCTTCTTTCCTCTAAATTTAAGTTGTTTTTCATCTCGCAACCAATCACCTCATTATCATATACAACTAGTAACCCGTTGACAACATATTGATCAATTTTTAAAGGAAGACCAATCGTAAATAAACCAGTAAATTTAGTTGTTTTTATAATTCTTTCAGCTGTTTCTAAAACTTTTTCTAAAAATTCATCATTTAAAAATAAATCACCACAATATAAACTAGTTAAATTAAGTTCTGGAAACAAGACGACACTAGCTTGTGAATGATCTAGTATTTTAATAATTTCATCAGCATTATATTTTAAGTTACCAACTTTAATCGGTGGTGTCGCTATTCCGACTTTTAAAAAATTTAGATAGTACATAATTTCGCCTCCTTTAAATAGAGTTTATTTTTCTTAATATATCGATATACTTCACGCAATAAATATTTTTTATTTTTCTTGATATTTTGGCGAATTAAACTTGCCGAAATATCAAATTCAAAATTGATGATATCCAATTTAATTTCATATTTTTCCTCAAAACTTTTAATAACTTCATTACTTAATAATTCATCACGGTTAAAGACGATAATTTGATAGTTTTTAATTAACTTATCAGCTTCAATCCAAGTTGATAAAGTTAGTAGATTATCAGCACCAATCGCTAGCGCTACTTTCTTTTCAAAAGTTTTTTCTAAGTATTCAAGTGAACGAATCGTTCCTTCAAAAGGACGGTTTATTTCATAATCACTAGCAACAACATTATGAAATTTCACAGCCATAAGTTTAGTCATTTCCAGTCTAATTTTTCCGTCTAATAATTCAGGTTTTTGGTAGTTATTTCCAACCGGCATTAAAACGATACGTTCGGGCGTATATCGTTCATTTAATAATTTAATTATTTCATAATGGGCAATTGTAGGTGGGTTAAATGAACCACCATATAAAATAATCATAACCTTAAACCTCTAGATTATTATATCATTATTCTAATGATATTTACATCTTCAACAGTCTTTTTCATAATTTATTATCTTGTTTAACTTATTAGAGATTAATTTTAAGATCTTTTGTAAGATTACTAATAAAATTTAACTAATTTAAAAGTGATAGCGGTTTCAAGGTAATTATAACGAAATTATGTTAACATAATTTCCAATAAATGGTAGAATTGATATGAAAAATATTTAATGTAGGTGATGTAATTGAAAGTGTTAAAGAAATTATATTTAGGATTAATTGCCATCTTAGGCATCCTAGTTTTTAGTTCTTATATCGTTTATGCCCAAGTTCCTGATGAACTAGTCGTCCATTATTACCGATATACTAATCTAACTGATAATCACCACGCATGGGTTTGGCAAAATCATCCAGCTAGTCCTGGCGGTGGCAAAGATTATCAATTTAGCGTTGAAGATGACGAAAATTATCCAAAATGGTTAGTCACAACAGTTGATTTAACTGATGTTAGATTTTTTAGTAACCCTAGAAGATTAGGTATTATTCTTAAAAACGACTCTGGATGGGGTAAAGTTGTTCGTGAACCAGGTGGAGATCGATTATTTACTTTAGGTGTTGATACTGAAATAATTGATGGTAAACACCATGTCTATTTAGTTCAGTCACATTTACAAATTTATAATTCACGACCAGAAGTAAAAGATACTGTTTTTTCGACTTATTTTAATCTTTCTAAAAGTATTACCGTTGATGCGTCAAATGTCGGAAATTGGAAATTAATGGAAAATGGAGTCGAAATTGATAGTGGAACTTCTACTTCTAGTAATTTTACATTTGTTCCAAGTCAAACGATTGACATTACCAAACGCTATACTCTTGAGCAAACATTCGCTGATGGTGGACATGCAGTTAAACAAGTTAGTATGGAAAAACTTTATGATACAACTGAATTTACTCAAGCTTTTTATTATGGTGGAAAATTAGGAGCACTCTACACTAAAGAACAAACCACTTTTAGAGTGTGGAGTCCAACATCAGAAAAAATCTTTTTAAATTTATATAACTATGGTCATCCATTATATGATAACCAAGGAAATTTACTAAGCGAAGATCAAATTGAAGATGAACCGTACGAAACTATTCAAATGGAAAGAAAAGAAAAAGGTGTTTTTGAAGCTACCTTTATCGGAGATTTACACGGTAAATATTATACATACACTGTCGTTAACGGTGCGGCCAACAATGAAATTGTTGACCCATATGCTTTTTCAACTGGAGCTAATGGAATGCGAGGAATGGTTTTAGATTTTAGTAAAACTAATCCAACTAATTGGCAACCAACAAAACCAAAAACAATTACTAACTGGACTGACTATATTATTTATGAATTACATGTTAGAGATTTTACGACTCACTCAACTTGGGGTGGTCCGAAAGAATTAGCTGGTACTTTCTTAGGTTTAGCCCAATCCGGAACAACTTTTTCTAAAGGTGATATTACTGTCTCAACTGGATTAGATCATATCGCTGAATTAGGAGTTAATGCGATTCATATTCTTCCGTTTTTTGATCACGGCGAAGTCGATGAAACAAGATTAAAAGATGAAGCTTATATGAAAGATTTTGGTTATAATTGGGGCTATATGCCACTAAACTTTAACACTTTAGAAGGTGCATACTCGACTAATCCTTTTGACGGTAGTGTACGAGTAAAAGAATTTAAAACATTAGTTCAAGCGTTACACGATAAAGGAATTAGAGTTATTATGGATGTTGTCTATAACCACACTAGTTCAGCTGAAAACTCTAATTTCCAATATTTAGTTCCTAACTATTATCACCGTTTAAATGCTGATGGTTCATGGTCAAATGGGAGTGGTACTGGAAATGAAACTGCATCTGATCGAGTTATGTTTAGAAAGTTTATGGTCGATTCAGTTTTATTTTGGGCTAATGAATATAATTTATCCGGTTTCCGTTTTGACGTGATGGGATTACATGATGTTCAAACGATGAATGATATTGAAAAAGCCGTCAATCAAATTGATCCAACAATTATCGTTTATGGTGAGCCTTGGACAGCCGGAGACACACCACTATCATTTAGTAATCGTGCCGTCACTGAAAACATGCATAAAATTAATGTTGGAAGTTTCTCAGATGATTCGCGTGAAGGTTATAAAGAGTGGGTCGCTGGTAAACGTAATGACGCTGAATTTGCGGCTAAAGTTAGATATGGTTTAGCGGGCGCAGCTGAAATCGCTGGTGCATCCGCTAGAAATGGTCATCAATCATTTCATAAAGAACCGAAAAAGATTATTAATTATGTCTCAGTTCATGATGGCCATACTTTAAGAGATTTTCTATTTCTTAAAGGTAAGCGAGGAGATGAGTTAAAAGAACTCCATAAATTAGCTAATTCATTAGTTTTATTAAGTCAAGGAGTCCCATTTTTACATGGTGGGGTTGATTTTATGCATACCAAAGATGTTCCAATTGATGTTAGACATACTAGTGATAATGGCGTAGTTCAGGGATTAGCTGGCAACTCATATAATATGCCAGATCGTGTTAATCAAATTGATTATAACTTAAAAGTTGATAATCTTGACATCCACAATCACTACCGTAGTTTAATTGCAATTAGACGATTAATTAACTCATTAAGAATGAGTACCGCCACTGAAATCCAACAACGAATGAGATTTTTAAATAATTCTGAATATGACAACTTCAAAGTAAGAATTGAAGGAACCTCTACTTCTCCAGGAATGACATTAATCTTTAATGGTAGGAGAAGTTCAACGACATATACTTTAGAAAAAGATAGCTATATTTTCACTGATAACTTTGGCCAAATTTCAGTTAACGGTTTACTAGAAGCCAAAAAAGGAACTCCAATGACTATCGTTTCTAATTCGATTGGAATATTCATTGATAAAAGCGATCTAGTTCCATTTGATCCAAATAATAAAGAGTTTCCAAAATTCTATGAAATGGATTGGGGCTTACAAG
The DNA here is from genome assembly GCA_050953805.1 of Acholeplasmataceae bacterium. Taxonomy (GTDB): domain Bacteria; phylum Bacillota_I; class Bacilli_A; order Acholeplasmatales; family Acholeplasmataceae; genus DUQW01. The sequence continues at coordinate 676,383 of JBMNNE010000002.1, read as the reverse complement.
ATGTATCTAATGAAAATCCTGATGATGAACCTATTCCTGAACCAATCGAACAAGATAAAATTGAAATTGCCGTTGACAAGATTAAAATTAGTGAAGGCAAATCAATTCCGGTTACAATTGAATTAGTTGATCCTAATTTTACTTATAACAAATTAAAAATTGAAGTTAGAAATCCTGAAATAGCTAGTGCTAGAATTGTTGGAGATGAAATTATCGTTGATTATTATTCTAGTGGTGAAACTTATATTTTATTATATGATAATGAAACTAATGACTTACTAGCTAGAATCCATGTCGTATCTCTAGCTCCTCCAAAAACAAGTAATCTTGGACTAATTCTAGGAATTACCATTCCTATAGGATTAATTTTAATTGGTGGAATCGCCTTTACTTTATTCTTACTTAAAAGAAAAAAAGAACAATAATACATAACTAAAAATACAAAATAAAAGAAAACGCCAACGGCCTTATAAAGCCATTGGCGTTTATTTTAATTAATATAATTAGTTAACTTATATTAGTTTTGCCAAGTATCCTCTGTTGTCGTGGCATCACCTAGAAGAGTTCTGTCTGATCCACCTTCATATGTTCCGGAATCTTTAGTATATTTGTAAGAATAAGGATCACTATTGTTTTCTAACCACATATCAAACTCAAAACGATTTGTTGAAGTATTTTTACTCATTTTTAGTAGGGTGGCATTCCAATTTACATTTTCAAATGTACCAGTAACATACATATTTGATGAGCTTACATCATTAACACTAAACTTAACTAATCTTACTTCTTTACCTTCTAAGGAAGATAAACCATTAACATAATCGCCCCAAACAATATCATTATCGGTTATTGTTATTGTTGCTGAATTTGGAGTAAATGTTCGATCTGATGCACGATTTTCATAATATATATCTTGTCTACCAAGCGAATACTTGTAACTTATTGAATTTACCATATCAATCGGAACTTCTATAGTGACACTATAAACATTTCCTTGTTTTGTCATTCTTAAATTAGGGTCATTTCTATCCCATTCAGAATATAGCGGAATATCTCCAACAACTCTTAATTGATCTTCTAAGAATGAAGGTAGTGGTTGAGATAATGTGACATTAAATGTCACTAAAGCTCTATTTTCTGGTTGTAAGAAAGCATATTCGTGCCAATCATCAATTTGACGTCTACTTTCATCTGGATCTGCCTTAAGTTTAGTATCGTTAATGGTTTGTTCGTTGTCATTGGATAGTGTAATTGTCCTATTAGGTCTATTTAATTTTCCTTCATATAATTCCCAATCTCTATTAGTTGATCCGCGAACATATTTATATTCTAAAGCATATCCTTTTGGAAGGACTAATGTTATTGAATAATTATTATCTTGTCCATGCGTCATTAATAATGTTTGATCACCTTGAACCCAATTTTTACCTGGAATATTACCAACAATATAAATTGTGTCTCTTCTATCTTCAGGTAAATATTGATAAGTTCTATCTTGTGTGTTAATAGTTACTTTAGCTTTTCCTGTAACTAAATAATTCCAAGCAACTATTTCATCTTCAACTGTGGCAGCGACACTACCAACATTAAGTGTTCTCGCTTCTTTAGTAAATTCATCAGCTAAAGTTTCGTATTTACCACTTTGATTAACATAGTAATAGTTATATGAATAATTACCAGCTTCTAATTCTTCAACAATTGTATAGACATCACCATCTTTAACTAGTGCTTTAGCTTCAGAAATATTATCGTTGTATACTAAGTAAATCGTACTTGGTACAAATGACGCATCAATACTTTCAGCTAAAGTCACATTAAATGTAATTTGTTGAGTCGGAATTGGAACAACTTGGAAAGTTGCGATAATAGCGACATCCGCTTATACCGTATGGTTATATGGATGTGCTAGTACAGTTTTAATTGCATTAACTTCTACTTCAATCTTAACTAATTCTTGACCAGGAATTGTCTTCGGTGTAATAACAATCACTAAATCTCTTTCAACTTGACTACCACTGGCTACTGGAGTATTGTCTAGATCATCTAAAGTAACTGTAACATGATCAACATTATAGGTTACGGTATATTTATCTTTATTGTAGACAGCATATAATGTCATACTTTCATTAACCGCCGAATTAAAGTCAAATGAAGTTACTCCACCGATGGTTGTTGCCCAGTGACTAAATTTGTGATAATCCTTAGTTGGTTTAGCTGGTTCGCTGGCTTTTCCTCCTTTATTGATGGTTTGTGCAGCTGGAGCTGCTGAACCACCTTGTGTATTAAAGGTAACGGTAACTTTTTTATGAGTTAAGGCAAAGGCAACCGTAGTATCTTCGTAAATATCAAATTCATGTTTTTTATTAGTAAATGATGTTGAATGATCGTTAACAGTTAGTGACGCATCATAATTAGTATCATCATAAGTAAAGACTAGTTTAACGGTATCACCATATTCAATGGTATCAGTTAATGGATTATATGGTGTAGTTGAATCATTAATAAATGCTGCTACATTAGCTGCGTGAGTACCGCCAATAGTTAATGTTGGTGTAATCTTAGAATATAATGCGACTAGTGTAATTTGATTAGTTGTATTGATTGTCGTATTATTAAAATCATATCCTTCTTCACTACCAGATAAAGCCCAATGTTTAAATGTATATCCTACTGGAGGAGTTGGATTACCTGGATTAGTAATCTTTCCATCATATGGGAAATTTTGAGTAACAACTAATCCGGCTAAAGTTCCCCCATTTACATTAAAGGTTACTGGTACTTGAACTGGATTCCAAGTCGCTTTCAGTTGAATATCTCCGATTACTTCGGCTGTAAATTGGTAAGTAACCCAATCGTTGGTTCCAGAATCAAATTTTTGCCACTCATTGAAAGTATAACCAGTCTTAGTTGGTGCTGCTGGTTCACTAGCTTTATATTCAAATTTAACACTTTGTGAACTAACAGCTGATCCACCATCAGAATTAAATGAAACCGTATATGATTTTCTAGTGTATCTGACGATTACTTTGGTTGAACCGTCCGCTGCAATGGTTTTTTCTTCAGTATCTTTATGATTAAAATGAACAAATACTTTCGGTTCAGCCACAGCAGGAGCACCGGTAGTACCAGTTTTATCTTCATCATATGTCATAACAATATCAAATTGATCGGGATTAGATTTATTTTCAAATGCGTGTCTAACCGTATATGATGTATCAGTAGCTGGCTCCCAAATAGCATAAAGTGTTTCACTCTTACTTACGGTATAAGGCCATACTACAGCTTCAGTTCCTTGTGCTGATGTAGCCCATCCATTAAAGACATAACCTTCTTTAGTTGGATCAGCTGGTTTCGCAATCGTTAATCCATATTTTTGATTAACTGATGCTGGTGCGGCTGATCCGCCTTGAGTATTAAATGAAACTGTGTATTCGCTTCTATCATAATAAATATTGACAACCGTACTACCATCACCGGCAATTGGTAGTTGTGAGAAGGCTTGTGCCTCAAAACCAGTAATTGCAATTGATGAAGCTTCCGTATCATGTCCAGTAGTTCCCGTCATCGGTACTTGGCTATGTTCCACATAACCATCTAAAGTATCTTTTTGAGTATGATGAACAACTGTATATGCTGTATCTCCTTTGGCAGTCCAGAAGGCTTTAAGTTCAAAACCTTTTTCTACTGGAGTTTCAAAATTATATACAGTCCAGTTATTTGGTGTTGATTCAATACGCCAGTTACTGAAAGTATATCCAGTTTTAGTTGGATCTGCTGGTTTGTTAACTGTCCCTTCATATAAAACACTTTGAGATCCAATTGGTGGAGTTCCACCATCTAAATTAAAAGTAACCGTGTAAGATTTTCTTTGATACTCAATAACTAATACCGTTGAACCATCACCATTAATATTAACTTGTGAGAAAGATTTGGCTGTAAAATGAGTGTAGGTTGTTTTAGGTTCGCCATTAGTATTAGTGTCGGTGGTACCAGTTAAATTATCAGTTTCCCATAAATCTTCATCATCATAAGTACCAGTTAAAGTTTGGCGTTTGTGAACTACTTGATATGCCGTATCAGTATTAGCTGTAAAAGTTCCAGTAATAGTAGTATCTTCTGCTGGCATATGAGTTAACGTTTGACTCCAACCGCTAAAAGTATAACCAGCTTTAGTTGGCGCAACTCTCATCACAATCGCTTCATTGTATTCGTATCTTTCAACTGGAGCAGCAACTTGTCCGTCTACTTTATATGTTAGATCATATGAATTAACATCCCAATGAGCCGTTAATTCAACATTTCCCACAACCAGATATGGTGCTTCAATCTTTTCACTAGCTAAATACCACCCAGCAAAAGTATGTCCTTCTTTAGTTGGCTCTGTAAATGAATTAATGGTGGTGTTATAGTTTTGAGTAATTGATTGAACAGCACTACCACCAGCTGAATTAAATGATACCGTGTATTGTATTGGAGTTAAGACTGCGGTTACGGTATGTGAACTTGCCGGCATTTTAGTATCTTCTAAAACACCTTGCCAACTCGAAAAATTATACCCATAAGGTAAATCAACTGGATCAACTTCAGATAATAAAGTATTATAAGGTATGTCAACTAAATAACTAGTTTCACCAATGATTTGTTTTAGTTGATAAAGATAAGGGTATTTTATATACACTGCCGTATAAGTTTTAGCTTCAGTTGCTGGTTCTAAAGTTTCATCCCATCCAACAAAAACATGATAATACTTATCAGCATCATCCGCAGCTAAACTAGAAACTGGATCAGCCCCATAAACTGGAATTGCACCATAATCTACCCCAATAACTTTTAATTCAGAATCATTATCATTATTAAAAGTAATGTCTACTTTCGTTTGAACATAATTAGCAGTAAATCTTAAAGTTTCATCCGGCATTGTGGCTGGCACTTCTGGAGTAAACTTACCGCTTCCTGCAACTAGAGTATATCCAGTACGACCAACATCATCTGGTAATTGGATCGCTTCACCATATGGAGTCCAAACATAAACTAAAGTTCCATTGAAATCGAAAATTGATAAATAGCTTTGTTTAACTTGTTTACCATATAGATTTAATTCATCGTTAGCATCAGCGCTTAATAAAGCGTGTTGTAACTCTAGTTGAGTTTTAATTCTAGTAACATATGTATTTTCTAAATACCATTCAGAAAACTTATGTCCAGTTTCAGATGCTGGCTTAGCATCTTGAATCTTCCCCAACAAATCTTGGATCGTCCCTGTAACTACAACTGGATCGGTTACCCCTAAAATATGTAAGTTAATCTTATAGGTAACATACTCCCATTTTGCATATAAGGTGACATTTTCAGATAGTGGTTCGAAATTATGTTCTTGTGCATCATGACCAGTACCATCAAACCATCCTAAATGCCTTTGTCCTTGATATACTCCTAGATCATAATCAATCGCGCTAGTTCCGCTTGGTATTTGAATATCAAAATCTCCAGTTAAGGTACTTTTATAAGATACCGTAATTGGAGTTTCGGCACTAGCTTTAGTGCCTAAAGCAAATACCATCACTAAACCAAACGATATTAAACCAAGGAAATATATCAATCGTTTAAATAAATTTGATTTTTGCATTCATCTTTCTCCTTTCGTATATTTTAATTTTTTAGAAATTTGCATTATCACCAAGTTTATCTGATACCTCCAAAGATATTATCACCTTGGAAGTTTCGTTCTTAATTTATTACCAACCCCAAGTTGTGATTGTATCTTCTTTTTCGATAACTAATTTATCTAGTGTTCTATTTGGATCTGGTTCCCATTTCTTACCTGGAATATTATCTTGATCACGAGTATATTTATATAGATACTCAACATCATTTTCTAGCCATACATCTAATTCAAAATGAGTTTGATCGGATGTTTTTTCCATTTGTAATCCACTATAACTATTGGGATCCGGATTGTGATCCCAATGATATTGTGGGAAGTTACCAGCAATAAACATTTGATTGGTTGAATCTAAGTTATTGACTTTAAATTTAACTAATCTAACATTCTTACCATTTAAGGCTGCTAAATCATAAATATGATCTTTCCAAATTACAACATCGTTAATTACTTGCCCGTTTTCAATTAAAGTTATCGAACGGTTTGTTTCTCTATCTTCGCCATATACTGACCATTGTCTACCAGCTAAATATTTATATTCAATAGTAGTATTTATTGGAACTGATATCGTTATTGAATAGGTGTTGCCATCTCCTTTTTCTAATCTTAATTCAGCATCATCAGTATTCCATTTTGAATAATTTGGGATGGCTCCTCCTCCATCACTTTCAGGAAGTCCTCCAGCAATTCTAATTTGATCATTTAAAACTTCAGGCCAAATTTCACCCTCTGGTACTTCAAAAGTAACATTGAAGGTTACACTAATATTTTCTCCTGGTTGTGGTGGCGTTACCGCCCACTCTTCAACGATATCATCTTGTTGTCTTGACTCTAAAACTTCATAATGTCGATTGCCATCTTGAGTATCAGTTCGATCAACTTCCCAAATATAAGTAGTTCCACCGTCAACGGTATAAACATATTTATATTTCAATTCATAACCTTCATCAGCGGTTATATCTAAAGTATATTTTCCATCTTGTTGTTTAGCCATCATGTAATCATTAGTAAAGTTATTCCATTGATGTGTTGGTTCGGTTGGATTAACTCCCGCTCCTGGATAAACTAATCCTGGGAAAACACCAATCATATAAATTGTTGCATTTTCTGGAGTTCCTTCTGGTACTGTTAAGCTAAAAGTAATCGTTGATTGTGTGACTGGTGGTGCAGGGATGTTCCATTCTTCTACGACATCATCTTGTTGTCTTGATTCTAAAACTTCATAATGTCGGTCGCCATCTTGAGTATCAGTTCGATCAACTTCCCAAATATAAGTAGTTCCACCATCAACGGTATAAACATATTTATATTTCAATTCATAACCTTCATCAGCGGTTATATCTAAAGTATATTTTCCATCTAGTTGTTTTTCCATCTTATAATCATCAGTAAAGTTATACCAATAGTTATTTGCTGTTGGATCTTCTTCACCAACAGGAGTCAATCCTGGAAAGATACCAATCATATAAATTACTGCATCTTCCGGTGTTCCTTCTGGTACTGTCAAGCTAAAAGTAATCGTTGATTGTGTGATTGGTGGTTCAATTATCTTCCATCTAGCGACAGTATCATTAATTGAAGTCGTACCTTCAGTAACGGTAATTTGTCGATTTTGAGTAAAATCACCATTAGCATCTACCTCAACATTATCCCAAGTACGATTTAATAAATACTTATATTCATATTGGTTATCCTTAAGTAATTGTAATGTTACTTCATAGTTTCCGGTGACAGGATTTAAAGTTAACTCTACAGCATTAGTTAAATTCCAGCCTTGAGCTGACCCACACATATAAACTTTACCTGATGTTCCTTCTGGAACAGATACTACAAACATCACATTAATTAAATTAGTAGGATCAGCTATTTCTTCATAGTAAACAATAATTCTAATATCACTTAATACTACATATTCATAACCATCTTGTGGTGGTATTTGCTCTGGTAAAATTGTTGCTAATATTTCATCAGTTTCATTATTAACAACCTCAACTTTAATTAATTCAGTATTAGCAATATTTTGTGGAGTTATCTTAATTCTAGTAGCAAACTCAACTAGCGAACCACTTGAAATATTATTATCATTTGCCGTTACAATAACTGTATTTTGAACTTCATTATAAATTACGCTATGCTGATCAATTACATAAACTGCAAATAATGTCATATCTGCTTCAACTGGCTTAGTAAAGTCATATTCTAATCCTCCATCAGTTTCAGACCAGTGACTAAATGTATAATGATCTTTTGTTGGATTAGTTGTTGGTTTTGATACTTGATTGTACTTATTAATTGTTTGTGAGGCAACTACTGGAGTGCCTTCTTTAGTATCAAAAGTAATTGTTACTTGTTCTATTTCTAAGTCAAAAGTAATCGTTGTATCACTAGTTACTTCATAAGTAAATACTTGATAAACTGGAGTCACTGTGACATCATTAATCTTTAATGTTTCAGTATAAATATTTGGATCATATGATAAGTAAACGGTTAATACATCACCATATTTTACCGTATCGGTTACTTGATTATATGGCGTTAGTGAATCATTAACGAAGACCGTTACTTGATCGCTACTATTACCATTAATCGTTAATGATTTAGTATCAGCATCATATAATGCAACTAAGATAATAACGCCAACTTGTTCAATGTTTTTATTAAAATTATAGGCAATATCAGATCCATTTAAAGCCCACTTACTAAAGGTATAGTTAGCTTTAGTTGGCGTTCCATTAGGCTCAATAATCTTTTCACCAAACTGATAAACTTGAACTGGATTTAATCCATTTAATGTGCCACCGTTTAAGTTAAAAATAACGGTAACACTGGCTCTTTCATAATAAATATTAATTACGGTATTACCATCAGCACTAATTTCAACTTGATCAAATGGTTTAGCAATAAAACCTAAATAATCTTTGGCTTGAGCATTAGTTGAATAACCAGTTGTACCTGTTAAATTGTCAATTGCATTAGGATTTTCTAAATCATAGTTACCATCTAATTGTTGTTGATAATGTTTAACTTGATAAGGCGTATCGCCTTCTGGTGTCCAGATCGCCACTAACTCAAAATTACTACTAACCTCAGTGGTAAAAATGTATTTTTCTTCACCTTTTTGCCACTCTACAAATTCATATCCTGTTTTAGTCGGATTCGTTGGTTTAGTAACTAAACCTTGATATTTAATCGTTTGCGATCCAATTGCTGGAGTTCCACCATCTAAATTAAAGGTAACTTGATATGATTTTCTAGTATATTCAACTACAACTACTGTCGTTCCATCATGGGCAATTGGGATTTGAGTAACTGCTTTAGCGGTAAAATGATGATGATTTTTAGCTTGAGCATTAGTGTTATCTCCTGCAGCTCCAGTTTTAGTTTCATCAACAAACAACTCCACATCAAAAACTTCTGGATCATCTAAACTTTCACCTAAGTGTCTAACAGTATAGTTGACTCCAGTAATAGGGGCAAATTTAGCAGTTAAAGTTAATGGTTCAGCTGGCATTTTACCATCAGTTGGCATTCCTTCCCAACCATCAAAAACTTGCCCTATTGGTGGTTCAGGCGTAGTTAATAATGTCATTAAATCGGCGCCATAAGCAACATCAGTTAAATAAGTTTTATCACTAATAATCTGTCTTAATTGATAAAGATACGGATACTTATTATAAGTAGCTTTGTAAGTTTTATCTTCTTTCGCTGGAACTAAATTACTATCCCATCCTGAGAAGACATGATAATACTTATTAGCATCATTTTCTGCATGACTTGATGTTGGTATGTCATGATATTGAGGAATCTTACCATAATCAGTTGAAACATTATCTAAAATCTCATCATTATCATTAACAAAAGTAATCACAATTTTATTAGCGACGTAATTAGCAACAAATGTTTGATGACTTGCCGGCATTGTACTAGGTACAGCTGGCGTAAATGGATTTTCACTATCAAGTGTAAATCCTTCTACTGCTGGCGCTGCCGGTGGCGTAATTGTCTCTCCATATTTAATCCAAACATATTTAAGAGTTCCATTAAAATTAAAGATCGCTAAATACCTTTCTTTTATTTCTTTACCAAAAAGCTCAACATGATTATTACTACTTGCATTATTTAATACATTTAGTAATTCATCTTGAGTAGAAACTTTATTTTGATAAGTATTTTCTAAAAACCAACCAGAAAACATTAAACCTTCTTGATCTGGTTTCGCATTTTCTAATTTAGTAAGCAGATCATCAACGGTTCCCGAAATAACAATCGGATCAGTTACTCCTTCAATATTTAAATTGAACGTATAAGTGATATTCGTCCATTTAGCATGTAAAGTTATATCTTCAGTCAATGCTCCAAATTGATGTGGCACCGTCAGTTGAGCATCTTCATACCAACCAACATGTCTTTTTCCGTTGTATTTACCCAATTGGAAGTTTTCAGCACTAGTACCTGGTTCAATTTGAGTCGTGAAATTTCCGGTGACACTACTTTCATAAGTAACCGTAACTAGCCCTTCAGCTTTAAGTATTACTTTGGAAGTAAAGATGCCCACTAAAACTAACGACATAATACTTAGGATATAAATAAATCGTTTCAAGTAATTAGTTTTATTCATGACTTCTCCTTTCTAGTTGATTATTTCAACTTCAGAAATTATCGTTATATTTCCAGCTACAATAAGTTCGTATTTATTGTCAATAAAATCAGTTTCAGTAAGTATTATTTCTAAACCATCTATTAATACTTTGACATAGATTAATTTTTGGTTATTGTCTAAATTAAGTTCTAAAGTTAATTTATCTTCGTAAACTAACTTAGTTGATGAAGTCACTTCATCATTGACTTTATATGAGATAAACTCTTGAGAGTTATTAATGTTTAAGTTATAAGTAATTGGTTCATAAACTGCATATAAAGTTATATTTTCATAAACTGGAATTGATAAATTAAATTCAATCTTCGTTGCTAGATCTAAAGTCCAATATTTAAAGATATAATGTTCTTTATTAATATTAATAATTTCAATTAATTTATTGCCAGCATTAATTTCTTGATTTAATAATTCTAAATTAGTTGTCGTTCCTTCTTGTAGATCAAATGCAACTTTAACTTTCTTAGGAATCAATTCAACCCTCAAATCGAGATTAGAATTAGGATTATCAATTTGATACATTCCAAGATTAGGAATGGTAGTATCAAGTACAACATCAGTGTCGTTAACTTTAAACTTAATCTCATATAACAGCTGGTTATATGGGATTAGTATTTCTAATTTATCATCAGGACCAATCTTATCTCCTGAAACTAATAAATCTTGATTCTTCATGACACTAATTGGCTCAGCAAAGGTAATCTTAAAGGTTTCTTCTATGATTGGATCATAGACTGCATATAAAAATAAATGGTGAGTAATCTTCGTATTAAAATTATATGGATTAACTTTATCTACTGACCAATGCTTAAAAATATAGCCTTCCTTAGTTGGAATATAACTATCTTCTAAAATAGAATTGATATTTACAATTTCATATATTAAACCTTGATTGTCTAGTTTACCACCGTTAGCGTCATAGACAATTAAAATATTTTCTTCATTAATATAATAAGTAACAATAGTTATGTTTTCTTCTAAAACATGAGTAAAGGTATTATCATTCTTTATTTTAACGGAGATACCATTAACAAATACCACTACTTGTTTGCCTTCTTCAGTTTCGACAGTAAAATCAACTTCCGTTCCTGGTGGAAATGTTTCATCCATATCAATTGGTTTGCCATCAATATATCCGATAATCCCCGAAGGATATGTTACTTTTATTTTTTCAACTGTTTCGTATCCTTTAATTTTTATTTTTATCGATATCTTTCTACGCACAAAAACCCCTTGGATGATAGCAGTTATTTCAACTGTTTCATCTTGGGGTTGCGGAGTAATTTTTCCTAAAAGATTAACTGTATCAGGCTTTTTTGAATCCCAAGTAATCTTAAAATGATGGATTTTATCTTTAAATTTAAGATTATTTGAGACAGATTCAAAGGTATCGCCTTGATATAATTCAATTATTTCACTATTTTTAATCGCATTAATTTGGTTTGTTTCATATTTGATTATTAAAAACAAAGTAATGATTAAAATTGAAATAATTGAGACAATTGTCGGAATTATTATTTTTCTTTTGGCTTTTTTTCTTATAGTAGGAGCCAATAACTACACCGCCTTTAAACATGGGTAAGAGGATAAAAACTAATTTATCCTCTTTTCCCATCAATTATTATTGTTTAATTATTTCCAAGCTTCAACTACATCACTTTGAGTAGTTTGATCACTTTGTGGAACTAAAGCTCGATTAGGTCGCTCTCCTCCACCAGTAAAAACTTCAACATTAGCCCAATCTTGGCCGTTAAGATATTTATACTGATATACATTTCCAAGTTTAAGAGTTACATCAGCTTCATATTTACCGTTAGCTTGTTTGGTTAGTTTAATCGCATTTGTTGGATCCCAGTCTACGATTCCAACTAAATAAACATCACCTGTAGTTCCTTCAGGAACTTCAACACTAAATTTAACTGAAGTTTCTTCTCCTTCCGGATCATAAACATTTTTCCATTTAACAACAGTATCATCTATTTGTTCAGGAGTTGATTCGTTAACTTCTAATTTCCGATTAGCAATTGGATTACCATCATTATTTAGTTCTTCAAACAACCAATGTTGACCCGATAAATACTTATATTCAATGGTGATTCCTTCTGGTAATGGTGCAACAAGTTCAAATTTTTCAGTTGTAGTATTGTATGTTAATTCAGCGGCTTCTTCAGCGTTCCATTCATCAAAATTAACGACAATAAATACTTTTTTAGTTCCAGCTGGAGCTGTAACTGAAAGCTTCACTATTTTTGGAATTGGTTTCCATGTAACAACTTGCTCATTTTGAGTTGTTGTTTCAGTTACTTTATATTCGCGATTATCGCGATCTTCCCAAACATATTCCTCAGCCGCAACTTCCATCACATATTTATATCTTAAAATATAATTTGCTGATGCTGATATCGCAAGTGTATAAACATTGCCTTCTCCCTTGATCATTTTGTAATCTTCAGTAAAATTATTCCAGTAGTGAGTTGGAAGAGTTGGATCCCCTTGTGGATCAGTTAATCCTGGGAAAACACCAATCATATAAATATTAACATCAGCTGGTGTATTATCTGGCACCGTTACACTAAAGGTAACTACTATATCTTCGGCTGGTTCAATCCAAGTCGTTACTGAATCATTTAATGTTTGTGGTTTATTTACCATGTGTTGTCTATTACCATCTAGATTTTCAGTTCGATCAACTTCCCAATAATGATGGATGCCGTCAACTGTGTAAACGTACTTATATTTAATTTGATAAAGTTCTTTAATGTATTTTGTTATCGTCTTAGTTAAAGTATATTTACCATCGGCTTGTTTGGTCATTTTGTAATCTTCAGTAAAGTTATTCCATTGGTGAATTGGAAGAGTTGGTTCAACCCCATCTCCTGGATAAACTAATTCTGGAAAAACACCAATTACATAAATAGTAGCATCTCCTGGTGTTCCAACAGGTACACTTAAACTAAAAGTTATATCAACATTTTCTTTAACATTCCACCCAGTAACTTCATCATTTACTGTCTTCGTTTCTGTAAAAGTATGGTCTCTTATTGAATATACTTCTCCAAGACCTAATTCCTCAATTTTTTGTTCACTTTCATCAACATAAAAATATAAATATCTTGCATAATAATTTTTATCTCCAGTAATTGTTACAGTATATTTATTATCTGCACCTTTGGTCATCTTATAATTTTCAGAAAAGTTATTCCAATAGTGAGTTGGAAGGGTTGGCGGATTACCACTCTCTGGAGGAACTAATCCAGGGAACTGGCCAATAATATAAATATCGACACCAGCCGGTGTTGTTTCTGGTAACGTGACACTAAAGGTAACGCTAACTTGCTCAGCTGCTGGTGCAACATCTTTCCATCTTTCTACAGTATCAGTAATTAGTGGTGGCATGGCATCAACTGTTAATGTTCTATCGTCTATTAAATCTAAACCATTAGCTTGAACTTCAACATTCGCCCAAGATAAACCTAAAGTATATTTATAATAGTATGTTTCGTTAACACTTAAAGTTAATTCAGCTTCATATTTTCCAGTGCTGACATTCTTAATTAGTTGTTTCGGTGCGGTTGTACTCCAATCATTCATTGATCCAACTAAATATACTTGACCATCTCCAGTTTCTGCCGGAACAGTTACTTCAAATCTAACTAAAACTACAACATTCCATGATGCAACCACATCTTGAACTGGTTCCATTTCAGCAGCAATGGTAATCTTACGATTGGCAATATCTTTACCATCAGCATCATTTTCTACTAAATCCCAAGTTTTATCTAATACATATTTGTATTCAAAAACTACACCTTCTTTAATCGTTAACTGTAATTCGTATTTTTCGGTTGTTTCATTATAGGTTAATTTTTTCCCGTTTTCAGTATTCCAATCAACAGTATTGCTAACTAAATAGATATCTTTAGTCGTTCCAGCTGGAGCTGTAACTTCAAAATTAACTGTAACATCAGCTGCTTCAGGGTCAACACCTTGCCATCTAGCAACAGTATCAGCTACTGGTGCTTGTTCAGCGGCAACAATTAATTCTCTATTATCTGGTAAATCTAAACCATCAGCTTGAACTTCAACATTCGCCCAAAGTTTATTTAAGACATATTTATATTTAAATGTTGAACCAGCTACTAATTCAAGTTCGAGTTCATATTTCCCAGTAGTTGTATTTTTAGTGAGTTTATGAGCATTGGCTTCTTGCCACTCATCCATATCACTAATTAGATAAACTCCATTATCTCCAGTTTCAGCTGGTACCGTCACAACAAAATTTACCGTTACTATTACCGGTGGACCAGCTGGTTCAATACCTTTCCATCTTTCTACAGTATCAGTAATTAGTGGTGGCATGGCATCAACTGTTAATGTTCTATCGTCTACTAAATTATCACCATTAGCTTGAACTTCAACATTAGCCCAAGGTAAACCTAAAGTATATTTATAATAGTATGTTTCGTTAACACTTAAAGTTAATTCAGTTTCATATTTTCCAGTACTGACATTTTTAGTTAGTTGTTTCGGTGCGGTTGTACTCCAATCATTCATTGATCCAACTAAATATACTTGACCATCTCCAGTTTCTGCCGGAACAGTTACTTCAAATCTAACTAAAACTACAACATTCCATGATGCAACCACATCTTGAATTGGTTCCATTTCAGCGGCAATGGTAATCTTACGATTGGCAATATCTTTACCTTCAGCATCATTTTCTACTAAATCCCAAGTTTTATCTAATACATATTTGTATTCAAAAACTACACCTTCTTTAATCGTTAACTGTAATTCGTATTTTTCGGTTGTTTCATTATAGGTTAATTTTTTTCCGTTTTCAGTATTCCAATCAACAGTATTGCTAACTAAATAGATATCTTTAGTCGTTCCAGCTGGAGCTGTAACTTCAAAATTAACTGTAACATCTACTGGTTCAGGATCAATCCCTTTCCATTTAGCAACCGTTAATTCAACTGGGTCCATATCAGCAGCAATCGTTAATTTTCGATTACCTTCTAAATCATCACCATTAGCTTGAACTTCAACATTCGCCCAAGTTAATTCCTCACCAGCAGCTAATAAAACAAACTTAAACTCTAATTCAAATCCGATTGGAAGTTCAACTGTTATTGTATGTTTTCCTTCCTCATTAGTTATTAATTTAACCGCTTTAGTTAAATCAAAGTTGTTTTCATAATTATGAGCCACAAAAACACTACCAACTGTTTCATCTGGTACATTTAATAATAGCGTTACATTAACTTTTTGAACAATCGGTTCAATGTCTTTCCATTTAGCAACCGTTAATTCAACTGGGTCCATATCAGCAGCAATCGTTAATTTTCGATTACCTTCTAAATCTTGATTGTTAGCTTGAACTTCAACATTCGCCCAAGTTAATTCATCGCCAGCAGCTAATAAGACAAACTTAAACTCTAATTCAAATCCGATTGGAAGTTCAACTGTTATTGCGTGTTTCCCTTGATCATTAACCGTTAAACTAATTGCCTTAGTTAAATCAAAATTATTTTTATAGTTATGAGCCACAAAAACACTACCTACTGTTTCTTCTGGTACATTTAATAATAGCGTCACATTAACTTTTTGAACTTCTGGTTCAACACCCTTCCATCTAGCAACAGTATCAGCTACTGGTGCTTGGTCAGCAGCAATCGTTAATTTTCTATTACCTGCTAAATCTAGACCATTAGCTTGAACTTCAACATTTGCCCAAAGTTTATTTAAGACATATTTATATTCGAAAGTTGAACCTACTTCTAATTCAAGTTCGAGTTTATAATTTCCAGTAGTTGCATCTTTAGTGAGTAAATGAGCATTAGCTTCTTGCCAATCATCTAAATTGCTAATTAGATAAACTTCACTATCTCCAGTTTCAGCTGGTACCGTAACGACAAAACTGACCGTTACTTTTTCCGGAGGAGTAGTTGGTTGAACACCCTTCCATCTAGCAACAGTATCAGCTACTGGTGCTTGGTCAGCGGCAACAGTTAACTTTCTATTACCTGCTAAATCATCACCATTAGCTTGAACTTCAACATTCACCCAAAGTTTATTTAAGACATATTTATATTCGAAAGTTGAACCTACTTCTAATTCAAGTTCAAGTTTATAATTTCCAGTAGTTGCATCTTTAGTGAGTAAATGAGCATTGGCTTCTTGCCAATCATCTAAATTGCTAATTAAATAAACTTCACTATCTCCAGTTTCAGCTGGTACCGTAACGACAAAACTGACCGCTACTTTTTCCGAAGGAGTTTCTGAATCAATATTTTTCCATCTTTCAACAGTATCAGCTACTGGTGCTTGGTCAGCGGCAACAATTAACTCTCGATTATCTGCTAAATCTAGACCATTAGCTTGAACTTCAACATTCGCCCAAAGTTTATTTAAGACATATTTATATTTAAATGTTGAACCTACTTCTAATTCAAGTTCAAGTTCATATTTTCCAGTAGTTGCATCTTTAGTGAGTAAATGAGCATTGGCTTCTTGCCAATCATCTAAATTACTAATTAAATAAACTTCTCTTTCACCGGTTACCGCTGGTACCGTAACGACAAATGAAACCATAACTTTTTGTGGTGGAATAACACTACCAGCCCACATTAAAACGGTATCATTAAGTGGTGCCATGTTTTTAGCGATAGTAACCGTTCTATTTTCAAGTTCTTCACCACCAGCACCTTTTTCAACATAATCCCATGAATTTCCATTAACATATTTGTATTTTAATACTGTACCAACTTCAATTAATTTAGAACCTTCATATTTTTGAGTAGATTCGTTTAATGTTAAAAGAATTTGGAACATGTCTTCAAAATCTTCACTAGTACTTGCAAAAACATTAACGTTGTTGACTGTTCCAATCGGAACTTCAACAATAAATGTAACTAATGTTTGATTTTCTGGTATTTCAACTTCTTTAGCAGTCACTGTAACTACAATTGTATCTTGTAAATTACCCTTTTTTAAGGTAATGGTTGCAGTTCCTTCAGCAACTGCAGTAATTGTAATAGCACCAGCTTTAATTGTAGCGGTTGCAACATCGTTATTACTACTAGTAACAGTTAAATTAGAATCAGTATGTTCAATACCAGTTAAAGTAATAGCGACATCTTTGGTTTGTTCTGCTTCAATTGTAATGCTATCTTGATTAATCGATAAAGCTTCTTGGGCAACAGTTTTTTGGATAACTTTTACCTCCAAGGTCGCAACAGATTTATTCTTATAGTAAATTGTTAAAGTAGCAGTCCCAACAGCTAATGTTTTTATCTCAACAAAACCATCAATGATTGTTACTGTAAAGATATTGGTGTTGCTGGATTCTACTTTTAAATTTTCATCATCAAACTCAACTCCTTTTAAGTTTAATGATTCTTTATGAGTAAATCCTTCTTTAATCGTGACGGATTCATTATCGAAACTAACTTCGACTTTATCAGTACACGCTGATAATCCAACGAATAATGATACGGCAATTAATAATGCCACTATCCATCTTCCAATTTGTTTCATATTAACACTCCTTTGCTATGAATTTTAGTAAACGCTTTCACGCACTAGCCCTATCTTACCATAGTAAATATTAAAAGACAATACGCATTATGATAATATCATAATGAAACCGATTGTAAGATTTTCTTGCTTATCATTAAAAAATCCTACCGTTTCGGGTAGGATTTTCCTTATTTTTCTTCATTTAATTCGATTTTTTTGATTATTTTATTGATTTCAAAATTAGTAATTTTATTGATCACCGTTTTAATGTGAGACTCTAAAACAATTCTTAATGACTCCTTAATCGCATTATTCGCTTTTTCAATGATTTCAGTTTGTTTGGAGATATCTTCTAATTTATTTTGTATATGAGTTAGTGATAAATCTAGAATTTGTGATTTCATATCGTTAAATTCAGCTAAAATTTGGTGACGATCTTTAAACTTTTCTAATTCTTGATTCCGTTTAGTTAACTCTTTATGATATTGCATTGCAAATGCATAAACAATATTTAAAAAGATTATCATATACTGTGGTCTAACTAAATACATATTATTATAATCAGTCACTTTTCTAATTGGGGTATCATTACTAACATCCCATTCTAGTTCACTAACTAGTAGGGAATAAGTAGTGTTATTTCTAATTCGATCTTCTTCTAATTTATCAAAATGATCTTTATTTTTAGTTTTTGTTTTAGCAACTGTTGATTCTGATTTCATTTCTAAAGTTACTGATGCTAGTTCATTAGATTCAGTTTTCTCTGCCCCTATTAAATAAATCCTAAAAATAAAGTCAGCTTTATTACCTTCTTTTGTATCTTTATCAAAAGATATGTTAGGAAGTAAATTAAGGGTGCTTGATAAAAATTCTTGTTCGCACCACTTTTCTAAGTTTTCACCTAACATTTTAACATTTAATAAATCTTTTGATAATCTTAGTTTATTAACTTCTGATAAGTGTTCAGCAATTTCTTCTTTAAGTTTATCTTTTTCCAAAGTAAATTCTTTGGTTAATTTTAACTGTTCTTGAATTAATTTAGATTGGAAATTGGATTCTAGTAAAGTTTTTTGATTTTCAATTTCTTCTTTTAACTGATCATTTTTATTTTTTAGTTCATTAATTTGATCTTTAAAATAATTTTCGGTTTCTAATTTAATCATTTTTGATTGTTCAGCTAATTGATTCGATAAAACTTGATTTTTCATTTTTAACTCATTAATATCTAAATTAAGTTTTTCTTTTAGTTCAGATAGTTCTAATGCCTTTTGGGTAGTTAATTTATCTTTTTGAATTTTTAACTCTTCACTTAATTTATCTAGTTTAGTTTGAGCTTCTAAAATTAAAAGTTCTTCTTTTGACTTAAGGAGTTTTTTCTGTTCTTGTAAGGCTTGATTAATCTTTTCTAAATAAACTTGATCACGTCCGGTTTCAATCGCTTTTAAAATTGATGTTGTGTCTAACCCCATAACATCATTTAAATCGATGATATCGCCTTTTGATCCGTCTTCTTCTAACTTAAGAGTTTTATTATCAACAATTGATACTTTAACTTTTTTCATGACAAAACCTCCTTTGTTTATCGTCAATTATATAATATCATTATTTCATCATTTATGATAAAAATTGTTCAGTTCCTTTTATTTGAAATTAATATAAATAAATAGTATAATGATTTATGAAAGGGAAGTGATTTTTATGAAGAAGAAATTTGAATTATATTTAAACCAGCTTAGAGAAAAAGGTTATCGTATTACCAAAAGTCGTATCGCTTTATTAGAAGTGTTAGCCGATGATCATTTAACTTTTAAACAAATCCAAATGCGTTTGGCTGAAAAAGGATTTACCAATGTGGCATCAATTTATAATAACCTTGATTTTTTCTTACAAGAGAAAATTGTTGTCGTATTATTTATTAACCAAGTTAAATACTACGAATTAGCAATTGATAATAAGATGCACACTGCTGATAATCATATTCACCTAATCGATCAAGCTAACAACCAAATTGTTGAAATCAACAACAAACGTATTTTTGATTCTATTACCAGATACATCGAAAATGAAACTGAATTTAATGTCAAATATATTCGATTAACAGTTGGAGTTAGTAAAAAAGAGGAAGAAAATTAATTATTAAAACTCTCATAATTTTGAGAGTTTTTTTATACCTTTTCCGCAACTCTTAATTTCGCCGAACGGCTACGTGAGTTGTTGGTAATTTCTTCTTTACTTGGCAAAATGGGTTTTTTGGTTATAATTTTAAAATTAGGTTTTGGTTCAATTGGAACCGGCATCCCCTTAATAATTTTAACCTCAGAATTTTCCTTGAAAAAGTGTTTTACTATGCGATCTTCAAGCGAATGAAAAGTAATAATTACGATCCTTCCTCCAGGATTTAATAAATCATTTAAATCCGCTAACACTTCTTTTAATGCGTCTAGTTCTTCATTGACTTCAATTCTTAACGCTTGAAAGACTCTTTTAGCTGAATGACCTTTAACTTTATAGTTAACTTCATCGGTAATTTTAACTAATTCACTAGTTTTAGTAATTGGTCTAGCTCCAATAATTTTCTTGCTAATTTGATAGGCATTTTTTTCATCACCATAATTGCGAAAGATTGTAGTAAGTTGTTCTAAAGAGTATGTATTAATAATATCTTTAGCGCTTATCGCTTGATCTTGATTCATTCTCATGTCTAAATCAAAATCGCCTAAATATGAAAAGCCTCTTTTACGATCATCAATTTGAAATGAAGATAATCCTAAATCAAATAAAATCCCATCAATTTTAAAAATACCTAATTTATTAAGTTCTTCTTTTAAGTTTCTAAAATTAGATTTTACTATTTTAAAATTAGAATATTCCTTTAGTCGATTATTAGCGTAATTAATAGCGAAATCATCTTGATCAAAACCAACTAAAAAACCACCATCTAATCTTTTTAAGATTTTTTGGCTATGACCACCACCACCAATTGTAGCATCAACATAAATGCCTTGTGGTTTAATTTTTAAGTTTTCAATACATTCATTTAATAATACTGATTCATGCTTCATATCAATATTTTATCATTATTTTAGTTATTTTTAAATAGTAAAGAAAAAGGTGCTTCTCGCACCTTTTCTTGATTAACTAATTAGTCTTTCTTTTCTTTTTTAGTTAATACTTGTTGCCCTTTGTAGTAACCACTATTTGGAGTTACACGGTGTGGCAAAGTAAATTCTCCGGTTTGTGGACACGTAACTAAAGCTGGTTTTCTTAGCTTTTGATGTGTTCTTCTTTTTCTTTTCGCAGTTTTACCGGTTCTACGAAATGGAACTGCCATTACAATCCCTCCTTTATTATTTCAATAAGTCTTCCAGTTCAGCAAAGGCTGGATGAGCTTCTTTTTCGGCTTCAAACTTCGTATCCTTCGCATCAGGATGAATAATGCGAAATGGTTTTTCAACTAAAATATTACCTAAAATAATATCGTTTAAATCTAATGGATTAGTTAGTTCATAGTCTGAGTCTAAAGTATCCCCAAAGAGTAATTCTAATTCAAAATCAACAGGGACTATCATTTCTTTTAAACTATAAGCACATGTCATTAATAAATCCGCTTTAATGTTTAAGGAAAATTTAACTTCAATTGGTAAATGTTCTACCGTTCCAGTGACTTTAATATTATTGATTTCTAATAAATCATCGTAACCATCTGGCACTGGAAATTGATCAATGGTTTCATCAATTTGATTTAATTTTTCTAACTCAAATAATGTCCATTTCATAATTATCACCTAAACAAATAGATTATATCAAAAACAAGTATTTAAAGTCAAAAGAAACGGAAAAAAAAGTCTATCTTGAAGATTCAATTTCAAATATCCTTGATAGACTTTATTTTTAATATTATTTAAAACTTTCGATAGTTATTCTACCTATTCTACCCATACAGTGGCAACACCTTCAACATAACGCCAATGAGCTCCATCATAGTTAGCTTCTTCGCTATACCAATAAACTGGGCGATTACTTGAATTCCAATTTGGAGCCCAGTCATATGGTTGAGTGGTCGCTTCACAGTAAATAACGACACTAAAAGAATAATCAAAAGCATAATATCCCATATGAATAACAGTACTTGGAATTATAATTTTAGTTAAAGAACCACATTGAGAAAAAGCATAAGTTCCGATATAAGTTAGGTTTTTCCCTAGTGAGATTGATTTGAGCGAGGAATGAGCGAATGCATATTCTTCAATAACTGTCACTCCATCACCTAAAACGATACTATCAATTCCATTACATTTAAAAAAGGCTGAATCACCAATAGTCTTAATACTGTTAGGAATAGTTGTCGTTTTAATTCCAAAGATCAAAGTATTATTACTACTCTTAACAATACCGTTACAATCTTCTCTTGAATCATAAAATTTATTGTCCTCATCAATTGTTATTTGAGTTAGACCATGACATAATTCAAAAACAAACTCGCCTATTATTTTAACTTCTTTACCAATAAAAAGTGATGTTACTTTTTTACATCCAGCAAACGCTTGATATTCAAGTGCTTCAACACAATCCGGGATGGTAATTGATTCTAAATTAGAACATCCATCAAAAGCATTCATTGAAATTACTACTAGGCTATTACCAAAAGATATCGTTTCGACTGCACCACAATTATAAAAAGCGGCACGTCCAACATATGAAACCGAGTTTGGAATATGAACATTTTTTAACATGATACATTCGCGATAAGCCGCATTAGGGATATATTTAAGAGTATTTGGAATATTGATTGCGGTTATATTAATACATTGATAAAACGCACCTTCACCAATACTTGTTACACTATTAGGAACATTAATTGTTTTAGCGCTTGATTGAGAAATTGCGTATTTACCGATACTTTTGACTGTTTCTGGAATGTTTATTGAATCAGTTACAATACCAGCTAAAGCATAATCACCAATATGAACTACCCCTTGTGGGAAAATTAAATTATAAAGACCACTAATTAAAGTGTTGGTGCTCAATTCAATAATTGCCGTATTATTTGGTGCAGCATATATTTCATTTCCTGATTCAACAATAATACTTGTTAGGTATCTACAATCTTTAAAAGCTCGAAGTCCGATAAATCTAACACCTCTTGGAATAGTAATATTGGTTACAAATGTACAATAGTTAAAGGCGTCATGACAAATCATTTTAGTGTCATTATGAATCGTATAATTATCTTCAGTTCTTACCTTACAATCTAATAATAGGAAATAAGGGTTATCATCGCTTCCGATATAATAAACATTACTAAATTCTTTTTTATTAATCGAATCAGACCCATTAAAAACTTTCTCACCAATAGACTTGAGGCTATTAGATAAATAAACAGTCGTTAAATTTTCGCATCCCGCAAAAGCTTCGTTGCCTATATGTTTGATATTACTATTTTCTTCAAATCCAAGATAAGTAATTGATGAGTTTGCGAAAGCATAATCATCAATTTTTAAAACTGTCTTAGGAATTACCATTTGACCCAATTTTTTAGATTGAGAAAATGATCTATTTCCGATATATTGAAGGCTTTCACCAAAATGAACAGTTTTTAAATTATATCCGTAGGAAAATGCTCTATCACCTAATACTTTACAATCATCATGAATTGAAAACTCTTCTACTGCATTATCACTAAGTTCAACTAAAACTAAATATGGATTATCAGAATTTCCAAGATATCTTCCGTTTTGATGTGTGTTATAAATATTAGATGAATATGAAAGAACTGAATATCCATAAGATTCTATACTATTTGGTAAATTAAGTTTTTTTAAGGAGCCACATCTAGAAAATGAATAATCCCCAAGATGAGTCAACCCTTCTGGTAAATTAATCGATGATAAAACTTTACACCCATTAAAAGCGCTATTTTTGATTTGCTTAACCCCACTACCAAAAACGACGGTTGTTAAACTAGTGCATTCATAAAATGCATATTCTTCAATTATTTCAACGCTATTAGGAATAACTACCGATGTTATTCTTTTGTTAGACTTAAAGGCATCTTTATCAATTAAAGTAACTGGTTTTTCTTGATAAGTTTCCGGAATAACAACTCTTGTATCATTACCATAATAATTATAAAGAGCATAACTATTTCCTAAATCATAAAAGATAAAATCTTCACTTGGAGTTAAATCACCGGAAAATGTTGCTGTATATACGACATTTCCTACAACCGCACTAAGTTCGGGAGACCATCCAATAAATATATATCCACCTGGCTTAGTTGGAGTTTGACCATTATATTCAGGAATTGTCCCAGATGCTACATTTTCATCTGTTTTTAAAATTGTACCATCATAGTTTTTCCAAGTTACTGTATAGGAAGTTTCCGGATCAACATCTTTATCTTTAAATGTAACTTCGACATCATGGTCTTGAGAAACCGTTAATTTATAAGTTAAAGCTCCGTTTAAATCAATAACAAAACCATCAACTTTAAATTCAACTATTTCCTTATTAGGTGGAATTGTAATTCTTATATTAACTATAGCACCACTTAATAAATTAGTTAACGGATTAGTTGAACTTAATCCGTCACTAAGTGTGACAGTAAATGTAGTTGGATCTGATGGTGTTATATTAGTAAATTCTACTGAGATAGTTAAATTCTCCGTGATTCTAACTCTAAATTTGTTATTAACCACAATTGAGGTTTCATCAACTCCATTAATCAAAAGTTTTTCTAACTTCTTCCCTGATTCTGGAGTAATTAAAAACTCAACCATACTATCTAATTCTAGTTTTTTTAGATTTAATTCTCCATCAACAAGTGATATTCCTTCGGGTAAGTCTAAGCTGATTGTTTTAGCTTTACCGCAACCACTTAACAATAGCGATGTTGCTAAAAAAGCAATAATAAACATCAAAATCTTTTTCATACTTTTCTCCCATCAAATGAATGTTTACCACAAACAAAATTTTAAATATCGTAACTGTTGCTTTTTTGATAAATTTTACTCGATCCAATTTGCTAGTTAGCTAACGCCTCCGCATCAATTTAGATTTTGCTGCAATTATAAAAAGCATCCTCACCAATAATAGTCACATTACTTGGAATAATAATTGCATTAAAATTTGGACATCTATAAATATATAGTTATTGATTAATTTAATATTATCATAATTTTTTACATTTTAAAATACCTTATTTATAATAAAATCTATAATTGACCATTATGATTACACTGATATCACTTAAAATACCTTATCTCTAATGATTTAGCAATAAAATATTAAAAAAAAGACACTTTCGTGTCTTTATGTTAAGCTTCTTTTTGATCGCAAAACTTGATGTAATTTACCTAAAACTAATTTTTCTTTTTCTGATAAAATTAATTCTTCAGTAACAC
This sequence comes from Acholeplasmataceae bacterium, assembly GCA_050953805.1. Classification (GTDB taxonomy): domain Bacteria; phylum Bacillota_I; class Bacilli_A; order Acholeplasmatales; family Acholeplasmataceae; genus DUQW01. The sequence continues at coordinate 651,143 of JBMNNE010000002.1, read as the reverse complement.
CATTAAATAATCTAAATCTTAAAGTTAATGGAATTCGAGTGCCATCATATAACCATAAATCAAGTTTTAATGTTTCAAAAAGCGGATCATGTAAATCATCATAGTGGAAAGTCGTTTGGACATTCATAATATCTAAATAATTTAGTTCACCAACTAAATCATTAGTCACTAATCCATAACGGTAGTCAACATTAGCTTGATAATAGAATAATGATTCTTCACCAAACATTAAAATGGTTAGTACCGCTTGGTCATAGAGTAGTTCGGCTTCATGATCATCTAATAAAGCAACCTTATAGTTAACTTTATTTTTGGTATCTAGTTGTTCTGGTGCCACTAAGACAATGGCATTTTCATGATTAACATCAACTTCTCCAATTGATAATAATTCAAAAGCTCGTCTAAAAACTATTTCATGAGCTTGATCACGATAAAGTTGAAATTGCGGATCAGATTCTCCGGTTCCCTTTTTAAAATATTTTTTAAACCATTTAAGTCTTTTTTTCATTCCAAAACCACCCTTCATAGATATGTCTATTTTACCAATATTCAGAATAAATTTCAAGATTTATTCAGCAAAAAGCGTCTTTTTTATGCGATTTATCGTTTTTTCAATCGTTTATATGAAAAAAGATTGGAAATCGTTCCAATCTTTTATGATTTAAACTAGTCTTTTAATTATCTAAAAAAGATTTTTTTTAGATTTACTTTCAGTTTCTTCTAATTTTTTAAATAGTTCTTTTTGTTGTCTAGTTAGATTTTTTGGTGTTTCCACATTCACAACAACATATTGACTACCTTTTCTTCCTGTCTGAGTTTGTAAAATTCCTTTATCGCGCATTCTTAAAGAAGTGTTAGTTTGAATCCCAGCTGGAATCTTTAAATCAACATTTCCATGAATCGTCGGAATCTCGATCGTTGTTCCTAATGCAGCTTGGCTAAAGGTTATTGGTAATTGTAAGTAAATATCGTTACCACGACGTTTAAAGTATTGATGTGGCTGAACTGTAAAGCGAAGATATAAATCGCCTCTAGGACCGCCTTTAGTGCCATCATCACCGTAGCCACTGACTCTTAATTGAGTACCATCATCCACTCCTGCTGGAATATTAACATCGATCGTTTTAGTGACAGTTTCACGCCCTGAACCACCACATTTATCACATTTATTTTTAATGATTTTACCCGTTCCACGACAAGTTGGACAAGTTGATTCTCGAATCATATTACCAAATAAAGTTTGTTGCGAAACTTGAACGGTACCACTACCATGACAATTGCCACAAGTAGTAACATCACTTGGGTTTTTCCCACCAGTTCCATGACAAACTGAACACTCTAAGTCTTGATTAATTGTAATCTTTTTCTTAGTTCCAAGTGCCGCTTCTAAAAACGAAATTGTTAAATGAATTTGACGGTCAGCTCCTCGTTGTGGGCCATAAGGATTTGATCTACCGCCAAATCCAGAACTAAATCCCGATCCAAAAATTGAACCGAAAATATCTGACCAATCAAATCCAGAAAAGTCAAATCCTTGAAATTGTGGTCCGTCAGCACCATATGTATCATATTGTTGGCGTTTTTCTTTATCCGATAAAACGGCATATGCTTCTTGGATTTCTTTAAATTTCTCTTCCGCATTTGGTTCTTTGGACACATCTGGATGATATTTTTTCGCTAGTTCTCGAAACGATTTTCTAATTTCTTCTTCAGTTGCATTTTTGTCTACACCTAGTGTTTTATAATAATCTTTTGCCATATTTTAATACATCCTTACTAAACATATTTAAGTAAGGGCCGCAGCCCTTACCTATATATTATATCTTATTAACTAAATTCTGCGTCAACTGTTGTTTCTTCGGAATCATCATTTGACTCTTCTTTAGTGTGTTGTTGAGCTGCTTGAGCTTTTTGATATGCTTTAACAGCGATATCTTGGGCTTCTTTTTCTAGAGCCTCTTTTCTCGATTTAATCAAATCTAAATCATCACCTTTTAATGCTTCTTCTAAATCTTTAGCTAATGATTCAACTTTAGTTTTTTGATCTTCGGTTACTTCTTCTCCTAAATCAGTTACTGCTTTTCTCGTTTGGAAAATTAAATTTTCTGATTCATTTCTTAAATCAGCTTCTTCACGCTTTTTAGCATCAGCTTCAGCTTGTTCTTCGGCTTCTTTAATCATTCTTTCAATTTCTTTTTCAGATAAGCCTGAACCACCAGAAATAGTAATTGCTTGTTCTTTATTAGTACCTAAGTCTTTCGCTTTAACATTAACGATTCCGTTAGCATCAATATCAAATGTTACTTCAATTTGAGGAACTCCTCTTGGTGCTGGTGGAATATCTCCTAATTGGAAACGACCTAATGTCTTATTATCAGCCGCCATTGATCTTTCACCTTGTAATACATGAATATCAACTGCTGGTTGATTATCAGCAGCAGTTGAGAAGACTTGTGATTTAGATGTTGGGATTGTCGTATTTCTTTCAATTAATTTAGTGAAAACGCCACCTAATGTTTCAATTCCTAATGAAAGTGGAGTCACATCTAATAATAATACATCTTTAACATCTCCTGCTAAAACTCCACCTTGAATTGCTGCCCCCATCGCGACTACTTCATCTGGGTTAACTGATTTATTAGGTTCTTTACCTAAAACTTGTTTCACACGATCTTGAACTGCAGGAATTCTCGTTGAACCACCAACTAATAATACTTGTTGGATATCTTTAGCTGTCATTTTGGCATCTTTTAAAGCGCGTCTAACTGGTTCAATTGATCTTTCAACTAAATCATGGGTTAATTCATCGAATTTAGCACGAGTTAAGTTCATTTCTAAATGAACTGGCCCATGATCAGACATTGAGATAAATGGTAAAGAAATTGATGTTTGAGTCACACCAGATAATTCTTTTTTCGCTTTTTCGGCAGCATCTCTTAATCTTTGAACGGCCATCTTATCTTTTGATAAGTCAACTCCGTTTGACTTTCTAAATTCAGCTACCATATAATCAACGATTCTTTGGTCAAAATCGTCTCCACCTAATTTATTATCTCCAGCTGTAGAAATAACTTCAAAAGTACCGTCAGCTAATCTTAAAATACTAACGTCAAAAGTACCGCCACCTAAGTCAAAAACTAAAACGACTTGTTCTTTTTCACCTTTATCAATTCCATATGCTAAAGCTGCTGCCGTTGGTTCATTAATAATTCTTCTAACATTTAAGCCAGCAATCGTTCCCGCATCTTTAGTTGCTTGTCTTTGAGCATCATTAAAATATGCTGGAACCGTAATAACAGCTTCAGTAACTTCAGCTCCTAAATAAGCTTCAGCAGTTTGTTTTAAGTTTTGTAAGATCATTGCTGAAATTTCTTCAGGTTTATAATCTCTACCTTCCATTCTAGCTTTATAATTACTTTCACCCATATGTCTCTTAATCGATTGAACTGTATTAGGGTTAGTAATTACTTGTCTTTTAGCTACTTCTCCAACTGAGATTTCACCATTTTTGAAAGCGACGACTGATGGAGTCGTTCTTCCACCTTCAGCATTAGGAATAACTTTTGCTTCCCCGCCATCCATAACTGAAACTACTGAGTTAGTAGTTCCTAAGTCAATACCAATAATTTTATTTGTTTTCTTTGCCATAATTATTCACTCCATTCATTTACTTTGACCATGGCTGGTCTTAAAACTCTATCTTTATACATATATCCTTTAAGGATCTCTTCAGTGATAATATTTTGATCTATTTCACTGTTATTATCTTTTTCAACTGCATGATGCACTTTTGGATCAAAAACTTCACCCAAAGCTTTAATCGCTTTAACACCGTTAGCTTCAAGTTGTTCGAAGATTTGATCATTAATCATTTTAAATCCAATTAAATAATTTTTTAAGACCGGATCTTCTACTTCCATATTAACCACTTTATCTAATTGATCAAGTGGGATTAATAAATCATGAACTAAATCCATTGCTGCATATTTTCGATCTATAACTCGTTCTTGATTCATCCGCTTTTTAAAATTTTCAAAATCAGCTTGATTTCTTAATAAATCATTTTTTAATTTTTCAATTTCTTCTTCCAATTCTTTAATTTTAACTTTCCTTCCACCCTTTTTATACTCAACGTTATAGTTTTTTTCACCTTGAGCTTTATGAGATGTTATTTTAATAGTATCATCTTCAGAGATGACATTTTTTTCCTCAACATCTGGGTTAGAATTCATTGTATCTTTTTTCTTTTCTTCACTCATTTAACATCTACTCCTTGTCACTATATAAATTTGATAAGTTAATTGCGATATATTCAATTAACGGAACCACTTCACTATAATTCATGCGCATTGGTCCAATTAACGCTAAATTACCACGTTCCCAATCGCTAAAGCGATAAGGAATGGAAATAATAGTAAATTCCGATTTTGGCATAAATGAAATATCGCTACCAATTCTAATTTGTAATCCAGTATCACTTGAGATTAATTTACTAATATTAGCTTCATTTAATTGAATCATTGATTCTTTTAAAGCTTGAAAATTAGAAAAGTAATCATCATGTAACATATTGGTGGCTCCTGATAAATAGAAGTCATCCGTATGTTTCGTTTCTAATAAGTCAACAATTATTTTAATAATGTTTTCTTCATAAGATTTCAGTGGTCTATACTTTTGATTGTTGTATCTTTCAACTAAAACTCTCATTACCTTAGTAATACTTTTATTTTTAAGTAATTCATTTAGTGAGATGAAGAATTTTTCAACTTCTTCAATTGACAAATCATTAGTCACAGTTAATTTATGATGTAACACTGTCCCATCACCAACAACAATAATAATGACTCCTTCAACATCAGATATTTTGATGAATTCCATTTTCTTAATATAGGAGTAATCATCACTAGGATTTAAGCTAATCGCTGTATAATTAGTGACAGCACTAAGTAAATCAGCGGCTTTTTCTAATATTTTCTTTTTTGAATAACGATGTTTTTGAAAAATATCATCAACTAGTGGGAATAACTTGACTACTCTTCGATCTCTTGTTAGTAAATTATCGAGATAATATCTTAATCCTCTTTCTGATGGAATTCTTCCACTAGAGGTGTGCGTTTTATCTAAATAACCTAATTCTTCTAACATTTGCATATCGAATCGAATCGTCGCACTCGAATAATCTAAATAAGGCAACCCAGTAATGGTTCTTGACCCTACTGGCAACCCATCTTCAATATATGATTCAACAATCGCTTTTAAGATTAATTTTTGTCTATTAGTAAGCATTAAATCACACTCCGTTAGCACTCAATAACTTAATGTGCCAAATGTATTGTAACATATTGTTTTAGCACTGTCAAGTTTTAACTGCTAATTTTGGGAAAATATCTAGTTTGAGTAAAATAATGGTTATTCGGCAAACATATATAAAAGAGAAAAATATACATTTGCCGGATTTTTTTAATTTCTCAATAAAATACTTCTTTTACTTTGTATTTATCGCAACTAATTCCAACCAAACTAAAAAAAGTGGCCGCAGCCACTTTTAACTAATATTTTAATTAAGTAATTATTTAAAGCCTAGTTGATAGTCGCGCTCAACAAACTTTAATGGTTTTTGTCGAGGTTTAATATTAAAATCAATAATATCGTATGTATCAGTAGTTCTAACAGTTGGTTTTTCAATAGCTAAGAGTTGAATCACTAATATACTCATATAATACGCAGCATGTTGGGTAATATCAACCATACCGTAAGCTTGGGATGAAATAAAGCCAACTAAAATAAGCCATTTTTCTAGCGAGATTTTTCTTAACATAATAATAAACGATTCCCACCAGTTAATAATAACCGCAATTAATCCAAAAATTCCCATGACAGCAATCGTATGGAAAAAGGTTGAGTGATAAACAACTACTCTTTGATCGCTACCCCAATTCATAATTTTAGAACCCCAACCACCACCAAAGAGTGGATATTCTTTAAAGACTTCGATTGCTTGTTTCCAGAGTTCGGTTCTTCCGGTAGTGGGGTTATCAAGTGAGGCAATAAAACCATCTAAAATATATTGTATGATTTTAACTGAACTAATGGCCACCCCAACAAAGATAAAAATAAATAACACTAAATTCTTTTTAACTTCTTGGTTACCATATCTTAATAAAATGTAGATATAAAATGGAACAGCAATTACTAACCCCATAACGCCACCACGAGAGCCACTAATTAAGAAGGTAACGGCAACTACTAAAATTCCCATCCAGTAAGCGAAGTTTTTCGGTTTTTTAATCATGTAATATAAATGAGTTGGCGCTAATAACAATAAATGGATAAAGACATCATTAATACAACCCCAACCAAAATTGCCAAATCCGCCCCATGAAGTTTCTACTCCTTTAGGAAAACTAGAAAGGCCGTTTTTTACTAAGTAACCCATATATCTTGTCCACGCTTGGGCAACCAATAACCAGCTCAAATAATATAGGAACCGAATAAAATGTTTCGTATCTATTTGGGCGTAATTATCAAAAATAGTGTAAGTAACTAAGTGAAAGAATCCTACTAAACTTAAAATAAAAATAGGAAAAGTAAATTTAACATAAATAAATGGAATTAGGCTTGCTAGAGCCATTAAAACGAGTCCTAATGTAAGGCGTCCCGCCTTTAGTTTTTTGCGGAATTTAATCATATGAATGATAATTCCAGCAACAAAGAAAACGGCGGCTATTAGTAACGGTAACATATGACTTAATGTTTTTAAGTTTAAATCATTTGAGTTCATTAAATAACTAAAACCTAAAACAATTGGAATTCCATATGCCATATTTTCATAAGTTATAACAATAAAAAACCAAATAATTAATAACCCAATCATAACGATCGTGTTAAAAAAGGTGCCGCCTAATAAGGGCGGCCCCGCTTTAACATGCCAACCAATAAAGATTAATGAAATAATGGTTAGCAAATAATAGTTAGATTTTAAATATTTTTCAATTTTCTGTTTCAACATCTTCTGGTATCACTCTTATTAAAACGTAGCCTAAATATAAGCCTTCGCCTTCTTCAGTATTTCCAACCCAAATATGAACTTGGTATTCACCTAATTCTTCAGGTAATTTAGGCTCTACTGGATTACCTTCTTCATCTTGATAGAGTAATAAGTCGCCGGTTGCTCCTTTAGATCTATCATAATCATAAATAATATATTCTGAAATTGGATTATCAATTTGATCAATTTCGGTCACACGAATGGTTCCATTTTCATTTTTAAAATAATCTAAGAATAAATAAACGAAATCCAATCCGAATGTCGTAGTTTCAGTAGCCCCAATTCTAACGTTAATTGTAATCCCTAAAAAGTTCATATTTTCACCAGGGTGGTATTGTACTTTAACTGGTAATTGCAGTTGCCATTTAACTCCATAAGCATCATTTGACCATCTACGAATCATCTTACCTGAACCAGTTGGAATAATAAATTCATCAAATCCTACGGCGGTAATTGTGGCGTCTGCCGCCTTAGATGTCGCCGAAATAATTGGCGCAATTAATTCTTTAGTATCATATTCAAAACTACCTAATATTTCAACATTAGAAGCTTGAATGACTTCTCCGGTCGCTTTATTATAAATAGCGTCAACTCTAATTCCTGAGTTGGTACTTTCACTAATTTTAATGTTTTTGACAGTAACACGAGATCCCATCGCGTAAATTCCAGCACCAGGATTTAACATATCACTACCGCCACCAGCTCGAATAAACTCAACATTTTCAAAATAACTATAAAGATTAGCATTTGAACTACCAACAACGACATTATAACGGCTTGAATAATCAATTTTAATATCTTTAAACCAAACGTTATTACTTGAAACTTGAATAAAACTAAAGATTCCCATACTTTCTAATTTATGGCCATCACCAAGAATCGTTACTGGTTTTCTAATTACTAATGGATTTCTAGTCTCTTTCGTATCTACGGCAGTATATAAGATATCTTTTCCTAATTTAATTACTTTTGCTCCATCAGCTAATGCTTGAATTAGCTCCGCTTCAGTATTAACGATGACTGCATGAGCAGCAACTAAAATTGGTTCACTTTGAATTGGATCTGATCCATTACTTGGTGTAAATTTAGCTTTAATTAGTTTAGGTTCAATTAACTCATCTAAATTAATCGTTAAATAATTTTGATTAGCATCAGCTACAAGTTCATAAGTTGTTTTACTTTGAGTTAATTCTTCCCAACTGTAAACCCCCTCTAATTCATTATTAAACGAACTAATAATTTCCAGTTGATTACCAACAACTCTTTCAGAAAGAGTTAATTTACCATAACTAGTTTGGATAAAAATTTTATTAGAAATAAACTTTTTACCTTCAATTCTCGCTTCAACTCGTTCTAAACCACTTCTAGTTGGAGCATATTGAATTTTTTTAATGCCTCTAAATTCAACTAACTCTACTTCTAACTTAGTATCTTCATCAACAACCCACCAAGTTAAATATTCTGGACCGTAATCACCAGAAAGAAATGCTTCAAGTTCAATTGGTGGTGCATCCCTTTTAATAATGTTATCAATAACTGCTCCTTCTAAATTAGCGTGATCGGTTCTAATTTCAATTTCAGCTGACTTACCAACAACTCTAATCGTTACAACATCGGTTTTATATTCATGCTCAACTTCATCAACAGTAAAAGTAACGGTTGCGAAAACTTCAGTTTTACTACTTAAACCAGAAACTGGTGTATAAGTGAAAGTCTCACTTTCACCAACCGGGATTAAGTTTCTTGTCCAAGCAATTTTAGTTGGTGGATACTTCGGTTGATTATGGGATATCGAAAAAGTAACGGCTGATACATTTTCTTCATTTTGAATTAAAAGTCCGTCGCTATGAATCTCAACTTCGACCAATTCAGGATCGAATTTTTCTTCTACTTCTTCTTCAGGTATTTTACATCCGGTTAGTAAAAGAATTAAAACAATTACCAAGATAAATTTAATTCGTTTCATTTTAATTACCTCCAGAACTATAATCAGGATGATATTTCTTATTTAACGCATATACTACAAACGGTGCGCGACCGCCAATCTTTTCATGCATCGCTTCAATGGTTGATGGTCTTCTTTCTTCTCTAACTAAATCACTTTCAGTTTTACTATCAAAAATAACATAACTATTATTAACGGCTCCACCATACAGCATAATCACTGGTGAAACAAAATAATTTCGACCTTTTTTAAATGTCATGTTATCATACTTTTTCAGTTCATCTAATAACCCTAAGGCGTTTTGTTCTTTCAAGAAACCGCTAGCTTCATCTAAGTTTCGCCAATTTTTACTCGTATCTAACGAGTTAATTAAATCAGCTCGGTCGTGTGGTTTAATCACTAAAACGCTATATCCCTTAGTCATTTCTTTTTCGCCTCTTGAGTTATCAAGCCAAACGGCAATTCCTACCCATTCAAATGATAAATTTTTTACCTCAACTCGAGTTGAGTTAATCGCCATCGCTCCGTCTTCATGATTATCAACTCTAATTGCGCCCATTAACGCCCCAATAAATTTCACATTTTCAATTTTAAATTCACTTGGAACATAAATTCTTTGACCATTTTCATCAAAACTTGGTAAAGTTTGACCGGTCATAAAAATATTATACCTACCGTTTTCAATGGTTGAATTAGTAATTGATTGGAACCTTGATTCCAAGGAATTAGTCATTCTCAAATTAGTAATCAGTTCGCGCGGAATGATTTGGCCCCCTTCATTAACTAATGGTCCAACAATATGAACTCGGTTTAATGATGTATTATTATCCAGTACTGTAACTTGGGTACCTGACTCCATATCTTTATGGGTAATCTTAAAATTATTACCATCATACTGCGTTCCATTAGTAATTTTTAAAGTTGATTTTAAATTAATTTCTTCAAGTTGAAAAACTTTTTTCCCTGATTTCACAAACTGTGAAATCTCTTCAACACTATGACCTTTAATATTATATCCTTTATCAACATTAAAGGTATATTTAGCTTTCCTGCCTTCTTGAGTTGTCGTCTCAAATTTTTGTTGACCAACAAAATCTTGGAAAGTTAAATTGAAGTATCCTTCACCTTTTCGTTCAGGATCTTCAAAGAACCCCATTTCATAATCACCACCAAAATCAGCAGTAATTTGATCAGCAATTAAACTTTGGTCAGCACCCTTAGGAAAGTATTTAAAATCTAAGCGAACGCTATTTAAATTACCAAAACGATAGTCTTGATGTAGTGCCTCTTTATACTCAAAAATGATGCTTTTGACTTCATTTGGATCATCATCCGGGTTAACGACAGAAACGTCGATTGTCGCCTCATATTTGCCGTCTGCGGTAATTAAAGTAATCTCACTAAAGCCATATTCATATAAACTAACTTTAGCTTTACCAATTCCATCTTTAAACTCTTTATCTTCTTTCGCTAGTTGATCTGGAGAGATAATATTATCATCTTTAATATCTGATAAAAATTCATCAGATGAATAAACCGTAATTTCTTTATTTCTCGCATTAGCTGGTAAAATACGGTAATAAATTTCCATTTCACTAGTTGTCTCATTAAGAACTTCAACATCTAAATCAATTGATTTAGACCAATTTACTTGGTCTAACGACACTTCAATCGTTTCAACTGGTAGTGGAATTACCCACCCAATAATTGAAGCTGACAAGTTAATAATGGCGAAAATTAAAATTGGGAAAGCTAATAAAAATAAAATTAGTAATTTTTTCATAAATTATCCCTCCTTAATTGACGCCAAAACAGCAAAGCTGTAATTCCAAAGTAGACGATTGATATTCCCATTAAGATGGAATAAGTTACTTGAATTGGAACCCAATAAAAACCTGGTCGTTTTTCATCTAAAAACGGTAAAATACTTAATAATGCCCCTAAAATAACGGCTAAGATTAAGCCAAAGGCCACATTATTTAAAAAGTTAATATTTCGGCCAACGCCACTAGTATACTGTGGATCTTTATAGTCTTTATATATCGAAATAGTTGAATAACCTAAAAGGAAGAAAAACGAAACTCCAGTAATTAAGAAAAATTGACCAATCGTTAATAATTTCATAATAAATGTCAATATTCCTAATCCGGTTAACATCATCACAGTATTTAAGGCAACTGGTAAGAGAATTCTTACTCCTAAGTAATACCTATAGTTAATTGGAAAAATTAATCCAATAAAGTGAGCATCTTTTTCACTACTAATTAAATTAGATTGGAAACTACTTGATAAAATAATAAAGATTAATGTTGTTAAGAGGGCAACCCCAGGAACGATCATTAATCCAACCGCTTCCGCTCCTAATTTTGCAGTAACTTTAACTGTCATCACGACAAACAATGGCATTAATGCATTAATTACAATTACTTGAAACGCATAATCAGGGTTTCTAGCAATCGTTTTTAATTCTTTTATTAAAATTGCCATAGTTTGACTTCTTTGCGGGCGTTGTTTAGACTTATAGATCTTTTGTTTCCCATCTTTTCTCGCTTGTAACTTCGGTGTTGAATAAAGTAATAGGAAATAAGCCGCAACACTAAGAATTAACGCAATTCCTAAAAGAATTGCTAAATAACCAATAAATTTACCGAGGTGAGTCTCACTAAAAATACTATAAATAGCATTACTTAAGACTAATGACTTCGTACTATCCAACATCAACTGATGTTGTTCACTATTAATAAATCCACCAGAATTATTAATCAGTTTTAAGACAACTTCAATGAATATCGTGTATAAATAATAAAATACACCCAATAATGTAATAATGCCGGTTAAAGCGATGGAAATTCGTCTTTTTAAAACATTAATCACAAAGAATGCAGGAACACTAATTAATACTCCTCCAATTAGAGGAATCGGAATAATTAAGATTGTCGTAATAAACAACCTAACATAAAACCAAGGGGTAAATTCACTAATAATACTGAATGGTATAATAAAGAATCCAAAATAAAATAAAACTAAAACGACTTGTTTAATGGAAATATAAATCGCTTTTGATAATTGAATTTTATAGTTTGCCACCGGCAAACGAATAAATAATTCATAGTCTTTATCAAAATAAAAATTCTTTAAAATTTCTGCTGTTTGATAAATTAAAGAAATAATTAGAAGTAAACTAATTACTGCCGTAATATATGGTCTTTCTAACTCGAGCTTAACTAGTGGAGTTGACACTTTAAACATCGTGACAAAGAACCCGACAAAGACTCCTAGTAGTAATAAGATTGATAAAAAAGGACTAAAAAACTTCTTGCCTTTGATGTCATCAACGCGAACTGCTGATCGTCTAAATTGTAGCTTTAATAATCGGAGTACTTCTTTCATTCTTTAACCAAATCTTGAAATATTTTATTTAAATCGACTGAACCATCAATTTTATAAATACCTTTAATTTCGCCGTGATCAATAATTGCAACTCTATCACATAACTCTTCTACTATACTTAGAATATGAGATGAGAAAATTACTGTTTTCCCACTTTTCGCATAATCTAAAATAAAGCCCTTAATCTCTTCCATACTAATTGGATCTAAACCAACTAACGGTTCATCTAAAATCCAAATATTCGGATAATGGATAATTCCCCCCATAATCGCTATTTTTTGTTTCATCCCATGTGAATACGTCTTAATTTGTTTATTAAGATGTTGTGTCATCGCTAAAAGTTTTTGTAACTTCAAGGTTCTTTCAACACGATCTTCAAATGGCACTTTATACATATCAGCCATAAACTTAATATATTCTAACCCAGTTAACTCTTCAAAAGTCGCGTGGTTATCAGGAATATATGCCAATTGCATCTTCGCCTCAATCGGATTTTCCACCAAATTATAGCCATTAATTATAATTTCACCCTTATCAAAAGGGTGAATTCCGGTTATCGCTTTAAAGGTAGTGGTTTTGCCACTACCATTTAAACCAAGTAACCCAAAAACTTCACCTTGAACTAATTCAAGTGAAACATTTTTTACGGCATCAACGGTACTACCGTAATACCTTTTTGTTAAATTTGTAATTTTAAGCATTTGATCATCCTCCATATTCACCCGTAAACTCATGATAGCTTGGAGGATTAAATAATCCGCTGTTTTCTATATAAGTTTGAGAGAATTTTTTATCTTGTGGGTTGTCTCCATAATAATCAATCTTATTATAAGTATATACATAACCATAACCCTTAGCAAGTCCAATGTCTTTATAAGCACTCTTGAAAGTATCAGCAAAGTTTAATACTGGATTCCTATTATTAAGCGCATCGCTAATATCAATTGAAGAAACAAATAAAACGGCCGGATTAATGACATCTTTATCTTCAGGATCTTCCGCTACGATGTCATTATTAACATAAACTAAATCCGCTTTATTATCTTTCCATAACTCTTGAAGAATTCCTGGACGCTCTTCTCCAGCAACAATTTCACCAACAACGACACCTCTAACCCCTGATGGGAGAGTTGCCCCCATGAGTCCTTCTTCAGTTTGGAAACTATAAATCTTCGTATTTCCAAGAATTTCAAGGGTAATATTTTCAATGTCTAAATTATTAATAGTAAATCCGCTATTATTTAAGAAAACAATTGGCATTCCAATACCATTAACTTTAAATTTATGGACTTCCGGAATCTCTGGATTGGCGGCATCTTCAGCAATTAACTTTAAGAAGTCTTTATCAGTTCTTTGAATGATAATAACATTATTTAAAGTTAGTTTACCACCAGATCTTCTTCTAATAGCGAATGGTCCTCCTAAAATCGTTGAATTTTCAATTAATAAATCGCTAGTCGTTGATGTAATTTCAATTGATTCACGACCATAAGCGATAAATGAATTGCGAATTACACCACCTTCAAAGACGACACACATATCACTATTAATCTTACTTAATCCTTGTGAGACTGAGGCATATGAGGTTGTTTTTCGTTGGATAATTCTAACATTATCTAAAGTGCCTCGGTTTTCTAATAAAGCGTAACCATTAGCTTGTGGTTTTAATTCATCAGAATAGGCTGCTGAATAACTATTAATTTCATAGTTATTTCCGTAAAGAGTACTATTAGCATTAACTTTAATGGTGATACCTAATGTTTGTAAGTAGGCGATACCATTATTTAAAATAATATTTTGAATTGATTGATTATTGGCGTTAAATAATTCCTCATATTTCGTAATATTAGTAAAGCCGGCAATAACTTCTACATTGAGTTTAGCAAACTCTAAAGTTTGATCATACTTTTGGTAAGCAATCGTAATCGTTTGCTTGCCAGGAGTTAAAAATTGTACTTCTAGTGCTTGCATAATTACTCTAGTTGACGATTCAATTTGATCACCCATTAAATTAATTGAAGTTACCCCAATTAAATTAACTCCGTTGCCTAAAATTACGACATTATCAAAATCAATATTATTAAAATCAATTAATCCTTCAATATAGATTTTCGCTGTGTTAGCCATACCAAATTTGTAATAGTAAGTTGATTCAGAAATATCAAATGATGGATTGACTAAATCATTAACATATTTATTCGAATAATAAACATTTGGATAGCGATAACCAAATCCAATCTTTGGATTTTTAGTCGCTTCCATCAATCCATTAGTAAACATGTTATCTTCATCACGATCTAATTCATCTTTATTGTAATCAAGAAGTTTAACATAGTCTTTATCAACAATTGTATAATTTCTCGTGACTTCAGTAAAGTTAAATTGATCAGTTAAATTATCTGCTAAATAGTAAATTGATGAAATCTCAACTTTTCTGGTTCCAGTGGTAATACCAGAAACTTGACTAGTTTGGGTATTAGTAAAGTTATAGGTAATATTTAAATCTAAATCAAAGTTAATTTCATAACTTGGATTTAAATGTGCTTGACCTTCAACTAATAAGGCATCAGTAACGATAATCTCTAAGTTAGCTTTAGTAACTTCAAGATACATAACACTATTAGTTAACTTATAATTCGTATCTCCAAGATTAATTCTAATAACATAATTACCAACTTTTTTAATTTCATGAACTTGAGTTTCAACACCATCAACAACTTTATAATATGAAACTAAGTAATTAGTTACCCCATCAGGCAAACTAATATTAGCATTATTTAAATAGTTGATATTCTTAAACTGATAACTATCAGCATATAAATTGGTCGCTTCAATTTCTTTTTGCTTAATTTTTAATGTCGTCTCATAAGTTGCAGAATTATAATATTCTTTTGATAATCTTAATTTAACTGGATAACTAGCGACGTCCTTACCACCATCATTAGCTATTTGTTCAACGGTATATCCTTTATCAATTAATTCAGTAACATCATATTTTTGAATGTTTTTATTGTAAGCTACTTCTTGCATTGAAACATCTTCAGTAATTGTTCCCATATGGATATAATCAAAACTTGTGGCAACCCCTTGGGCAATGACATAATCGTCTGAAACACTTAAGGTCGCAGTATGTTCTCCTGGGACTAAGAGATTGTTATTTTCATAAGTAAAGGTATCTGTTGATAGTAATTGATTGGAAGTGGCTGTCGCTACTGCGTTGTTATATGACCATTCAACTTCAGTAATTGTAATTGGCCTAATAGTGAAGTATAAATTACTTTCACTTATCGTATAACTACCAGTTACTACATCACCATCACCATTTTTAATTACGACTGTTAGTTGATGAGTTCCCGCATGAACAAAATTATTATTAACTACACTAATTGCATCATTATCGACTAAATCACTCGTTAATAA
The DNA here is from genome assembly GCA_050953805.1 of Acholeplasmataceae bacterium. Taxonomy (GTDB): domain Bacteria; phylum Bacillota_I; class Bacilli_A; order Acholeplasmatales; family Acholeplasmataceae; genus DUQW01. The sequence continues at coordinate 635,340 of JBMNNE010000002.1, read as the reverse complement.
CGATAAAACATGAACTTTACCATTATATACATATTGTGGTCTTGAAAGGGTAAAAGCGAGTGGTTTTGGCGAAATTACATAGCGATAATCTTCATCTAAACTAATTATGTAGTTATTTGAACTAACAACTAAATTGTTAACTAATTCATAACTTCCCGCAATTACTCCAGCTTCTCGAGATAAGTTACCAGTAACTAAATTACTTTCGTTATATTTATAACCACTAACTTGGTAATTTAATGTATTAACACTTGAACCGTAAACCGCTTCTAAAGTAGTTGGAACAACCGTTAAAGTAGCTGGGGTTATTTCTAAATTAAATGTTGGATTAGTAAATGAATAATTAGCCGTAACATCAACACCCGTATCATCTTTAATTACTGGGGTAATTTTATGAATACCGGCATTTTGATTATACCCAGATAAACTAATAACATGACCTTCAACTAACTTATTAGCCGTTGGACTTAAATCAACAACATCACCATAAACATATGTTTGATTTAAGTTATAAGTAACCGTTACTTCTAACCGGTTAATCATAAATTTAGCTCCATCTACTAAAACAAACTGATAGTTATCAGCTGATAAATTAGCTAATGAGAACGAATAACCATTAGCTTTAACATTTTCACCAGTTTCTCGACGTAAACTTCCAGAAATAACTGACATCGATTCACCTTTTTTAAAACCAGTGGCATAAAAACTAAGAGTTGGATCATCAGTTCCGTAAGTTTTAGCAGTTACTTGTGGGTGAATCGTTAATGTAGCTTTAAAGACTTCAAAAGTATATTCAAAATTATCTTTTGAAGTATAGTTAGCGGTCACATTAATATCATTAGCATCAAACACTCTAGCGGTAACCGTCTTTGTCCCAACACCACTAAAATTAGATAATTCAATGCGGTGACCCGCTAATAAATCAAGCGCTGTTGGTGGATTTTCTAATAAATCACCATAATAATAATTTTCAGGAATATTGTAATTAATCGTTAATTCCCTCGGTTCAATTTCATGAACAATATTTTCTAGTGGAACATCACCTAACACACCAGCAATATCAGCAACTACAACGTTAACTGGATATGATCCAGCATTAGTTGGAATCACTCCATTAGGATAAGTAGCAGTAATGATATATTGATCACTAATGTCATCTCCTTCATCATTTTTAATCGTAATCGTTACTTCATGAGGCTCTCCATCATATGTATCTTTATTTACGGTAAAATTAAAATCAGGTGGAGTTACCGTTAAAATTCCATTAACAAATTCAAATTCGTAGTTGTTAGCGGTAATTCCTTGATCAACCGTAATTGGATAAGTTCCATAAGTTGAAGTCGCGGTCGCAGTTGAAGAAATAATTAATGTACTTAAATCAACTACTTCATCAAGATCAGCAAAAACAGTTTCATCAACTGCAAAATCCGGATTAGGGGTTCCATAAACTTTCGTACTATTTAATACATTAACTTTAATTTTTTGTTTACTAACAACAATCGGCAGATTGTTGGTGTTATTAATTTGGTAATTAGGATCGGTTGAAGTAAAGGTCACCATATAAGACTTAGCATCCTTTAAAACTGCTGGGTTAGTCGTTTGCTGAACTTTATTAACAAAGTTTTGATCTAAAATTTCAACCGTAATTTCTTTTCCATTATAAGTGTAATTAGTTTTATATTGGAGTGTCACTACCTTCGGAGTTATCGTAAACTTATCTTTACCAGCAGCGATCTCTATTTCATAGTTAACTGCAAACAAATTACTACTATAAATTTGATAGTTTTCTTCTTTAACTATTTCTCCCGGTTCACGAGTTAAACTACCAGAAACGACTTGTTTAGTATCACCAGATTTTAATCCACTAACGATATTAAAACCAATTTGTGGATCAAGACTACCAAACACCTTAGTCGCATTCGTTGGCTCAATAATCAGCTTGGCTTTTTTAATCGTAATTACATAATACGGATTTTCAATATTGTAGTTTGTAGTAACGACTTGATTTGATTGGTTTTTAATCACTGGATAAATATTATAAGTTCCAACATTAGTTTTAAATCCTTCTAAAGTAATACTATCGCCCGCTCGTAACTCGGCGGTCGCATTAAATAAGTTAACAACATCACCATAAGTGTATTCACTTTCTAAATTATAATTAATCGTAATTGGTTTTGGATTAATGACAAACTTGTCATGAGTTAAAACTAATTGATAGTTAGGAATCGTTAAATTATTACTATAAATTTGATAAGTCCCTACAGCTTCTCCTTGAGCTCGATATAAAGCTCCAGTTTTCTTTTCCAAATCACTTTCATTTACTAAACCATCAGTTGTAAAACTCAAAATTGGATCTATTTCAGTATAATTTTTACTCAAATGCTCTGGAGTAATTTTTAATACTTTTGATTTAACCGTAAAGACATCATTTTGACCAACTGTAACATCTAAAATATATCGGTAATTAGGATTACTACCATCAGCATTTAACACATATTGATAGTTGCCAACATCTTCTCCTATCTTGCGAGATAACTCAATATTAATTGAATCACCAGATATTAATCCCGAAACATCATAATCAAATAACGGATCATCTTCTCCATATGTTTTACTTTGATTAGCAATAGGAGTTATCTTTAGATCTTTTTGAGTTACCGTTAGTTTTCCTTTTTTAACGGTAACATTGTAATTTGGGTTAGTCATAGTTGAAACTAAATCATAAGTATCTACTTGTAAATTAGTTAACGGTTCATGATTAATTTCAAATTCATTAATAGTATCACCAGATGCTAAACTACCGCTAACTAATGTATATTGAAGTCGATTAATATAATTGGTTCCATAAGTAACTGAAATGTTATTAATTTGATAAGTAATAACTCGCGGTATAATAGTTAATTTAGCCGAGTTAGTTACCGTTAAAACAAAGTTTTGGTTATTATAACTGCTAACAGTAATGTTATACTCACCAACATTTAAACCTGGTTCTCGACTTAAAACAATATTAGCTTGAGTTTTAAAGTTGTCATTATCAATCTGATAAGTAAAAAGAGGATCAAGATCACCATATTGTTTGGTAGCTGAATTGATAGCGATACTAATATCTCGCGGATTAATTAAAATATTACCTTTATTAATGACTTCAGCCTCATAATATGGATTACTTAATTTCAAAGTGATATAGTTTTCATAGTATCCTCGCGGATAAAAAATATCACTTAAAACAGTACTATCTTGATATTCATAACTATCAAGAAAAATATCACTATGACCTGGATAAAATAATGGTGCATCATCAACAAAACTATAAGTTGGTCTTGGTAAAGCCGAACCATAAGTCTTTTCAATATCATTAACCTTAACCATTATTTTCTTTTTATTAATCGTTAAATTACCTGGAATTATAGTAATTTGATAATTCGCATTAGCAACCGTACCAAAAATTTGATATGTTCCTGGTTTATCCCCTAGTTGACGAGTTAAAGAAACATTAAAGTCACTTAACTCATGACCACTAGCCAGTTCGCTAGTGGTACTAATGGTAAATACCGGATCAGGATCATAATAAAATTTAGATAAGTTGTCAATATTAATCACAACCGGTCTTGGTAAAATTTCTAAAGTTCCTAATCTTAACACATTTGGTGAAAATCTATGTTTTACTTCAACTTGATAAACACCAACATTAACCGGTGTAATTACTGAATTATTATAAGTGATTCGCGTAATAATATTACCACTATTTTTAAACTCTTCTTTTAAGACTAGTTCATAATCCAAAGCGGTATTGTTGTATACCTTCTTTTGATTAAGAGCGTAATCAAATGGATTATCAACAATTTGTAAAGTTTTCGTTGTCCTTGACTCTAAAACTTTACCCTTTTCAGCCTCAAAAACATACTTTGCTGTAATCACATATTCTTGATTTGGTTCCAAATCAACTAATTTAATTGTCTCTCCTAAATCTTCCATTCTCGAATAATGATTTAAAGTATATACAACATATTTATTTTCTTTTCTTATTTCAATAAAGTTATAACCAAAAGAGACAATTTCTGGTTGTGGTGTCTCCAATCGTGGCGTCACAACAATCATTGAATATGTCTTTCCAGCATTATAAAAATCAGTTTCTTTTTGATGAGCAATAATCGTATACTCTTGATCAACTGCTAAATTAGTAAAGATTGGAGAATCTTGATACGGAATTTCTCTTAAATCTTCCATTTCAAATTTTCCATCTTTCGATGGAATAATTTTATATTCTCCATTAGCAAGTGGGGAAATTTCAATTGTTGATAGATTTGGTAAAGTATTAATATTATAAGTTTTATCTGGATTAACTACCGTTTCATTTCTAACTAAAACAACACTCTCATCTAATTGAGGATGTTTATCAACTAAGATATTTAAGGAGTTAGACGCGGAAATATTACGATATTTAACATTTAACTCATATGTCCCAAAAGTAGTAAACTTACTATCATTATCTAAAGGAAGACTATCATAGTTTGTAAAATCATTTATAGTTAATGGGACAGTAGCCATACTACTATCTTCATAAGTGATATAAATTAAAATACCACTAATGTTAATCGTATCACCAATTAAATATCTCGTTTTAGCGTCACCAGATAAAACCGAAACACTTTTAATTTGTTTCGGAATAATATGAACATCAAATTTAAAAGTAAAACCTTTATAGTTAAAGGTAATCGTTTGAACCACAGGTTCATCCGATTTGAAATCTAAATTAGAATTAAAGCCGCTAACTTTAATTTGATTAGTATCAATTGCGACTTTAGTGCCATCATTTAACTTGCTAAAAAAGCTAAAAGCCGTTAAATCTAATTTTTCACCCTCTAATATTTCAATCTTTTTACTGTCGGTTGTTACTTCTAAAGCAATAGGAACAGGTTCCTTACAGCCCCCCAAAAGGAGTAGGGCTGTAAGGAATATTACTATTAAAGGAATTAACTTAAGTTTATTTTTAGTAGTCATAATTTTATACTTCGCTTTCCTCATAATATATACAAATTGTCGTTAGAAGAATAAAATCTAATAATAAAGTGCGTATAATGCTACAATTATTTCTTCATATGTTAAAGTTGAAGAACTCATAACTATGTTGTAGTATTCCTCTAACGTTGGTAGACTAGCAATTAATTCTTCACGATTTGATTGAAGAATAATTTGTTTAATTTCTTCAAATGATTTACCTTTCATTTCTGGTTCTAATTCATCATGTAATGTCGCATTGTGAGCGTATACATATCCTGATGTGCTAACACCAAATCCACGTGAATAACCTTCTTCTAATGGAATTTCTCCAAATCCTAATCTTACTCCTTCTTTGGAATGTAGAACAACATAGTCTTGATCTATACTTTCGAGTATACCTTTAACATCTTCAGTTCCATTTAATATAGCGCTTGTTAATTCTAATTCATGAATTGTCATTGGTAAATCATCAGTGTAATCCACTGCAATATGACCAAATGTAAACTCAAATTTTGTCGGTGATGCAAGTCTTATCTTTAATTCATTTCCTGGAATATCAGAAACATCTAATACAATTAAAAGTTCCTCTAACCAGTTCATGTTAGGTCCTAGTTTTCCTTTAGAAACCCATTTTTCTCCATCGAAGACTTCAATTTGAATCTTAGTAACATCAATTAAACCTAATATTGTTTGTCTATGATATTCATCATAATTCATCGCTTCATCAAATATCCACCAGTTTTGAGATCCATTAAATGTATCATACATTCTAGTTAATACGTGATCCATACGGTTATCCGTACTATTTCCTAAAGCTGCTAACATTAACTTAACATTTGTTGCATTTTCAGGTTTATCAAATACTGCTGTTAAATATGTGATAGGATCAGGATTGTTTCCATTAACTTCCATATATAAATCATCTTGTGCTAAAACTTCAGCTAGATAAGAGTTACCATATTGATCTGTAAAACTATTTGGAGCAATTTTTTCTCTAATTGTATGTGGATTACCATCTATATCGTGCATTAATGAAATTACTGTTCCATCATCAAAATAATCAATCGCATAGAGTTTCATGTTATCTATAACTGTAACTGAATCCCCTTCTTCTATTATTTGAATATAATACGTACCATCTTGGGCTTGTAAATACCTAATTGTTCCATATGTAGTACTTTCAACTGTCTTCAATAGATCGTAAATTAAAGGTTGATGTTCTAAAATTTTATGGCCTTCTTCATTTTCAGAATAGATAAATGGTGATCCTCCACCATCATATTGGACAGTAACTGTTATTGTTTTTCCTTGAGATTGTTCAGTAACCGTTATGGTTGTATTACTTGAACCCATAGTAAAGGTCGATGTTGCCACACCACTAGCATTTGTGTAAGCCGAAGTTGGATTTAATGTGCCACCAGTAAACCTTACTTCAATACCGCTCAACGGATTTCCATTACTATCTTTAACTGTTGCAGTGATAGTTGAGGTTTTGCCCTTTCCAACTTTTGTTGGATTAGCGGTTGCTGTAATTGTAACTACTAACCATTTAGCATAAAGTATTTCGTCTTTAGTAATAGCGGTATCATAATTCCATGCTGTTGTTCCAGCAGCATCAGTATACCAACCAAAGAATCCGGTGCTAGGGTTTGGTATAGGCATTGTGTCTTGATTTAAAAGCATTCCGTTTACATATGACCACGCAGGAATTGGATCAGCGGTTCCACCATTTAAGTTAAATGTAATTGTATGTGTGGTTGTATTAACAAATTGAACATATTCTTCATACTTAGATCCAGTAAATGATGCCCCTGGCATTTCACTAGTTGCTATTAAATAACCTCCAACCTCGGCACTATATGTTTGAGCCGAAGAGTTAAACCACGCCGGTTTAACAAATGGTTGACTTAATTCTTGATATATTTCATCTGACTCAACTACAATACCATTATCCACCTTCTTGAATGTCATTGGTAACGCCCATTTATCACCGTTTTCAGCTAATACCCATTTACCAGGTGATGGATTGATGACATTGCCTCTTCCATCTTTTAATATATAAGTAAAGTTTTGTTGACCAGCATCATTATTTAAATCTAGAATTGTAACTGATTTAGCATATCCTGCATAGATATTTACAACACCATTACTTGTTGAAGAAGTTATTTTACCAGCAATACCTCCATAGATATTAACTGTTCCATTATTATTAAGTGTTCCTTTGTCAAATCTAGTATAGCCTAACGTTACAAGGAATCTGTAAGATGGAATTTCAGAATAACTGGCTATCTTGTTAGTTCCGTATCCATAATAACCATAACCTTGTGCATCTTTACTAGTATTATTAGCATAGCTATATTCATTCTCATCTAAAATAATAACTTTACCATTAGACATTATATTCATCGTTGAAGTTTGATCAACGGAAATTTTAGAGCCTGGTAATAGTTTTAAAACAGATTTAACTTCAAAAGTTGAGTTATTATTAACATTAATATGAAGATTTCCTGGAATTGGTAGATATTTATCTCTTGAAGTCATTTCAACGGTCGTAAGAAATACCCTAATTGTGACTGATAGGTTATACATGCTAACTTTGGCTCCTAATAAAGTTAAACTCATTCTTCCGGTTTCTTCGTTTATTGTCTTAACCACTGTACCACTTTCGATATGCAACATGTAGCTTGAATCGGTTCCAGCAATTTTTGCATCAACGAAATTATCATAACCAGAAATACTAATGTATGCAACACCAATAAATTCAGCTCCAGCATTAAAATGAAGTTCGCTCCAAATGTGGTTTAGACCAAACTGGTCAAATGGCAATACTTTCGTATAGTTTTCAGATGAGAATGTTCCACCTGGGAAGTTTCCTATTAACATTTGTTCCCTAACTGTCGAATTATTCTTAGCATAAATCTTACCGCCATAAACAAATCCGTGAACAGTTAATTTTCCTGTTACATTCATAACTGCGGTACTACCTAATTCAAATTCAGCATATTCATTAGCTACTGCATATCCTTCTAATGGTTGGTTAACGCCGATATTAGCATTTACCACTAAGGTTCCTGTTACATTTAATGTAGAGGCTGGCATCACTAATTTAACAAAACTTGCATCTCTAGTAATTTTAGCTGCTCCCCTACCACCTTTATTTGGTTCAGTTAAATAATTAGCGTCCCATGGCAACAATAATGTTACGCCAGAAGCAACATTAAATGTTGTTGTTTTATATAGTTGTTGTTGAACTGCAGAATCAGCAAATGAAGTATTATATTTAACAATTCTTGTGCCTGATGCATCACTTCTTAAAGCGTCTTCAATTGTATAGTAAGTTGTATTGTTGCCAATAGTAACTGATTTAAACTTATAGGTGACATTTGTACTTACTTGATCAATTGTCTTAGTATATGTTCCTGTAAAGTTAGGGTTATTGTAAGTTGCAATGTTACTTCTAATAATATGTGTTGTACCACCATTAGCTAAACTTATGTTTGTCAAAGGAGTAGTTGAATTGAAGTTATAGTGAACAAATGTAAATCCATCTTTTGAGATAGTATTACCATTAAGTGTTAATTCTAAGTTACCTACAATAGCTGTAAAATCTTTGCTCTTGACACTATTATCAGTATAATCTTCTTCTAATGTTCCTAATGTCACTCCGATAACAATATCATTAATATTAGCAGGATTCATCTCAGCATTGAATGTTGTAGGAATATTATAGTTTTTAGCAATGTCATTTGGTATGTTTCCTAAATTTTGAATGTTAAGATTTTCACTAGCAACATTAGTCTTCATAACATGTAAATCCCAAGTCGCAGCATTTTGACCATCTGTTCCTTGATAGTTAGCATTTAAGTTAATCTTTTGAGCTTGAGTTGTATAAGTAGGAGTATTAACTTGACCAAATGTTAATTGGAATTTATTCATTGTTACTAAAACATCATCGGCTCGATAATTATTCTTAGCGGTACCGGTTAAAGTTACTGAATGAGAAGCTGTTCCAGCATCCTTAATTGGATCAATTGAAGCTGAAACATCTTCACCGTTAACAATACCGGTAATGTTTAATGTAATAGTTTGTGCGCTACCATTGTAAGTATATGTTCCTACAGGAGTAATTGTTAGTGTTTTTGGAGTAATAGCGAAATAAACTGGTGTCGCACTAAATTGTAAATTAAAGTTTCCTGAATCATCCTTAAGGGTACCAATGTTAATTAGATATGTATTAACAGCTTCTCCTTGGTCTCTTGACAATGCACCACTAAATGAATTGCCAATTTCCACTTCTGTATCAACACTATAAGTAAGTGTTGGATCAGGAGTAGTACCATATTCTTTTGATTGACCAGAATCAGGTGTAATTGTTACTAATAACTTAGTAATCTCATAAGTTTCTGGTGCAACAGTAATTGTATAGTTATTACCGCCATTTCCACCAGCTTGTAATGTTCCTATTTCAATTGTATAGATACCAACATTTTCAGCTCCACCAATTGATAATGCTCCACTAAAGCTATCTGAATATTCTAGTGTTGGTCCATTGTAGGTAATTACTGTTGGTGAACCATAAACTTTAGATTGATTAGCATGAGGAGTAACTGTGATGGCTTTTGGTGTAATGCTAAAGTAGACGGTTGTTGCGTCTAATACTAATGTATAGTTACTACCTGCACTTAAATTGCCTAATGTAATTGCGTATGTATCACCAACATCATTTCCACTTGTTCTTCCTAGTGCGGTGCCTGCAATAAATTCATCACCAGCAACTAATGCGGTATGAGTAAAGGTAAACTCTGGATCTGCTTGGCCGTATACTTTAGTCTTACCTGTATCCGGTTTAATTGTTATTGCTTTTGGTGTAATGCTAAAGTAGACGGTTGTTGCGTCTAATACTAATGTATAGTTACTACCTGCACTTAAATTGCCTAGTGTAATTGCGTATGTATCACCAACATCATTTCCACTTGTTCTTCCTAGTGCGGTGCCTGCAATAAATTCATCACCAGCAACTAATGCGGTATGAGTAAAGGTAAACTCTGGATCTGCTTGGCCGTATACTTTAGTCTTACCTGTATCCGGTTTAATTGTTATTGCTTTTGGTGTAATGCTAAAGTAGACGGTTGTTGCGTCTAATACTAATGTATAGTTACTACCTGCACTTAAATTGCCTAATGTAATTGCGTATGTATCACCAACATCATTTCCACTTGTTCTTCCTAGTGCAGTGCCTGCAATAAATTCATCACCAGCAACTAATGCGGTATGAGTAAAGGTAAACTCTGGATCTGCTTGGCCGTATACTTTAGTCTTACCTGTATCCGGTTTAATTGTTATTTCTTTTGGTGTAATGCTAAAGTAGACGGTTGTTGCGTCTAATACTAATGTATAGTTACTACCTGCACTTAAATTGCCTAGTGTAATTGCGTATGTATCACCAACATCATTTCCACTTGTTCTTCCTAGTGCGGTGCCTGCAATAAATTCATCACCAGCAACTAATGCGGTATGAGTAAAGGTAAACTCTGGATCTGCTTGGCCGTATACTTTAGTCTTACCTGTATCCGGTTTAATTGTTATTGCTTTTGGTGTGATTACGAAGTTTACCTCTGCAACAGTAATTGCATAGTTATCACCATTATTTCCACCAGCTTTCAAATCACCAATTAATACTAGATAATTACCAGCATTTTCACCTGCGACTCTTGATAGATTTCCACTATATTCGTCGCTTGCTAATAATGTTGGTTCATTATGTCCAATTACTGGATTTGCTTGACCGTATACCTTAGTTAAGTTTGAATTTGGTGTAACTGTAATAGCGTATGGTTTAACTTCAATTTGAACTTCAGCTAACACTTGGTAGTTATTAGCGTCTTTACCGCCTAATGTAACTACTTGTGAGTATGTATCAGCATCTTTAACTTTTGCCGTTGATGCTGTAACTGTATCGCCTGTTTCAACTCCGTCAATAGTTAATGGAACTGTTTGGAGATAACCATCATAAGTCATTTCTCCGTTTTGAGTGACTGTTAGTGTCTTAGGTGTAATTACGAAGTTTACTTCTGCAACAGTAATTGCATAGTTATCACCATTATTTCCACCAGCTTTCAAATTACCAATTAATACTAGATAATTACCGACAGTTTCACCAGCAACTCTTGATAGATTTCCGCTATATTGATCACTTGCTAATAATGTTGGTTCATTATGTCCAATTACTGGATTTGCTTGACCGTATACCTTAGTTAAGTTTGAATTTGGTGTAACGGTAATAGCGTATGGTTTAACTTCAATTTCAACTTCAGCTAACACTTGGTAGTTATTAGCGTCTTTACCGCCTAATGTAACTACTTGTGAGTATGTATCAGCATCTTTAACTTTTGCCGTTGATGCTGTAACTGTATCGCCTGTTTCAACTCCATCAATAGTTAATGGAACTGTTTGGAGATAACCATTATAGGTCATTTCTCCGTTTTGAGTGACGGTTAGTGTCTTAGGTGTAATTACGAAGTTTACTTCTGCAACAGTAATTGCATAGTTATCACCATTATTTCCACCAGCTTTTAAGTCACCAATTAATACTAGATAGTTACCGACAGTTTCGCCTGCAACTCTTGATAGATTTCCACTATATTCGTCGCTTGCTAATAATGTTGGTGCATTATGTCCAATTACTGGATTTGCTTGTCCGTATACCTTAGTTAAGTTTGAATTTGGTGTAACGGTAATAGCGTATGGTTTAACTTCAATTTCAACTTCAGCTAACACTTGGTAGTTATTAGCGTCTTTACCGCCTAATGTAACTACTTGTGAGTATGTCTTAGCATCTTTAACTTGTGCCGTTGATGCTGTAACTGTATCGCCTATTTCAACTCCATCAATAGTTAATGGAACTGTTTGGAGATAACCATCATAGGTCATTTCTCCGTTTTGAGTGACTGTTAGTGTCTTAGGTGTAACTGTAACCGCAACTTTTTCTGTAACTTGGTAGTTATCAGCATGAGTGCCACTTAAATTAACATCTAATGAGTATGATCCTGCATCTTTAACTTGTGCAGTTGATGCATTAACTGTATCATTTGTTTCAACTCCGACTACAGTTAAAGGTACATCTTGAGATGCACTATTGTAAATAATAGCGCCTCCTTGAGTTACTGTTAGTGTTTTAGGTGTAACTGTAACCGCAACTTTTTCTGTAACTTGGTAGTTATTTGCATGAGTGCCACTTAAATTAACATCTAATGAGTATGATCCAGCATTTTTAACTTGTGCAGTTGATGCATTAACTGTATCATTTGTTTCAACTCCAAGTACAGTTAAAGGTACATCTTGAGATGTACTATTGTAAATAATATCGTCTCCTTGAGTAACGGTTAATGTCTTAGGTGTAACTGTAACCGCAACTTTTTCTGTAACTTGGTAGTTATTTGCATGATCACCACTTAAATTAACATCTAATGAGTATGATCCAGCATTTTTAACTTGTGCAGTTGACGCATTAACTGTATCGCCTGTTTCAACTCCGACTACAGTTAAAGGTACATCTTGAGATGCACTATTGTAAATAATATCGTCTCCTTGAGTTACGGTTAGTGTCTTAGGTGTAACTGTAACCGCAACTTTTTCTGTCACTTGATAGTTATTTGCATGATCACCACTTAAATTAACATCTAATGAGTATGATCCTGCATCTTTAACTTGTGCAGTTGATGCTGTGACCGAATCACCTGATTCAACTCCGACTACACTTAAAGGTACATCTTGAGATGCACTATTATAGATAATAGCGCCTCCTTGAGTAACGGTTAATGTCTTAGGTGTAACTGTAACTGCGACTTTTTCTGTAACTTGGTAGTTATCAGCATGAGTGCCACTTAAATTAACATCTAATGAGTATGAATCAGCATCTTTAACTTGTGCAGTTGACGCATTAACTGTATCGCCTGTTTCAACTCCGACTACAGTTAAAGGTACATCTTGAGATGCACTATTGTAAATAATATCGTCTCCTTGAATTACTGTTAATGTCTTAGGTGTAACTGTAACTGCGACTTTTTCTGTAACTTGATAGTTATTTGCATGATCACCACTTAAATTAACATCTAATGAGTATGATCCAGCATTTTTAACTTGTGCAGTTGATGCTGTGACCGAATCACCTGTTTCAACTCCGACTACAGTTAAAGGTACATCTTGAGATGCACTATTATAGATAATAGCGCCTCCTTGAGTAACGGTTAATGTCTTAGGTGTAATTACGAAGTTTACTTCTGCAACAGTAATTGCATAGTTATCACCATTATTTCCACCAGCTTTCAAATCACCAATTAATACTGGATAATTACCAGCATTTTCACCTGCGACTCTTGATAGATTTCCACTATATTCGTCGCTAGCTAATAATGTTGGTGCATTATGTCCAATAATTGGATCATCACCACTTCTATATACCTTAGTTAAGTTTGAATTTGGTGTAACGGTAATAGCGTATGGTTTAACTTCAATTTCAATTTCAGCTAACACTTGGTAGTTATTAGCGTCTTTACCGCCTAATGTAACTACTTGTGAGTATGTCTTAGCATCTTTAACTTGTGCAGTTGATGCTGTGACTGTATCGCCTGTTTCAACTCCATCAATAGTTAATGGAACTGTTTGGAGATAACCATCATAGGTCATTTCTCCGTTTTGAGTAACTGTTAGTGTCTTAGGTGTAATTACGAAGTTTACTTCTGCAACAGTAATTGCATAGTTATCACCATTATTTCCACCAGCTTTTAAGTCACCAATTAATACTAGATAATTACCGACAGTTTCGCCTGCAACTCTTGATAGATTTCCACTATATTCGTCGCTTGCTAATAATGTTGGTTCATTATGTCCAATTACTGGATTTGCTTGACCATATACCTTAGTTAAGTTTGAATTTGGTGTAACGGTAATAGCGTATGGTTTAACTTCAATTTCAACTTCAGCTAACACTTGGTAGTTATTAGCGTCTTTACCGCCTAATGTAACTACTTGTGAGTATGTCTTAGCATCTTTAACTTGTTCAGTTGATGCTGTAACTGTATCGCCTGTTTCAACTCCATCAATAGTTAATGGAACTGTTTGGAGATAACCATCATAAGTCATTTCTCCGTTTTGAGTGACTGTTAATGTCTTAGGTGTAATTACGAAGTTTACTTCTGCAACAGTAATTGCATAGTTATCACCATTATTTCCACCAGCTTTCAAATCACCAATTAATACTAGATAATTACCGACAGTTTCGCCTGCAACTCTTGATAGATTTCCACTATATTCGTCGCTTGCTAATAATGTTGGTGCATTATGTCCAATTACTGGATTTGCTTGACCGTATACCTTAGTTAAGTTTGAATTTGGTGTAACGGTAATAGCGTATGGTTTAACTTCAATTTCAACTTCAGCTAACACTTGGTAGTTATTAGCGTCTTTACCACCTAATGTAACTACTTGTGAGTATGTCTTAGCATCTTTAACTTGTGCAGTTGATGCTGTGACTGTATCGCCTGTTTCAACTCCATCAATAGTTAATGGAACTGTTTGGAGATAACCATCATAGGTCATTTCTCCGTCTTGAGTAACTGTTAGTGTCTTAGGTGTAATTACGAAGTTTACTTCTGCAACAGTAATTGCATAGTTATCACCATTATTTCCACCAGCTTTCAAATCACCAATTAATACTAGATAATTACCGACAGTTTCGCCTGCGACTCTTGATAGATTTCCACTATACTCGTCGCTTGCTAATAATGTTGGTGCATTATGTCCAATTACTGGATTTGCTTGACCGTATACCTTAGTTAAGTTTGAATTTGGTGTAACGGTAATAGCGTATGGTTTAACTTCAATTTCAACTTCAGCTAACACTTGGTAGTTATTAGCGTCTTTACCACCTAATGTAACTACTTGTGAGTATGTCTTAGCATCTTTAACTTGTGCAGTTGATGCTGTGACTGTATCGCCTGTTTCAACTCCATCAATAGTTAATGGAACTGTTTGGAGATAACCATCATAGGTCATTTCTCCGTCTTGAGTAACTGTTAGTGTCTTAGGTGTAATTACGAAGTTTACTTCTGCAACAGTAATTGCATAGTTATCACCATTATTTCCACCAGCTTTCAAATCACCAATTAATACTAGATAATTACCGACAGTTTCGCCTGCGACTCTTGATAGATTTCCACTATACTCGTCGCTTGCTAATAATGTTGGTGCATTATGTCCAATTACTGGATTTGCTTGACCGTATACCTTAGTTAAGTTTGAATTTGGTGTAACGGTAATAGCGTATGGTTTAACTTCAATTTCAACTTCAGCTAACACTTGGTAGTTATTAGCGTCTTTACCACCTAATGTAACTACTTGTGAGTATGTCTTAGCATCTTTAACTTGTGCAGTTGATGCTGTGACTGTATCGCCTGTTTCAACTCCATCAATAGTTAATGGAACTGTTTGGAGATAACCATCATAGGTCATTTCTCCGTCTTGAGTAACTGTTAGTGTCTTAGGTGTAATTACGAAGTTTACTTCTGCAACAGTAATTGCATAGTTATCACCATTATTTCCACCAGCTTTCAAATCACCAATTAATACTAGATAATTACCGACAGTTTCGCCTGCGACTCTTGATAGATTTCCACTATACTCGTCGCTTGCTAATAATGTTGGTGCATTATGTCCAATTACTGGATTTGCTTGACCGTATACCTTAGTTAAGTTTGAATTTGGTGTAACGGTAATAGCGTATGGTTTAACTTCAATTTCAACTTCAGCTAACACTTGGTAGTTATTAGCGTCTTTACCACCTAATGTAACTACTTGTGAGTATGTCTTAGCATCTTTAACTTTTTCAGTTGATGCTGTGACTGTATCGCCTGTTTCAACTCCATCAATAGTTAATGGAACTGTTTGGAGATAACCATCATAGGTCATTTCTCCGTCTTGAGTAACTGTTAGTGTCTTAGGTGTAATTACGAAGTTTACTTCTGCAACAGTAATTGCATAGTTATCACCATTATTTCCACCAGCTTTCAAATCACCAATTAATACTAGATAGTTACCGACAGTTTCACCTGCAACTCTTGATAGATTTCCACTATATTCGTCGCTTGCTAATAATGTTGGTTCATTATGTCCAATTACTGGATTTGCTTGTCCGTATACCTTAGTTAAGTTTGAATTTGGTGTAACGGTAATAGCGTATGGTTTAACTTCAATTTCAACTTCAGCTAACACTTGGTAGTTATTAGCGTCTTTACCGCCTAATGTAACTACTTGTGAGTATGTCTTAGCATCTTTAACTTGTTCAGTTGATGCTGTGACTGTATCGCCTGTTTCAACTCCATCAATAGTTAATGGAACTGTTTGGAGATAACCATCATAGGTCATTTCTCCGTTTTGAGTGACGGTTAGTGTCTTAGGTGTAACTGTAACCGCAACTTTTGCTGTAACTTGGTAGTTATCAGCATGAGTGCCACTTAAATTAACATCTAATGAGTATGATCCAGCATTTTTAACTTGTGCAGTTGATGCATTAACTGTATCACCTGTTTCAACTCCAACTACAGATAAAGGTACATCTTGAGATGCACTATTGTAAATAATATCGTCTCCTTGAGTAACGGTTAATGTCTTAGGTGTAACTGTAACTGCGACTTTTTCTGTAACTTGGTAGTTATCAGCATGAGTGCCACTTAAATTAACATCTAATGAGTATGATCCTGCATCTTTAACTTGTGCAGTTGATGCATTAACTGTATCGTTTGTTTCAACTCCAAGTACAGTTAAAGGTACATCTTGAGATGCACTATTATAGATAATAGCGCCTCCTTGAGTAACGGTTAATGTCTTAGGTGTAACTGTAACTGCAACTTTTTCTGTAACTTGGTAGTTGTTTGCATGATCACCACTTAAATTAACATCTAATGAGTATGGTCCAGCATTTTTAACTTGTGCAGTTGACGCATTAACTGTATCACCTGTTTCAACTCCGACTACAGTTAAAGGTACATCTTGAGATGCACTATTATAAATAATATCGTCTCCTTGAGTAACGGTTAATGTCTTAGGTGTAACTGTAACCGCAACTTTTTCTGTCACTTGATAGTTATTTGCATGATCACCACTTAAATTAACATCTAATGAGTATGGTCCAGCATTTTTAACTTGTGCAGTTGATGCTGTGACCGAATCACCTGTTTCAACTCCGACTACAGTTAAAGGTACATCTTGAGATGCACTATTATAGATAATAGTATCGCCTTGAGTTACTTGTAGTGTCTTTCTTGTAATTACGAAATATACCTCTGCGACAGTAATTGTATAGTTATTACCTTCGTTTTCTCCAGCTTTTAAGTCACCTAGTAAAACTCGGTAATCACCAGCAGTTTCACCTGCGACTCTTGATAGATTTCCACTATATTCGTCGCTAGCTAATAATGTTGGTTCATTATGTCCAATTATTGGATCATCACCACTTCTATATACCTTAGTTAAGTTTGAATTTGGTGTAACGGTAATCGCGTATGGTTTAACTAAAATTTGAACTTCAGCTAACACTTGGTAGTTATTAGCGTCTTTACCACCTAATGTAACTACTTGTGAGTATGTCTTAGCATCTTTAACTTGTGCAGTTGATGCTGTAACTGTATCGCCTGTTTCAACTCCATCAATAGTTAATGGAACTGTTTGGAGATAACCATCATAGGTCATTTCTCCATTTTGAGTGACTGTTAGTGTCTTAGGTGTAATTGTAAAGTACACTACTTCATCACTAAATGTTAAGATGTAGTTAGTGCTTAACTCGAGACTACCAACGCCAATAACATACTGACCTACGGTATCGCCTTCTTCTCTTTCAAGTGCTCCAATAAATGAATCACATTCAGCAATTGGATCTGAAAGGTTGTAAGTTAATTCAAGTGGGTCTACTCCTCCATATACTTTACCTTGGTTTAGATTAGGTGTTACAATAATTTCTTTTTGAACAATTGTAAAGTTGACTGGGCCTAAATCTTTCGGATAGAAGCCGTCCATTGATACAGTTGCTGCAATTGGATAAGCTCCGACATCTTTAAACTTAAATGGTTCGTTAGTTTTCTCTTGACCATTATATTTATAGACAACTGTCGCTCCAACAGGGGCAGAAACTGTCATGTATTGTTCTTCACCGTTATATGTAACGGTTTTCGCAATTAATTTGACGTCGTCAAAGTTAATTGGCTTAATAGTAAATATCTTACCTGACTTGAAGGTAATATCATAACTACCAGAATCATCTCTTAAAGTACCAATTAAAATTTCATATTCTCCTGGTAATTCTTCTAACGGATTAGTTGCAACTCTTTCACGATCTAAAGCACCAGATAGTTGTTCATTACCAACTAAACTTGGTGTTACGGTATAAGTTAATACTGGATCTTGTTGGTTATAGTCTCTAAATAATTCATTTGGTGTAACCAAAATAGCTCGCTTCTTAATTGTAAGCGTACCATTGGTAACTGCACCCATAATGTAGTTACTATTTCCTAAATCAGTTCCAACAACTTTAATTGCATAAGAGCCAACTCTATTTCCATGATCACGATAGAAATTGATAGTAACAGAATCGCCTTCAATGACATCAGTTAAGGTTTCGGTTTCAAAGTCAGGATCAAAATCACCATATTCTTTTTCATAACTTTGAACAACAATATTAACTACTTTTGGATTAATTACTAATTGTTTAGTAATTGAATTTGGTGTGTTGTAGTTGTTTTCCTCAGCTACAACAAAATTAACTGTCACATTATATGTTCCAGCATCAATATATGCGTTATCACCAAATGTTACTGCTGATATTTGAGCAGGTAGTGATCCTGGAACAACACTAATTCCTTGTTCACTCTTGTTATATGTGAAGACAGTGTTAAACATAACACCAGTAACATCGATGTCCGCTTTATTGATTGTTAATGATTTTTCAATGCTTGGAATTTCATTGTAGTTAGCATAATCACCAACAAAAGTAATTGTAACCGTATGAGTTCCAACATTGGCATTTTTATTATTATTGTAAACTGCGCTTACTCCGTCAGGAAGTTCACTAGTAATTAATAAAGCTCGAATTTGACCATTGTAAGTAAAGGTATCATTATAAGTTAACACTCCTAAATCGTAAGTCGCTTTAGTAATTTCATATTCCCCATCAACAACTTCAACATTGTAGTTATTGTGTGGTGTTACTTGAGCTGTAATGGCGTATTTACCAACTACACTTCCTTCAGCTTTCTTTAAAGTATAAGTTAATTGATCACTAGCGAGTAATAAACCTGTTGCTACTGCTGTTAAAGTAACTTCTGGTTGTTTATAAACTGATTCTTTATTATCAATTGTTAAAGTTGCTGTCGCTTTAGTAATCGTTAAAGTAACTATCTTAATTGCTTCAGCATAGTTAGCTGATTCTGGAGCTTTAATAGTAATATTATAACTACCAGCATCTCTAAATCTAATTGGTAGAGTTTGATAATCGCCACCATTGTAAGAATATTCTAAAGTACTTTCAAAGTGGTTTAAAGTACCTATTATTGTTTGATATTGACCATCATAAACTATTTCTAAATTACTTGCGGTAATCGTTGGTGCCGCTTTTTCTATCGTTAAGGTCGCTATCATATCATCAATTGGATTATAGTTATGAGTATCACCATTAAATTTAGCTGTTACCGTATGTTCACCAACAACAATGTTTTCATTGTCTTGGTAAGTAACACTAACTCCATTAGGTAAAGTTCCACCGACTGCTAATTTTTGGATCTTTCCATTATATGTTTTTATTGCATCTTCAAAAGTAACTAGTGACATATCATAATTAGCTTTAGTAATTGTTAAAGTAGCGGTCCTGTTATCGATACTATTGTAGTTATGAGTATCGGCAACATTAAAGATAGCAGTTACGACATAACTACCAACAATAATATTATCATCATTATCTTCATATGAGACGGTCACTCCAACAGGTAGAGTTCCACTAATTGCTAATTTTTGAGGTTGACCAGTATAAGTTTTAGAGCTATTACTAAATGAAACTTCACTCATATCATGAGTCGCTTTAGTAATGGTATAAACGCCATTAGTAACGGCGACATTATAGTTCTTATGTGGTGTTACTTCAGCTGTAATTGCATAATTACCAACTATAGTATCTCCTTGTTTGGTTAAGACATAAGTTAATTCATCACCAGGAACTAATCCACCAGGAATAGCGGTTAATTCGACTAATGATTTTTTATAAACTGATGTCTTATTTTCAATAACTAACGTTGCGTTAGCTTTATTGATTGTTAAGGTTACTTCTTTAGTAGCTGAATTATAATTAGTTGTTGCTACTACTGAGATGGTTATAGTATATACTCCAGCATCCTTAAACTTAAATGTCTCATCTTTGGTAACGCCATCATAGGTATATTTTAGGGTTGCTTCTTCGTGATTTAACGTACCAGTAATTGAACGATTTTCACCGTTGTATGTTACTTCTAAATTGTTAGCGGTAATCGTTGGATCAATTCGGTTGATCGTTAAAGTCGCTTTCATATCATCAATACTGTTGTAGTTGTGAGTATCAACAGTAAATGATGCTACTACTTCGTGTTCACCAGCATGAACCTTACCGTTATTAGAATATGTAACTTGGACTCCTTGTGGAATGGTTCCAGTCAAGAAAATACTTTGAGCTTGGCCGTTATAATCAACAATCGCATTGTTAAATGAGACATTTGACATGTCGTGAGTTGCTTTAGTAATTTCATAAACGCCATTAGTAACGGCGACATTGTAGTTCTTGTGTGGTGTTACATTAGCGGTAATTGCATAACTACCAACAATTGAACCTGCTTGTTTAGTTAATGTATAAGTTAATTCATCACCAAGAACTAATCCTCCAGGAATAGCCGTTAATTCGACTAATGATTCTTTATAAATTGATGATTTATTTTCAATTAATAAAGTAGCGTTAGCTTTATTGATTGTTAAAGTAACTTCTTTAGTAGCTGAATTGTAGTTTGTTGTTGCTACTACTGAAATAGTTATAACATATGTTCCAGCATCTTTAAAGACGAATGGATTATTACGAGTAGCGCCATCATAGGTATATTTTAGAGTCGCTTCATCGTGATTTAATGCGCCAGAAATTGAACGATTTTCACCGTTATAAGTTACTTCTAAATCACTTGCAGTAATCGTTGGATCAATTCGGTTGATCGTTAAAGTCGCTTTCATATCATCAATACTGTTGTAGTTGTGAGTATCAACAGTAAATGACGCTACTACTTCATGTTCACCTGCATTAATCTTACCGTTATTAGAATAAGTAACTTGGACTCCTTGTGGAAGATCTCCAGTTAAGAAGATACTTTGAGCTTGACCATTATAATCAACACTCGCATTACTAAATGAAACTTCACTCATATCATGAGTCGCTTTAGTAATGGTATAAACGCCATTAGTAACGGCGACATTGTAGTTCTTGTGTGGTGTTACTTCAGCTGTAATTGCATAATTACCAACTATAGTATCTCCTTGTTTGGTTAAGACATAAGTTAATTCATCACCAGGAACTAATCCACCAGGAATAGCGGTTAATTCGACTAATGATTTTTTATAAACTGATGTCTTATTTTCAATAACTAACGTTGCGTTAGCTTTATTGATTGTTAAGGTTACTTCTTTAGTAGCTGAATTATAATTAGTTGTTGCTACTACTGAAATGGTTATAGTATATACTCCAGCATCCTTAAACTTAAATGTCTCATCTTTGGTAACGCCATCATAGGTATATTTTAGGGTTGCTTCTTCGTGATTTAACGTACCAGTAATTGAACGATTTTCACCGTTGTATGTTACTTCTAAATTGTTAGCGGTAATCGTTGGATCAATTCGGTTGATCGTTAAAGTCGCTTTCATATCATCAATACTGTTGTAGTTGTGAGTATCAACAGTAAATGATGCTACTACTTCGTGTTCACCAGCATGAACCTTACCGTTATTAGAATATGTAACTTGGACTCCTTGTGGAATGGTTCCAGTCAAGAAAATACTTTGAGCTTGGCCGTTATAATCAACAATCGCATTGTTAAATGAGACATTTGACATGTCGTGAGTTGCTTTAGTAATTTCATAAACGCCATTAGTAACGGCGACATTGTAGTTCTTGTGTGGTGTTACATTAGCGGTAATTGCATAACTACCAACAATTGAACCTGCTTGTTTAGTTAATGTATAAGTTAATTCATCACCAAGAACTAATCCTCCAGGAATAGCCGTTAATTCGACTAATGATTCTTTATAAATTGATGATTTATTTTCAATTAATAAAGTAGCGTTAGCTTTATTGATTGTTAAAGTAACTTCTTTAGTAGCTGAATTGTAGTTTGTTGTTGCTACTACTGAAATAGTTATAACATATGTTCCAGCATCTTTAAAGACGAATGGATTATTACGAGTAGCACCATCATAGGTATATTTTAGAGTCGCTTCATCGTGATTTAATGCGCCAGAAATTGAACGATTTTCACCGTTATAAGTTACTTCTAAATCACTTGCAGTAATCGTTGGATCAATTCGGTTGATCGTTAAAGTCGCTTTCATATCATCAATACTGTTGTAGTTGTGAGTATCAACAGTAAATGACGCTACTACTTCATGTTCACCTGCATTAATCTTACCGTTATTAGAATAAGTAACTTGGACTCCTTGTGGAAGATCTCCAGTTAAGAAGATACTTTGAGCTTGGCCGTTATAATCAACACTCGCATTACTAAATGAAACTTCACTCATATCATGAGTCGCTTTAGTAATGGTATAAACGCCATTAGTAACGGCGACATTGTAGTTCTTGTGTGGTGTTACTTCAGCTGTAATTGCATAATTACCAACTATAGTATCTCCTTGTTTGGTTAAGACATAAGTTAATTCATCACCAGGAACTAATCCACCAGGAATAGCGGTTAATTCGACTAATGATTTTTTATAAACTGATGTCTTATTTTCAATAACTAACGTTGCGTTAGCTTTATTGATTGTTAAGGTTACTTCTTTAGTAGCTGAATTATAATTAGTTGTTGCTACTACTGAAATGGTTATAGTATATACTCCAGCATCCTTAAACTTAAATGTCTCATCTTTGGTAACGCCATCATAGGTATATTTTAGGGTTGCTTCTTCGTGATTTAACGTACCAGTAATTGAACGATTTTCACCGTTGTATGTTACTTCTAAATTGTTAGCGGTAATCGTTGGATCAATTCGGTTGATCGTTAAAGTCGCTTTCATATCATCAATACTGTTGTAGTTGTGAGTATCAACAGTAAATGATGCTACTACTTCGTGTTCACCAGCATGAACCTTACCGTTATTAGAATATGTAACTTGGACTCCTTGTGGAATGGTTCCAGTCAAGAAAATACTTTGAGCTTGGCCGTTATAATCAACAATCGCATTGTTAAATGAGACATTTGACATGTCGTGAGTTGCTTTATTAATGGTTAGTTTAGCTGTTAAATTTGGAACAAAGAAATAGTTTTGATAATCACCACTAAATACAGCAGTAACATTATAAGTACCAACGACTATGTTTTCGTTATTCAAATAAGCAACTTTTAATCCTTCAGGTAGGTCACCAGTAATTGCCATCTTTTGAACTTGACCATTATAAACTCTAGTATTATCATCAACAAATGTCACATTACTCATATCATAAGTTGCTTTAGTGATGATATAAACACCTTCGGTAACGGTGACATTATAGTTTGTTTGATCTGGAACATCAGCACTAATGACATAATTACCAACATTATCTCCAGCAGCTTTTGATAGCGTATAAACTAACTCATCACCAGGAATTAATCCGCCAGAAATAGCGGTTAATGTTTCTAAATCTTCACCGTAAATTGATGTCTTATTTTCAATGACTAAAGTAGCATCTATCTTATTAATAATTAAGACTACTTCTTTCGAAGCGGCACGATAGTTAGTAGATGCTGCTACTGAAATGGTTATATGATAGACTCCAGCGTCTTTAAACTTAAATGGTTCCCCTTTAGTCACACCATTATATGTATATTCTAATTGTTTTTCTTGATGATTTAACCCACCAACGATTGAATGATCTTCGCCATCATATGGTGTTTCTAAACTATTACCAGTTAGTAGTGGATCAATTTGATTAATCGTTAAGGTGGCTTTCATTTCCTCAATGCTGTTGTAGTTGTGAGTATCAATAATAAATGTAGCAATTGCTTCATAACTACCAGCATTGATGTGTTCGTTATTGGTATATTCTACCTCGACTCCTTCTGGAAGATCTCCAGTTAAGGTAATAACATGGGCGAATCCGTTATAATCAACAACTAAATTGTTAAATGAGACTCCCGCCATATTGTGAGTTGCCTTAGTAATTTCTAGAGTCGCTTGTTTACTATCAATTGGATAGTAATTATGGGCATCTCCTGCAAAGTTAGCTGTTACTGTATAAGTACCAACAATCATGTTTTCGTTATTATCGTATGTAACACTAACTCCATCAGGTAAATTACCACTGATTAATAGTTTTTGAATTTGACGATTATAAACTTTTGAATCACTATCAAAAGTTACATTAGTCATATCATAAGTAGCTTTAGTAATTTCATAAACTCCATTGGTAACTGTAACATTATAGTTTTGTTCTGGAATATTAGCGGTAATTGCATATGTTCCTACTATATTTGCACCAGCTTTAGATAATGTGAACTCTAAAGTATCGCCTTCTAAGATGCCACCTGGAGTTGCGGTTAATGTAGCTAATGTTTCTCCATAAACAGTTGATTGATTATCAATTACTAAAGTTGCTTTTGCTTTATTAATTATTAATGCCTTGATGATATCTGGGATTTTGTTATAGTTATCGTAGTCGCCATCAAACTCAATCGTAACATTATGCGTTCCAGCATTAACATTTTCATTATTTTGATAACTTACGGTTACTCCATCTGGAAGTTCGCTAGTAATTTCAAGCTCATGAATAGTTTTATTATAAGTAAAGGTATCTTTGTAAGTTAAAATTCCTAAATCATAGGTAGCTTTAGAAATTACCACAACAATTTGACTACTTGCAGTAGTTTCATTACCTTCATGAGTAATAGTTACTGTAACTACATAAGTTCCAGATTCTAAAACATTAGTTAAAGATAAGTCTTTAGTCTCGCTAACTATATCATCACCCTTAGTCCAAGTGATTGTAGCTAGGTTACTTAAATCATGGCTAAAGACCACTTCTAAATCAAGTGGAGAACCATCATACACTTTAGTTGGATTACCTAATATTGATAAATCTTCAATATCATTGATAACAAACATTGGATGTACGTCAATATTGGCATCAGCCAAATGATTGTTATCGACTTTTTGGCTACTATCTTCATCGATAAACCAACCTAAGAATGTATAACCTAATTTAACTTGATCATCTGGAACAGTAATCGCTTCACCATATAGCAATTCTTCTGATTTGATTACTGTATCACCAGCATCATTGTAATAATTGATTTGATATTTCTCTTTAATTACAATATCAAAGACTTGATTTTCTTCAGGAATGAATTTATATTTTCCTAATTCAAATTCATCTTTAATCGATACATTGTTTAAGGTTATATCTACTAGTTCAAATGTAGTTGGTAAATTTAATTCTAAGACATATTTTGAACCGTGTTCTAATTCTTCTATTTCGTGTAATGAAGATTTAACCGGAGTAGTTACATCTTCATAAATATAAATTAAGTTATTTAATCCATATGCCGGTTGAACATCAAATGTTGAAGTTACATCAACATGTGTTTGATAAAATTCGACCTTTAGACTTCCTAAGTAGATAGGAATTTCATTAACATTAGTATATAAATGAATTGGATATAATCCGTTCATTAAGGCGCTCATTGATGAATTTAATAAATCATTAAGGCCCGGACTCTTACCACTTCTTTCTAAGTTAGCCAAAGTTCTACCAAATACAGCTGCAATGAATTTTAAGGCCCTATCTTCATCTAAACTCATAATATCACCGATAAATGAGATCATATGGCCTGCATCATATAAAATATCAGTTACTGCTAAAGCACGATCGTATGCTAAACTTGTGTTTATATCTTCAATATCTAATGGAATGCTAAAATAGCTAGCTCCACTTGATTCAATCGCATCTAAAATTTGAACCATTCCTGGTGATAATTCCGCATCTTCTAGTAATTTTAACATCTCAGTCATTTCAGTTTCAGCAATTCCAAACACGGCTTCAATTAATGTTACATTCTTATCATAAACATCAATATCAACATCATATGTTACATTTCCGTTTAATAAATAAGGAGTTTCATTAATTCTAATATCTGCGAACTGTTTAACGTTAGGATCATCTTCAGTACCGTAATTTCGCTTCCATGCTTCTGGATAATCTGGTGATTCAAAAGTCTCTAACGCTTTATCAAAGGCAGTAGAAATAGTCGGATTTTCATAATAGACAATTGTTATACTAGATGTTATTGGGGCGTTGAAATTATATGTAGTTAAAAACATATCCACCATTTCATCAGGTATATTTTCTATGTCAAGATGCATATAATCATCAGGTTCTAGTCCCGTACTTAAATACCAGCCTTGTGTATATCCACTCTTGTAAGCGAAGTAAGGATTCATCGCTTTATAACCGTGTTTCACATATTGAACAGCTGGTTGTGAGATAGCAAAACCGTTAATATCAAAAGTAACTTCATAAGTCATCAGTTCAATTGATATAGTAACTGTTGTATCTCGTGTAATATCAATTGTTACTACACTGTCTGGAGTAACAGTTGTATTAACAATACCATCAAATAAGTTAATCTTATTGACAATGTAGTTGTCAGGTAGATTAGCGATATCAAGGATAATGGTATTGTTAGCTTTTAAAATATATAGTTTATTTTGATCATCTAATTGACGATTTCTAATACTTAACATTGTATTTAAGTTAAAGACTTCATCATCAATTTTTTGACCAGCCTTAAACAAGACTTCGTGGAAGTCTTTCTTAAATTGAATGGTAATTATTCTAGTTTCAACAGTATTATCGCAATCATGAATTTGATGACTAACTCTTAATGTAATTTGTTGATTGACTAAATCTAAGAATCTAGTTTCTTCATTAGTTGTCGGTTGAGTAACGACTTCAATCCAAGTATCAGTATCATCATAAATATTAGCGAGAGCCACTTCTAAATCTGTTAGATAAGTATCTACTAATTGATGTGGATCTAAGATATTGATATTCCAATTAAGTGGACCATTTTGGTGTAACTCTAAAACATTAGCTATATCTAGAGAGGTTAAGACTTCTTGAGATTTGCTGTTGACAAATTCATTAATGGTCTTATTCTTTTCTAACCAATTAGCTACTAGTGAAATATCATTTTCGATGATAAGAGTAAAATCGAAAGCGTTAGTTAAGTCTTCTCTTCCGATAACTTTCCAGCCCATGAAATAGTATCCTGTTCTAGTTGGATATAATTCACGGTCAAAAGTAACTTCTTCTTTATATTGAGCTGTTTCAGGCTTAACATTAAGTCTTCCACCTTGTAAATAGTAAGTAATATCGTATGTATTTCTTAACCAATCAGCATACAAGGTTAGAGGTTTGTCTGGCATATTAGAGTAATTAAATGCAATAGTTAAATCACTATCTAAATACCAGCCGGCAAAATCAAATCCGATTTTAGTTGGATTATGTGGTAGATTAATT
Organism: Acholeplasmataceae bacterium; assembly: GCA_050953805.1. GTDB lineage: Bacteria > Bacillota_I > Bacilli_A > Acholeplasmatales > Acholeplasmataceae > DUQW01. The sequence goes on along the minus strand of JBMNNE010000002.1, from coordinate 607,520 downwards.
GGGTCATCATAATTATAAGATTGAGATACTACGGTACTACCACCATTACTATTAAATGTGATTTTGTGGTTGTTAATAATCCAGTGTGCTAATAATGTTACATCTTTAGTAATCGTAAATGGTAATTTTTGTTTAACTTCACCAATGTACCAACCAATGAAGGTGTAACCTTCTTTCGTTGGTTGTTCAAATTCACTGACCTTAGTTTCATAGACATCAGTAATTGGGGTTACTTCACTACCACCACTTGAATCAAATGATAAAGTGTATTCTTTCTTGTCCCAATGAGCCAATAAGATCACATCTTCAGTAATAGTAAATGGTGTAGTTTGTTCATCTACGCCAATATACCAACCCGCAAAGTCGTATCCGTATCTTGTTGGTTCGGCAAATGTTTGAACATTTTTATTGTAGTCATCAGTAATTGAAGTTACTTCACTACCACCATTAGAGTCAAAAGTAATAGTAAATTGAACAATATTCCACTTAGCATATAAATCTAAATTTTTAGCAGGCATTTTAGTGTAAGCAAATTGTTTTTCTATGCCCTCGTCTGAATACCACCAGCCAGCAAAAGTATATCCGTATAAAGTTGGATCTTCTGGTAAAGTGATAGTTGCATCAAAATGAGTCTCGATATCATCTTTTGCTGTACCACCTTTAGAGTCAAAAGTAATCTCGTATGGATTTGCTTCCTTACTATAATAAGCAGTATATGTAATTGGTCCAGTGACTTCTTCTAATTCTAGATCAATTAAATCTACACCATTAGTTGTCCAACCTTCAAATTTATAAGTGTATTCTGGATCTCGATCCTTAGATGGATCAATATGGGTTGGTTTTGTCCCATAATTTAAAGGAACTTCTTCAGTTTTCGCTTCGGTTCCTTGAACATACTTCCATGTTACTGTGTAAGAGCGAAGTTTTGGTGGGAAGATAGCATAATAAGTTACATCACCAGTAACTGATGGTAAGCTTGATAAAGCTTCTCCATCTTCAGTGGTAGACCATCCAGCAAACGGATAGTCATATTTAGCGGTTGAAGCTTTCTTTGGATCTTCACCATATGAGAATGGTGTTCCATGATCTAACGTTAATTCTTTAACTTGAACACCTTCAACTACGAATTTAATATCATATTTTTGTTTGACTTGAGAGTAGGTTGCTTTATATGATGTATCTTTAGTTGCGGCAGTTACTTGTGGTGACCATCCAGCAAAAGTGTAAATCCATTCTTCATTTTCCTCTCGTAATGGATCAGCTATTTCTGGAATTTTACCATAAGTAACATTAGTAATTGTTTCTAACAATGTATTATCATAGTCGTAAAATTTAATTGTGAAAATGCGATAAGTTTTGGAAAATTGAGCCTTATAAATCTTATCAGATGTAGCCGGAACAATCGCTGAATCCCAGCCACTGAAATGATAGTTGTAAACATCATCGCTTGGTTTAGTTGGAGTAGTTCCTGGGAATACTGGTACTATTCCGTGTTCAATGTTACTAATTGACTCAATAATTTGATCATCATAATTCACAAATTTAATTAGGTAACGATTAATTTCGAAATAAGCTTCGATGACAGTGTCTTTCTTAATTGGAGTAGTAAAACTGAATGATTGATTATCACTTCTCCATTCGATAAAGTGATACCCAAATTTATTATCCGGATCATTTGGAACTTCTGGAATTGCAGTTCCATAGTCAACTCTTCCGTATTTAATGATTTGATTGTTTGAAATGATTTGATAACTATATTGGTTAACTATCTCATCAAATTCAGCCACTACTTTTGTATCTTTAGTAATATTGGTTAGTGGTTTATCCCAACCAGTAAAGATATAACTATATTGATCGGTTGCATTCTTCCTAGGGTTAATATGGTATGGATAGAAAGCTTCATTACCATATTCAACTCTAGTTTCCGCTACCTTGTCATAACCGACATAAAATTCTACTTTGTAAGTACCAATGATTTTTTGGAAATTAGCATGATATGTTCTATCGGCATTAACTTGACTAACTTGTGGAGTCCAACCAGTAAAGACATAACTATATCCTGGTCCTCCTTCTTTATATGGAGTACCCTCATAGATTGGGGTTTGATTATAATTCCATTCTTTAACATCATAGGCATTACCTAGGTCATCGGCAAAGGTAATTGTATATTTTCTTGGTTCAACGATAAATTTAGCGTGAACATCTAAATTAGTTTTAACAAAAGTATAATCACGATCCCATCCATCAAAGGTAAAGGTTTGTGAAATAGTTTGAGGTTTTTCAACTACCGGAGGAGTAGCATCATAACCATATCTGACTTCTTCACTACGTTTAAGTGTTCCGTCAACATAGAAATTAACAACAAAAACATTTAATTGTTTCGAGTATTTAGCAGTAAAGGTAATATCGCCAACAATCTTTTCATTTCCTTCAAAACCAACATATTCTTCGAAAGTATATGTGTATTGTTCATCGCGCATTTTTTGAGGGTTTTGAGCTGGAGGTGTAATCAGTTTTCCGTATTCAAGTATTCCTTCTTTTAAAATAGTGACGCCATCTTCATCAAAGAACTTAAATTGATATTTGTTAGTAACAACATCAAATTTAGCGATGACATCAGTGTCACCTTTAATTTGTTGGGTTGATTGATTCCAACCAGTAAAGGTATAAGTGAATTGTGGTTGATTATTCTTTTCAGTAATCAAATGCTCAAATTCACTAGCAAGTGGTGGAGTTGCTGATTCGTTATAGCGAACCTCTTGCGTATCAACTAAATGATCATCAACATAAAAATTAACTTCGTAAGTTTGTTTTTTATAAAGTGGTTTAACAATCATTGAAGAACTAATACTCGTTAAGTCATGATCCCAACCAATAAAATCGTGTCCTTCAACTTCTGGAGCTGCTGGTGGAGTGACATCGCTAAAATGTTCCGCATTAACAATCGATAGTGGCCAGTTGTTGTTGTCATAAAAATAAATAATGTGAACTTTAATTTCAAATTGAGCATAGATATCAACGTTGCCTGTTATATTTTGTAAGTTGTGATCCCAACCAATAAAATCATATCCTTCTTTTTCAGGAATAATATTTGGTAGGGAGGCACTATCCTGATAGAAGACTTTTTGAGTGACTAACAAAGTCTCTCCATTGTAAAATTTGACATCATATAAATTTTTGTCATAGACAGCATATAATGTCACATTACGATTTAATTTTTGATTAAAGTTGAATGCAGTTCCATTTGGTTCTAATGACCAATGAGTAAAGTGTCTACCGGTTGCAGTTGGTAGAGTTAATGGTTTAGGTATTACTGTTCCATGTTTATAAAAGGTTTTAGGGAAGTTGCCTTCGCCTAAACCCAATTCAAAGTGAACTTCATACTTAACTAAACAGTAGTAAACTTTTAAGACTAGACTACCATCTGCTAAAATCTTACCTTCTTCTTTCGAGTTAAGCGTATTACATTTTTCATACCCTTCTCTTTGAAGAAGTTCGGCGACAACTAATTGATCAGTCTTACCAGTGAGTTCAACAGTCTCGCTTAAAGAATAAGTACCATTGCCATTTTCAAAATAATGTTCAACTTTGTACTCAATATTCGAATTAGCGACAAAAACCGGATAGAGTGTAACACCCCCCGGATTATCTCCATTGAAATCATATGGTTCTCCATCTTCCGAAGTTGACCAATATTGGAATTCATATCCATCTTGTTCCGGTTCAGGAGGTAACTCAACCACGCCACCTTGCCCTACATAAGAATTAAAGCGCTCAAATCCTTCAAATTGGATAAGGTAGCGCTCATTTTTAATTATTAGGTTGAAGGACTTTAATTCGCTTTTTCCATATCGCTGGAAGGTCGCGGTTAAAGTAACAGTTTTATCCGTCTCCGTTGTCGTAATGATACCCTGATCATCGTCAATGGCTAAAACATTTGGATTGCTAGAATACCATTTGATTTCAACGCCATCTACATATTGAGGTAGGGTAACATCGTGAGATACATTGCTCTCACTGTCTCCTAAATGATAATGAATCTTTATCGATTCTTTTATCTCTAGTAATTTCTTAACATTTTCTTTATTCTTATCGTATAAGTATTTAACTCCGAGTGCTCCAATAAATAGAGCAACCATAATAAAGAATGTTCTAAAAAGTCTTAATCTTCCCATAAAATAGCCTCCGTTTTCTAACTATTTAATAGTCATATTTTTCTGAGAATATTCCACAAACATTCTATCGTGACACTATTATACCCTATTTTATTTATAAAATAAAGGGTATTTGTAACTTTTTGTTTTTCATGACCTGAAATTTGGGTCATTTTTATGCCGTTAATCGCTATACCCAGCGGTTAAAGTCAAAATTAATTATTTTTTCATTTTTTAACGAATTTTTGCCCCTATAACTGTGATATAGGGTATAGTAGTCCGAAAAACCTACAAATTTAGTAATTGACCGCTTTAAATCATAAATTGCGCCCTTATAAGTAGCTTTTTTAGCTATTTTTTTATCATCAAATAGGTTTCCAACAAATAAATTGTCTTCTAACTCAAAAACAGTTACTGGCTTTATTAAGCCATTTATCATATGAATTTTTAACTCTAAATCACCAATTAAAAAAATTTTTTCTTCTTCGATTTTTTGAACATTTATTTTCTCCAAATAAAAAGGATATTCTTTCGAATATCTGTAGCCATCAATTATATTTTCGCTTTTAATCGCTTCATAATGCTGTTTTGTAAGGTATAACGGCACTTGATAGTACCCAATTTGATCAATTGTGTGTTTTGAAACCTCGGTAACGAACAATCCGATGATATTTCTAGCTCCAACGTAGCTAATAATACTTTCGTAGCTGTGTGAAGGATTAATAATTATGCATTCGTGAAATCGACAGATAACATAGCTATTAGCATAGCCTTCGTTACTCTTAAATTCTGCTATCATAATGTTTTTAAAACAGAAAAAAACTATTCAGAATGAATAGTCTATCTCTTCTCACGATGTAGAGTAACTTTACGTTCTCTAGGGCAATACTTTTTCATTTCCAAACGATTTGGTGTATTCTTTTTGTTCTTGTCTGTATAATAATTTTCTTCTCCGCATTCAGTACAGATTAACTTTACTTTCTCTCTCACATTCAATCCCTCCAATACCGTTTTATATTATATCATAGAGATATAATTTAGTTCAAGTTTAACAATTTTAGTTCAACTTAAATGTCAAAAAAAATAAGGCTTTTGGCAAGCCTTATTTAACATCGATAACTCTAATTGTGTTCGTTGAACCATGTTGCTGAGCATATCCACTAGTAATAATAATTTTGTCTCCAGGTTTAAATCCAAGCTCTTTTACTACTTCATTAGCAACACGGTCATATGATAAGAAATCGGTGTAATCATCTCTAAATATTGTTAGTACACCCCAATAATATGTCATCTTGGTACAAGTTTTTTTAGCTTTAGTAATAGCAATTACTGGAACACTCGGTCTAAATTTACATAAACGTTTTGGTGTCCCACCAGTCTCTGTAAAAGCAACAATTGCTTTAACATCTGGAAGCATTAATGTCATTTGACTTGAAGTTGAACCAATAGCATCATTTACAGTTGCTTGGCTAGAGTCAATCGCTTTATCTAAAACTGCTTCATAGTTAATTGTTGGTTCAATGGCTTTTGCAATAATATCCATCGTTTGAACTGATTCAATTGGATATTCTCCAGATGCTGTTTCACCAGATAACATAATAGCATCACTTCCATCAAGGATAGCATTAGCCACATCACTTGCTTCTGCTCTTGTTGGTCTTGGATTCATAATCATTGATTCTAACATATGGGTAGCAGTAATAACTGGCTTCCCTCTTTCGTTAGCTTTTTGAATCATTTTCTTTTGATAAAGTGGAACTAATTGGAGTGAAACTTCAACTCCTAAATCCCCTCTAGCAACCATAATACCATCACTAACATCTAAAATTTCATCAATATTATCCATTGCTGCTTGCGATTCAATTTTAGAAATAATCTCAATATCACCAGCATCTAAATATTTTAAAATGCTTCTAATTGAGTTAACATCGTCTTTATTTCTAACAAATGATAAAGCAATCATATCGACATCAGCTTTAGCCGCAAATGCGATATCTTCAGCGTCTTTCTTGCTAATAAATGGAATACTAATATGAACTCCTGGAGTATTAATTCCTTTACGGTCACTAATGACACCGCTATTCATTACTTCAACTACTAAATAATCTGGTTGTTTATCGATTACATTTAATCTAATCTTTCCATCATCAACTAAAATGTAATCATTAATGCCGACGTCAGTAAATAATTCAGGAGTTGGAATATGGAATCCTTCCTTATTACCTAACATTGGTTTTTGGAAAATTTTAATGACTTCTCCTCTTTTATATCTAACTGATCCATTTTCAAATTGACCTGTTCTAATTTCAGGACCTTTAGTGTCTAATAGAATACCAACATAACGATTAAGTTTTTTACTGACCTCTCTAATTGTGTTAATTTTAGCTAAATGTTCTTCATGAGTTCCATGAGAAAAATTTAGTCTTGCGACATTCATTCCAGCTAAAATTAATTTTTCAATAATTTTTGGTGATTCTGATGCTGGACCAATTGTGCAAACGATTTTAGTTTTACGATACATAAACTACACCCCTTTGTAAATAAAACATCAATATAATCATATCATAATTAAATTGTAAAGACAAACAATTATGCGACAAAATAAAACAGTAAAAAATCATAATTTTAACTAATTTATAGTATAATGATTTTGGAGACTGAAAAATGAAAAAATTAACGAAAATGATTAAAATTAAAGATTTATCTATTGGCGGTAATCACCCTGTAATAATTCAATCAATGACTACCACAAAAACTAAAGAGATCAAAAATACTGTTAAACAAATCTTATCTTTAGAAAAAGCTGGCTGTGAATTAGTTAGGGTTGCTGTTTTAGATATGGATGACGCTAAGGCAATTGGTTCAATCAAAGAGCGCATTAACATCCCTTTAGTAGCTGATATTCATTTTGATTATAAACTGGCACTTGAAGCAATTAACCAAGGAGTTGACAAAGTTAGAATCAACCCAGGCAATATTAATAATTTAGATCACTTAAAACTCATTGTTGATAGTTGTAAATTAAAGAATATCCCAATCCGAATTGGAATTAACTCTGGTTCACTACCAAACAATTTAAAACCAACTAGCGAAAACTTAATCAACTTTATGAAAAATGAAGTTAAGGCTTTAGAAGATTTAGGATTTACTAATATCGTTTTATCGCTTAAAACTCCTGATGTTTTAACGACTATTGAGACCTATCGACTAGCGAGCGAGACCTTTGATTATCCTCTCCATTTAGGAGTTACTGAGGCTGGTACTTTAATTGGAGGTTCAGTTAAATCATCCATCGCTTTAGGCGTTTTACTACACGAAGGAATTGGTGATACAATTAGAGTTTCACTAACTGAAAATCCCGAATTAGAAATTAGAGTCGCTAAAGAAATATTAAATAATTTAAACTTAAGAAATGATATGCCAACTTTAATTTCTTGCCCAACCTGTGGCCGTTTAGAATACGATATGATTCCAGTTGCTAAAGAGATAGATAGCTTCTTACAAAGCGTTAATAAGCCAATTAAGGTTGCAGTAATGGGTTGTGTGGTAAATGGGCCTGGTGAAGCGAAAGACGCTGATTTAGGAATTACTGGAAATAACGATGTTGTCTTAATCTTTTCAAAGGGGAAAGTTATTAAAAAAGTTCATCCAAGCCAAGCTTTAGATGAACTTAAAAAATTAATTTTAGAATTTTAAGGCTCTCAATTAGAGCCTTTTTTATACTCCTCGATCAATAAATCAACTTCGTCTTCTTTGATCACTTTAAAATTAGAAAATCCAGTTTGATAATTAATAAAGACAACTTCTGATTCATTAATTACCCGCTTAACTCGATTCATTCCTGGTACCGTGAAAAGCCATTTGTAAGGCGGATTTTCGTAGTTGTATCTAATCAATAAAGGTTTATCTCTTCCTCGATCTATTTGCATCATTGTTGGTGAATTAATCGTCAAATATTCTCCTAGTCTTAATGCTAAGAAAATAATTTGAATTTGTTGATCCCCAATGATTAGAAAATAATTTTTACCATCTTTTTCAAGTGTTCCGATTTGTTCAAGTTTTTTTAATACTTCTTTTTGTTTTTTAGTTTTAGCTCGTTTTTCAGCAAGATACATAACTAGTAAACTTAGTAAAAGTAATCCTGCGATAATTAATAAAATATGAGTTCGGTTCATTTCAATTTAAACCTTTTTTCATTAGCTAGTTCAAACATTTCTTTAGTGTTTTTTAGTTCAATTTCAATTGTTTTAAAAATATAATTGACCTCATCTAATGAATATTCATAATTAGAAGTATTTGATAAATTTCCTAAAACTCGAATTTGATCGATAATTCGATTAACTCGATTTTCCGCAATTCGTTTAAACTTTTCATGTTTACTTTCCATAAATAAACTCCTTTTTATTGTAATTAGATATCGTTTGTGCTAAAATTATTTTTGTCCGATAGGCTCCCTTAGCTCAGTTGGTCAGAGCACCAGACTCTTAATCTGGGTGTCCTGGGTTCGAGCCCCAGAGGGAGTACCATCTTTATTAATACCGACTTTGAGTCGGTTTTATTTTTTAAAAAAGTGTTTTTTAGCACCATTAATTAAAATAATATTATCTCCATCTTTAATTAAAGCACCCGCATTTGGAATTGTATAATAAGTTCTAGGAATAATTTTATTCATTTTAATTAAAGCTTTATTTTGGGATCTTCTACGATCACCATAATGGACCTCTACACCAAAATCATTAATAATATTTAGTCCAGGATAAATATCAAATCTTTTATAATCACGATCTTTTGATAAATGATATGTTCCAAACTGAATTACTGCTCCAGCACTAATTCCTAACATCACGCCATCAAAAGATTCTAAGTTAGAAATAATATTAAATTCTTCTAACCTTTCATAAAACTTATCTGGTAATCCCCCAGTTAAATAAATTAGATTCGCTTGCTTGATTTTCCTAACAGCAATTTCATAATTATCTAGATAGTAATCTAACCACATAATATCGCGTTCAGGAATTTCATATGGAATAAATTGATTAACTAACTTTTGATACCTTTCGCCTCCTGGGCGATAAGTATCATAATCACTATTTGGATAAAAAGACCACGGAATGACTAATACTTTCATTCCTTTTTTTATGTATCTCCGTAAATACAAATATAGGTAAGGGTTATCAAGATAACTTCTTGATAGCATAATATTAATCATTTTGAGTTCCTCCTTTTTTCTCTTCCTTTGAAATATCAAAAGTTAGTTTATCTTCAAGAGACGAAATACACCCACAATATTTTTGACGATAAAAGTTTAGTTCTTTTGCTTCATTTTGTCCCTCTCTAAAATGAGGTCTAAAATCAATATATTCAAATGCTACTTTGTAGTGTTGACTAAAAGTATTAGCGATTTCTTTTATTAGTTCATGTTGTTGATAAGGACTAATTAATAAAGTTGTAGTAACGGCTTTATAATTATTTTTACTAGCATATTCAAAAGCTTTTTTTAACCGCATGTTATAACACTTTTGACATCGTTTTGGAACTGCTTCATATTCAATCCAATTAGCCTCATCATAACCCTCTTCAACAATTAATTTAAAGCATCTAATCTCGCTTAATTTTTTAACATATTCAAGTCTTATTTCATATTCACTTTCTGGATGAATATTGGGATTATAAAAATAACCATCATAAAGATAGCCGTTTTCATTAAAGTATTTTGTTGGATAAACTCCACATGGCCCACAGCAAATATGAAGTAAAATTTTATCTTTATTTACAGACATGTCCTCATCTTTTTTTGGATTTTTAAATCCCCTTTCTTTAAAATCTGCTATCGCTTTTTTTAAAGCTTCATCGTTTGATCGATCTCTGAAAATATATCTTTGAATTAAAAAAGCCACAAGTAAAACTATGGGAATGAGTGGGGTAAAGGGGCCAGCCCAAAACAGAATCACTGCCGTTCCAACGGCAATCATTGACGGACTTTTTACCATTATTCCAATTCCAGCTAAAACATAAGCCCACCCAGCAAAAATCATAAACGATAAAAACAAAGCCAAAACACCGCGCCATGTCTTCATCGTTTTAATCGTTTCCCATATTAGTTTAAAAAGATTTTTAAAAAAATTAAATATCCTTTTAAAAATAGTAGTCACTTCCTTTGGACTAGTGGTGTTAATAATCCTTGATCAATCGCTTCTGGATATGGGTATGCTTCTTCACGAAATCTTTTGAATAATACATAAATCAATCCACGATCTTCATCAATTCTAGTAACTACACCTGGTTCTTTTTCATTTACTACTTTAATTCTTTCTCCAATTAAATATTTATCTTCTTTTTTTAACATCGCTTATACCTCAATTCTTTTTGTTGTATCTTTTGATGACACTTCCTAACAAATAAATTCGTTTTTCATCATCTAAATTTTTCAGTAAATCAATTACCTTTAACGCTTTATAATTATCAATTAATTTTTCTAGCTCCAAAATATCTTGTTTAAAAAATGGGTGCCGACTATCATGAAGATGATTTATCAAAGGTAAGATTTTATTCGGATTTTTAGAAATTGCTTTATAAAATTCTTTTAATAAATATGGAATTTTAATTCTTCTTAACTTTTTATACTGACCAGTAATATCTAAAGCAATTTGTAATATTTTTTGCAACTGAAACTGGATAATATAATCAATTAAATTATTAATTTCGTTATCATCAGTTTCCCATTCAATACCATTTTTTAATAAATCTAAACGCCAAATTAATCGGTTTTGGTGTTTATTATTATCAGCATCATAACTAATGGCTTCAGCAATAACTTCATCAATTTTATCTTTAATCTCAAAAGAGTTTAAATACATTTCTTCTAATTTTAAAATTGAATTTACAATATTCTTAGAATATGGTTTTTTAAAATATAAATCCACTTGATTTAAAATAACAGCTTCTTCTTCTAAGTAAGCTTCAATTAATTCAAATATTGAAACTTCTTTTTGTTCAACAAGAGTTGAATTTAAAGTTTTATTGTCTAGAAGATATGTGTCATAACTAATTTTATCTTTAGTTAATTTTTCTAAATTTAATATACAAAATCCAATTTTATTATTTGAATAACTTCTTGATGTTGGATGTCCAACGACATCATTTCGAATAAATTTTAATTCATGTAACCGTTCATTTTGGTTAATATTAATCAAATACTTATTATCAGTTAAAGCTCTAACATAATCATATAGTGCATCAACCCCAACAAATAATGTTTGCAAAATTCCGTAAATACTAAGTAGTATTTCATCTTTAGAATCATCATTGCTAGTTAAATAATAATTAGCAAGCGTTTTAACTTGATTTAACACTGATAGTGTTGATTTAATATATAAATTATTGTTGATTTTATTTTCTAAACTTAAATTCTTACTCATTTTTCTTCATCTCCAAAATTTGTAAGAATAATTTCTCACTCGGAATATTAGGATATAAATTACCACTAGCTAATTTAATTCCTAGACGTTTAAGTGATCCAATTTGATCACGCGAATTAATATTTGTAGCTACCATGGCAACATGAAATTGATCTAACAATTTATTTAAATTACTATAGTAAGTTTGCCACTTAATATCGGAATCATTAAAATCAATATAAAGGGCATTAAACGGATAAGTTAACACCATCGCTAATGCAGTAGTATCTAACGAGATTCCAGTATTCAATAGTTCATGAATCTTATGGGCATAATGATGAGTTTTAACATTGGTTAAATCAATTTTTAAACGGATGAAAGAAAACGGAATTTTTCTTTCTTTAATTGCCCCAATTAAAAATGCATTAAATGTTGGATCAATAAATGTTTCTTCGCTAATTGGAATGGTAATTTTAATCAGAACTTTCGTTTCTAAACTTAATTTAACTAAAAAGTTAAGTACTTCAATAATATGGAACCGATCTAAATCATTAATACGATTTCGTTTTTTAGCAAGGGTAATAATATATTTATTATCAATATTCATATTTGGAATATTAATTTCTGATTCATATTGCCAAACAATATTTTTATTGATATCGATAATTTGAATAAAATTTAATGATAAGTTTTTCTTTTCTAATGAATCATTTAAATAATTTAAAATTGATTGTTCAAAAACTTCTTCTTCATAATCACTATAAGTAAATTGATGATAGATCGTATCTTTTCTCAATTTTGATTTTTCTTTAGCGATATCAACAAATTTCAAAATCATATCAATATTCGTTTGCGTCGTTACAACTGGGTATCTTAAAACACCCATTTTAACTTGAAATTGTTCATACGGTATTGAAGAAACTTGATATTCTTCTAAATAGTTAATATAGTTTTTTAAAATGTTATTGACCGCTCTAATATCGTTATACGGAAGAGTAACCATGAGTTCATTAAACTCAATACGGTAAGTAATTCCGTCAACGAAGAAATCATCAGTAATTTTAGAAAACTCTTTAAAATATAAACTTGTATCATCTGGGCCATAAATGTGACGATTATCTAAGTTAAGTTCGATCGCGATAAAAGTCGTTTTTTGATTAGTTAAATTAGTCATTTCTGATTTTAAATGAGATAAATTAAATAAATTCGTTTCGCGATCCGTAATCGCTTTTTGTTCACTTGTCTCAATTTGAATGATCGTTCTTGTCATATCTTCGAAAATTGAGACAACTTTTATTTCATCTTCATCTAACATCGAAATTAATCTTTCTTTAATGTGAAGATTTTGAAATTGATAAGTTAAATTAGCTTCTTGATTTGGAGCATTTAATAATTTTTTCATCATCTCACGATATTGACGAATATATTCTGGTTTTAACTTAGAAATAAAACTATCAAGATAATTATTTTCTTCTTCTTTAAATAATTTTAAAGCTAAATCGTTATATTTTACTTTGTTTTCAGTAACTATTCTTAATGGAGCTAAACCAGATTTTAAAATGTTTGATAAGAAGAAATTTTCTTTTCTAAAGTTTTTTAATTTTTTCTCACGATTAATTTTTGCAAAAATTAAAGCTGATAATAATTTAACAAAATCATAATAAATTTCTGGATCATTAATTTCTTCATCAAAATAAACTAAAAATGCTCCCTGGTTTTCAAGGGGGATTGCATAAATATATTTAATCTCAGTTGAATATGGAAGTTGAGTAATAATATCAATATTTTTATCAAAGTCTAGTGGATTTGAAAAATATTCATGACCTCTTTCAACGACATTGCGGATAATTGTCGGATTAATTGCTTCTTCAATAATGCGTTTTTCATAAAGTCTTTCTTTTTTATAGTGGAATAGTCTTAAGTCATTAAGATAGATGACATAATTAGACGGTTTGATATAGTTATCAATAAAAATAAAGAGCGTTCTTAAATAATCTCTTAAAACTAATTTTTCATTAATATTTTCGGAAAAAATAAAGATATCAAAGAAATTAGATATTTGTCTTTTCTCTTCTAAAGTAGTCAGTGGTGTTTCCTTTTTACGCGGAACAACTTCAGTAATATCAACTTTAATTGGTTCAACTTCTTCTTTTGTTGGTTCTTGTTTTTTTGTTTTAGTTTCTTGTTTTTTAAGTTTTTTATAATTATCAAGATAGTATTCTTCTGATTGTTTAATGCCTAATTTTTTATATAAATTAGTACACATTTCATAGAATTCTAATCTTTCCTCAACTGATGCTTCTTCAAAGTGACGTTCATAATTAGAGTCAAGAATTGTCATTTGGTGATAGTTTTCAATTTTAAAATACACTTTTAACAACATTAAAACTGCTGGTATCATTGCTTCTTTAATTTCTTTATAGCTTTCAGCAAGTTCAATTACTTCGTCAATTTTACCTAACCCATATAAGATATCTAGCTCTTCTTTATAGTATTTTTCGTTAGTAACATTTTCCATATCTTTTAATAGATCACGAGCTAAGTCAAATTTTTCATTTCCAATATAGTATTTTAAGAGTTCTTCATAAATTGGAATTTTAGCATGATTTGGGGCTTGACTATTAACTAGTTTTACCATTAAATCAATATATGGCTTATTTAATAATTTCAATAATTCAATCTCATCTAAAATGATTAAATAATCTTCTAAAATGGGGCCATATTTTTTTCTTTCTTCCAAATAATATGTTAGGCGATCATAATCTTTTTCTAAAAAGGCAGCATCAAATAGATATTTTAATAACTTCGAATAATGTTTTGAATCGTCTTCGGCAAAATTAGTTAAAAAGTCTTCACCTTCGGTGATGACATTTTTGGAAAGCCCCAAAAACAACTCGACTTCAAGCATTTTTAAAAAGACTAATTCATAATCAGTTTTCGTTAATTGAGTTTGAAGAAAACTTTTAATAATTGATAAACTCTGTTCATTTTTTGGAAGTGATAAAACATCTAATGTATTCATACTTATCCTTTCAATATTTGATAATGATATTTAGCTTCTTCTAAATAGTTATGGGCAATCAGTTTAAAATCTAAATTTAATTTTTCACTTAACCCAATATCATCTTTGTATAATGCTACATGGTACCACATTAATACTTGTTGAAGACGATAAAATCTGATTCTAAAATATTCTTCTTCGGTTGGTTCTCTTTGTAAATAGATTGGTAATAAATTAATTGCGTCATTGAAATCGTTTTGGCCAAAGACAGAAACATCATATAGTGGATCGTTTTGACCACTAAACTCCCAATCTAGTAAATATAATTGATCATGACCGATGACAAAATTAGATCTTTGACCATCACCATGAGTGAAGGTTTGGGAAACATCTTGATAGTTTTTTAAGAAGTATTCTTTCCACCATAATTTAATTTTTTCATATTCAGGGTCATAATTTTTGGAGTACTTTTGGTATTTTTCTATTCTACCAATTGGATCAAAATGGCTATAAGCTATTAAATCACTTTCATGAACTAATCGTAAAACTTTCGCAACCTCATCATAATAGTTTTTAACATTTTCTGAAGTAATGTATTTACCTTCAATATACTTAGAAACTTTTACTCCTGATTTAACATCAAAATAAACTGTTTCATTAACGATTCCTAATTTAGTAGCTTCAGCTAGATTATGTTGTTCCGCTTTTCGGTCAACAAAGATTTCGGCACCTTCCCCTAAAATTCTAATTGTATATTTTTCGTTCTCATATGAAATAACATAAGTATAATTACTCATACCACCTAACAGGCGGTATTCGATTTTAATTTTATCTTTTGATGTTTTAAAGATTTTTGAAGCAACTTCTTTAACTTTATTTTCCATGTGGCATTTCCCTTATTTCGATTTTATTATTTTCAATAACCGCATATGTCTTGCCGTATCTTAAAGAACCAGGATTAATATAAGTAATATTGTTAATGGTCTTAATCATCGCTAGATGAGTATGACCAAAAATTAAATAGGTTGCTCTTAAGTTTTCGGCAAGAGCGATAATATAATCAAGTCCACTTTTAACATATTGATTGTGTCCGTGAACTAATACAATTTTTCCTAGTTCATTTTCGATAATTCTAATTGGCGGTAATTGTGAGAAAAAGTCAGTATTTCCCTTAACAGAGATAATTCCAAGTCGTTTTAACTCATGAACATTAATATTAGAATCACCAGCATCTAAATGTAAATTAAACTTTTCTATTTCGTGAAGTTTTAACAATGTCTTCATATCTCCGTGAATATCACTAGTAATTAATATTTTCATTTTTATCCATATATTCCTTAAATGCTTGTAGTACTTGAGCACGATGTGAATGTTTATTTTTATATATTGATCCTAGTTCTGCTAATGTTTTGTTTTCATCTTTAATCATAAAAATTGGATCATAACCAAAACCCTCGGCTCCTCTAATTTCATCTGCAATCAGTCCCCTAATTGTCCCCTCAAATTGAATGATATTATCTTGATTCATCACAAATGTTAAAACACATCTAAACTTAGCTTTTCGGTTTTTAATACCTTTCATATTTGCTAAAACCAACAAATTATTTTCATGATCCCCTAGCCCACTATAGCGTTTAGAAAATACTCCTGGTTCATTATTTAAAGCTTCGATTTCTAAGCCAGAATCATCAGCCAATGTCGGAATTTGATGTTTTTTAAAATAGTGCATAGCTTTAAATAGTGAATTAGCTTCAAATGTATTGCCTTCTTCTTCAACATCCTCAAAATCATTTAATTCGTTAAGCGTAACAAAAGTATAATTAGGTAAAATGTTTTTAAATTCTCTAATTTTATTTTGATTATTTGAAGCTATTAAAATAACTTTATCCACCTAATGTGTCCTCAAATTTACTTACTTTATCATGTTTTCCAATAACGATGATAATATCTCCACAAATAATATGGTCAACACCTTTTGGAATAAATGTTTTTCCTTCACGCTTAATAATTACGATATTAACTTCATATTTATTTCTCAAATCAAGTTCAATTAATGTTTTTTGGTCGTATTTATTAGTATTAACTTGTAATTCATAAACACCAAATTGCTCATCAATGTCATAATAATCCAAAATATTAGAACTAATCAACTTTCTCGCAATTCTTCTCCCCATTACATAATTAGGAAATATTGCAAAAGAAGCTCCAACTTTGTAAGCTATTCTTTCCTGATATTCACTTTCAACTTTAACTGTAATTTGAGGCACACCTAAATCGTGTAACATTAAAGTTACTAAAATTGCATCTTCAAATCTTTCTAAAGAAATGACAGCGTGATCAGCATGAGACAACCCTAATTCTTTTAAAACAGATTCACTTGTAACATCCCCATATGCTGAATAATTAACAATATCAACCACTGGGTTTAATTTTTCCATTGTAAAATCGACTGCAGTAACATTACAGCCAAGAGCAATTAATTCTTCGGTAATTGCGATACCAAAAGAGTCAATTCCAATAACAACAAATGATTTTTTCTTCATAACCCACCTCTTAATTATTTTATCATAATTTATACATGCATGTATAACTTATGGTAGAATATTTATACTATTGAGGAGGATATTATGAAAGATTTTGAAGAAAAAGATACTCCAAATCAACCATATGAAGATTTTAAAGACTTATTTCCTAATAAAAATTTAGAAGAACAACAATTGGAAGAACAAAGAAAATTTCGTAAAAAAATGTTGCCACGACATATAGCAGCATTCGTTGTTTATTTTATGATAATGTTTCTTGTTTCTTCAGTGATTGCAGTTCTAATTAGTTTTATACCTGGAACATTGGTAGAAACACCCCCTGAAGAACAAGTTGTAATTAATGTAGTTGTTGATATTGATGCCATGGCTTTTATAACACCAGAAAGTTACAATCAATATCAAGACAAGTATGGAAATTATATCAATGCGACTAAGTATAATGATGATTATTTAGTGATTGTTAGTGCTAGTAACTACATTATTTTTAAAGAAAAATTTTTAATGGAAGATGAGGAAAAAAATCTAATAATTAATCAAGAAGCTTTTAATTCGTTTTTCTCCGGAGAATTAAATCAATGGAGTGAAAATCGCTCTATTAAACTATTAATTACTGGCGAAAGCTTTGGGGCAAGACCTGATTTTATTACTGATTACAGCAATCTAAACATCGTTATATATGATAAAACAAAATCCTCCTTATCTGACGGAGTTAAGAATGTTTTTGAATTTTTAATCTATTCATTACTAGCTGGAATATTAATATATTTACTTCTCCCAAACATTAAAAAAGATTTAGAACCTTTTAAACAAAAAGACCGTAGTTTAATTGTAGGAATCTTTACTGGATATGCTTTTATATTTGGGGCTAATTTGGTTGCATCGATATTAAGAGAATTAATAGGACTAATCTTTAAAATTCCTGGTGGAGTGGCAGTCAATCAAATTTCAGTTGAACTTGCCATAAAAAGTCCGGGAGCACCATTAATGATTTTGACCACTGTCGTAATAGGACCAATTGTTGAAGAATTAATCTTCCGTAAAACAATTTTTGAACTTTCTAGAAATAAATGGGTAGGAATTGCAGTTTCTTCACTATTATTTGGACTAATTCATGTTTCAACCGAACTTTCTGATATTACAAACTTTGGGCACTTTTTATATGTCTTTCTTCCGTATCTATTAATGGGCGTTGGATTTGGTTTTGCATACAACACTTATAAACAAAATGTCTTAACTGTTACTGGAACCCATATGCTTCATAATTTAATATCAGTCATAATTATTCTTGCATTATAATATATACAAAATAGCTTATTTACGCCATTATTACGATATTAATTGGTTTTCATTTAACTTTATATGAAAAAATCCGCATTATAAAAATGCGGATTTTTTTATTCAATTTAAAAAGTAATTTTATAAAGAGTTTAAAATTTGTACTGCAGATTTCATGCGGTATTCTTTAGCATAATCTAGAGCTGTTTTCCCAAGTTTATTTGGTCTTAATCTAGTATGAGCTAAAGCTAGTACTCTAATTTCATGATAGTCTCGATTTAAAACTGCTAGTGTTAAAGCTTGGCTTTTTTTATGTTCTTGATAAAATGGTTGATATTGAGTTTCTTCTAAGTAAACTCTAATTTCATCACGATCATGAATAATAGCGATATCATGTGGAGTTTCAAACCTACGGTTCTTAATATCAATAAATGCCCCTTCTTTTACTAAAAATTTAACTATTTCAAAATTATTGTTTTTTACAGCTGAAAATACAGGGGTTTCGTACTGGTCATTTAGAGCATTAACATCTAATCCACGTTCAACTAAAAATTTGACCATTGGAAGACTACTTGTTCTCGTTGCATAATGGAGTAATGTATTTCCATATTCATCTTTAATAAAATAGGAACCATCGGTTAATTCCATTAATTTTGGAATCAAATCTACTTGACCACCTAAAATAGCATAATGAATCAACTGTTTATCATCAATCGCTTTTTTAGTAAGAATTGTTTGGGCTTCTACTAAAAGTTTAATCATATCCCAATCACCACGATGAGCTGCTAAATGAATTGGTAACTCATAACGATGGTTAGCAATGTTAGGATTGGCACCATGAGTAATTAAAATTTTAGCAATATCTAAATTAGAGCGTCTCACACTTTCAAAAAGTGGAGTTTCACCAGTTTCGTCAATTGCGTTAACATTGATTCCCTCTTTAATTAACCACAAGACTGTTTCAGTAGAATTACCTATAATCGCATGATGTAGTAATGTTCTACGCTTATGATCTAATATATTTATGTCTTTTACTTCTCTTTTTAACATGTCTAGTTGGTTTTGTAATGCTAATTCAAATAATTTCATACTATCACCACTTATAGTTTAACATAAGAGTAAAAGAAAGTTTTCCACACGATTTGTGGAAAAGTAAGCCATAAACCGGTGTTTTTGGGGATTATTTAGTTTTTTTGCAAGAAAAA
The DNA here is from genome assembly GCA_050953805.1 of Acholeplasmataceae bacterium. Classification (GTDB taxonomy): domain Bacteria; phylum Bacillota_I; class Bacilli_A; order Acholeplasmatales; family Acholeplasmataceae; genus DUQW01. The sequence continues at coordinate 587,945 of JBMNNE010000002.1, read as the reverse complement.
ACGCCGAAACGGCGTTATAATCATTATTCTTTGACTGCTTGCTTTAATAATTTGCCAGCTCTAAATGCAGGCGTATCTTGTGCGGGTACTACAATGCGTTCTCCTGTTCTTGGATCAACTCCACTTCTTTGAACACGATGACGGATTTCGAATGTTCCAAATCCAGTAATAACCACTTTTTCTCTTCTTTCACCTAATGTCTCAGCAACGATTCCGGTAAATGCATCTAATACATCGCCAGCTACTTTTTGAGTAACTCCGGCTCTTTCTGCCATTAGTACAACTAATTCAGTTTTATTCATAAAATAATCCTCCTTTGACTGATTAATTAGATTATAGCACTTTCACATATATAATTCAAGCCTTATTTTTATTTGTATCGCTTAATAATCAATTTAAAATGACTTTTCATTTTTTAATTTTCGCGTTAATAGTTGGGTAATTGCTTCTTTTATATCCAAATTATTAAACAAAACATTGTACGCAGTAGAAATAATTGGAAGGTCTAATTTTTTTTCACAAGCTAACTCATGAAAAGCGATAATACTTCTAACTCCTTCAATCGTCATAGTTGCTTCACCTAAGACTTGATCAAGGGGAACGCCTTCACCAATTCTTTTTCCGGCTTGAAAGTTTCTTGAGTTTTCAGATGATGCGGTTACAATTAAATCCCCAACTCCGGTTAAACCAAATGCCGTTTCTCGATCTCCACCCATCGCTTCAACACATTTTACAATTTCTACAACACCGCGAGTAATAAGTGCAGCTCTTGCATTTTCACCCATTTTAAGTCCTGTGGCAAATCCACTAACTATAGCGATTGCGTTTTTAGCTGCACCACCAACTTCGGCACCAACTAAATCATCAGTTCGATAAACTCTCATATAAAGCGAGTTAGAAAATAACTTTTGAACTTTAATCGCCAACTTTTCATCATTACTAGCTGCGGTTAAAAGAGTTAATTTTCTTTTAATTGTTTCTTCGGCATGACTTGGACCAGTTAAGGCAACAAATCCACCTAAAAATTTTGGATTGATTTCCTCTTTTACAATTTCACTAACTCGTGAAAATGTTTGTGGTTCAATTCCTTTAGAAACATTGATAAAATAAGTTTTTCTAGTTAATTTTTGGTTGATTTCTTTTAAAAGTCCTCTTATAGCTGCAGTTGGCAAAGCCAATAGTATATAATCTGAAAAATTAACGACATCTAATAAATCATTCGTTCCCTTTAATGCTTCAGGAATTGGAATATCAAATAAGGGATGGATATGATTGTTAATTTTATCTATGTTTTTCTGATTGATATCAAAGATTAAACTTTGATGTTGGTTATCATGTAAAACTTGGGCCAAAGTAGTACCCCAAGATCCTCCACCGATAATACCTACTTTCATTTTATTCCTTCTCTCTTAAAGTAAATTTAATTGGAGTTCCAGTAAAATCAAAATGTTTACGAAACTCATTATTTAAGTATCTTAAATATGAGAAATGAACGTATTCTTCATTATTTACAAACAGCAAAAAGCTTGGTGGCTTGGTAGCGATTTGAGTAATATATGAAAAATTAGCTCTTCCTCGATTAAATATTGTTGGCGGGTTAGTATATGTTACATCAAGTAAAACTTCATTTAATATATTAGTTGAAATTTCACGATTATAATTTCCATAAGCTTGGTCAATTAACGGAAAAATAGTTTCAATTCTCTTATTGTATTTTGAGGAGACAAAGGCAACTTCACAAAAAGTTAAAAACTGAAACTCTTCTCTAATCTTATCTTCAAATCGTTTCATTGTTCGATCGTCCTTTTCAACAGTGTCCCACTTATTAACTACGATCACACATGCTTTAAAATAATCTAAAATGTAGCCTGCAACATGTTTATCTTGAAGAAGAATCCCTTCCTCTGCGTCAATGACTAATAACGCGATATCGGCTCTCTCAAGCGCTTCTAGCGCCCTTAAGACGCTATATTTATCAGTATCCTCATAGACTCGTCCTCGCTTCTTGATTCCAGCCGTATCAACGACACGATATCGTTTGCGATTCTTCATAAAAGTAGTATCAATTGAATCTCTTGTAGTACCTGAAACATCAGATACGATAACTCGATTTTCCCGTAAAATTGCATTAGTTAAACTTGATTTCCCAACATTGGGACGACCGATTATTGCAAACGTAATTGCATCATCATCGGCCTCTTTTAAATTGTCAGGTATATGAGAAACTATCGCATCAAGTAAATCACCAATTCCAATACCGTGATGAGTACTAATTGGTATTGGATCACCTAAACCTAATGAATAAAATTCATAAGCATTTCCTTGATGAACGACATCATCAATTTTATTAACGGCGAGTAAAATTGGTTTATCAGTTTCATATAAAATACTTGCAATATAGTAATCACTATCAATAACCCCTAATTGCCCGTCAGTCATCATAATAATTAAGTCGGCTTCATCAATTGCAATATATGCTTGTTCCTTAATTTCTTCTAAAAAAGGGGCATCGCTTAACTCGATTCCCCCGGTATCAATAATACTAAATTGTTTAGTCAGCCACTCAGCCTTGCCATATAGACGATCTCTAGTGCTTCCTGATTCATCATGTGTAATAGCTTGTCTTCGACCCACTAGTCGATTAAATAAGCTTGACTTTCCAACATTTGGGTGGCCAACAATCGCAACTTTAAATGACATTATTGGCTCCTTATTATTCTTTATCTAAAATTTCACCTATGGTCATGCCGCCTTCATCATCTTGTTCATCAATATGTTTTTGATATTCTTGACGAGCTGCAATTTCCTTAACTTGTTTAACTGATAATTCTAAAATCCATTGTCTTCGATCAACTTTAGTTGCCACTGCTTCTAAAACATCATCGACCGCAAAGTATTCTTCTGGTCTTCCTTTTTCAAGACCCATTTCATCGTTGGCAATTGTGCCTTCAGCACCTTGAACTTCAACCAAAACGTGGTTTTCTTTAAACGCTAATATTTTAGCTTCAGTAATTTCATGTCTTCTAATTGTGACATTTTTCCATGGATTATCTTCTAGGGCTTTTTTCGATAAATTAATTCGTTCGCGTTTTTTATCGATTTGAATAATTGCTAATTCAACTTCATCACCATGGGTAACAAACGCATCAAAGTTATCATTTGGATTCCAAGAAAATTCACTACGATGTAATAACCCAATAACATCTTTTGCAACTTCAATTCTTAATCCAAATGGTAATTTTTGGAAAACCTTTCCAACGACTTTATCGCCAACTTTATGAGTTGCAGTGAACTCTTCAAATGGAGTTGGTAATAAAACTTTAATTGATAAATCTAAACGATTACCTTCTTTTTTAATGACTTTAACTCTAACTTCATCACCAACTGATAAAACATCTTCTAATTTATCAATGCGATAATGAGAAACTTGAGAAATTCTTAACAGTCCCATAACGTGATTAAATTTAACAGTTGCTGCATGTGGTTCTAATTTTTCAATTGTACCAGTTAAAATATCACCAGTGTTAATTGCATCAAGTTCTTCTAAACGAAGCTCCATTCTTTCTTCATATGCTGCTTGACGTGCCGCTTCAAAAATTGGTTTTCTAGACGCAATTATATTTGGGCGGCGGCTACGACCGCGAGCCGGCTTAATTTCGCTAACTACTACTTCTAAATCAGTATTAATTAATTCATCACGTTTTTCATATAGTTCATGATCAAGTAAACTCTTTGGTAAAAATAACTCATAAGTATGATAGTTTAAAACTAATCCACCTTTATTAGCCGCTTTTACTTTTGCGGTAATTATCGTTTCATTTTTTAAAGCTTCTTCTAATTCTAAAAGATATTCTTCAGATACCATTGATAATCTCGATAACAAAATTAAAGCTGGTTCATCTTGAACCTTTTTAATTTCAGCTGTTACCATATCTCCAACTTCAACACCTAGTTCTGAAAAACTTTCAACTTCTTTTTTAGTATATTGCTCTAAATAAATTCTTCCTTCGGTTTGAGCATGTAAATCTAATAAAAGTAGTTTATCTTCAATAATTTCAACGACTCTTGCCGTTACCCTTTGACCTACTCTTGGAACGTTTACCTTAATATCTTTTAAGTCGTCCATACTCATTTCATCAAACTGACTTTTCTTTTTGTTTTTTAAGTCCATAATCATTCTCCTCTTTTATCTTTGATTAGTTTAATAATTTCTTCTATAGTTTCTTCAATAGATAAGTTTGTTGTATCTAATAATATTGCATCACTTGCTTTAATTAATGGGGATTCTTTTCTTGTTGAATCTTTTTTATCTCTAATTTGCAAATCATCTTTAACTTTATTTAAGTCAACTTCTTCGCCAGATTTAAGAAAATCTAAATATCTCCTTTTAGTTCTTTCATCAACTGATGCAATTAAAAATATTTTTAAATCAGCATCCGGCATGACAACCGTTCCAATATCACGACCGTCAACGATAACATTTCCTTGACTAGCCGCCTTTTTTTGTAAGGCTACTAATTCGCGTCTAACGCTCGGAAATGATGAGACAAGAGAAACATTTTCATTAACAACAACTTCTCTAATTTCTTTTGAAACATCGCGTCCATCAACGAAAATTTTTCCTTGATCATAACTAATATCTAAGTTTTTAACAAAGTCATAATTACTTTCAATTTCAAGATCAATCTCTTTTTCTAAGGCAATTAAAGTAACAGCTCGATACATTGAACCGGTATCAATATGATTCCAACCTAATCTTTTCGCTAATTGGGCTGAAATGGTACTTTTTCCCGATGCCGCTGGTCCATCGATTGCTAATTTAAATCCCATAAAAATCCTCCACATCTAACATATATTATACCATACTGAGTATGGTTTAATCATCTAAAATCAGTTTACAAATTTTTTAAATGCTTAACTTCATGTATTTTTAATTTGCGATAATAACCACGGCCGACTCCTTCGGTTGTTAATTTAGCAAATCTAATCCTCGTTAAGTTAATAACTGGATGTCCGCAAGCTTCCATCATTTTTCTAATAATTCGGTTTCTACCTTCGGTTAAAACAATTGATAAAAGTGTCGTTTGAAACTCTTTGTCTAGTTCAACAATTTTAATAGCTTTAGGAACTGCTAAATAATCATCATCGATTATTACGCCTTTTCTAATCTCTTTTAACTTGTTTCTAACAATAATTCCCTTCACTCTAACTAAATACTCTTTTTCAACTCCGTGTTTAGGGTGAGTTAATGAATAAGTTAAATCACCATCATTAGTTAAAATAATTAATCCTGCCGTATCAGAATCTAGACGACCAACCGGATAAATTCTTTCTGGAATTTCATCAGGATCAATTAAATCTAAAACTGTCTTACGTCCTTTTTCATCTTTAACCGTAGAAACATACCCTGTTGGCTTATTTAATAGGATATAAACTTTTTCCTCTCTAACAACTAATTCATCATTAAAAAAGATTTGATCGGTATCGCTTACCATAAAACCTAATTCAGTTACAACTTCGCCGTTAACTTTAATCTGTCCCGATTTGACTAGTTTTTCGGCTTTTCTCCTAGAAGCAACTCCCGCTTGAGCGAGTGCTTTTTGTAGTCTCATCACAACACATCACCAACTAGTATTATACAATAAATTTGCTTTTAACAGTTAATATAATTAACTATTAACCAAAATAAAAAGCGATTCCTCGCTTTTTATGGTCTAACATATTTAAATCCTTCTTCTTGCAATAATAATATTTGATAGATTCCACTGTTAACAATTTTAACCGTTTTTGGCAACTTACTACGATCAACTCCGCGAACTTCAATAGCATTATTACATAAGTAATAAGTCGCATGAGAATATAACTGAATATTTGGATCTTCAAAGACAGTTACTCCTTCTGAAAAGGCAACTACCGCAATTTCTAAAGTTGGATCTTCAATAAATAAATTTTTAACATTCGTATTAACTAGCGCCCATTTGCTAGCTTCACTCATCGATAAAACAACTTTCATCTTACCGATCTCTTGAAACATAAGAACCGTCTTGAGTACTAACAATAATTCGTTCGCCTTGTTCAACAAATAATGGAACTTTAACTAATAGTCCAGTTTGAACAATCGCATCTTTCATCGCTGATGTCTTTGTATCTCCTTTAACTGCTGGTTCGGTTTCAGTTACTTCTAAAGTCACTTTTTCTGGTAAAACGATACCTATTACTTCTGAATGATCATAAATATTTAAAAATACATCTAACCCTTCATACAAAAACTTAGACTCAAATTCAATTTGAGTATAATCCAATTCAATTTGTTCAAATGTTTCCATATTCATAAAAACATACTTATCACCGATACTGTATAAAAATTGATTTGGAACTCGATCAATTTGTGCTTTTTCAACTTTTTCACCAGCTGTAAATGTAACATCGACAACACCGCCAGTCCTTAAATTTCTTAATTTAGTTCTAACGAATGCCGCCCCTTTACCTGGTTTAACGTGTAAAAACTCTAAAATTTGATAAATATTACCATTGTATAAAATGGTTTGTCCATTTCTAAATTCCGCTGTTGTAATCATATTATTACCTTCTTTCCTTTTTTATTATAACTAATTTTTTAAAATACATGAAATCAAATAATCAATCGCTTCAAAATAACTCATCTCTTTCTTACCAAAATAGACTTTGTCAACGACATCTTTTATTAAATCAACTTTTCGAAAGTCTTCTCTTTCTAAATAGTTTGAAAGATGAACGCTAGCTTTAGGAATCGTTAAGATTTCTAAAGCATCTCTAATTGAAACACTAGTATGAGTATATCCGCCGCCATTGATTAATAAGGCATCATAATTAAAGGCACTTTGAATTTTATCAATGATTTTCCCTTCTGAATTTGATTGATAAAATTCAAAACTTACTTTTGGATACCTTTTTTTAATTAATTGATTTAAATCATCCAAAGTAAAATTACCATAATGTTGTTGACTACGGCAACCTAACATATTTAAATTGGGACCATTAATGATTAATATTTTCATAATAATTAACCACCTCACTAATAATTTCATCGTCACTCTTATGTGAAACATCAATAATAAGATGACTAAACTGTTGATATTTTTCCGCTCTTTTACGGTATAAGTTTTCAATTCCTCTTGTTTCTAAGAGTGGTCTTTGTTCTAATTCTTCTTTAGTAAAAGATAAATCTTTTGGATCTGTTTTCAAATAAATGACTATTCCTTGTAAGTAATTTTTGTTTTCTAAAACTTCAACCACTCCACCCCCACAAGCAATAACACCGTCAATCTTTAATAATTCTATTAAAGTTTCTGTTTCTAATCTTCGAAAATACGACTCACCTTTTAAACGAATAATATCTTTAACTACTTGATTAGTTTTCTGTTCAATGATCTTGTCAGTATCATAAAAATCAAGTTTTAGTTTTCTTGACAATAACTGCCCAATTCTTGATTTTCCAACTCCTGGTAAACCAATTAAATATAGTCTCATTTTTTTAAAAACTCCTCAATTACTTTGATACTATCTTCTAATAAAGAATTAGATAACGGATTTAATAATACTGGAGAAAATTGATTTAAAAAATAAGTTTTTTGACGTTTGGAAAATTTATAAGTGACATTAACTATTTTTTCAATGGCTTCTTCAAGAGTCATTTTTCCGTCCAAATAATAGTTAATTTCACGATATCCAATGATATCGTATAAATAAATACCTTTTACTCTCAAATCTTGAACTTCTTGAATTAATCCCTCTTCAAGCATTTTTAAAACTCGTTGAATCATTAACTCTTTTTGCTTATTTCTTGGCATATCTAAATATAAAATTAAGATATCATACAGTGGTTCATCTTTTCCAACTTTTGATGAAGGTAATTGATGATTCATAATCATTTTGAAAGCACGATTAACTCTTCTTTCATTTGAAAAATCAATTTCTAAATTAGGATCTTTCCTTTTAATAATTTCAACCTTTTCATCAAATGAATAATCTAATTCTTGATCAATTTCCTCTAAAAACTCATAGTTAAATAAACTAGCTTTAATATAAAAACCACTACCACCAACAATAAATGGACATTCTAACTTATCAATAACTTTTCTAACATCTTTTTGATAATCATAAACACTATAATTAACTTTCGGATCAACATAAGAAATTAAATGGTGTTTGACACCATCGGCTTCCTCTACCCTAATTTTAGCTGAACCGATATCAAGATCTCGATAAATAGCGACGGAGTCGCCATTAATTACATCAAAATTAAAATGCTTAGCTATTTTAATACTTAAACTAGTTTTCCCTGAGGCGGTTGGCCCCGCCAAGACAATTACTTTTTTCATTAGACAACTCGCTTAAATAATTTTTCAATATCATAGTGACTAATTAAAATTAAAGTTGGGCGTCCGTGAGGACAAGTATAAGGAAATTCAGTATTTTTTAAATCTTTAATTAATTGTAAAACTTCTTCATGTGATAAATGGTGGTTGGCTTTAATTGAAGCCTTACAACTCATTGACTTAGCCATGTTATCGCGATAATCAGATAAACTAACTTTTCTATTTAAGCTAAACTGTTCAATTAGATAAATTATCGCTTCATTATATTCATCACTTCTTAACCAAGTCGGTGCCCCAATTAAATGATTGTCTTCATTAAACTTAAAACCATATTGCAAAAGTTTATCATGAAATGATGAGACTTGTTCTAATTCACGAGTCGATAATTCTAATTCATAAGGAATCAACAACTCGGTCACAATTAAATCAATACTACCTAACTGATGATGATAATACTCATATCTAACTCTTTCTTCAGCCGCATGTTGATCTAACAGATATAAACCATCTTCGTTTTGAAATAATAAATAAGTCCCAGCTAGAGTTCCAATATAATCAAAATTAGGTAATTTAACTTTAGCTTCATTGATTTTTTCTAATTCTTCTTCAAAAAAACTTAAATCAAAACTTTCTTGAAGATAATTTTCTTGAATTCGGTCTTTTCTTGGAAAAACAACTTCACTTTGTGCTGAAATAATATGCGTTTTTTCAGTTAATTTATCTTTAATTGATCGTTCAATTAAATCAGCTAAAAAATATTCATTAACCATTTTAACTTCTAATTTTTGTGGATGAACATTAACATCAACTAAACTTTCATCCATAAAAACTTTAATAATCGCAATTGGATACCGACCGGTCATAATTTTACCGCCAAAACCTTTAATCACAGCTTCTCTTAATAAATAGTTTTGAATATAGCGATTATTAATAAAAACATTAATATCACGTTTATGATTTCTAGTATATTGATGAGAAAGTAAGATAAATTCAATTTTGATTTTTTGTTGCTCAATAATAAAACTAGTTAAATTACTAGTTAATGATGGGCCATAAATACTAGTAATAATAGCGTAAGGATCATCTTGACCTAAAGTTTTTCTAATCGTTTTATTATCAATTATTAACTCCATCCGAATTTTTGGATTAGTTATAGCTAATCGCTCGAAAGTTTCGGTAATTGCTAAAATTTCCGCTCTTTCGCTTTTCATATATTTAAACCGTGCTGGAGTATTATAAAATAAATTTTCCACCATCACGACCGTACCTTCATTAATACTAGCTGATCCCTCAGTTACAAAGTGACCAGCTTCAAAAACAACTTCATGACCAGTTTTATCTTTTTGTCTAGAAGCGATTGTCATCTCACTGACTGAAGCGATTGCTGGAATCGCTTCACCACGAAAACCTAAACTTTTAATAGATAACAAATCATTTTCGCTATATATTTTTGAAGTAGCATGACGATAAAAAGCCATCTTAAGATCGCTTTTATCCATTCCTACCCCATCATCAGTAACTTTAATTAGTTTCATTCCAAATTCTAAAATTTCCACAGTAATTACTGATGCTTTTGCATCGATTGCATTTTCAACTAATTCTTTTACAATAGAAGCTGGTCTTTCAACAACTTCACCAGCAGCAATCATATTAGCTATTTTTTCTTCTAATGGCTTAATAATTCCCATATTTCTTACCTATTTTTTAATTTATCTTGAAGATTCTTTAAAAAGATTAAAGCTTCAATTGGTGTCATTTGATTAAAATCAACATATTTAATTTCATCTAAAACTTGTTGAGTATAAGAATCTACTACTTTAATTTCTTCTTCTTGTAATACTTCTTCGTAATTAAAAATATCAATTTCAATTTGATTATCTTTTGATTCAAGTTTTTTCAAAATTTGTGAACTTCGTTTTAAAAGTGTTGGTGGTAACCCCGCTAAAGCAGCAACTTGTAATCCATAAGAACGATCTGATTTTCCTTTTTCGATTTGATATAGGAAAATCATTTTATTATTTTCTTCTTTCGCTTTTACATGTAAATTAGTTAATCTTGAAAGTGATTGATCTAATGCCGTTAACTCATGATAATGAGTTGAAAATAAAGTTTGCGCTTTAATCTTTTCGTGAATATACTCAACGATTCCTTGAGCTAAAGCCATCCCATCATAAGTAGCTGTGCCTCGTCCAATTTCATCAAATAAAATTAATGATTCGCTATCAGCTGATCTTAAAGCTTCATTAGATTCAACCATTTCTACCATGAAAGTTGATTTGCCACCACTAATATCATCAGATGAACCAATCCGAGTAAAAATGGCGTTATAAAGTGGAAGGATTGCTTCTTTTGCTGGAACAAAAGAACCAATTTGAGCTAAATAAACAATTACTGCAAACATTCGCATATAAGTTGATTTTCCACTCATATTTGGTCCAGTAATTAAAAAGATTTCACCTTTATCCATAATAATATCGTTTCTAACATAAGTGGTCATCTTTTCTACTACTGGGTGTCTAGCTGCAATTACTTTAACTTTTCGATCATTAGATAATGTTGGTTTAACATAATCATTTTCTAAAGCCACTTCGCTTAACGAAACATAAACATCAATTAATGCAATATCATTACAAAGCGTTTGAAGTGATGAAATATATGGTTTGACTTCATTTCTAATTTCAACAAACAACTCATACTCTAAATTAATAGCTCGTTCATTAGCATTTAAAATTTTAGTTTCCATTTCTTTTAATTCCGGATTAATAAATCTTTCTGAATTAATTAGAGTTTGTCTTCTTTCATAACCAAATTCATCACTAACTAGTGATAAATTACCTTTAGTAATTTCAATATAATAACCATGAACACGATTAAAACCAACTCGTAAATTTTTAATTCCAGTTTTTTCTCTTTCTCTTTGTTCAAAAGCTTCTAACCACTCTTCACCATGAGATTGTAAGAATTTAATTTCATCTAATTCTTGATTAAATCCTTCCTTAATAATTCCACCTTCTTTAATTACTATCGGTGGATTTTCAATAATCGAATGATTAATTAAATTCGCTATTTTTTCATGTGAATCAAGTTGTTCACTTAACCTATTTAATTTAGGATTATCAAAATTATTTAAAATCTCTTTTAAAAGTGGAACTTGTTTTAACGATTGACCTAAATGATATAAATCTCTGGCGTTTGCATTACTGGTTGTAATTCTACCGACAATACGGTTAATATCATAAATATATCTTAAGACATCTTTTATTTGTTCTTGAAGTCTTAAATTAGAAAAAGATTCGATATATTCATATCTTTCTTCTAATTTTTGTTGATTACGTATTGGATGATTTAACCAGTAACGTAACATTCTTGATCCCATAGCGGTACTAGTTTTATCAAGCCAATAAATTAGAGTCGTTTTTGGATTAAAAGTGTTTGATTCAAATATTTCTAAATGTCTTTTAACTAAATAATCAACTCTAACTACTTCATCTTTATGTTCTAAAGCAAACGGCATTAAATGATTTAATGGCGTTTTTTGCATTTCATTTAAATAATTAATTAATAAACTGGCTAATCTTTTAGCTTCAATATCTAAATCTTTTACTAATTTATTGTTTAATAAATTTGGATTTGAATAATAATTAATAATTACATTACTATCTTCTAAAAAATTAATTAATTCTAAATCATATTCAGATGATAATAAGACTTCTTTAATTTCAAGCGATAAAATTAAATCTTTAACTTCTTTTTTCTCCAAACCTTTAAGTAAATAACTTTCTCCAGTTGAAATATCGATATATGCAAGCATGTATCCAATTTCAGCTAAAGAGATAGCACCAATATAATTATTTTTTCTTTCGTTTAAAATACCGTCATCAATGACTTGACCGGGACTAATTACTTTAACAACTTCTCTTTCCACTAGCCCTTGACCTGGTGGTGTTGTTTGTTCGACAATTGCAACTTTAAATCCTTTATTAATTAATTTTTCTAAATACGGACTTACCGCATGATGAGGCACGCCACACATTGGAATATCTTCACCAGCAGATCTTTTAGTTAATGCAATTTCTAAAACTTTTGAAGCAATAATCGCATCATCAAAAAACAATTCATAAAAATCACCTAATCTAAAAAAGACTAGCGCATCGGCGTAGTCTTCTTTTATTTTTAGATATTGTTCAATCATTGGGGTATATTTTACTTTTTTACTCATATTTCCCCCTTGTTAAATTTACTTAAATAATTCCACCGCCACGGATATAGTTAATTAATAAGAAAATAACGACTCCCAATAAAATAATTGCCACGATCCACGAAATAGCTATAAACACACTATCTGACTTACTTGGAACAACTCCACCTTTAGCAATTGCATCAGCTATTTCTTGTTCTTCCTCTTCCTTTTCTTCAGTCATTGGAATTGTTGCCATGAAAGCTCGATAATCTTTCTTAGCATGTTTCTTATCAGAATAGAATCCGGCAGTATTAACAAAAATTGGTTCTTTTGGTTCAAATACTACTGGCTCAGCTTCCACTTCTTCGTGATGAGCTTCGCATTCTTCAGCATGCTCATGTAACATTTGACGTAAAGCTTTAATTTCTTCTAAAACTGGAGTGTAATCTTCTTCAATAACTTCTTCAACAACTTCAGGCTCTTCTTCAACAATTGGTTCTTCTTCAACAACTTCCTCAACAACTTCTGGTTCTAATTCTTGCATATAAATTGTTGAATCTGCTGGTAAGAAATACATTTCTTTAGTTTGGCTAGCGTTAGCTAAAATAAATTCGATAACTTCTTCTTTTTTAAGTTCAATTGAAGCTTTAATGTCGTTGTCTTTGGCGAATCGTTGCATTACGACAATTGACATTTTGCGAATTTGAGTTTCTCTTTCTTCCGTTACTTCTTCACGTTCTTTAAGTTCAGCAATAATAATATCGGCTAATTGTTCTTTTCTTAACCGTTTCGGAACATTAACTCCATATTTTTGACCTAAAGCACGAATTTCAACTAGAGTAGAGCTTTTATATAATACTGGTCTAAGATCATCTGGAGTTAAACCATCAATTTCATTAGGTTCGTCATAAAATGAATCTTTTAAAGCAAGATTATATTCGAGAATATCTTCTTCTGCAAGAAACTTATGCTCTTTAGATAAAAGAATCAACTGATGTAGATCGCGATCTGAAACTTTTTTCTCCATCATGTAATTGAGTAATTCTACCCATAAAGTTTCTAGATAATGTCGATTTAAACTAGTTGAATTATAAAATTTTAACAAGTTTTCAAGTTGAAATTCAGAATATCTTGAAAACCATGTTAAACGATAACCCAACTCATCAGCTAAATTAGCTCTTTCGACCATAGTTTTTTTAACAGGTCCTTCTAAAACTTGCTTTAAAACATCGATTTTTAATTTTTTGGGAACAGTTAAACCAATGCTCTTCAAAAAATTAGAAAATTCACTGCTCGGCAAATTTGCTAATTTAGAAACTAGATCTCTAATTGAATATCTGGTATTATTGATTACAATATTTGATTCTATGTTTATTCTATTCATAACATTACCTCCAGTTGATACGTACTAATAATATATAATATTATTTAAATAATTTCAAGATAAAATCTAAAAAATAGTGATAAAACTTGTATTAAAGCGATATTTCACTATTTTGAGAAATAAAATCTTTTTTATTACTCGTTTTCAAACTTTTAATTTAACACAATTCTCCTTGAAGTGACCAAGTGAGAGCTTTAGTCACTTTAACTTTAACAATTTTTCCAATTAAAGTCTTCGGTCCTTTAAAATTTATTAATTTATTATGTGGAGTATATCCCGCTAAAACTTCTTCGTTTTTATTACTTGGCCCATCTACTAATACTTCAACTATTTGATTTAAAAATCGCAAATTTCCTTCTTTAAATCCGGCATTTATTTGTTTATTTAATTCTAGTAATCTTTCTTTCTTAATTTCGTCATTAATTTCATCAGGAAAAGTTGCAGCCGGGGTCCCTTTTCTCTTAGAGTAAATAAAAGTATAGGCTCCTTCGAAACCTACTTCTTTAACTAGATTAAGAGTAGCTTGGAAATCTTCATCAGTTTCATTAGGAAACCCAACAATAATATCAGTAGTAATTGAAATTCCTTTCACATGTTCTTTTAACAAATTTACCTTTTCTAAATACATTTCTTTTGTATAGCGACGATTCATTCTTCTTAAAATTTCATCACTACCTGATTGAACTGGTAAATGTAAATGTGGCATCACACTTTTAGCATCACGCATCGCTAAAACTGTTTTTAAATCTAAGTCTCGGGGGTGACTTGTAGTAAATCTAATTCTTGAAATTCCTGTCTTATCTAAATCCAATAATAAGTCACCAAGTGTATAATTTAAATTGGCCAAATCTTTTCCATAAGCATTAACATTTTGACCTAACAAAGTAACTTCTTGATAACCAGCTTTTACTAATTCTTTTACTTCTTCAATAATATCGACATGCGATCTAGATCGCTCTCTACCTCTAGTGTAAGGAACGATGCAATAAGTACAAAACTCATCGCATCCATACATAATATTGACCCAAGCTTTAAACTTATGGTTTCTTACCTTGGGAAGATTTTCAATAATATCTCCCTCTTTCGAGTAAACTTGAATAACTCGATCTTGCGAAAGATAAGCTTCATAAATATACTCCGGTAATTTATGAATGTTATGCGTCCCAAAAACTAACCCAACAGCACGTTGTTTTTGTAAGATTCTTTCAATAACATTTGGTTCTTGTGGCATACATCCGGCTAAGCCAATAATTAAATTGGGGTTAGTTTTTAAATATTGGGATAACCTTCCAATTTCTCCCCAAATTCGATTTTCAGCATTCTCTCTAATCGCACAAGTATTCAAAATAATTAAATCGCTATCCTCAGGAGTTTCACTTTTTTCAAAACCGATTGTTTCTAAAATTCCCGCTATTATTTCAGAATCAGCTTCATTGGCTTGACAGCCATAAGTTTGAATTAAATATTTTTTATTAGTTCCTAGAATTAAATATTTGGGATCAATTTCAAAATCAATTGTTGAAACTTCTTTTCTACTTCGTTTTCTAGCATCTTTTAAAGATGGAATTAAATGTTCTAATGATTGATTATCTTTTCCCATTTTTATTCCTCATAAATTTGAATTCGTTTAATTGATGGCAATTTTTCATCTAAATTTAATAAAACCGCATTTAACCATGTTGGTCCGTCAGCGACAACATTCATTCCAGAAATTCCATTAATAAAACGCTCAATAATTAAATCTTTATCAACACCGATTACTCCATTTAATGGTCCAGTCATTCCTACATCAGTAATGTATAAAGTGCCCTTTGGTAAAATTCTTTCATCAGCAGTTGGAATATGAGTATGGGTTCCTACTATAGCTGAAGCTAAACCATCTAAATGATGACCCAAAGCTACTTTTTCGGAAGTAGCTTCTGCATGAAAATCAACAACTGAATAATCATGGGGAACAGTTTCTAAAATTTGTTTAACTTGAGTAAAAGGATTTTCTAAACTTAAATTAAAAAAAGTTCTTCCTAAAGCATTAATTACTAAAAGTTTCTTCCCATTAAAATTAATTATTTTATAACCATTACCACTAACATTTGAGTAATTAATCGGACGAATAATATTAATATTTTCATCTTCAAATAATTCTAAAATTTGTCGATTACCATAAGTATGATTTCCCATAGTTAAAAGATGGATACCCATGCTCATAAATTCTTTGTAAATGTTATGGGTAATCCCCCTACCGTGAGCACTATTTTCTGCGTTTGCGATAATAATATTTGGTTTATATTTAGTTTTTAATAATTCGATATTTTCTTGTAAAATCCGTCTTCCTGGTTCACCATAAATATCGCCAATAAATAATATTTTCATTTTATCCCTCTTTCAAAAAAGAGGCAAATGCCTCTTATTTTGCAATATCGGTTGCACGTGTTTCTCTAATAACTGTAACTTTAATTGTCCCTGGATAGGCCATTTGTTGTTCGATTCTTTCTTTAATTTCTCTTGCAACTTTAAATGCTTGTAAATCATCAATTTCTTCTGGTTTAACAATCACTCTGATTTCTCTACCAGCTTGAATTGCATATGATTTTTCAACACCTTCAATATCATTAGAAATATTTTCTAATTGTTGCAATCTTTGAATATAATTTTCAACAGATTCATTTCTAGCACCAGGTCTGGCTGCACTCAGTGCATCAGCTGCCGCTACTAAAACTCCAATAATAGTTGTTGGTTCATTGTCACCATGATGTGAAGCAATTGCATCAATAACTTCTTTCGGTTCGCGGTAACGTGTAGCTAAATTAATTCCAATGTCAACATGACTTCCTTCAACTTCGTGATCGATTGCTTTTCCAATATCATGAAGTAATCCGGCTCTTCTTGCTAAAATTTCATCTTCACCTAATTCAGAAGCTAACTTACCCGCTAGGAAAGCTACCTCAATTGAGTGTTTTAAAACATTTTGCCCATAACTTGTTCTAAAGTTTAGACGACCTAATAATTTAATAATTTCTAAGTGAATGCGGCCAATTCCTAATCTAAAGACTGCATCTTCTCCAGCCTCGTGGATGTAAGTTTCTACCTCTTCACGACTTTTTTCAACAACTTCCTCAATTCTTCCTGGATGGATTCTTCCATCTTGGACTAACTTAGTTAAAGCTCTTCTGGCGATTTCTCTTCTTACTGGATCAAAACCGCTTAAAACGACTGCATCAGGAGTATCATCAATAATTAAATCAACCCCTGTTAATGCCTCTAGGGTGCGAATATTACGACCTTCGCGACCAATAATCCGACCCTTCATTTCATCATTTGGAATATCAACAACCGTTACAGTAGTTTCGGTTGTTGTTTCGCTAGCATATTTTTGCATTGCTAGTGACATGATGTTTTTTGCTTTGTTTTTAGCCTCTAATTTTGCTTTCTCTTCTTCATCACGAATATAAGTAGCAATTTCTAAACCTAATTTTTCACGAACTTCATCCATAATAATTTTTTCTGCATCTTCTTGTGAAATTTGTGAAATTTCTACCAATTTGGCTTTTTGTTCTCTTAGTGTTTGTTCCACTTCGCTATTTAATTGTTCAAGTTGTTCTTGTCTGAGATCAATTCTTTCTTCTTTTGCAAGTAAAGTCTCTTCTCGACGATCTAAATTACCGGTACGGCGATTTAGTTGATCTTCACGTTGATTTAATTTATTTTCTTGTGATGCAATTTGAGCTCTTCTTTCTCTAATATCAGCATCAGTTTCTTTCTTTAAATCATGAATTTCTTTTTTAGCTTCAAGAATACTTTCTTTCTTAGCATCTTCGGCCTCTTTACGCCCTTCTTCAACAATATTTTCATACATTTGTCGGCTTTTTGATAGGCTTTTTTCGTGCATCCTTACACGAACAAAAAATCCTACGATTAATCCGACGACAATAGATAGCAAAATGGAGATGATTAATACATATACTTCAACCATTCTAATTTCCTCCATTTTTCTTTAGTTTTTAATTTATTTTAAGAGTATAACTTTCTATATAATCTTGTATTTATTATACCCTATTTTAGCAATTTTTGTCAATTCATTCATATATTATATGAATTAAGAATTTGATTATTAGTTTTAGATTTACTTTCGTTTTTCATCCGTTTTAGGCTTTATAATGACATTTTTCACTATTTTAGATAACAATATTATCATATTCTTTTTTTATTTTTTGTATGTTCTTTTTAATTTTTATTTTTACTTTTGCTATAATAGATAATAGATAAGGATGTGTTACAATGTCACAAGTTAAAAAGAATAAACAATCATTTGGTAGTTTTATTAATAAATATCGCAAAATTATCTTTATTGCGTTATTTTTTATGTTACTACCGATTGCCATAGTTATCGGATTATACAGTGGAACTAAAATTAATGGTCAAAAAATTAAATTTGCTGCTGAAGAAGAAATTGTTGATTTCAAAAACTTCGTAGATATCGATGAATTTAATGCTTTTACTTTAAAATTTGAATATAAAAAGATCGAAGATATATTTGATACTGAAGGAGACAACAAGAAAATAGGTCATAAATATACCTTTAATATTTCTTACGAAAAGAATATTCAAGAAGTTACTAATGTTAGTATTAGAAGTTCCTTAGTGGGGCCTTGGTCTAATTATCAACAATATGAGCAATCTAAACAGGCTTTAAAATTAGTTGAAGGAAGAAACCAAACAATTGTTGTTGAATTCAAAAAATTGGTTCCTTACTATCCACTTTGGTTTGTGAAGGTTACACACCCAATTATGTATTTAGAAGTTAAATATAATATTGCTGGGTTAGTCCATACTTCATACTTAGTGTATGATTTAAGTACTGCTAAAAATGTTGAAGTTATTTAAAATAAATAGCTAACCACAGTCCAGTTGGACTAGTGTTAATTACACGATGAATTTCATGGGGATTGATGATTATCACATCCCCTTTTTTTAATCCTACTTTTCGGTCTAAAAACTCAACAGTAGCTTCCCCATCTAACAAAATTGCTACTTCTTTTTCTTCTTGATCATACCAATCTGTTACTTGGTTAGTTGATGAAATCCGCGTAATTCTAATTGCATCACTAGTAAATATTTCATCAATTATTTCATCATGAAAAAAATGTTTAATATTTTCATAAATATTGTCAATCACTTTTCTTCACCTCCAGATAAACTAATGTTTCCATCTCAACCGTTTGATAAAACATTTTAATCGGCGTTATTTCTATCACATGATAATTAGTTAATAATTTAAGATCTCTTGCTAATGTTTTTAAATTACACGACAAATAGATTATCTTTTCTAATTTTGAGCTGTTAATTAAATCAATCACTTGATTATGAATTCCTTGTCGTGGTGGATCAATAATTAATGCGTTGGCTTGTTTTTTATATTTATCAAATTGAATATTAAAATCGCCGTGAACTATTTCTAAGTTAGTGATACGATTCAATTTTATTGATTCTTTAGCAGATTTAATTGAATCGTTATCAATTTCAATTGAGTAGACTTGTTCTACTGCTTTACTAATATATTGACCAATTGAAGCAATCCCAGCAAACGCATCTATTACAATATCATTTTTATTCAAATATGATTTTATTTTTTCATATGTCAATAAGGTAACATTACGATTAACTTGGAAAAATGAATTAGGATAGATAATAAATTGCAAATTTCCAATTTTATCAATTAAGTGGTCATTTTTAGCAATTAAAATGCTAGTTGCTCCAACATTTCTTGTTGCATCATCTTTATAATTTTGGTAAATTGAAACTACTTTTTCATTTTCTAATAATGGTCGATAGATAATATCAGGAATAATTTTTTTATCATTAGTTACTATTATTACCATTACTTCTCCTAAATAATTTGATCTTAAAACAATCGATGAAAGTTCATGACAATAGATTTTTTCTCTTTTATAATAATCATTTAATTCTTTTAATATCTCGTTAATTGTAGGTTCTACTAAAATTAGTTCATCAATTTTTTGAAAATCACGCGACCTTTCTTTATAACCACCTAATTGGATAAATGGGTTATTTTTAACAAAGAATAAGGCTTTATTCCGGTAATGATAAAAATTATCATCATGAATAATTAATGATTTATAAAAATTAGTAATGCCATTTCTTAATAAAGATTGTAATGTGATATCTTGTTGAAACTCTAATTGTTTCTTATTTTCAAGGTGAATTAACGAATTATTATCATAAAACATTTCAAAATCGCTTCGATCTTTAGAACGAGAAAGTAATTCTATTATTTCTCCTTCAAAAAAATTCCGTTTTTCGAAATTAATTTTAATAATCGCTTCTTCTCCAGGGAGTAGTCCTTTAATAAAACCGACTTTTCCTAAGTCTTTAACAATCCCATACCCTCTGAAATCTAATTCACTACATTTAACTTTATGATTAATAGTATCACCTTCTAATTTAATCATACCACTTTTTTTATAAAAAAATACTTTCAATTTTATCAAGATGGTATCTTGATTGTTTTTGAAAGTATCATTTTATAAATCTTGATCCTCATGTTTAATTTTAGATAATACATTGATCCGATATGGATCAACTACTCCGTACTTGTCAGCTATTAATTTTTTTAATGCCTTATAATCTTCTTCGGTTTTATAAACAGCTTCCGTTGAATAAAGGGGAATGATTTGGAAAAACCAAACAATCTCACCATTTTCTAATTCTACTTTATAATCAGTTTTATTAATGTGATAAGGATAATCGAAAAGAATCCCTTTAAAATTAGTTCCTGGTAGTTTTCTACCTAGTTGAATGGTATGCTCATATCCTAACCAAGTTTTTTGTGAAAATGGATATTGCATAAATGCACGTAAATAAGCAATTGGCCAAAACCATTTATCTTCACGGTTTTTTAAATCCCAATCTGGTGGTAAACAAATTAATAATTCAGCTCGACCAATTCCAGATTGACGATAAGAAGGAGGAATGTTTTTCATAACAGCCGCTCCCATTCCGACTGTAGTTAAAGTATAAAATGGACGCGATTCGCTTGGCTTTGAAACTAGAATAGTTCTTTCAATATACTTAGATTTACTCTCTTTTAATTTAGTTGTTACCAAGCCAAAGGTTTTGATAATATGATTAGTAACTTTATATAAATCGGCCTTGCTATATTTTTCTAATTTGGGTTTAAAAAAGCACAAATCACTCACCACCTTCCGTGCATATCAATTATATCATTTATTAAAAATAATGCAATAGCCAAGCCGCATTATTTTCTATTTTTATGCAACTTGATTATCGCATTATTAAGTTATAAACTAAATATTACAATTAATAAAGATATGATTATTGCTTTAATTTTCATAATCCTACTAATGCTCCGATAAAAATTGGTAATTTTGTTTCATTGTCAATAATCATATAAACGAAAGGTTTGTCTAATTTTATGTAATAAGCGTGTGTTGGGTAACTAGTTCCTATTCCAATTTCTACAGCGGTAACGGCCCCCGCCTTGGTGCCACGCTCATCAACTTTAATAAATGTTTTATGTAAGACTGAAGAAATATAGACATTTCTTCCTGGTACTTGAACCATTTTCGATAAATCGGCTTGGTATGGATCAAATGCTCGTGATATTCCTAAATCAATTAAAATATCATTTAGGGTTAGTTGATATTCATAGGTAAATTTAGGCATTGTAGTATATACTCTAAAGTCAATTGCATTTTTTAAAGTATTGGCTAATGATTCGCCCGTTAGAGAATTAATATATTCATAAATATCAACGCCTTCATTAGGTAATAATGC
This sequence comes from Acholeplasmataceae bacterium, assembly GCA_050953805.1. Classification (GTDB taxonomy): domain Bacteria; phylum Bacillota_I; class Bacilli_A; order Acholeplasmatales; family Acholeplasmataceae; genus DUQW01. The sequence goes on along the minus strand of JBMNNE010000002.1, from coordinate 566,212 downwards.
GGCGAAGCTGTATTTATTGTCGGCATAAGGCTTAATAAAGCCTTTAGCGTTTCTGTCGCTAATAAATATCGATTCCATGGAGTTCATCATAGTAGCTTCCTGTTTTTCATTTGTGATTGATGTAAAAATCCCTTGATGAATATCTGATTCACTATATATTCGTTTCCATTCGGCATCAAAAGCTAAAGCGTTAATTAAATACATAATGGTTTCTTTATTAATATATTCAATTATCTTTTTAATCATTCCATCAGTATTAGTGTCAACCCAATTATTAATATCTTCAACTGTTGAATTATCAAATGGCGATTTATATAATTGAGCTCCATAATAATTAGCATTCGTTTGTAAGAAATTAGGTTTGACATTTAATATGTCGCCCATATCACGATACCAAATGGAGTTAGCAATACTTAATTTATACTTTTCTCCAGAAGGTAATGACTCGATATAAGAATAAATATATTCATTTAAATTTTCAATCTTAATGCCATTGCCTAAAACAGATTCCATTTCTGATTTAGTTTCTCCGTCCGCACCGTTGGCCGTCATTGATAAAGCTAATAAGATTGAAAGTGGAGAAATTAAGACATTTTTATTTTCGCTTGCGGTAATTGACCTTTTAAATAAATCTACCGTCAATTTGAATTGTGAATCAAAAAATAAATCATCTAAAACTTTACCGTTTACTTCTTCGGCTTTAACTCCTTGCATTAGTTCTTGAGAACGAATTTCATTACTTTTGTTATCTTGATTATTCTTATTATTCGGATCGGTTTGTTCTGAATGGTTGTTTTGTTTTTCTTGTAAATTGGTCTGACCCTGACAACTTGCAAAAACAATCGCCAACAACACCATTAATAAAATATTAAGTATTGATTTCACAGTTTTCTTCATCTGCCGCTCCTCCTTTAGTTTAATATTCACCTTTATTTTACATAACGTTAAATAAAAAATGTAAGTTTCACCGTAACTTACATTTTTTTAATCATGAGTTGCAAAGATTAATATTTATTCTTTAACTTTAAAAGAGTGACACTTTCAATATGATTTGTTTGAGGGAACATATCAATTGGAGTAGTTTCAATAATAGTGTATTTAGTAGCCAAAATTTTCAAATCTTCAACTAGTGTTAAGGGATTACATGAAACATAAATAATTTTAGCAGATGTTTCACCTAAAATAAAATTACATAAATTTTTCCCTAACCCCGTTCGTGGCGGATTAAATATCATTGCATCAAATTTAAGATTTAATTTTTTAGCTACTTCTAATGTATCTCCTTTATGAATAATAAGATTGTTAATTTCATTTAATTTGATGGCTTCTTTTGCCGCATTAACGGCATTAAGATTAATTTCAATTGAATGAACTTGTTTAACTAAGTTAGATAAGTATATCCCGATACTTGAAACTCCTGCATAGGTATCCAAAATAATATCATTTTTAGTAAAATTACCAATCCGAATTATTTCTTCATACATATTATGAGCTTGTTTGGAATTCAATTGAAAAAATGAATCAGGACCAATTAAATATTTCACATCTCCAATTCGATCTTCTAAATAGTCATTTCCAAATAATTTATGGATGTTTTCGGTAATAAAATCTCTTGATCGCAAATTATCATTAATTGATAAAAAGATTGAATGAACTTTTGGATGATTACTAACTAAATCATTAACTAATTCATTTAAATTAATTGATCGATAAGAAATAAAAGTAATTTGAAGTTCACCTAAATAATTAGTTCTAACTTGAATAAATCTAATAGTTCCTTTTTTGGTCTTATTGTTATATGGTTCAATTTGATATTTAGTCATTAAATTAGTAATTTCTTTTAATATTAAATCGATATTTAATTTATGAATTAAACATGTGTCAATTGATAAAAAACGGTTACTATCTTGATAATATAAACCATAAGATATTTTGTTATTATAAATAGTAATCGGTAAAATAACTCGATTACGATAGCGATACTCTTCTGGTGATAAGATAGTATAGTTTAATTTAGTATGTTTGGTTTCTTTTCTTAAGTTAACATTAAATAAAAAGTTTATAACATTTCTCTTATATTTAATCATTTCAAAATAAGGCATATGTTGTAAGTTGCATCCACCACATTTATAGTAATACTGACACGGAGGTTCAACTCGAATTGGACTAGGCGTTAAAACTTTTAAATTTTGACCTTCTAAATTGCCACGATTATTTTTAACTAATTCAACTTCGACTTCTTCACCAATTAATGCATAATTAACAAAAACCGGTTTATTTTTAATATAGGCAATTCCTTCACCAAAATTACCTAATCTTTCAATTTTTAATTGTGTTCTTTTTTTCATCAAGTTTTCTCCTTTGATTTAAAAATAAGTGCCGAAGCACTTATTTGACAAAACTACATTGTGGATCTTCATTAATTGTTATTTCTAGTAGTGGGAAGTATTCTAAATAAATTTCTCCGCCATCTAATAAAAATGTCAAATTATATCTTAAAGGATCCCTTGAAACAAAATTAGAATCAATTGATTGTAAATATGCTAAGACCTCTTCAGAAATTTCTTCATCTGTTTTAACATTATTGAATTTATTATTTCTAATAACGATCTTTTGGACCCGATTAAGAACTTCAATTACTAGCGGATCATCATTTTCTTCTAATACAACAAATTTTGATAAATCAACAATGATAATACTGGCGTTATTAGTTTTTTGGAAAATGTTATTTTCAAAAACACTACTCAACTCAATATCAGCTGTTATTTGATTATCATTAACTAATAAAATATTAGATTCTAAAATATTTTGAAATTTTGAATTTTGACTATTTAAATCACTATTAATTAGATGAAGACCAAATTTAGTATTTTCAATAACAACATTATTCAGTGTGACTTGTGAATTATGAGTTTTAATCATTGATGTATTTAGTTGTCTTGATTTAAGCATTAACGATTCAATTTCTATTGATCCGTGGTTAACACTAATTAAATCTTCAGCATCAGTATCAAAAGTTATTGTGTGGTAATTACCAATTATTTTAACTTCCTCAGTTAAATTAATTGCTTCACGAACTATTAAATTGTTTTGTAAAATCATAGTTGAATCAAAAGTTAAATCGTCAGTTGTATAAACATTTTTACCTACAATCACTTTAATTGGTTGAATAATCGTAATACCTTCATCAGATTGAATAATTAAGTTATATTCTTGATCAACTGATCCTTCATTAAATTTCAACCCATTTTGCGTTTCTAAATATTTTTCAGTAACATCTAATCCGTTTTTTTCCAGAGTGTAAGTTAAGTTACCAACTTGATCACTATTTTCAATAATACTATTTCTTTGAAATTCATTTAAGTTTTCTAAATCAGGAACTAATGCAGTAATTTCTAAACGAATTGAGAAATTATTTAAAATACCAGCATAAATTGTTTCATTGCGATTAATAAATCCAAATCCGTTTTGATATATTTTAACGTCTTCAACATCATATTTAATAACAAATTCAACATATCTGAATTGTAATCCTTGATCAATTCTCGCCTTAATTGAACTCGCTTTCTGGAAAATCAATTTATTTACTCCATCAATATTTTTTAAAAACATTTGCCCATTTAACGATTGACTTAAAACCGTCTCGTCTGGAGCAAGTGGATAAAAATCGGTAGTAAATAAGTCAATCGGTTCATATCCACCACTATATTCTTTAAAAGTAGCATCAATTTCCAAATTACTTTCAACTGTTAACTCATAACTAACAGCGCCAACTTCAATTTCTTCACCATTAACGGTTAATTTATCAATTATTTCTAAACCGTTGTTTCCGATTGACTTAACGAAAACGCTAGATCCATGATCAAATAGTGTATGATCGGGATCACCTATTATTGATAAATTTTTATTCAAAAGGTTTATATTGAATGCGTTTATAACAATATTTGAATCATAGAAAGTAATCACCATACTTGGTTCAACAACTAAACTTAATGTATCTCCAGTTAGATTAATCGTTCGATTATTAACTAAAATCGAACCTTCAAAGTGATAGTTATGTGGTGCTTTTACAATTATATCAGATCCAATTAAATAATAATTATCAACTTGTGGATTTGCAATATATACTTTGCGGTCTGATGGAGAGATAATTTCAACTTTAGCATGAGTTTTTTCTAAACTACCACTTTCCACCAAAATTCTAGTTGGTTCATTGACAACTAGTTCATATGAAAAATCATTGATAATTATTTTCTCATCATTAATATATAAATAATTAAACTTATTGTATTTTAAAGGTTTTAAAGTAACGGTTGTTCCAATTTTATAAACATTATCAGGTGAAGCCGGTTCTATTATTATACCTCTCCCAGAAATACTAATTCTCACTTCACCACTCGGTATTTCTTTAAAAGTAACTCGAAGATCGATATTACGATCAACTGTAATATGGTATTGATGAGTTGGTTCATTAGCAACTGAATTGATAAAAACTTTGTCAATCATATACCCTTCTTCAATCTTATCTTCTCGTACTTTAATAATTAATTGAGTACCTGAAGGGAAATAAGTTTTATTTAAAAGCTCTTCATTGGTGTTATATACTAAAAAATTGCCATCTTGGGTTAAATTGTAAACTGCATCCTTTTCTTTACAACCATTAATGACAAATAAAATTATTAATATGATTAATATTTTAAAAATAGTTTTAAACTTCATAAATTTACCTAATAAATCACAATAATTATACCATAATTTCACAAAATTACAATATTTCGCAATTAAATCGTACTTTTCAACATCAAATAAAAAAGTTCTTGGAATCCAAGAACCTTTCAAAATTTCTATTTATTACTCAATGTATTTAACATAATGGTTGCACTTTTTAAATTAGTTGCCAATGGTTTATTATGAACATCACAAATTCTAAGTAAAGCTGATACATCGGGTTCATGTGGCTGAGCTGTTAGCGGATCTCTTAAGAAAATCACGATATCAATTTTATCTTCAGCGACCAATGCCCCAATTTGTTGGTCCCCACCAAGCGGACCACTTAACAAAATATTAATATCTAGTCCCACTTTTTCTTTGATTAAAGTTCCAGTAGTTTTAGTGGCATAAAGAGTATGATTTGATAGAAGTGACTGATAAGTACTTACTAACGAAATCATTTCTTTCTTTTTATCATCATGGGCTATTAAGGCAATATTCATAAATAGTATTTTCTAACAAATTTTAAATCTTGATCCAACTCATAAACTAACGGTTTACCAGTAGGAATCTCAACTTTCATAATTGACTCGTTATCTAAATTTTCTAAATATTTAACTAACGCTCTAATACTATTGCCATGAGCTGAAATAATTACTCTTTTACCAGCTAGTAAATCTGGTTTAATATCTGAATCCCAAAAAGGAATCACGCGATCAATTGTATCTAATAAATGTTCTGATGCTGGTTGTTCATCAGCTGGTAGATCTTTATATTTAGGATCATTTCTTGGATGTCTTGGATCATCTAAATCTAAAGCTGGTGGTCTAACATCAGCACTTCTACGCCAAATATGAACTTGTTCATCACCATATTTTGCAGCAGTTTCAGCTTTATTTAATCCTTGTAATGCTCCGTAGTGGCGTTCGTTTAATCTGTATGAATATTTAATTGGCAATTCGACCCCTAACTCTTGTAAAATAATGTCTAATGTGCGGTTCGCACGAATTAATGTTGAAGTGTAAGCAACATCAAATTCATATCCTTTTTCTTTTAATAATTTCCCCGCTTCATGAGCTTCACGAATGCCTTGTTCAGACAAATCAATATCAGTCCATCCGGTGAATCTATTTTGTAAATTCCATAAACTTTGACCATGTCTTACTAAAACTAATTTAATCATATTTCAAATCTTCCTTTCATATTTTAAACATTTATGTTTATTCTCTTATTCATTATAACATTTTTATAATCGCTTTAACAATTAGATAATAAATTAGAAGTTCCTGAAAATATAAAAAACTAGCGATTGCTAGTTTTTGAGAGAAAGGAGGAAAAAAAATCGAAATGGTTGCTTGCAACCTCATTATACCACCCGATCTCTAAATATCAAGCATTTTTTTTGAATTTTACATAATTTAATTTATATTAACATAATTTGCAGTTTTTCACTTTATTTTGGTTTCAACAATTATTATTGAAACAATAATTGTTAATGTTACAAGTATTAAAAAAATAGTTAACATTACTGCTAAGTGATTAGGGAGAGTTAATATTAAAGTGGGTATTAAAATAATTAAATCAATTACACCCACAAGAAAAACTATTTTTCCATATAACTTATTAGCAACAAACCATGTTTTTTCATCGGATAATGCTTTTTTGGTTCGATATCCAAATAACCAATTCGGAGTAGGAGTTTTCTTCCATAAGATTAACCCTAAAATAACTAACAATAAAGGTAGGATTAAAATAGTTATCCACATTAAGATAATTTCAATTATACCCATTCCTACTCTCCTTTTAAATTTAATAATAAAATCGATAATTACTGATCTAAATTCACATCATGATAAGGATTAACGTGAACCATACAGTGTTTCACTATATCCATCTTATCTTCAATAATATCATGAACTTCTTCGGCAATATCGTGACCTTCATCAACGGTTAATTTCCCATCTACTGAAATCTCAATATCTACAAAAAGTTTTAAACCAAATTTTCTGGTTCTTATTTTATCTATTTTAATGACTCCATTAACCGATTTAGTTAATTCTCGAATTTGATTAATATCTTCAATATCTGCCGCTTCATCAACTACTTGACCAATGCTTTCAATAATTAATTGAGTACCATTATATCCAATAAAAATAGCAATTATTATACCAGCGATCGGCTCAAATATAACAAAACCATTTAAAGCTAAAACAACTCCAATTAATAAAGCTAGTGAAACTAAAACGTCTGAAATATGATCAACAGCCAACGCTTTTAGTGCTGGCGATTTAGCTTTTTTATAAGACCTTTCAGTCACAATAAATAACCCTAATTTTACTACAATCGTCGCAATAACCGCAATTATCGCTAAGATTTCTGGCTTAACTATTTCTATCCCTTCCTTGAAATAATTAAAGATTGTAGTAGCTCCATTAATGACTAATTGAATTCCAACAATAACTAAAACTATTCCAAAACCAATCGTTGTAATACTTTCAAATTTTTCATGCCCATATGGATGAGATTTATCCGCTTTTTTTCGACTAAATCTTCCAATTATTAAGACAGCTACTGTCACTAAAACATCTAATCCTGAATCAATCGCACTATTAATCACCGCATTTGATTTTCCAATAATTCCAAAAATCAATTTAACAATTAATAAGACAACATTAAAAATAATTGCTAAAAAAGTAATTTTAGTTATAATTTTTGATTCTTTTTGAATATTCATTGTTATTCTCCTTTTAAGATAACTTATTACTAATACATCATGGCGGAGAAAGAGGGATTTGAACCCTCGCAGCCTTTCGACTCTACTAGCTTTCCAAGCCAGCCCCTTCAGCCTCTTGGGTATTTCTCCATTATGGTGCACCCATCAGGATTTGAACCTGAAACCTTCACCTCCGGAAAGTGACGCTCTATCCAATTAAGCTATGGGTGCATAAACTCATTATAAAGCCTTAATTATTATATCATCATTAAATTAATTATCTAATAAAATTATTGCCTCTTACGATTAATAATATAGTACAAACTAAAAAGAAAGTAAAGGCAATAACAATAATAAACAAATTACTTATAATTAAAACTTAATAATGTTAAAATATTTAAGGAGGCGATATTTTATGAAAAGTAATATTCAATTGACTGATTCAATGTATTATGTAGGAGCTAGCAGTCACTTCTTACCAAAATTTGAAAATTTAATTCCTTTGCAAGAAGGTGTAAGTTTTAATTCTTACTTATTACTAGATGAAAAAACCGTTTTATTTGATACTGTCGATGGATCTGTTGCTGGAGAATTTTTCCAAAATGTAGAATCCGTTTTAAATGGTAGAAAGCTTGATTATTTAGTAATTCATCATATGGAACCAGATCATAGTTCAAGTTTAGTTGAACTAATTAATCGTTATCCTGATGTCAAACTAATTGGTAGTAAATATACTTTTAAATTTTTCGAACAATTCTTCTCAGATGAATACCAAGATAAATACTATTTAATTAAAGATGGTGATGAATTAAATGTTGGGAAAAACACTCTTCGCTTTATTTCGGCCTTTTTAGTTCATTGGCCCGAAGTTTTTACCACTTATATTCCTGAACAGAAAATCTTATTATCGGCTGATACTTTTGGCTCTTTCGGCTCGATTAAAGGACATTTATTTAGTGATGAAGGACATTTTAATTTATCTGAAGTTAGAAGATATTTCGTTAATATTCTAGCTAAATTCAGGAGAAATGTAATTACACTTTTAAAAAAGATTGACAATCTAGAAATCGATTTACTTCTTTCATTACACGGAATGGTTCATCGTGATCCAAAAATAATTAAATTATTATTTGAAAAATATCATTTATGGGCTAACTTTGATGTTGAGGAACAAGGAGTTGTGATTGCTTATGTTTCAATGTATGGTAACACCGCTCAAGCTGCCAGCCAATTAGCTAGTAATTTGGGTAAACTTGGAGTTAAAAACATTCGAATTTATGATTTGAATTCAGTTGATTCTTCTTATATTTTATCAGATATTTACCGTTTTTCTAACTTAGTTGTAATGGCTCCAAATTATAATGTTACTCTACATTTAACCGCTCAACATTTAATGACCGAATTAGAATATCACGGACTCACTAAACGCAATTATTCAATAGTTGTTAATGAATCATGGGGCGGCCGTGCATTACCATTATTAGTAGAAACCTTTGGCAAAATGAAAGATAACACTTTAGTAGGAAAACCACTAACGATAGTCACTAAACTGACTCCAGAAACTAGTGATAAACTTTCTGAGCTGGCAACCGAAATTACAAAATCATTAAATTAATATTCATTATAAAAGCGCCTCGCAAGGCGCTTTTTTAATCACTTTCTACTTTAAGACTTTCCATCGCATTATATGAGGCTTCGATGAAATCATCGATCGTATCTCTTCTTAACATATAATAGTTAGGAAAAATCGGTTCTCCAATATTTAAGATAATTCGCTTCTTAAATTTCCCATTTTTCTTGCGTTGTTTGACAAAACTAATTCGTGCTGGAATAATTGGTGCCATCGCATTTTGAGCAATATGGAAAGCTCCTTTTTTAAACCGTTGCAACTCTTCGTTTTTATAAACTAGATGTCCTTCTGGATAAATTAAAACTAATCTACCATCTTTTACCTTTCGCGTCACTTCATTTAAAAAGATCTTGGTTTCTTCAATCGTTACCGGTGTTGGAATTGTACCAAATAATTTAACAAACATTCCATATCCCCAATGTTCAAAATTCATTGGTAACGATGTATAGACTCCTAATCTTGGATAAGTTGCACAAGCATTCATCATTGAATCAAAATTATGAACATGATTGCTAATGATTATCCCGCCATTTTTAATTTGTTTTAAGTTTTTCTTGCCTTTAATTCTTAATCCCATAAAAACATACCAAAATACTTTAATTAAAGGAAAGATTAAAGCGAAGAAAAACCTAACTATTACATTACCAAGATGATTTGGTCTTAATTTCTTTAAATATTTTCGACCAGATTCGCTTTTTTCTAATTGTCTTAACTTTTCATCTTGAATTGCTGCTTTAAACATTTCTTCTAGTTTCTTAACGGCATCATCAATATTGAAATTAGTCATATATTGTTGATATTCGGTGCTCATCTCTAATCTTTCATCAGGATGTTCAATCCAATAATCGATTTTTTTAGCTAAATCCTTATAATTATTTAGTTCAAATAAACTACGATCATCTAAGGCAAATATTTGACCTGGTGCACTAAACGGAGTATTTGATAATACTGGAACTAATCCACCAGAGAGAGCTTCTAAAACTGAAATACCTTCCGTTTCAACTTCCGCAGTATGAACATATAAATCACTTTCTTTAATTTTTTGAATTAAGTCTTCTTGTGAAAAGAAGCCGAATTCGACATTTAACTGTAGTTTTTTAGCTAATTTCTTTAATCTTTTCTCTCTTGGCCCTTGACCAGCAACAACAATTTTAATTTTATCCTTGTATTTTGATTGATCAACGGCCTTTAATAAAATTCTTTGTCGTTTTTCCATAGATAAACGGCCAACTGTTAAAATTTGAAATATCTCTGGATCATATGGTCTTTGGACATCAACAAAAAATTGCTCACCAACACCATTAGTAATCGGATGTAAAATATTTTTATATCGATGTTCTCTTAACCGATTAGCCATAACCGGACTTGGACAGTGAATTCGATCAATTTTCTTATATACACGGTGCTTAAAGTATTTATATAATGCCCATGTTAAAGGAGAAAGCCATTTGTCGGCTCCCATTCCATAAGCTACGTGTTCCGGACACATATGATATGATCCAGTAACGGCAATTCCCATTTCTTTAGCTACTCTAGTAGCTACTACTGCTGATTTCCATGGGAAAAAGAAGTGAACTACATCTGCCCCTTCGAATGCCTTTCTTAAAATAGTTTTATCTGGTTTTGCATAATATGTATTTTGTTTCGCTGAATATTTAGAAACGATCGGAATGTTTCTTTGTTCAAGTCGATAATATTCTTTTCCTTCAATATTACTAATTGATACAATTCTAACTTCGTGTCCCATTTCTTCTAACTTTTGTTTTGAGCGAACAGCTGTCATCGTTGTACCATTTGAAAATTCCCCATATGAATCTACTATGTAAACAATTATCATAATTATCTTTCCTTTATAAAATAGTCACGCACTATTATAGCCTTTTTAATAGCTTTAAGTCTATTTATACGCCAATAATGGGAAAATAAGGATTTATTATAGATTAAATACTTAAAAAGTCTAAGTTTTATTGCTATTATTGGTAGTTTTTGTTATTTTATACATAGTTTTATAGATTATTTCCGGTAATTTAGAAACCATAATCGAGACCATTTTTAGTCTGAAAATATGTTGCCTCACTACTATTTCATTTAGTTTGGAAGCTCTTGAATGGCTTCGTTATAGAACACTTTATCTTCATTATTCTTAATTTATATATCAATAATAACCAGTTAGAATTAATCGTAATTAAAAGCTGCCATATGGCAGCTTTTTGATTATTAATATTAACTGATTTATGGCTTAATAAAGCCGCTTTAAATTATTGTTATGATTCGACTATTTCAGGAATTACTAATTCTTTTTCTGGTTTTACTTCATCTTTTGACGGCGCGTCAGCATCTTTTTTAAAGTACTTGCTCACTTCATAAAGGAATCTTTTCGGATTAGAAGGTGAAATAAAAACAGTTTTTTGCCCTCCTTCTTCAAAAAGATAAGTAATTAGTACCCCGTTTTTATGCAGTGCGGTTGCCAGTACATCAAAGCCTTCTGTGATGACTGATTTTTCATATCTTTTTAATTCAACACTAACTAAGTTTTCATACTTAATATCAACAGTTCTAAATAAGCTGTCGACTTTAATTCCTTTTTTACTAACTGTGTACTTAAGTATTAGAACATTAATCAACAGAAAAATAAATAGCGGAAAAATTAAAATTGATAATAAAAAGATTAATAAAACTAAATCATCCATACTAGAATTAAATCTCATAATTTTTCTCTCCTTTTTTCACTGATATTTTTTCTAAATATTTTCTTACCTCAAGTAATACTTCTTCATTGCTCTTTAATTTAAGCATTTTATTAGTTAATTTCTTTAACTCAACATATTGAGCACGTGATAACATTTCTCTAATTTCTAGGATTGAAGTATATCCCATACTTAATTCATCAACACCTAAACCAACTAACAATAGTGCTGATTCTTTAACTCCAGCCATCTCCCCACAAACACCAACCCACTTATTATATTTATGGGCTACCGTAACAACATGTTTGATTATTTTTAATAATTGTGGGTGATACGGTTGATATAAATATGCTACCTCTTCATTCATTCTGTCAGCGGCAAATAAGTATTGAATTAAGTCGTTTGATCCAATACTAATAAAATCAACTTCACCAATTAAATCTTCCAACCCGAAGGCAGCAATTGGCACTTCTACCATAATTCCTAATTGGTATTGATTAATTATATATCCTTCATCAAGTAGTTCTTCTTCAACCTTAGTAATTATTTCTTTCGCTTCAATAATTTCATCAAGAGTTGAAATCATTGGTAACATAATTCCTAAATTAGAATATTTATTAGCGATTAATAAAGCCTTTAATTGAGTTTTAAATAAGTTTTTATTAGCTAAAGATAATCTAATCGCTCTTTGGCCTAAAAATGGATTTAGCTCTTTTTTAATTGGAAGATAAGTTAAATTTTTATCGCCACCAATATCAAGTGTCCGAATGATATTTAAATCTTCTTTATTAGAAGCTAATACTGATTGATAAGAATGAATTTGTTCTTCAAGTGTTGGCGTTTTACTATCTCTCATAAATAAATATTCAGTTCTAAATAGACCAACACCTTCGGCATATTTTAAATGATTGATTTCTTCATGACTAGAAATATTAGCCCCTAATTTAATAAAGTGTCCATCTAAAGTTTGAGTTTTTAATTTTTTAAATGGTTCTAGTCGTTTTTCTTTTGATTGAATTCGATCTAAAAAATAAGCGTATTCTACTAATTCATCTTCACTTGGATCAATGGTAACTGTTCCATATCTTCCGTCAACTAACAACAAATCGTTATTATTAATTGCATTAACTCTAATTCCAGCAACTGAAGGAATCCCTAAAGTTCTCGCAATAATTGCTGCATGTGACGTCTTACCACCACGTTCAGTAACAATACCTTTAACATAATTAAAGTCAAGTCCGATGGTTTGTGATGGAGTTAAATCTTTAGCTACCAATACTACTGGTTGATCAATATGAAGTGCTGGTTTTGATAATGCATTTAAATAAAACATAACTTTCATATATACATCTGTCACATCAACTGAACGTTCTTGGAGATATAAATTTTCAGCTTGTCTAATTTCATCAATATATTTTTTGGTCACTTGTTGATAAGCATATGAAGCATAATGTCCTAATTTGATTAACTCTTTAACATCACTTAAAAAATACTTATCTTTTAAAATTGCTAGATGAGCATCAAAAATATAGGCATCATCACCGTCCATTAGACTTTGCGCCATTTCTTTTGATTTTTTAATCTCAATTTCAGCTTCAAGTATGGCTTTTTCTAGTTTATTAAGTTGTTCTTGGGGATCAGTTGTTAACTCGCTGGTAACTACCGCTTCTGGTTCATAAATCACGTAAGCGTGGGCGAGTCCTAATCCATCTGATACAGAAATTCCTTTTTTAATCATTGTACGGTCCGATCATCCTTAAAAGATTCGACAATAGCGTAATCATTATGTTTAACGATAATTAAACTAGTATTAACATAAGGGATAATATTAGATACTCTTTGTGGTGGAATTGAAATTAGTAATTGAATACTTAATGAATTATAAAATTTCATCATCGCTTCAATTCTTGATTCATCCATGTTATTAAAAGCTTCGTCAAATAAAACGACACATCCTGAATCAATTCGTTTATTTCTCGATAGTAATTGTTGGAACGAGGCCGCAATTACAATATAAAATGGAACTTGAGTTTCTCCACCAGATTTTTCTCTTGATACTTTTGAAAAATATGATAAGTTTCCATTATCATTTTCAATTTTAATGTCGTAAGACATGTAATTACGATAATCTAAAAACTCATAAGCTAAACGGTCATATTCTGGATTATCTGATGAAATCTTTTCAAATAATTCCATTAAAATGCGTTCATTCTTCTTAGATAATCCTTCAGTAAATAACGTTTGCCTTTCATGAGCAGTTGAACTCATAATGATTTCATAATACATTTTGTATTCTGGATCTTCTGAAGGTAAACATAGTAATTGATAATGATCACTACCAAATTTTTTACCTTCAAGTGCGAAGTTTAACTCTTCAATTTGTTGTTGAGCAGCTTCAATAGAAGCTCTTAATTTATTAACGAACTCCTCTTTAAACCCAGTTTCAGAGGCTTTTCTTAACTCAGTAGCTTGTTGTTCGTACTTAATTAAATTATTATTTTTAATAATGTTAGCTTCAGCTTCAAAAGTAATTAAATTTTCAAAATTAGGTTCAGCATTAAAACTATATTGATGAACAAACGCTCTCATTTGATTAGTAATATCGTTTTGCATGCGGTTTAATTGATTATTAATTAAAACATTAGAGCGTTGAATATCTTGCGTGATGGCGTTATAATCATGTTTAGTTTTTTGTTTTAACGCTAAATATTGAGTTTGAGCGATACTTAAGACAGCTCCATGAGTTACTGAAAATTCTTTTTGTTTTTCTAAGATTAAATCTAATTTTTCTTTAACATCATCAATATTATTTAAAGTTCTTTGACGCTCTTCTCTAGCATTAGCCATTTCAGCAATAATTTTATCAGAATCTAAGCGTAATTGACGACGCTTATTTTTCTCTTGGTCAAGTTGATCTTCAATTTTTTGTAAACTAGCATCCATTGATAATGATTGCAATTGACGTTCTAAGGTTGCTAATTCTCTTCTAGTTTCTTTAATAGTTTCAAAGTATCTTAAATTATTTTGTTGAACTAATCTTAACGCGTGTGAACGTGATAAGAATCTAGCTACCATTTCATTAGTATCAGTATCGCTATATGATTGTTTCATCATGGCTTCTAATTCTTTTACTTCTGCTTCCGCAATTTTAATTTGAGCTGCTGTCGCATTATCGCCAATAAAAGGTACTTCAAATAATCTAGGATTAATTTGACGTGCCGTATGATTGGCATAAGTCATTCCAGTCGGAGTAATTGAACGATTGAAGTTTTTTAAATCTTGAACATCATAGACACAATAAATACCGTTAAGTAACATGTTGACATAAAGTCTGGCATACTGGTGTTCAGTTGAAACTTTAGCCGCTAAAGAACCATCTTTAGTTTCATTATAGCCTTGAAGCTTAGAAGTATTAACTAGCCCAACACCATAAATTCTAAGTTCGCCTTTAACTCGTTCATAAACATCTAAAGCATCACTAAAATACTCGGGTTCAACAATAATATCAAATCTTTGAGAACTTAAATATCCTTCTAATGCGTTACGCCATTTTTCATCATTAACTTCAATTAAATCAGCTAATGGTCGAACATTAATTTCTTTATTATGTTTATATGATAGTTCTCGATTAATTGCATCAATTAAATCATTAACATATTTCGGATAAGTTTTAATATTTTTTCTTAAGTTATTTAATCGAAACTGAGCATTTCTTAAATTGGTCGAAATTTCGGTTTTTGAGCGTTCAATATTTTGTCTTTCAGTGTGAAACGCTTTTTCATAAGCTGAAACTGAACCAGCAACTTGGTTTAATAAATTAGTTAATTCGTGAGATGATAAATTATTTTGATTTTGTTCAAAATATCGAATCAAGTTATTCATCGCTTGATCAGGAATAACTTTAGTAATTTGTTTTAAAAATGAAATTTCTTCTAATAAATCTTGATTAACTTGTCGTAAAACTTCCTCTTGATAAGTATATTCTTTATTTTTTCGATCAAAGTTTTCTTGGTATTCAGTTAAAGTTTTCGTTAAATCGTTGTTATCTTTCGCTTTTTCTAAGTTTAAAATGTTTTGATCGTTTTCTTCAATAGTTGTATCTAAAGTCGCTTTTTGAGTTCTTAAACTATTTAATTTAATATCAAGTTTCCCTAGTGATTCTTCACTAGTCTTTAAAAAGTTTTCTCTTTGTTCAACCCAATTTAAATTATCAATAATTTCATTAATTTGAACTTGTTCTTTCATTTCAGTTATTGAAGTTCCAACATCAATAATAGCATCAAGTTTTTCTAATTTTTCACGATCGGATTTAATTTGAGCTTCAACTCTTTTTAGTTGTGAGACATTGTTTTTAAGTGATTGAATATCAATTGGATTATCGTCAAGCAAAAATTCAAAAACGAATGTTTGTAAGTCAATTGATCTAAAAGCTAACGCTTTTGGTAACAATTGAGCATATTTTCTAGCATCCATACCAAAAAATTTAGATAATGCTTCGCGATATTTTCTTTGAGTATCAAATGGTGCCAAATCAATATCTTTTAATCTAAAATATTCTTTCATTGATTTATAATCACGTGGCATATTACCATCTAGAAACATTTCTTCGTGAATTGCCACATTTTCTAGTAAATATAATCTTTCGCGCATTGAAGTATTTCGCGGTAAATCTAAAATTGCTCCAATAATATTAAAAGTTTTTTCTTTTTCATCAAAAAACTCAAGTGCAACATGAGTAATTACGTCACCAGTACGCAAATATTCTTTATTTTCAGCACCAATCCGTCCTCTAACATAACCCTCTAAAGTTCTTTTAGCATCATCGGTTGCAGCGACATTAAATTTAACGCCTCCACGACCACCAACTAATAAATATTGGATCGCATCAAGTAGTGTCGATTTTCCAGAGCCGTTTTCACCACTAATTAAAGTGTTACCTTCAATGTTAATCGTTTGATTGGAAAATAAATGCCAATTAACAAGTTTAATCTTGGTTAATTTCTTCATAACTTACTCCTCCTTCGGCTCTCATATAGCCATCTAGTTTATCGATCACTCCTCTAATTCCCTCTAAATCAGTGACATACAAAATAGTTGGATAGATTTTAATTCTTGCATCATCCGATAATCCAGTATCAATATAATCAATAATGTTATAACCACGCATCATTTGTAGAGCTGGTCTTAAATCTGATTTAGTAATCCGTTTATTATCTAAATAACCAATTCTCGTTAATTCATCATGAATTTCATATAAGAAAATTTCAACATCTTCATCTAACGTCACAAAATCCATCTTTCTTTGGTAAAGAATTCTTGTCACCAAAAGTAAGACACTTTCGGCTTTACGCAGACGCAAATGGTTATAGACGGCTTCATTCTTAATAAAAATAACCTCGTCTTCTCGCTTAATAATTAATTCAAAGTCAATTAACTTAAAGAAAGCTTCAAAAACTTCTTTAAAAGCCAAAATTGTGCGGTAATCATTACCATCACCTGGCTTTCTTTTCGTTAAGAAGTTGACTTGTAATAGCTTATTACAAATTCTTGAAAAATCTGTCTTTTCTCCTTCTTTTAAGTTTAAATATTCTTCATGAAATTTTTTAACGGCTTGTGTTTTATTCATATCTATCTACCTCTAACAATTAAAAAGTTATTAAATGTCGCAAAATTAGATTTAGTTTCACGATTTAACATTTCAACATGGTAATCCATGCCCACTGATCTTGAATATAGGAAAATTAATATTAATTTAATGTAATCTTCTTCGGTTTCTAATGGTAACTCTGAAGCTTCAATTTCTCCAGCATAACTTAATTGAGACAACACATAACGATTAATTTCTTTTTTGCCATAAATATTATTTTTAACTAAAAATTGAATCTTGCGACGTTTATACTCATCAGAGATTAAATCATCTAAAACAGTCACTGGTTCAGGATCGGTATCGATTCTTAATCTTCTTTGAGTATAAAGTGACTCGGTATCTAAGTTTCTCGCGTGGAATAAATTAAATAAACTTGAATAATCAAAATCTTCTTCGTTACTATCAACAACTATTTTAAAGATGCGGTTGAAGATACCTTCAATATCATCAGAATGATTGGTTAAGAATAAAATTTTTGAAGCCGCCGCACTAACATATTGTTCGTTTTTACGATCAATCGCTAAAATTAAGTAATCAAAAGCGTTAAATGAATCAGCAATAAATCTTAATCTTTCTTCAATATAGTGGAAGGCTTCGTCATAATCTTCAATTTTCTTTTCTTCCATCGTTTTTAAAGCTAATTCATTCATAATTTCATCATCATTATAAATGTCTAAAGTTTTATCCAAAATTGATTTTTTGTATCTTGGCAAACTATCTTTAGTTTTTAAGTTATAATAAGCATTGTCAAAGAAGTTGTTTTTGTATTCAACTAATAATTTTTCAAGTAACTTTTGAAGATCTTGGTTATCTTGATTTAAAGTAATATCGTAATAATAACGATAAATATTAGCTTTTAATCCTTTTAAGTTTTTAATAATTTTGTTAGTTGAATCAAAAGCTTGTTCTATAATGCCAACGCCTTCATCAATCGTAAAATTTTGTAAAACCGAATATACAGTAAAAATTTCACCAGTATATTCGATTTGCTCGTGTTCTTTAATCGATTTTAAAACATCTATTATTTTAATAGTATAGTCAAATAAGTTAAGTGATGTTTTATAATCACCTAACTCTTCTTCACCAATCCAACCAGATTCTTTAAAATAATTAATGACTGCAGTAGCTTTTTGGCGGCTTGTTCTAGTATCATCAAATTCATTAACTCCTTTAAGTTCTTGTTCATCAAAGTAATGAATTAATCTTTGCATGACAAACTCGCGATCACCTTGAAAGGCATCTTCAACACTATCAAGAGAGTCATAAATAATAAAAATGCAATCAACATAAATTTCTTTGTTTGGGCTTGATAAGACATTAAAGAAATTTGGATTAATTATGTCGAATAATTTATTCATTTTTGACCTCCTCCTTATTTTGATTTAATAATTTTCTTAATTCATGTTGAGCTTCCTCTAATGTAAAAACTTTAGTAATTAAACGATTATTAGTTTTTGTATTAATCGCAAAAGTTAAATCTGAGATGTGAATTTCAAACGGTTCAATTCGTGCTCCATCTCGATAAAAGAAAAAGTTTATATTAGGAGAGAATTCTTTTAAGATTAGCTCTCTAATTGCGAAATCTTTAACCACAATATTGACCATTGGCTGGAAAATACGCTTTAGAACGGTTTCAATTAATTCACTTTGTTGAGAAATTCTTAATTCTTCTCTAAATTCACCTTGAGCAAAATTTTGAGCTAATCTTGAAAGAATTTTTAAATGTAATTCTTCGGCATCTGTTGGCGTTCCAATGACAAAAAATAAATCAACTGGACGTCCGTCAATTGATTTATAGTCAATTGGATTTTTAAGACGAAATAACACCACAAATGGATCTTGAATAAAATTTCCATATGCGTGAGGAAAAGCAACTCCTCTGCCGACACCGGTAGTTATTTCGTTTTCCCTAGCAACTAAAGCTTCAAAAAAGGCGTCGCGACTAGTTACTAATCCGGTTTTAAAAATGGTGTCAGCAGCTAAATTTAAAAACTCGTGCATGTTGTCAACGTCAAAATCTAAAAACACCAAGCAATCTTTAACCATTTATAAACCTCCAAATCGGTACTATTATTATAACATAATAATAAATTGTTTAACTACTATTTTATGAATTATATTGAAAAAAGGCTTTATTAAAGCCTCTTAACATAAAATTAATATTTTTATATCTTTATTTACTATTTACTTCTTTTATAACATTTTTAAAAGTAGTTTCAATTGGAGTATGTTTTTCAATTAATAATCTAGTTCTGGGATCATTAAATTCTTGAGAATTAGCGACAGTATCAATCATCATCGGTGAGAATCCAGGAAGCATTCTCGTTCCTAACTTAGCTAACCACTTGGGAACAAATATTAAAAACTTTCTTTTCCCCACTAATCTGCCAATTAATTTATATAATTCTTTAATTGTATAGTAATTACCGGATAAAATAATATCACCTGAAAGATCACTATTAATTCCAGCAATAATTGCATTAGATACATCTAAAACATCAATAAAATCATATCCGCCTTTAATATATGGAAGAAACTTGTTTTTAGACGCTTTAACAATTTCTTTACCGGCTTGGGAGCCTTTATGATCATTAATTCCAATTACTGAAGTTGGATATAAAATTAAGGCATCCAAACCTTTTTCTTGGAGCTCTTTAACATAAAGGGTAGCCATCGTTTTCGTTTTTGGATAATAATATTTAATTTTTTCAAAATTATTTTCAATATAAAATCCATTACCATTATAAAAGAGAATATCTGTTGATGAAGAAAAAATTAATCTAGCTTGCTTTTCTAAACAAAGATCAGCAATAATTTTAGTCATAATATAATTAGCTTCATAACTTTGATCATAATCCTTATTTTCTAAGTCAATATAACCTGCCAGATGAATTACGGTATCGCCAGCATTTATATGCTCATCAAAAAAGGTAGGATCATAAAGGTTCCCGATATGTTTTTCAATATCAAGACCCGCTATTTCTTTTCCATCTCTCCTTAGTAAAACTTTAAAAGGAATATCTTGTTCCATTAACAATCTAACTAAATTATTACCAATATGTCCGGTTGCTCCTGTAATTACTACCATTTTATCTCCACTTATCTTCATAAATTTATGGCGCGCCCGAAAGGATTCAAACCTTCGACCTAGACCTTAGGAGAGTCTTGCTCTATTCAGCTGAGCTACGAGCGCACACATTTAAATCCTTTAAATAATCATAACTACATTATACTCTTTTCCAAATTTATTTGTCATATTTAGGTTTTTATTAACCATTTTTAAGAAAAAAAGACCTATATTGTGAGTAAAATCACATATAGGTCTTATCAAATCTAATTATTAGTCTACTACACTAAAGTCTGGTTCTTCCCACTCGCGTTTACCTAATTCTCTGTCTAACTTGTAAACGCCAGTGCCACAATTTTTAACTAATTTATATTTATCAATTAAATCTTGAGCTGCAACTTCTTCTTCAAGTTGCTCTTTAACAAACCAATTTAACATTTCAGTAGTTCTAAAATCATTAGCTTCTAACGCAACTTTATAAAGATTATGGATTAAATCGGTTACATGCATTTCATGTTTTAATCCTTCATTTAAAACTGATTCAACATTTGTAATTTGAAAATCAGGTTTATTAATCGCTTCGAGTTTTACTAAAATACCATGTGCTTGTAAGTAATCCATAAATAATTTACCATGGAATAATTCTTCTTTAGCTTGAATTTGGTACCATTTAGCAAACCCTGATAAACCTTCAACTTCTAACCAATTAGCAAAATCTAAATATAAATAAGCAGAATAAAACTCAGCGTTAACTTGTTGTTGTAATAGTTCAATAACTTTTTTGTCTTTTAACATATTTTTTACACCTCTTGTATCAATTATATATCAATTGATATTATGATTCAAATACTTGAACTTGGCTCAATTTTGCTTAAGAAAATCTACGTATTTCGTGTGAATTAATGTCGCCAATTCTTCTAATGTTTGATCTTGATTGTTTATTAATAAATCGATTTTTATTAACTTTCTTTTAGCGAATAATTTATCATCAGAAGCTAATCTTTTTTTGATTTCATCTAAATTATCACCGCGATTAATCATTCTTGCTTCTCGATTTTTTAAACTCGATTCAACTAAAACTAAAAAGATATCATCACCCATTTTTTCAAGTAATTCATTAGCTCCGTTTGGCTCTAAAATAACAACTGCATCTTTAGTAATATCTTTTCTTTGAATTCCATAATAATTATCACGATAATAATTATATTCGACAAATTCATCATTGTTAACTCTTTCAATAAAAACTGGCATTGGTAAAAAGTGGTAATCCACTCCATTAATTTCACCAACTCGTGGCTCACGAGTTGTTGTAGTAAC
Source organism: Acholeplasmataceae bacterium (assembly GCA_050953805.1). Taxonomy (GTDB): domain Bacteria; phylum Bacillota_I; class Bacilli_A; order Acholeplasmatales; family Acholeplasmataceae; genus DUQW01. Next base: position 544,441 of record JBMNNE010000002.1, on the reverse strand, counting down.
ACATTTATGATAGTTATATTTTTTGATTAACATTTTTGTTATTTCTGTTTTCCCACTAGCACTAGCTCCAACGATAATAATCATTTAACCACTCCTTATCTTGCTGATTTTAATACTTGTTCATCAATAAATTGATTTTTATATAACGTGTAATATTCACCTTTTAAATTGATCAGTTCTTGATGTGTCCCTGATTCAATAATTTTACCTTTATCAATCACTAAGATTTTAGAAACATTACGAATTGTTGAAAGTCTATGAGCGACAATAAATGTCGTTCTACCAGCCATTACTTTTTCTATAGCTTGTAAAATCGCTTTTTCAGTTTCAGTATCAATTGATGATGTTGCTTCATCTAAAACTAAAATTTTAGGATTGACTAACAGGGCTCTAGCAAATGAAATTAATTGCCGTTCTCCGGCTGATAATAAGGCACCTTCTTCACCGACAAATGTCTCATATCCTTCTTCCATTTTCATAATAAACTCATGCGCGCCAACGGCTTTACTAACCCTTATTACTTCATCTAGCGTTGCATCTCTTTTGCCGTATCTAATGTTATCTAAGACCGACACATTAAACAAATGAGGCGTTTGTAAAACATAGCCTAAATTTGATCGTAAATTACCTAAAGAAATCTCTTTATAGTTGGTATCATCAATTAAAATTTCTCCTTGACTTGGTTCATAAAAACGACAAACTAAATTAACAATCGTTGATTTCCCACTACCGGTAGCTCCGACTAGAGCTACGCTTTCTCCTTCGCTCACTTCTAAGTTAAAATCTTCTAAAACTATTTCTTCTGGAACATAAGAAAATGTCACATTTCTAAACGATATTTTTCCTTTAATATCGAGATAATTTTCTTTTTTTGGATGAAGAATATCACCATATGTTTCTTGAATATTTTTGTTGTCTTGAATTTGTGGTTTCTCTTCCAGTAATCCGACTATTCTTTCGGCTGCCGCTTGAGCTTGTTGAAGTTCTGCTAAAATACTAGCTAGTGAAATAATTGGATCAAAAAATCTTAAAGTATAAGTAACAAATAAATATAATGTTGCCACATCAATAATACCATTGATTACCATATCACCGCCAATACCTAAAATAAACATTAATCCTGTATAACTAACTACTATTAAGATTGGCCAAAAGATTGATGAATAAAAAACGGCACGAATTGATTTACGCTTCATAGAATCAGTTAAATCATGAAATTCATCAAAATTATGTTTTTCTAACACTAATGTCTTTGAAGTTTTATTCCCCATAATTCCTTCATTATATGAAGCGGTAATTTGTGAATTAGTTTTTCTAATTTCCCGATATGATTTTAAAATTCTTCTCCTAAAGAAAACACTAATTAAAAATATTGTCGGAATTAAAACTAACATAATTAAAGCTAGTTGCCATTTAATAATAAACATTACCATTAAACTTCCAAGCATGGCTCCTAATCCCCAAACGCCATCAACCAAGCCCCACGATAAAATTCCAGATAACCTTCTTGAATCACTCGTTAATCTTGAAACTATCCAACCTGCTGGTGTCTTATCAAAATAATTAAATGATAAAATTTGAACTTTTTCAAATGCTTCTTTTCTAATATCATATGCAATATTTACTTCTAGAGTACCAGCTGTCTTAATAAAAGAAAAGACAACTAATCCAAATAAAATTGCTAAACCAACATAACCAACAATAAAATGAGTTCGATATGTATAATCGGGATTATCACTAAAAAAAGTCTTAATAGCATATGAGTTCATTAAAGGATAAACAATATCAAGAACTGCCATTACCAATAAAGTAACGACTAAAAGAAAGACTAATTTCTTTCTTCTTACCATTACTTTAAAGACTTTCTTCCAAATCGAAAAATCTAACTTTTTATTTTCATCTTTGTGTTCATCAAAATTTTGCATAATTAATTTTCTCCTTGGATATGAGTTAAAAAACTTTCTTCAAGGTGACCTTGAATATCCCATAAATTTTTATATAATCCAGAAACATTTGATAACTCATCATGAGTTCCTTGTTGGATGACAACTCCTTCATCTAAAACAATAATTAAATCTGCTTCTTTAGCAGTAGTAATTCGGTGTGTAATAATAATTGATGTTAAGTTTTCATTTCTAGTTTTTAACGCTTGACGAATCATTAAATCAGTCGTTGTGTCAACGGCTGATAATGAATCATCAAAGATTAATACTGGTTTTTCAAGTAGCAACATTCTCGCAATCGCAATTCTTTGCTTTTGTCCGCCTGATAGAGTAACTCCTTTTTCACCAACTAGAGTTTCATAACCTTTTTCAAACTTAGTAATATCGTTAGCGATTGCGGCAATTTGTGCTGCTTGGAAAACTTGATCACGATTTATTTTTGGTTGGGCAATACTAATATTTTCATAAATTGATTTAGTGTATAAAAACGGATCTTGTAAAACTAACCCAACATTATTTCTTACATGTTGTTTCTTAATTTCTTTAATATTAACACCATCAAGTAAAATTTCTCCTTCATTACTATCAATTAATCTAGTTAAAAGAGAGGCAACGGTTGACTTACCAGCTCCAGTTTTACCAATTAGTGCCACGGTTTGCCCAGGCATTATTTTAAAAGTAACACCATTTAATAGATCAGCATTTTCACTATAACTATACTTAACTTCTCTAAATTCAATTTCTCCAGTAATTCGAGGTTCTAAATCCCCATCATTTTCATATTCATTTGGAGTTTCTAAGACTTCTAAAATTCGTTTATTAGCGATAATTGCTTTTCCAAAGTCTCCAATAATTCTACCTAGTCCCCTTAATGGCCACACTAACATGCCAATAAACATTAAACTAGCGACAACATCTCCAGTTGTCATAACTCCTTTTTGTGATAAATAAATCGCCACTACTAATGTAATGCAATATGATAGTGTCGCTGAAAAATCAGATAGTCCCCAATAAATTGCGGAAACACTATTTAATTTTTTGGATTGTTTACGAAATTCTTGATTTTGTTCGTCAAATTTTTTGATTTCGTCAATTTCACTATTAAAGGCTTTAACTACTCTAATACCATTTATATTTTCTTGAATAGTTGTCGTCATTTGTGATTCTACTTCTTCAATTTCATCAAATCGTTTTGTAACATATTTAAAATACCAAATTGATGAAATAATTGAAATAGGAGCTAATACCATTGTCGATAACATTAAATAAATATTAATCATTCCTAATTGAAAAGCACCAAAAGTAAACTGGGCTATAATATTCACAATTTGTGGTAATTGTGCGGCGATAAACATTTGAACTGTTTCAATATCAGAAGTACATCTTTGGAGTAAATCTCCAGTATTCGCTTTAGAGTGATAAGTATAAGATAAATCTTGGATATGTTCATACATCTCATTACGCATATCGTAAGATATTTCTTGACTTAATTTACCTCTAAAAAAGCCATTAGCGAATAAAATTACACTACGAAGTAGTTGATAAATTACTAAGACTAAACTAACATTAATAATCGCTTTAAGACCTTCTAAGGTATCAAAATTATTTACAACAAAACGAGGTAATGCCACATCAGATGGATTACCTTCTAAAACAACATCAAAAATATATTTGATAAACAATGGAACATACGAGTAGGTAAATGGAGCAAACGCAGCTAAAAATAATACTATTAATAAGATAAATTTATGTTTTTTGCTCCATTTGAATAAATTAATAATATTTTTCATGTCAAATTACTCCCTTGATATTATAAATTATAACATATCATTAATTAGTAATCTTGATTTACTAATTTATGATAGACTATTATCAAAGAAAGGAAATTATATTATGAAAAAAGTAATTAATTCAAAAAATGCCCCAAAAGCGATTGGACCTTATTCTCAAGCTATTGAAGTCAATAATACTTTATATGTCTCTGGACAACTACCAATTGATCCAATAACTAATTTAATGCCTAAAACAGTTGAACAACAAACCAAACAATCTCTTGATAATATCTTAAATATTGTTCATGAAGCTGGTTATGAAATAACTGATATTGTTAAATGTCATGTTTATTTAAAAGATTTAAATGATTTTGGAAAAATGAATGAAGTTTACGCTAACTTTTTCTATGAACATAAACCGGCGCGAGTGGCCTTCGAAGTTTCAAGACTGCCTAAAGATGCATTAATTGAAATTGATGCTATCGCTGTTAAATAACAAAAAAAGAGGCGCCGCCTCTTTTTTATTAGTTTTATCATAATGGCGATGCAGGCAGGATTCGAACCTGCGACCGACAGCTTAGAAGGCTGTTGCTCTATCCAGCTGAGCTACTGCACCATACCTCTAAGATTATACAAAACTTCTCACCACTTGTCAAAAGAAAAGACATTGACAAGTAGTGAGTAAGTTCTAAATTAAATTTGATTATTTATAGTTATATTACCGTTATCAAATTGTGAGTAATATAATTCAGCATAATGACCGTTTCGTTGCAACAACGATTCATGATTTCCTTGTTCAACAATGTTTCCTTCTTTTAAGACTAAGATTAAATCGGCATTTTTAATTGTTGAAAGTCGGTGAGCAATAACGAAACTAGTTCTTGATGTCGTTAATCGTTCCATCGCATTTTGAATTAATTGTTCAGTTCTTGTATCAACACTTGAAGTTGCTTCATCTAAAATAATCATTGGACGATTTGCTAAAATGGCTCTAGCAATCGTAATTAACTGGCGTTGCCCTTGAGAAATGTTTTCACCATCTTCTTGTAAGAGATAATCATAGCCGCCAGGTAGAGTTTCTATAAAACGATCAATTTGAGCTTCTTTAGCAGCCTTTTTAACATCTTCCATCTTAGCATCTGGCGTTCCATAGGAAATGTTTTCAAAAACAGTTCCTTCAAAAATCCAAGTATCTTGTAAAACCATCGCAAACTGTTGTCTAACTTCATTACGATTAATTTCATAAATTGAATGATCATCAATTAAAATTTCACCAGAATTAATATCGTAAAATCTCATCAATAAGTTAACTAAAGTTGTTTTACCAGCACCAGTTGGTCCAACAATAGCTACCATTTGACCTGGTTTGATTTCAGCACTGAAGTCTTTGATAACTTCAATTCCTTCAACATATGAAAAATTAACGTTTTTAAAACTAACTTTTCCTTTAGGACTTTCTTCAACTGGGGGGAAGTTTTCTTGTAGTTGTTCTTGGGCGTCAAGTAATTCAAAAATACGTTCTGATGATGCAGCAGCTGTTTGTAAAACATTAGCGATGCTACCGATAGTCATAATTGGTTGGTTAATTTGGCGTGAATAAGTGACAAATGTTTGGATATATCCAACTTCAAATTGTCCGTTAATAACTAACATACCACCAACAAGGGCAATTAAGACAAATGATAAGTTAGAAAAGAAAATTTGAACTGGCCACATAATACCGGCAATAAATTGTGATTTAAACGAATTCTTTCTTAAAGTATCGCTAATTTTTTCAAATTCTTTGGTACTCGCTTCTTGATGATTAAACGCACTGACGATAATATGTCCAGAATAATTTTCTTCAACATGACTATTAACCATTCCCACATCTCGTGAATGTCTACGGAAGTATTTTCTCGCTTTAGAAACTAAAACCATTGAAGAAGCTAAACTTAACGCAATACTAAAATAAATAATTAGTGATAATTGCCAACTAACCATAAACATCATTACCGTAATCGAAATGATCATAAAGATCCCTCTAAAGATTTCAGTTAGCGTACTTTCTAGAGCGCTATTTAACGATTCAACATCATTAGTCACTCTTGATAAGATTTCTCCTCTAGTATAATTATCAAAGAATTTTAATGGTAATCTAGCGAATTTTGCTGTTAGATCTTTTCTTAATTGGTAATTAATTTTTCTAATGGTAATCGCCACGACAATTCCATTAAAATAACCTAAAACTCCTGAAAACAAATAAATTATTGATAAGATTAATAATGAATCTCCAAACGATACTTTAAATCTACCTAATAAAACAATTTCATTAATTTTAATTAATTGATTTGGAGTATCACTTGCAAGTTGATACGCTTGTTTGATCCCGTTAATAATTTGTCCACTAATTAGTGGTCCCACCACGACACTTAGTGCGCCAATAATTGATAATATTCCAATAATGATAAAAATTGGAATATAGTTTTTTAAATACTTAAGTAATCTTAAAATAGATCCTTTAAAATTAATGGCTTGTGCATGAGGATTTCCTCTTCTATGACTACCTCGTCTCATAATGCTAAATCCTCCTCTGAAAGTTGGGATTCAGCAATTTCGCGGTAAACCGGACAAGTTTTAAGTAAATCTTTATGTTTACCTAAAGCTAACATTTGTCCATTATCTAAAACGATAATTTTATCGGCTTGCATTACGGTTGCTACTCGTTGAGCAACAATTAGTTTCGTTCCCCTAACTTCTCTTAATCTTTTTCTTAATTCAGCGTCAGTTTTATAATCTAATGCTGAAAAAGAATCATCAAAAATATATATTAATGGATTTTTCGCTACCGCTCTAGCGATTGATAATCTTTGTCTTTGGCCACCAGAAACATTAGTTCCCCCTTGATTAATTTGATAATCAAGTCCACCTTCTAAATCTTTTACAAAAGTTCCCTGTGAGATATCTAACGCATGCCAAACTTCTTCATCACTTAATTGTTTACCGTATTGGACATTATCTTTAACTGATCCACTAAAAAGAAACCCTTGTTGGGGAATATATCCTAATAAATTACGTAAATCCCTTAAAGTGATATCTCTAACATCAATTCCATCAATTAAAATTTGACCACAAGTTACATCATAAAAGCGGGGAATCAAATTGATTAAAGTTGATTTTCCACTTCCAGTTGATCCAATAAAGGCAACCGTTTCTCCTGGACTAACTTTAAAATTAATACTATCTAAAATCTTAGCCTCAGCATCAGGATATTTAAAACAAACATCAACAAATTCAACTGAACCCTTAAATTTAACTGCTTCATTTTCCACTCTAGCAAGATATTCTCCATTTTCTTCGATTACTTCAATTGGGTCACTTGGATCTTTAATTGATGGTTCTTTCATTAATACTTCGCTAACTCTTTTTGCTGAAACTAACGCTCTTGGAATCATAATAAACATAAATGACATCATCATAAATGCCATAATTACTCGAGTTGCATAAATATTTAAAGTAATTAATGATTCATAACCAAAATCATTAATATTTAAAAAATTGTTAACTCCAAAATATAAAATAAAGACACCAACAAGTCCTAAAATAACAGTCATAAATGGTGAAATTAAAGTTGTAATAATGTTAATATATCGACCTGTAGTATAAACCTCTTTATTAACTTCTTCAAATTTTTCTTCTTGTAAATTATCACCATCAAACGCTCTAATGACTTTAACTCCACTTAGTGTTTCACGAGTTACTAAATTCATATTGTCATATAATCTTTGCATAACACTAAACTTCGGAACAGCTAACATAAAAATAATTGCCATTAAAACTAATAATGAAACAATCCCCACAGCAATTACAATCGAAAGCGGAGCATGAGTTCTAATCGCAAATACAATTCCACCAACAGCTAAAATTGGCTGTAAAAGAACCATTCTTAATGACATATTAGTTGCCATTTGTAATTGTTGAATATCTTGAGTATTACGAGTAATTAATGAGGAAACGGTAAATTCATTTAATTCAGCAATCGAGAATTGATTCACTTTTTCATAGACAGCCATTCTCAATTCATAGGCAAAACCGGTTGTAATTTTTGATGATAAATATGAAGATAAGATCGTCACTCCCACTCCAATAATAATTACAACTAACATAATTCCAGCATACATCCACATCACATTATAATCATTTTTATCGATACCTAAGGCAATAAAATCTGATAAAAAGCTAGGCAACAATAACTCAGTTATCGCCCTAGCAATAGTTAGGATAATGACAGTTATAATTAATACAGTATATGGTTTTAAAAATCTAAGAATAGTTTTCATTTTAATACCCCTTTAAGCATGTTTATATAATTAGATAATTTATTTTTTGTTTCTTGATCACACTTTTTAATAATACTATTATAGTGTGAAAGTTTATGTTTGTAAAACTTTTTGGCTTCCGGCTTATATTTTAATTTTGGCCCTAAGAAAATATCCTCATCAGATAATGTTTCTTTTCCTGGTTTTACATGAATAATAATATAAAAAAACTTATCAAAAGTGATGTATTCATTAACTATTTGATAATCATTTTTATTTAAGTATTCTCTTAAAATTTCGTGTTTATCATTTGGTTGAAGTAAATACTCTTTTTTTGGTGCTCGGTTTAAAATATCGATGATTGTATAAACGCCCATCCCACTAATTACCCCAATATCAAAAGGAGCATCAATTTTATCAAAACCGTCACTTAAATAAAAAGTGACGGGATAATTTGATAGTGTGGATTTGGCGTTTTGAAGCGGTCCTTCGGCAATTTCACCGACAATTCCGTATTTAATATAGTTGTTGTCAAAAGCGTATTTTAAAACATAGCCATGATCTGATCCGATATCAGCTACGGTATCGTAACCTTTAAGTAAACCAGATAGTAATTCAATTCTTTTCATTACTTAACGACGCTTATTATTGTATACTTCTTTTAATTTGTTTTGTCGGGAAGGCGCTCTTAATTTACGGAGAGCTTTTGATTCAATTTGTCTAATTCTTTCTCTTGTAACTCCAAACTCTTTTCCAACTTCTTCAAGAGTATAATTTCTACCATCAAGTAAACCGTATCGCATTCTTAAAACTTTTTCTTCACGATCAGTTAAAGTTTCTAAAGCTTCATTTAAGGCAGTAATTAAGGCTTCATCAATCATAAAATCTTCTGGAGTTCTCGCGTTTGGATCAGAAATAAAATCAGCTAATGATGAATCTTCTTCTTCACCAACTGGATTTTCAAGCGACATCGGTTCCCGAGAAATCCGTTTAATATATTGAACTTTATCAGCAGTAATTCCCATTTCTTTTCCAATTTCTTCATCTAGTGGTTCTCTACCTAATTCTTGAGTTAATTGACGTTGAATTCTTCCCATCTTATTAATCGTTTCATTCATATGAACAGGAATTCGAATTGTTCTTCCGGTATCAGCAATTGATCTAGCAATTCCTTGACGAATCCACCAAGTGGCGTAAGTTGAAAATTTAAAACCGCGTTCATATTCAAATTTATCGGCCGCTCTCATTAACCCCAAATTTCCTTCTTGAATTAAATCCATAAATTGAACTGAACCTTTATCAAATTTTTTAGCCATATGAACAACTAAACGATAATTAGCTTCAACTAATTTATGTTTCGCAATTTCAGCTTCATCAATTACTCTTTGAAGTTCTAATTCGTCACTTGGTGATAATTCTCCTTCTTCTTTCATATAGTCTAACTGTTCTTTAGCGTCTCTACCAAAAGAGATTTTTTTAGCTAATTCAACTTCTTCATCAGCCGTTAACAATGGAATCGCCCCAATATCTTTTAAATACATTTTGACTGGATCATCAACTCTCGCAGTATAAGTTGACATAATTTGTCCTAAGACATCTTCTTCAATTTCCTCAACTTCTAAGCTAGATAAATCTAACTCATCAGGTTCCTTATCACCCATAACGATATCAAGATATTCGGCTTGTTCCATGATGACTCGATCATATTCAGCTTCGGTTTCATAAACTTCGATTTTTTCTTTTTCTAAGTCTTTTAAAAGTTTATTAAATTCATCATCTTCTTCAGTATAAAAAGGATAAATGTCTTCATAAAATAAGATTTTATCTTCACCGGCTTTTTCAATTAAATCTTTTAATGTTTGAGCATACATTTCCATTATTTTTCTCTCCTTTTGGTTTTCATTTTTTGGCGAAGTCTTTTAACTTCATTTAATAATTCTAAACTTTGTTTCGGATCATTGGGATCCATTTGTTCATAAATAGCGTCAAGTTCTCTTTTTTCAGCATAACTATGGATAATCTCTAAATGATTGATAATTGTTTCTTTTTCTAAGACAATTCCTCTTTGCCAATTAAAATTGCCTTGCATATTTTTTTCCAAGTGTTCTTTTAAGTTTACTGGAATACTACTAAGAAATTCCGATAACATTAAGAACTCATTATTTTCGTAATATTCAACTAATTCTTCTAATACTTGATAGTTTTCGAGTAAAACATAAGTATTAGGAATTAGTGAATCAGTAATTAATTTTAAATGATTTTTTCTTTTTAATAATTCGAAAATTAAATCATTTTCAGCATTAATATATTTATTAAGCGTTACTTTTTCTTGTTTTTTAGCTTCTGGTAATGGTCTAGCTGGAGCTTCTATTTTCGAAAACTTGAAGTCAAAACCTAGTTTTTCACTAATTTCGGTTTCAAACATTTTTAAAATGATTTCATCGGCATCTCGAAATAAAATGTTAACGTCTCTAACAAATACTTGAACCGAATTAGCATTATTGGTATCTAATCGCAATAGTAAGTTTTCATAATAATAGCGATAACTGTCTTTTAAATTCGTTTCAAATAATTTCCTAAATCCTTTTTCTTGATGTTTTTTAATATAATCATCTGGATCCATGTTATTAGGAATTTTTAAAATATCAACATTTAATCTTAATCGTTTTAACTTCGGAATCGCATCATGAGTCGCCAATTGCCCCGCTTGATCGCCATCAAAGATGAGAGTTACTGAATTGGCGTGCTGTTTAATTAATCTAACTTGACTTTCAGTTAACGCGGTTCCCATCGTCGCAATGCTATTTTTAAAGCCAATTTGATAAGCACTAATCACATCAAAGAAACCTTCAAAGAGTAAGACTTTTTTACTTTTTTTAATTTCATCTAATGACTCATAGAAATTATAGATAATATCACTTTTTTTAAAAAGTGGTGTTTCTTGAGAGTTCATATACTTAATGTTATCCTTGGAATCAACCGCTCTTCCACTAAATCCAATAACATTTAATGCATCATCTTTAATTGGAAAGACAATTCGATTGTTAAAGATATCATATAATTCATTATTTTTATTTGATCTTGATGACAATCCTAAAGTAATTAATAAATTAGAATCATATCCTTGGTCTACTAACATTTTTGATAAACTTTGGAAATCATTATTAGCTAATCCAATTTCAAAATGATTAATCGTTTCTTCAGTTAAACCACGGCTAATTAAATATTCTTTAGCTTTTAAGCCCTCAGTAGTATTATTAAGAGTGAATTTGAAAAAGTCACTCGCTTTATTCATTATTTCATACTCTAAATTATATCTTGAGGTTACTCTTCTTTCATCTTCAACTTTAATGCCTAGTCTAGCCCCTAGTTCTTTAGCCGCTTCAAGATAAGAAATGTTTTTGATTTGACGATAAAAATTAATTGGGTTTCCTCCAGTTTTACAACTCATACAAAATGCAATATTTTTTTCTGGTGATACTGAAAACGATGGATCTTTATCATCATGAAAAGGGCATAAACCAAAATAGTTTTTGCCTCTTTTTTCCAAACTAATAAATTCAGAAACTAATTCAACAATATTAGTTTGATCATTAATTTGTTCAAAAACAGTTTTACTAATAGTAACGCCTCTTTCTAGAATCTAATTCTTTCTTTAATATATTCAGCAACTTCATTAATTGGAAGACGGACTTGTTCCATCGTATCTCGGTCTCTTACCGTTACTGTATTATCTTCCAAAGTATCATAATCAATCGTTACCGCAAATGGTGTTCCAATTTGATCTTGACGACGATAGCGGCGGCCAATCGATTGACTTTCATCATAAACCGTATCAAAGTGTTTGGCTAATTCATGGTAAACAGCTTCAGCTTTTTCTGATAAATCACGGCGTGATAGTGGTAAAACTGCCACTTTATACGGAGCTAGAAATGGATGCAATTTTAGTACATCACGTGTTGATCCATCTTCTAAAGTTTCAGTTATTAATGATTCTGATAAAAAGGCAAAAACTAATCTTTCCACACCAACTGATGGCTCAACGCAATAAGGAATATATTTTTCATTTGTTTCTGGATCTAAATATTCCATTGATTCACCAGAATGTTCTTGGTGACTTCTTAAATCAAAGTCAGTTCTAGATGCTATGCCCCATACTTCATCAAATCCCCAAGGATAACGGTATTGAATATCTGTCGTTGCGTTTGAATAGTGTGATAACGCTTCTGGTTTATGATCATCAAATCTTAAATTTTCTTTTGATATTCCTAAGTCAATTAACCAATTCATCGCAAATTGTTTCCAATATTCAAACCATTTAATCTCTGTTCCCGGTTTAACAAAATATTCTAATTCCATTTGTTCAAATTCTCTAGTTCTAAAAATAAAGTTACCTGGGGTAATTTCATTTCGAAATGCTTTACCAACATGACAAATGCCAAATGGAATTTTCTTTCTTGAAGAGCGTAAGACATTTTTATATTGAACAAAAACGTTTTGAGCATTTTCAGGACGTAAATATATTTGATTCGCTTTATCTAAAACAGCCCCTTGATAAGTTTGAAACATCATATTAAACGCTCTAATTTCTGTCCAATCAAAAGCTCCACAATTAGGACATTTAATTCTGTTTTTTAAGATATATGCTTCAAACTTAGATAAAAACCAACCATCAGATTCGGTTTTATCATGATCATAAATTAATTTATCAACACGATATCTTTGGTTACATTTTTTACATTCAATTAGCGGGTCACTAAAGCCAGCAACATGGCCTGATGCTTCCCAAACTTTATTATTAAGCAAAATCGAACCGTCTAATAAAACATTATCAATTCTTTCTCTTTGAAATTTTTGTAACCAAGCTTTTTTAATATTTATTTTTAGTAAGCTACCAAGTGGGCCGTAGTCCCACGTGTTAGCTAATCCGCCATAAATTTCACTACCTTGGTAAATATAACCAGTATTTTTAGCAAATTGTACTAGTTCGTCAACAGTAAACATATTTAGTCCTCCTAGATATTTTTCAAACTCACATTAATGTGATATTCATAATATTTTTTAACAAATTTTTTTAATATTTCATAGTCTTCATAAGACAACATTTCATTTTTTTCAGTATCTAAATTAAGTATTTTAATTAAAATAATTAGATATCTTGGTTCTAAATCAACTTCAATTAAGTCACCTTGATAGACAAGTGAAGCCGATTTAATATTAAATCCAACTACTTCTTCTTTTTTAGGAATTAAATTAGGTTTATATCCGGCTTCGCTAATTAATTTAATTAAAAAGCTTAAAGTGGCCTCTTTTAAATTTTCAGAAATCAAAGCAATTCTTAATTCATTTAAAACCGCTTCATGATTTAAATTAGTATCCCTAACTTTATCAATCGCTTCTAACATCGCTGCTGCTAGTTTGGCTTTAAAATAATCTTCTTTGAGAAAATTATAAGAATTTAATAGTTTGGCTTCTGATAATCGTTGCATATTTTTACCATTATCATAAAACTCAATTAAAGTTAAATATTGACTCATAATTCGTAGTTCACTTGATAATCTTTGCGAACCTTTAGCAATTAAAGTAATCTTACCTCGATTTGAGTAAACAAATAATAGCTTGTTGTTATCTTGGTAAGGTTGAGTTTTATAAATTAAACCAATCACCAATCTTCACCAATTCCTAAATTTAGTAATATTCTTTCATCATTACGCCAATCTTTTTTAACCTTAACCCATAGTTCTAAATGCACTTTAGTCTGTAATGTTTTGTTAATATCTAGTCTAGCTAATGTCCCAATAGTTTTAATTTTTTCTCCGTTTTTACCGATAAGAATTTGTTTTTGACTATTTTTCTCGACTAAAATATCAGCATAAACATCATATTGATCTAACGCTTCATTATAATAAACATTTTCAATTACTACTGCTACTGAATGAGGAACTTCTTCTTTAGTATGAAGTAAAATCTTTTCTCTAATCAATTCCATCATTCTCATTCTTTCACTTTGATTACTAACAAAGTCTTCAGGGAATAATAATCCATCTTCGGGCAATTCTTTTAAAGTTAATTCAATTAATTTGTCTAAATGTTGACCAGTCAAGGAACTGACTGGAATAAAAGCTGAAAAATCATATAAATTCATAAATGAAAGAATAATTTCATCGATTTCTTTAACTTTCATTAAATCAATTTTATTAATGACTAAAAAAACTTTCAACTTGTTTTCTTTAAAATAATCAATCAATTCTTTTTGACTATCGTGATATTTTCGATCAACAACAAAGTAAATAACATCGTTGTCATCAAGACTCGCTTTAGAAATATCTGTTAATTTTCTTGATAACAAATTAAAGTTTTTCCCCATTCCCGGAGTGTCAACAAAGATGATTTGGTATTCATTTGTCGTTAGGGCACCTAAAATGCGGCTTCTCGTCGTCTCAGGTGTTGGTGAAATTATCGCTAGTTTTTCACCAACTAACTGATTAAGTAAGCTTGATTTGCCAACATTTGGCTTGCCGATAATAGCAACAAACCCTGATTTAATCTTCTTCTCCAACAAATTCCTCAAATGCGTATGGCAATAATTTTTCTAAAGTTGTTTCTTCAAAAATGCCATTGATATTTGATAATACAACTTTAGCATTCTTAGGGATTAATTCAACCATAACTTGGCGGCATGCGCCACATGGAGAAATTGGCCCTGGCGTGTCACCGGTAACATAAATCGCCACAATATCTTCTTTATTATACCCTTGGCTAACTAATGAAAATAGGGCATTTCTTTCAGCACATGATGTTAGTCCATAAGAAGCATTTTCAATATTAGCTCCATGAACAAATGTACCATCTTTTAATTCGATAGCCGCTCCAACTTTAAATTTTGAATAGGGCGAATATGATTTTTGACGAGCTTTTAAAGCTTCTTTAATTCCTTTTTCCATACTATTTCCTTTCTAAATTGGCTTGTTTTAAAATAAATTCTGTCATTTCATTCATTTCTTTTTCTTCTTCATCACTTTCGTGATCATAACCTTTTAGATGAAGATATCCATGAACTGCAAGAAAACCAATTTCTCTAAATTCACTATGACCAAACTCTTTTGCTTGTTCTTTCATTGTTTCTAATGAAATAAAGATATCACCATTAGATTTTTCATCTTCATCATTAATAAAACTTAAAACATCAGTTTTCGAATTTATTTTTCTAAAATCAAGATTAAGTTTTTTAATTCTTTCATCAGTAGTTAAAATGATATTAACATTTTTCTTGTCTTTTAATAATCTAAAAATCTTTCTTAAGATTTTCTCATATTCTTTAATATTTTCGTTGGTTTCATTAAAAATATTAATCTTCATTAGTTTCATACCTTTCTAAAATATGTTGAACTAATGGGTGTCTAATAACGTCAATTCTTTCAAATTCAATAATTTTAATATCTTCAATGCCTTTTAAAATTGATAAAGCTTCATTTAACCCTGACTTAACATTGTATTTTAAGTCAGTTTGTGAGGGGTCTCCGGTTACTATCATCTTTGAACCAAATCCTAATCTAGTTAAAAACATTTTCATTTGACTTTTAGTTGTATTTTGAGCTTCATCTAAAATTATAAAAGAATTTTCTAATGTCCTTCCTCTCATATATGCTAGCGGTGCAATTTCAATGACTCCCTTTTCAATAAACGTTTGGGTAGATTCTAAACCGAGCATTTCATATAACGCATCGTATAACGGAATTAAATATGGATCAACTTTTTCTTTTAAATCACCAGGTAAAAAACCTAATGATTCACCAGCTTCAACTACTGGTCTTGTTAAAACTATTTTTTTAATATTCCCTTTTTTTAATTCTTTAACTGCATAAGCAACTGCTAAATATGTTTTCCCAGTGCCAGCCGGACCAACTCCAAAAACTAATGGTTTTTCTTCAATAGCATCTAAATATCTAACTTGATTAAAAGTTTTGGGATAAACCGCTTTACCATAACTATTTACTAAAATCTTTTTACGATGTTTATATAAATCATATAATCCATCAAGTTGGTTGTTAAGTCCAAGATTAATAATATAAATTATGTCGCGTTCTTGAAGTGAGACTTTACTTTCACTAATTTTTACTAACACTTCAAAAATCGATTCCAAAAGCGGAATCATTTCTTCCTTAGCATCAGTGACGATACTATCACCAAAAATAGAAACACTAACTCCTAATTGTTGCTTAAAAATTGATAAATTTCGATCATTTACTCCAACTAAATTAGAAATAGCATTTGCACTTGATATTTTCGTTTTTAAAGTCAAATTAATTTCACCCACATTCTAATTAATTATACCATGTTTATATGCTAAATACTTTGAAAGTATTTAATAAAGGACTATTTTTATAGTTTATTTATCTTTTTTTTAGTTTTATATACGATAAATAAAAAAAGAAATGGCGACTCCATTTCTTTTCATTAACTTTATTTAAATTATCTACCTTGATTTTTTCTTGATCTTTGACGGTTAGCTTTTTGCTTCATCTTACGATCAACACTAGGTTTAACATAGTACTCGCGTTTACGTGCTTCAGCAAGGGTACCTGATTTAGAAACATCACGTTTAAAACGACGCAATGCGTCTTCAAGTGATTCTTTTTCACGAACAACAGTTTTGCTCATCTTCAGCCCTCCTTCCACAAATTAAGTCTGCTTCAAAAGCTTTTATAGTAATTATTTGATTAATGCTCTTGAAATAATAGTGCCAACAATAAATATTACAGATAAAACTAATGCAGAGATATTTAAAACACGTTCAAAGCCTCTTGCTTTTTGATTTTTAAATAATTCTGATTTTGCTCCACTAAAAGCGTCTTGAATATCATCTTGAGCACTCGACAATAGAACGACTGCAATTAAGAATATTGATGCTATCAGAATAATATAATCAATCCATTGCATAATTCTCTACCTCCTTAAAACATCTCAATTTTATCAACTTTTAAATTATTTGTCAATTCTAATAGTTTATTGATATGCTAAAATGAAGTAAAGGGGTGATAACATATGAAAATATCAAAATATGTCTTAGGTGAATACCAAACAAATTCCTATTTAGTAACTCGCAATAACTTGGCCATGGTAATTGATCCCGGTTATAAAAGCGATAAATTAATTAATAATATTACGACAAATAATTTAGATTTAAAATACATTTTTTTAACTCATGGACATTTTGATCATGTTGGCGGAGTTAATTATTTAAAAGAAAAATTTCCAAAAGCCCAAATCTTGATCCATCAAAATGATCTAATTTGGTTAGAAGAAAATGATTATAATTTAACAAGAAGTAAAGTCACATATGATAAAGTGATCAATTCTGAAATATCATTTTTGTTAGATGATTTAGAATGCCAAATTATCTTCACTCCTGGACATACTAGTGGTGGTATGTCTCTTTTAATTAATAATCATTTGTTTGTTGGTGACACTCTATTTAACATGAGTATTGGCAGAACCGATTTCCCGTTTGGAGATTTTAAAACCTTGGAACGCAGTATCAAAAGACTATATCAATTACCCGATGAAACAATTGTTTATCCTGGACATGGCGATAATACAACCATTGGTTTTGAAAAGAAATATAACTATTTTGTGAAGGGTTAATCTTCCTTCTTTCGATAAAAATATGCTAAACCGCCACGTGCGGTTTCTTTATATTTGATATCCATATCTAATCCTGTTTGATACATTGTTTTTACAACTGTATCAAACTTAATTTTGCTACTTTCGGTTAAAACAATTGCTAATCCACAAGCATTGATTGCTCTCATAGCGCCTACAGCATTTCTTTCAATACATGGAATTTGAACATAACCATCAACTGGGTCACAAGTTAATCCCAAACTGTGTTCCAAAGCAATTTCAGCTGCATTTTCAATTTGATCAATTGGTAATCTAAACATTGCAGCATGAGCAGCTGCTGCCATTGCAGTCGCACTTCCAACCTCGGCTTGACAACCGCCAACAGCGCCACTTATTGTGGCGTTTTTTCTAATGATTAAACCAATTAATCCGGCAACTGCCAAACCTTCTAAAACACGTTCCCTTGTTATAAAATCATATTTTTGATCCATATAATATAACACTGCAGGCAACACTCCACAGGCCCCACAAGTCGGAGCGGTAACGATGATTCCTCCTGCCGCATTTTCTTCATTAACAGCAAAGGCATATGCGCTAACTAAGCGATTTTCCTTAATTTCATTAGGCTCTTTTTTCATTCTCGGTTTAGCTAATAATGGAGCTCTTCTCTTGACACCTAATGGTCCTGGTAAAACACCTGTAGTTTTTAAACCGCGCTTAATTGAATCAATCATTGCTTCATAAACTTCATTTAAATATGGTAATAATTCTTCGTCTTCATGTTGAATAATATATTGATAAAGCGTCAGATTATTAGCCTTACAATAATCTCTTATTTCATTAAATGTTGAGTGCGGATATACTATTTTAGGTTCAGTAACTTCTACTCCCACCTCTTCAATATCTCCACCACCAACACTATTAAACTCATACTTAGCAATTCTTTCTCCATCAACGATGGCCTTAAATAAAATATGATTTGGATGTAAGTTGTTATTAATTATTCTCTTAAAAGATGTCTTATCAGGATCTAAAATTTTTGAAATAGCAAAATCAGTTAAATGACCTTCTCCAGTAAGGGCTAATGAATTAAATAATGTTATTTCAAATTGATCAGCATCAGGATGACGATCTAAGACAATTTGAGCCGCGAAAGCTGGTCCCATTGTATGTGAACTTGAAGGACCAATACCAATTTTAAAGATAGTTTTAACTGATTCCAATTTACTTCCTCCTTAAATGACAAGTAGCATAATTGCTGCCACTAAATAATAAATAAACAACGCAATTAAATCACTCAAAGTTGTCAATACTGGACCTGAAGCATTGTCGGCATCAACCTTATGTCTAGTAAATAACATTGGTAATAATGTGCCTAATGTTCCCGATGCACTCATTCCAGCAAAAAGTGATACTCCAACTACTAACCCTAATTTATAAGGGGCAATTAAAGTTCCTGAACTTGTAACTTGATGAGTAATTAATGAAAATAAAGATACAACAATAAATCCTATTATTGCAATTGACAAACTATTTAAAAGAATAATAGATACTTCTTTACTAAGATAGCGTCTCCTATCGTCAGAAGTCGATAATTCTTCTTTATGAATTCCTAATATTGTAACCGCAAGACTTTGCGTTCCAATATTACCGGCCATCGCTAAAACCATTGGTTGAAATAATACTAATGCGAAAACTTCACTTAATGTTATTTCAAATGCTGGAATTACTAAAAATACAATCGCAATTGCTAAATTAATAACGGTACTAAAAATTAACCATGGCAAACGTTTAAAACTTCTTTGTAAACCAGTAAAGGCATCATCATGATTAGGTAAGAATGCTAGTTTGTTATATAAATCATCATAATTATTAATTAGTTGTTCTAAAACATCATCAGCAGTGATGATTCCTAATAAATATCCTTGGTAATCAGTAACAGCTAGTGAAGTAATGTCATAATTTCGAACTACTTCTATTGCCTCTCTAACAGTATTGTCGTGATATACAAAATAATAATCAGTAATCATTAATTTGGAAATTGAATCACTAGGTCTAGCTATAATTAAATCTTTTAATGGTACAACTCCAACAACTTTTTCCTCTTCATCTAATACATAAATATTATCGATAAAGTCGTTTTCTTTAACATTATTGAAGATATATGATGTTGCCTGTTTTACTGAATTATTGATATTTATTGTCAAAAATTCAGTAGTCATAATTGATGGGGCTAAATGGTTTGAATAAATCAATAAATCTCTAATTATGTTAGCTTTCTCTTCTTTAATATAACTTAAAATTTCTTCTTGTTCATCTTCGTCATAATTATTAATAAATTCTTTTAATTCGTCGACTTCCAAGTTATCAAGAATTTGTTTTTTTCTAACTGAATCAAATTCTTCAAATAATTCCACTTGTTGATAATTAGTTAATCTAGAGAAGACTTTGCTTGTTTGCTTGACTCCGATTAACTGCATTATGCGAGTTTGTTCATCTTCGTCCAAATCATAAAAAACTTCAGCAATATCATATGGTTGCATATTTTTAAGATCTTTTTTTAGGGCATAGTTAGATTTTTTAAAATCGAGAATCATATTAAACCTACCCCCCTTAAAATTATTGTTGCTAATCCAAAGTAGACAAAAGTTGAAAATAAATCTATTAATGTCGTAATAAATGGTCCACTAGCAATCGCCGGATCTATTTTTAAAAGCTTTAAAAGATGTGGAATAAACATAGCTAATAAACTTACTGCTGAAACTACTATTGTTAGTGATCCCCCAATTATAGTCGCAAACATCAAGGCTACTTCTAAATTACTATACATACTAGCGCTTGCTGGAAGTCCTAATTGAGTTAAGTAAACGAAAAGAAATGAGATAACAAAAGTAATCAATCCTAAAAATAGCGCTGTGATTAGACTAGAAATAAATTCTTTGATGACATCTTTTCGTTTCATTCCACCTTCATTAGCAATTGCTTTTAAGGCAACCGCTAAGGTTTGAGTTGAGACATTACCAGGAGAAGATAACATTAATGGTTGAAAGAATGCTAAAATAGCAATCCCTCCTAATCCTCCAATCATTAACTCAGAAAATGACATCAATGGGATAAATAATACTAATAATACAATCAGCCATGGTAAACGTTGTAGTGCAGTTTTAATTCGACCTTGTGTTGGCTCAATACTAACTGGTAACGCTGCTAATCTAGAAAAGTCTTCTTCAGCTTCTTCGGCAGCAACATCGATAATATCGTCTAAGGTTAATATTCCTAATAATTTGTTTTCGTTATTAACAACCGGAAGTTCATATAATTCATAGTTTTTCATATCATAAACGGCTTCAGTAATTGGCAAATCATCCTCAACCGTTGGAATATTTATCATAATTTCTTCAATTAATTTGGGACTTCTTGCCTTTACTAAAGCTTTTAAGTTAACTGCCCCTAAATAGTTATCATCTTCATCAATTACGAATAGTAAATTAATTGATTCAGCTTCATGAGCTTGGTTAATTAAACTAGTGGTTGCCTCTTTGACATCCATATTTGGATAAATATAAACATATTCGTTTGACATGTATGCACCCACTAAGTTATCATCATATTTTAAGAATTCTTTAACATCTTCAGCTTCGTCAAGAGATTCAATAATTTCATCCCTTAATTCATCATCTTCATAAGCTTGAAGAATGTCAACCGCATCATCCACTGAAATTTCATCAAAGATTTCAGTTTGTCTTTCTTTATCAAATTCTTCTAGGATTTCTGCAGCAAATTCCGGATCCAAATAAGTAATAATTTCGGCTATTTGTTCAACAGTTAAAAATCGATAAAGTTTATCTCGTTCCTCTAGTGTTAGTTCTAATAAATCTTCAGCGATATCATAAGCATGCATCTCATCAATTTCTTTTTGGAATTCTTTTTTATTGAGTTGTTTTGACAGAAGTTTTTTTATCATATTTACTTAATCCCTCTAATATAAATACTATCATAATTTTAGATAAAAACCAATTTAAAAAAACAGAAACTTGTGTTTCTGTTTCTTAAACTATATTTTTTCATTTGTTATCTATATAATGAATTTATATCATTTAAATTTTTAAGATCAAATTCTGTGGTTTTATTTTTATCACTATACCAAGTATGATCTCCAGGTGGAAATCCCCTTAATGCTGCAATTTCATCTTTACTAACTAAATCAGTTAACTCGCCATTAACATAAAACTTAACATAGTTATCTACAGCCAATTTAAGATCATAAGTCTTTTGGCCCCACAAGGTTTTAAATGTAATGCTCATGTTCCCTTCGCTTGCCATAAAGTCTTCCTTAACAAAAATAACATGATGACTATCTCTAACATCATCGCCAACTTTTATATTAACAAGTGTAATTACTCTTATTTGTAATATTTGGTTTAAAATCAAATCATTTTTTTTACCCGTTGGAGTAATTACGATTTCCCCTGAAATATTATTAACTTTAACATGGGCATCAGCGCTAGCTGGTCCTTGACTAATTGTGCCAAAACTTAAAAGAACAACAATTGCTAATAAACTCATAAGAATAATTATTATTGCACTTCTTTTCATACCATAAACTCCTTTGACTAATAGTAGTTTATCACATTATTCATAAAATAAAAAATATTTTTTTATTTACCACCAATAGCTAAGTCACCCACATAAACGCTAGGGCTTCCATAACCATTCAATTCAGAAATCTTTAAATCATTACCTAAACCTTTAATTGAATTTAAAATTTCGAAGAAATTTCCTGAGACAACAATCATTTTAACTGGATGATTAACTTCGCCATTGATAATTTTAAAACCACTTGCTTGTAAATTGAATGACCCAGAAATTGGTTGAACTCCAGCATGTAATCCTTGCAAATCAGTAATATATAATCCATCTTCAATTGGAGCAATTAATTCATCAAAAGATAAATCTCCTGGTTCAAGATAAAAGTTAGTTGTCGAAACTCGACCACCAAAACTATTTCCAGTAGGTTCAACATTAAAAATAGCTGCAGTTTTTAAATCATGCATAAATCCCTTAAACACGCCGTTTTCCACAATTTTTTTAGTTTTACAAGCTACACCTTGATCATCAAAAGCATATTGAAAAATTGCTTCTTTTGATAATGGATCATCAACTAAAGTAATATTATCTAATGCTATTTTTTGGCCTTCTTTTCCAACCAATGCGGTCATTTTACGATAAGCAGAAGTTCCGCTAAAAATTGATGAAAACACCGCTAAGATACTAGCAAATTTCTCGTTTGAGAAAACTACCGGATAAGTTCCAGACTTAATTTCTAATCCTCCCAATTTACTAACACCTTCTTCGATTGTTTCTTGAGCTTGTTTAACTGGGTCAAAATCATCAAATTTTTTAACTACTTTAATTTTATAAGCGGTTTTGATGTCGCTGTTTTTTTGGAAAATTCCTAAACCATATCCATATGCATAAGATTTAGTTCTAGTTAAATTAAGTCCTTTTGAATTAACTAAATTAGTTTCAACATATGTTTCACTATAAGTTGCCACTTCAACTTGATTAACATATTCAGATTTTTTAATTTCACTTTCTAATTTTAATAAGTATTCCACTTTTTGATCAAAAGGAACATTATCAAAATCAAACACTGAATCAACTACTTCAGGATAATTTTTTGATCCTTCATAAATAATTGCTGGTTCTTCAATGGTTAAACTTTTAGCATTCTCAATTAATTTATCTAGAAGTTTATCAATATTTTCATCTGATAAATTTTCAGCGCTTAATGAAGTAAACTTATTGTTGTAAATTCCACGAATTGATACCTCATGTAACTCACTTTTGGTATATTCTTCCACTTTACTATTATAGACTGATAATGTTAAATCTTTGGTGCGAACCGCATATATTTCGATATCGGTTAAACCCTTATCTAATCCTTGTCTAATCCATTTTTGATACATTATTGACCACCTCCACCAACTGTCATATCTCTAACTCTAATTGCTGATTGACCAACATCAACTGGAATTTGACCACTCATTGCTCCACATGTTCCTTGGGCTAATACTAAATTATCGGCAACCATATCAATATGTTTTAAGATTTCTCCACCATATCCAATTAACATTGCCCCTTTAACTGGTTCAGCAATTTTACCATTGCGAATATAGTACCCTTCCATTACTGCAAAATTGAATTCACCAGTTGCTGGATTAACTGATCCCCCACCTAATGATTTGGCAAATAATCCATATTCGGTATTTTTAATTAAATCTTCAAATTTTGATTTTCCAGCAGCAATATAAGTCGAATTCATTCTTGAAGTCGGAGAATATTTATAAGATTCTCTTCTTGATGAACCGTTAGGTTCCATGTTCATTCTTTTGCCGTTACGATAATCAATTAAATAATTTCTTAAAATACCATTTTCAATTAATAAATTCTTTTGCGGTGCATTTCCTTCATCATCGGTATTCATACCACCCCAAGCACCTTCGATCGTGCCGTCATCATAAGCTGTAACGACTTCACTAGCAACGGCTTCACCAATTTTTCCTGCAAAAGGAGATAATCCTTTAGATACTGAACTAGCTTCTAGCGGGTGTCCACAAGCTTCATGGAAAATAACTCCTCCAAAACCACTATTTAAAACAACCGTCATCGTTTGTGGTTTTATTCTTTCGGCACCTAAAATTCTAATAGATGTTGCTGCTGCATCGTCAGCCATTTTTTCTAAATTGAGAGTTTCCATAAATTCAAAACCGGCTCTAGCACCAGGGGCCTCATATGAATCTTGCATTCCGGTTTCATCTTTAGCTACTGCTGATACGGCAACTCTAATATAAGGACGAAAATCAGTTTGATAAACACCTCGATTATTAGCAATCAAAACAACTTGTTCACTTTCAAACAAATTAAAAATTCCTTGAACAATTTTCGGATCATAATCTTTAATCCGTTTTGAAATTCTTTGAACAATTTCTTTTCGTTCTTCATTTGGAACATCGCCCATTCTTCTTTTAACATCAATTGTATATGGTCTTTCTTCACCTAAAGGTAAAACCGTTCCTGGCTCACCATGAAATGATTTGGATAAATCGGTCGCTAACTTTAATAACGACTGAAATGACACATCATTTGTATATCCGTAGACTTCATCAATTCCTGAAATTAATCTAATTCCAGCACCGAAAGATTCTCTAGTAGAAACATTATCAACTTCACCTGACATGCCACGCATTGAATTAAAGACGGTGTTTTCTAAAAATAATTCAGCGAAATCAGCACCAGTTTGAACTCCGGCTTCTAATATTTTATTTATTTTATCTTTTCTAATCATGTTTTCCCTCGCTTTCAAATTGTAGTTCATACAATTTATGATAGTGGCCTTTCTTTCTTAATAATTCGAAATGGTTACCCATTTCAATAATTTCACCATTACTCATCACAATTATTCTATCACTATGTTGAATTGTTGATAAGCGATGTGCTACAACAATCGCAGTTGATATATTCATTAGTTTCACCATTGATTCTTGAATTAACACTTCGGTTTCCGAATCAATATTAGCGGTTGCTTCATCTAAAATCATTAATGTTGGATTATAAAGTAAAGCTCTAGCAAATGAAATTAATTGTCTTTGACCTGCAGAAAAGTTATTCCCCCTTTCCAAAACAACATGATCGTATTGTTCTGGCAACCTTTCAATAAATTCATTAGCACCAACATATTCAGCTGCTCGTTTAACTTCTTCCAACGGAATACTATCATCAAATAAAGTGATATTTTCTCTAATAGTAGCATTAAACAAAAATACGTCTTGTAACATTTGTCCAATATGACTCCTAAGTGATGATTTCTTAATCTTTCTAATATCAATACCATCAACTAAAATTTCGCCGGCTTGAATATCATAATTTCTAACAATTAAACTAAGAATGGTTGTTTTACCACTTCCTGTGGCTCCAACAAAGGCAATTGTTTCATTTGGTTTAACCTCAAATGAAACATCTTTTAAAACCCACTCATCAGGAATATATTGAAACCAAACATTTTTAAATTCAATATGTCCAGTAAATGTTTCAAGTTCAATTGCATCTTCGGCATCAACAATTTCCGGTTTAGTCTCTAACACATTAAAAATTTTCTCGGCACTTGCAAATGCCCCTTGTAAAATATTATATTGATCTGCTAATTCTTCAATTGGACGGAAAAAGTTACCTAAATATAATGAATATGCTAATAATTGACCCACCGTCATATTACCACTCGCCATTTCTTTAGCGGCAAAATAGAATAATACCATGGTTCCTATTGTAGAGAAAATAAATATCATCGGTCTAAATATACCAAAAATAAATATTTCTTTTTGATAGCTCTTTCTCAAATCTTTACTTACTTTATTAAATTCTTTAATTTTTTTCTCTTCTTGGTTAAAGATTTGAGTAACTTTCATTCCCGATAAATTTTCAGATAAATAAGCATTAACAATCCCCACATTAGTTTTAGTCCTACGATAAGCTTTTCTAGATAAATGTTTAAAAACAAACATCGACAAAACGACAAATGGAATAATCGCTAAAATAATTAAGGTTAAGCGCCAATTATAAATAAATAATATAACTAAACTAAAAATTAAAAATAAAGAGCTTCTTAGCAAATTAATTAAGATATCAGAAAACATTTCCGATAACGATGCTGTGTCATTAGTAATTCTTGTAACAAATTTACCAACAGGAACTTGGTGATGTTGATTAGTTGATAGACTTTGAACATGTTCAAATGCATCTTGTCTAATATCTAAAACGATAGTTTGTGCTAGTTTTTCCATTAATATTGTTTGAATATAAACTAATGTTGTTGCAAAAATCAAAATTAACACCATAATACCGATAAAAATTAAGACAAAATTCATTTTATTTTGATTAGTCAAGGTTGCATCGATAATTACGTCAGCAGTTTTACCTAAAAAGTAGTTTGGAATTAAATCTACGGCCAATGTTAAAAACATTAGTAAAATTCCTAACATAAATTTACCGAGATTGGGGCGTAAGTATTTGACTAAATTTTGAAATAAATGTTTATCAGATTTAGTTCTGGTAAAATCTTGATCATCATCAAAATCATACATTAGCCTCACCGCCTTCCTCTTCTAACTTATCTAAAGTTTGTAATCTAACCATTTCTTGATAAAGTGGTGATTCTTTTAATAACTCATCATGATTACCAATTCCAACTAGTTTACCTTTATCTAATAAAATAATTTTATCCATATGTCTAACTGTTGAAATACGGTGAGCGATCAAAATCGTTGTTTTATTCTTTCTTACTTGCGATAAATTTTTAATAATTGCTTCTTCAGTTTTAGTATCAACTGCAGAAACAGAATCATCTAATATTAAAATTTTAGGATCTTTAGTTAAAGCTCTAGCAATAGAGATCCTTTGTTTTTGTCCTCCGGATACAGTAACTCCGCGTTCTCCTAAAACTGTATCAAAACCTTCTTTAAATTCAACAATATTAGTATAGACATCAGATAACTTAGCAGCAGTAACAACTTTTTCAAAATCAAGCTCAACTTGAGAAAAACCAATATTAGCTTTAATTGTATCTGAAAATAAGAAATTGTCTTGTGGAACATAACCAACACTACCTCTTAATTGTTTTAATGGGATGGTCATAATATCACGTGAATCAATAAATAGTGTATTTAAATCAACATTATAAACCCTTAACAATAAATCAACTAATGTTGATTTGCCTGATCCAGTTCGACCTAAGATTCCAATCATTTCTCCATTTTTAATTTCAAACGAAACATTATCCAAAATTAAAGTATCTGGGTCATCTGGATAACTAAATGATAATTTTTTAGCGACAATTGAACCTTCTAATTCTGGAGTTTCTACTGCTAAATCATCGTTAATCTCGATCTCAGCATCTAAAAATGTTGAAATTCTTTGAGCACTAGCACTAGCTTGGCTACTAATGGTAAGAACTCTAACTAATGCCATTACTGGCCAAGTCAAAATACTAAAAAATGACAAGTATTCAACTAATTGTTCCGTCAATAGTTGTCCATGAATTGCCAAATATCCACCATATCCAATTAATGTAAAAATTACTGCGTTAATAGATATTGTAATAGCAATTTGAAAGACTAATCTTTGTCTGACAAAGGCTATATTTTTATCAAAGAAATCTTTAGTACGATACTCAAATCTTAAAGCACTTGCCGCTTCTTTAACATACGCTTTAATAACAGCAATCCCTGAAATATTTTCCTGAACATAGTCACTCATATCTTCAAAAGACTGTTGTCTTTCTTTGAATCGATGTTGCATTGATTTTCTTAAGAAAAACATCAAAATTGCTAATGCAATCATTGGAATAAATGCGTATACCGTTAACATAACATCAATCTTAAACATTTTATATAAGGTTAATCCACCCAAAAATATTCCATCAACAATCATCATTAATCCTGGCCCAAAAGCCATTCTTACTGCTCCAAGATCATTAATAAAATATGTCATTAATCCGCCAACTTTTTCTTTACTATAAAATGTATTAGAAAGTTTAGTTCCGTGTTCAAACATTTCATTTCTAAGATCTTCTTCAATTTTTCTAGATGTTCCAAATATAAAAAGGCGCCATAAAAAACGCCCAAAAGATACTATTAACAAAATGATTAACATTTTTTGCAAATGAGGAATTATTTGAGATAACAAATCGTTTTCAGTAACAATTAATCCGCTTGTTATTTTTTCATCAGCAACTCGATATATTCCAAGTATATCTCTAGTAATTTCAGGAATAATGAGTTGAAAATAATCCACAACAAGAAGCACTAAAATACCAATTAGTAATAAATAGCCATACTTGAGATAATATTTCCTAAAATGTTTTGTGAATATCATTGGTCTAATCTCCTTGTGTTAGTTTCATTTTATCATATTCCATTTTTTTATTAATTAAATATTACCTACAGAGGTGGTATTAAAAGAATAGTTAGTTCTTTATTAACATAATTTAAATAATTTATATATTTTAAATCTTTATGATTTAAATCGGTTTTTAATAAATTAATTTTTTTCTTTATAGATATTTCTCTTTAAACTTTATTCCGTCATTAGTTAGTCGTAAAATATTGTTGTCTATATAAATATAATTTCTATCTAAAGCATATCTACATATTTTGTTGAATTCTTTAGGATTCCAATTAAGCATTGGCACAATTGTATCTAAAGATATTTCATCAGCCTCATCATGACTACCTTCATGGTTTCTAATATGAATCAACATCGCAATAATTTTATAATAATACTTTAATTGTCTTCTCTTAAACATTGAAATAATAATCCCTTCCCTAGGATTAACAAAAGCAACTAATAAAAAGACTAACATCGTCGTTATTGCAATTCCCCCAGATATTGGTAAAACAAAATAATCACCAATAGTATATCCGATTAGGACATTAATAATTGCAATTAGAACTGTCACCAAAAGCGTCTTTTTTAAGTCTTTTGTAAGCATTAATGCTGTGGCCCCAGGACCAATCATTAGTGATACCACCATAATCGCTCCGACTAAATCAAAAGCAATCACTGCCGTTACAGAAACCAAAGTTGTCAACAAATAATGAATAATCACTGGTGAAAATCCTAAAACTGATGCCAGTGCTGAATCAAAGGAAACTAATTTTAATTCTTTATAAAAGATAGTAATAAAAGCAACATTAATTATTAAAACTACTAGAGGTAATATTAAATTTTTAGGCATGGTTAAAAAGCCGATGCTAATTTGTTCAATACTAGCAAATTCAATATTACCGATAAAAATACTATCGACATTAATATTAGTATTTCTTAAGTTAGAATTTGGTGAGCTAATAATTAATATCGCTAACGAAAACAATAACGGAAAAACAACTCCAGTAGCAGCATCTTCCGAAATATTTTTACTTTTAATTAGCAACTCAATTAACCAAGAAGTTAAAACTCCAGTAGCTGATGCTGCAATAACAACCCACGGTGAATTGATATCTCCAACTAATAAAAAGCCAATTACAATTCCAAATAAAACAGTATGCGAAATAGCATCAATTAACATTGACATTTTCCTTAAAACTAAAAATAACCCAATGATTGATGAAGCTATCGCCGTAACTAAAGCAATTAAAATAATAGATAAACTACTAGTCATGATTATCACCGATTATTAAATTAACCTTTTCAATTCCCAAATCACTTAAATAGTATTTATCATCAATTTTATTTAAGTATTTCTGTTCAAATAATTTATTTAATTTATCATCAGCGACTTCTTCACTGTGGTAAAAGCGAATTAAATCAACATATTTTTTAACATAATAATGATATTTGATATTATTAATCGTCTTAATAATAATTCCTTTTTTAGATAATAATAATGAAAGTATCGTGATCACTGATAACACAACAATAATCATTGGTCCTGGCGGTAAATTAAGATGATCCGCTAACAAAACACCCATAAAACCAGAAACTGATCCGATGATTCCAGCAAGAAGATAATTAATCGAGAATTTATGATGCCACTGTCTTGCAGCAACCGCTGGTGCAACGAGTAAAGCACTAATTAAAACAACACCAACCATATGAATGCCAGAAACAACAACGATAACGATTAAAATTGAAAAAATAATATCTAAAAATCGAGAATTAAATCCTAATGACTTAAAGTATTCAGGATTAAAAATATGTATTTTTAATTCCTTCCAAAATAGCATAATAACGACATTTACTAGTACTGCTGTTGTTATTGTTAAATACATATCTTTTAATAATATTGTAGCCGCTTGACCAAAAATAAATGATTCTAATCCGGCAGCACCAGCATTATTGGATCGTTGAACCAAAGATAATAACATTCGCCCGAATCCAAAAAAACCAGCTAATAATATTGCTAGTGTCGCATCGTTTTTTATCTTTGAATATTTTTTAATAAAATTGAAAATTAAGATTGATAAAAAACCAGAAAGAGCTGCTCCAATTAACAATATTTCCAAAGATTTAGATTGGAAAATAATAAAGGTTAATACTACTCCTGGTAATGCCGAGTGGGCAATCGCATCCCCCACAAGAGCTTGTTTTTTCAAAACAATAAAAACTCCAAAAGATCCAGCTAAAAATCCTAAAACAACACTTGTAATTAATACTCTACTTAAAGCTGGAGTTAATTGGAATAAAGCACTAAGCATCTTCTTGAGTCCTCTTTAAAGATCTTTCTTGATATGTTTTTTTGATATTTTCTTCGGTAAAAACATCTTTGACTTTTCCTGCTGCAATTACTTCTAAATTAATTAATGCAACATGATCAAAATATTGGGGAACGGTCTTTAAATCATGATGAACGATAATTAACGTTTTACCTTCTTCTTTAAGTGTTTTAAAAATATTAACGATTGCTTCTTCAGTAACAACATCAACCCCTTGAAACGGTTCATCCATCATATAAATATCAGCTTTTTGAGCCAAAGCTCTTGCTAAAAAGACGCGTTGTTGCTGTCCTCCTGATAACTCCGATATTTGTCTGTTTTTATAACTTGTCATTCCGACTCTTTCTAGACATTCTAGGGCAATTCGTTTGTCTTCTTTTGTCGGTCGTTTAAGCCAACCAATATCACCATATCTTCCCATTAATACAACATCAAAAACAGTTGTTGGAAAATCCCAATCAACCGATCCTCTTTGTGGTACATAAGCAATTTTTCTTTTGATTTCTTGATAATTTTTACCGAAAAATTTAACATAACCAGCAACAACATTAACTAAATTTAACATTCCCTTAATTAATGTTGACTTGCCCGCTCCATTAGGGCCAACAATAGCCATTAAAGCCCCCTTGGGGATCTTTAAATCAATATCCCAAAGAACTGGTTTAATTTCATATGAAATTGTTAAATCTTCAATTATTATATAGTCTTTTTCTTTTTCCATTTTTATCACACTTTAATTATTATTGATAGCATCAACAATCGTATCAATATTGTCCTTCATCATATTTACATAAGTATTCCCTTTTCCATCAGGGTCCCCCAATGTATCTGAGAAAAGTTCCCCACCAATTCGAATAGTATGTTTTCTAACTCTAGCTGATTCAATAATTGAATTGATCGTTTTTTGAGGAACTGATGATTCAATAAAGATTACTTCAACATTTTCTGAAACAACTAGATCAACTAAATTTTCAATATCTTTCGTACTAGCTTCATCGACAGTTGAAATCCCAAGAACTGCACTAACCCTAAATCCATATCTTTCACCAAAATAACCGAATGCATCATGAGCTGTTACTAAAATTCTTTTTTCTAATGGTATTTCTGCAATTCGAGATGTTAAGTATATATTTAATTGATTTAATTCACTTAAATAATTTTGATATCTTAATTCGAAATAATCTTGATGTTCAGGATATAATTTTGAAAGTTCATCAGTCAGATATCGTGTAACTAAAATCCAATAGTCAACATTAAACCAAAAATGAGGATCATATAACCCATGCTCGTGTCCATCTTCGTGATCTTCTTCTTGAAAATCTAATAATTTAACACCGTCTTCATAATTGTTGTTATGTTTTTGAAGTAGTATATCTCCCGCTTCAATAATTGTTACGCCTCTATTTTTGATTTGTTTTAAAACTTCAGCCGCTTGGGCTTCTAATTTAAGCCCAGATAATAAAATAACATCAGCCGACAATAAAAAATCAACATCTAATTTTGTTGGAACATATGTGTGTGGATCAACCCCCGGTTTCATCAATTGATGAACTATTGCCCGATTACCAGTAATATTTTTAGCCAAATCAGCTAACATTGTAGTTGAAGCAACTATTTTTATTTTATCAGATTCAATAAATTCATTATATTTTTTCTTAGGTGTTTCACAACCTACTAACAAGCTTAAAAATATAGTTGTAACAAATATCATAATTACTTTTTTCATCATCATGACCTCCTTGTTGCAAATATAAAATATCATTTATTATATTATTATTCAAATAATTTATACTTTTTATAAATAAATTTATAAATAGAGATAATTTATCTTGATGCTTTTAATTCATATATTAAATCACGAATTTCAGCAGCTAATTCGAATTCTAATTTCTTAGCTGCATCTTTCATTCTTGTTTCTAATATTGAAATTTCTTTATCAATTTCTTTTCGTGATAATTTGTCATATTCTTTCGTTTCATGTAACACTTGATTTAATCCAATTTTATCCCTAATTTCTTTAGAAATTGTCACTGGAGTTAAATTGTATTTCGTATTAAAATCTTGTTGGATTTTACGGCGACGATTAGTTTCATTAATCGCTTCTTCCATTGACATTGATACTTCATCAGCATACATAATAACTTTCCCATTAACATTTCTAGCGGCTCTTCCAGTCGTTTGAATAAGCGATCTTGTCGATCTTAAAAATCCTTGTTTATCAGCATCTAAAATAGCTACCAATGATACTTCTGGTAAATCTAATCCTTCTCTTAATAAATTAATTCCTACTAAAACATCATATTTACCTAATCTTAAGTCTCTTAAAATAACAATTCTTTCTAGTGGTTTAATTTTACTATGTAAGTATGCTACTTTTAATCCTTTTTCCTTAAAATAAGCAGTTAAATCTTCACTCATTTTAATCGTAAGAGTGGTTACTAAAACTCGTTCATCTTCTAAGATGCGTTTTTTAATTTCATAATATAAGTCATCAATTTGTCCTAATGTTGGTCTAACTTCAATTTTTGGATCCACTAAATATGTTGGACGAATAATTTGTTCAACAACTGGAATATTTTTATTTAATTCATAGTCTCCTGGGGTTGCTGATAAATATAAAACCTTATCAACTTTCTTTTCAAATTCGCGAAATTTCAAGGGACGATTATCAAGGGCACTTGGAAGACGAAAACCGTGTTCTACTAAAGTCATTTTTCTTGATCTATCTCCGTTGTACATTCCTCTAATTTGTGGTACAGCTACATGAGACTCATCAATAATCATTAAAAAATCATCGCCAAAAAAATCAATTAATGTGTTCGGCGTTTCTCCCTCTTCTTTTAAAGCTAAATGTCTAGAATAGTTTTCAACACCACTACAAAAACCTAATTCTTCTAATAATTCTAAGTCATATAAAGTTCGCATTTTAATTCTTTGAGCTTCTAATAACATATTATTATCCGTAAAATATTTAATTCTTTCGTCAAGTTCAGCACGAATTCTTTCAATTGCAATCTTTAATTTTTCTGGGCTAGTCACGAAGTGAGTTGCCGGTGGAATGGTAACGAAGGCAATCTCTTCTAATGTCGTTCCTGTAACAATATCAAATTCTCTAATTTCATCAATTTCATCACCAAAAAACGATACTCTAATACCACTAGAACGTTCATTAATTGGAACAATATCAACAACATCTCCTCTAACTCTAAAAGTTCCCCTTTTGAAATCAACATCGCTTCTTTCATAAGATAAATCAACTAATTTGTTTAGCAAATAAGAACGTCCTAATTCCTCACCTTTTCTTAAAAATATCACTGAATTTTTATATTCATCGATATCTCCAATACCATAAATACAAGAAACAGATGCGACAACGATCACATCATCATTGGAAATAAGCGATGAAGTTGCTGAGTGTCTTAACTCATCAATTTCATCATTAATTGAAGCATCTTTTTCAATATAGGTATCGCTTGATACCACATATGCCTCTGGTTGATAATAATCATAGTAAGAAATAAAATATTCAACTCGATTATTAGGAAAAAATGATTTTAACTCACCATATAATTGTCCTGCTAAGGTTTTATTTGGTGCCATAATTAAAGTTTTTTTACCTAAAGTTTGAATGATATTGGCAATGGTAAAAGTCTTACCGGTACCAGTAGCACCAAGTAAGATTTGCTCCTTAATTCCATTATTAAAATTTTCTTCTATTTCATAAATAGCGTTAATTTGGTCACCTTTAGGTTCATAAGGGGCAACCAACTTAAAAATTTCTTTGGACATTTTTATGATACTTTCGCAATTAATTTATATAATTCACTACGATCAACTTTTTCTTTAAAGATATCAGCAAAAGGAGTATTAACTAATTTATTTTGTCTCACTCCGACTCCAACTCCAAAAATTCCCTTTTCGACTAGTTCAACTGCATAATTTCCTAATTGAGTCGCTAAAATTCGATCTTCTGGCACTGGAGCTCCGCCTCTTTGAATATAACCAAGAACGGTTGCTTTAGTAGCAAATCCTGATTTTTGAGTAATTTCTTCAGCTAGTTCATAGACATTAAAAATATTTTCAGTTGTAACAATAATCGCATGTCTACGTCCCTCTTTTTTCCATTCGCTTAGTTTTTTAATCATTAAATCTTTATCAACTTTATGTTGATTAGTAATAATAAATTCAGCTCCTCCACAAACTCCGGCAAATAAAGCCAAATCTCCACCTTGACGTCCCATAGTTTCAATAATTGAACATCTTTGATGTGAACTTGAGGTGTCTCTTAATTTATCAATCGCTTCAACAATTGTATTAAGTGCGGTGTGAAACCCAATAGTAAAATCGGTACCGCCTAGATCATTATCAATCGTACCTGGTATGCCAATAATATTAACTCCCATATCACTTAAAGCTTTAGCTCCCTGAAAGGTGCCATCACCACCAATTACGATTAGGGCGTCAATTTTTCTTTTTTGAAGATTTCTAATTGCTAAATCTCTACCAGCCACATCTTCAAAATCTCTAGATCTAGCTGTTCCTAAAAAAGTCCCCCCTTTAGTTAACATCCCTGAAACATCATCATGCAATAATAAAACCATGTCATTGTCGATTAATCCTTGATACCCATTTCTAATTCCATAAATGTTGTGTCCATAGTTAATTGCAGTTCTTACTACTGCCCTTAGTGCCGCATTCATTCCTGGAGCATCTCCGCCCGATGTTAAAACTCCTATTCTCATAAAATCCACCTCTTTTTTGTGATCCTATACTATTTTTAGTATACCATATATAATACTTTGTGATAAAATGTATTAGAAAGGATTGATAGTAAATGAAAAAATTAAAAGGTGTAGTATTATTAGGTCAATCTGGAGGACCAACAAGTGTCATTAATGCCAGTGCTGCTGGTGTTTTTTTAGAAGCTTTAAAGCATCCAGATCGCATTACTGGTGTCTATGGTGCCGTACATGGTATTAAAGGTATTTTAAATGAAGAATTTTATGATATGACTAAAGAAGATGTTCGCGAATTAGAACTTTTAAAAAATACTCCAGCATCATCAATCGGTAGTGTTAGATATAAATTGGCCGATCCAAAAGTTGATGATACTGATTATCGCAGATTAGTTGAAGTATTCAAAAAATACAATATTCGTTACTTTTTCTACAATGGCGGTAACGACTCAATGGATACTGCTCATAAAATTAGTGAATTTATGAAAAATTCTGGTTGGGAATGTACTGTTATCGGAATTCCTAAAACTGTTGACAATGATTTAGCAGGAACTGATCACTCACCAGGATTTGCTAGTGCGGCTAAATATGTCGCCACCACATTAATGGAGTTATACCATGATGCAACCGTTTATGATACACCACAAGTAACGATCGTAGAAATTATGGGGCGCAACGCTGGTTGGTTAACCGCAGCTGCACAACTAGCCATCGAACAAGGTCAAGGACCGGATTTAGTTTATTTACCTGAATTAATCTTTGATTACGATAGATTCTTTAGCGATGTTGAACGAATTTTAAAAGAAAAGAGTAAAGTTATTGTGGCAATTAGTGAAGGAGTTAAAGATGCTGAAGGCAAATATATTCCTGAACACTTTAGTGAGTTATCAACTGATTCATTTGGACATGCCCAATTAGGTGGAACAGCTCAAATTTTAGCTGATCAAGTTAAAGAAAAATTAAATGTCAAAGTACGAGCTATTGAATTTTCATTAATGCAACGCTGTGCCGCCCATTTAGCCAGCAAAGTTGATGTTAGAGAAGCCTTCCATGCTGGAGTTAAAGGCGTTAGGGAAGCTTTAAAAGGCACTACCGATAAAATGATTGGATTTAAGAGATTATCATCAACCCCATACAAAATGAAATATGTTTTAGTACCATTGTCAGTAACCGCTAATACTGAGAGAAAAGTACCACTAGAGTGGATTTTACCTGATAACACCGGATTAACTAAAGATTTTGTTGAATATGCTCTTCCATTAATTCAAGGAGAAGACAAAGCGCCACTTGAAAATGGATTACCAAGATTTGCTAAACTTAAAAAAATTAGAGTTCCTAAAAAATAATACACATTATTAAATAATAAAAGGCTTGTCCCGAGATGAAATAGGGATCAAGCCTTTTTAATTACACATCAAACGCCTTTATTTCTTTTACTACAAATGAATCTCGATTTTGATATTTTCTTTTTTGAACTTTAATCACGAATAAATTTTGATCTTTTACTTCAAGAAAAGATTGATATTCGTTAGTAAAGATAGTTACATCAATTTCAGCTGTATCATCTTTTATTTTAATGAACGCCATTTTTTGATTATGTTTAGTTGTTATTTCTTTAAG
Organism: Acholeplasmataceae bacterium; assembly: GCA_050953805.1. Lineage (GTDB taxonomy): Bacteria > Bacillota_I > Bacilli_A > Acholeplasmatales > Acholeplasmataceae > DUQW01. The sequence goes on along the minus strand of JBMNNE010000002.1, from coordinate 507,180 downwards.
ATTAGTAATTTTTGAAATTACGACAAATTCACTTTGTTTAATTGATTCGCGAATTGATAATAAGTTATGTTTGTTTCTTAATTTAATTATGCCGCTAAATTCATCATAGAAAATATTAAATCCATATGATATTTTTTCTAGCTCCATCAATTCATCATTTGTATGTTCATCTTCTCGTTTTTCAGTAATAACACTTGATAAGTAAGCAGCATACATTATATTTTCTCGATTTGAATTAGCTTTTAATGTTTTTTTATTTAATCCAAATTCATCTAAAGCACTGGCATAAATTAAGTTTTCAATATTTCTATCACTAAAAACTCCTTCGGTTCTAGTTAAAAAATTGTTATAACTCGAAAACGGTTCATCCCCTCGTGCTTCTAAAAACTTGCGTGCCGTTTCCCGACCAATTGTTTTAATTAAACTAAGCGGTAACATGACTGCATTATCAAAGATTTGATAAACATTAGTTGTTTGATTAATTCGGGGTGGTAATAACTCATATCCATGCTCAATTAATTCTTGTAAATATTTTTGCGTTAAGCTTTCATTACCAATATTATTAGACAGTAGAGTTGAGGCAAATTCTTGGAAATAATTAGCTTTTAAATATGCCATTTGATAAGTAATTGTGGCATATGACACACTATGAGCTCGGTTAAATCCATAATCAGCAAACTTAACAATATAGTCATATATTTCTTTACTTAGTTTTTCGCTATGTCCTAATTTTGTTGCTGATTTAATAAAGTGAACTTCATCTTCTTTTAAAGTTTTAAAATCTTTTTTAGAAATACTTCTTCTCAATAAATCAGCCTCAGCATAACTATATCCAGCAAATTTATTGGCAATTTGCATAATTTGTTCTTGATAAACAATAACACCATAAGTAGGATCCAAAATTTCATCTAAAATTGGATTAACTTTTTCATATGGTTCACCTTTTAATCGTTTAGCATACGTTCTAATGTTAGCCATAGGACCAGGTCGATATAACGCTAATGTGGCAACCACATCTTCAAATTTCGTTGGCAAAATTAATCTTAAGGTTTGTTGCATTCCTGGTTGTTCTAACTGGAAGACTCCGTTAGTATCTCCCCTTTGCAACAAATCATAAGTTTTAGGACAATCATAACTAATTTCATTTAATTTAAAATGAGGATTTCTCAATTGAATTAATTTAACTGTTTCATCAATAATCGTTAAATTTTTAATACCTAAAAAATCAATTTTTAAAAACCCTAGTTCTTCTAAATGATTCATATTCCACTGTGTTTGGGGAAATGATTGTGGACCTCTTTGAAGAGGAATAATTTGAGATAAATTTTCACTTGATAAAATAATTCCTGCCGGATGGGTTCCGGTATGTCTTGGTAAATTAATAATCATATTTGATGTATCAATAATTTCTTTAATTTCTGGATCTTTTAAATTAAGTGTTCCCCGTTTTAAGTTTTCAATTAATTGATTAGTTTGTCCAACATTAAAGTCTTTTACTCTGGCAATATCTCTAATTGATGAATTAGCTTGAAAGGTATCAAAAGTTATAATTGATGCAATATGATCGCTTCCATATTTTCTAGCCACATAATCAATAACTTCATCCCGTCTATCATCAGGAAAATCAAGATCTATATCGGGCATGCTTAATCGGGCCGGATTTAAAAATCTTTCAAATAGAAGATTAAATTTAATCGGATCAATCTCAGTAATATCTAACGAATATGCGACTAAACTGCTGGCTCCAGATCCACGCCCTGGTCCGACTAAAATTCCTTTATCTTTTGCATATCTAACAAAGTCTTCAATAATTAAAAAGTAATCTGGATAATTTAATTTGTTAATAACATCTAGCTCATACTCTAATCTTTTCTCATAAACTTCACGAGGTTTTTCATGACCTTTACCTAATTTTTTATCTAAACCCTCATAAGCAATTTTTGCCAAATATTGAGCTGATGATAATCCTTTGGTATCAATTTTTGGTAGTTTTAATTTTGGAAGTTTAAACTCAAATGTTACACCTTGAGCAATAATGCTAGCATTTTTAAACACGAACGGATAATCAGAAAAACGATACTCAAGTTCTACTTTAGTTAAGAAACTTAAGTCACCCTCGTCGATTTGATTAGGTACTCCCAAAATCTTGCAAAGAGTCTCATAATGTTTTTTATCTTCAACTTCTAAATAAGAGGTTTTTTGAATTGGCAATATTGTAACTTCTCTTTCTAAAGCCATTTTCACGAGAGTTGGTGCCACCATTATTTCATGATTAAAGTTAGACAATAATAGTCCAACATTAATTTCTTCAATTTCCTTTTTGAATCTGGTAAGAATTCGATGAGCCTCTTCTAAATCATTATTTGAAATCCGATTATCAATAATTGAATCAATTCCAGAAGTAATAATAATTAGACCTTCCTGGTGTTGTACTAACTCTTCAAAATTAAGATTACGACCTTCTAAATTAATAATTGATGATATTTTTAATAAGTTTTGATAACCTAAATTATTTTTGACATATACCAAAAATCCGGTTTTGTATACTTCAAAATCTACTTCAATTTTCATTCCAATAATTGGTTTTATTTCGTGTTTTTGGGCTTCTTTAAAAAACTCATACATTCCATATAAGTTATTATTATCAGCAAGTGTGACAAAATCATAACCCTTATCTTTAGCTAAGCTAATAAGTTTAGAAAGTGGAATTAAGTTATTTAAAAGACTGTATTCACTTTGTAAATAGAAAACACCAAACACTATATCACCATTTCAAGTATATCATGTTAATTACTATTTTTTTAGAAAAAAAGGTCGAATCAATTCGACCTTAAAAATTATAAGATAATTTATTAGAACTCAGCAAATTCTTCGCCCCACTCGACGCAAAGTGCTTCGCCTTCTGCATCTGGAGTATAGTTTAAAATTAGGCCTTCACCGTTAAATACTTCGGCTCCTGCATCTTCGGTTCTTTCAACCCAATCTTCCATCCATTCGCCGTTTCCCCATCCATATGAGCCAAATAATAGTACTTTTTTGCCCGCTAATGAATCTTCAACGTCATCAAAGAATGGTGCAAACTCATCTTCTTCTAATTTTTCGTCAGCCATTGATGGACATCCGAATGCGATTTTATCAAAATCGGCAACTTCGCTTGGATCAACATCTAAAACGCTTCTTAAATCAACTTCAACACCAGCGTTTTCTAAACCTTCAGCAATTTTTTCAGCCATAATTTCGGTATTACCTGTACCACTCCAGTAAACTACTAATACTTTTGACATATTTTTTCTCCCTTTCATATTATAAATATCATTGTTATTATAACGCTTTTAGTTACAAAAGTCCAAATAAATAATCATTTGCGTTTTTTATGTTTAAAATAAATATAGACCCCAAATGTTATTAAGCTGGTAATTAGAAGATTTGCACTAATATAAAGTGTAGTTTTTAAGTTTTCATCTTTATCAACTACTTCTATTTGCCTTGATATTTTAGACATATTGCCCCTTTCATCAACCGCAAAATATGTTACTTGATAAGTACCAATTTGTGATGTATCTATCGTCTTTGGATATGAAATCAATGTTAGTTTATCATTGTTATCAGTAACTTCTACTCCTTCCCAAATATCAAAATTTGATTTATATTGGATTACTATATCTTTTGTCTTAATCAAAGGTTTGGTAGTATCATCAATTGTTACTTCAATGATTTTAACCGCTTCATTATCTGATTTATCAGTTAAATAATAAATCAATTCATATTTACCTAGTTGATTATAATTTACAGTGTCTACAATTAAAACATCATTAACTGTTAAATCATCATAATTATCAAAAGCGTCTACTAAATAATCAAGGGGATTAAGTTTACTAGATCCCATTGATAATTTAATTTCTTTAGTTGATAATACTATTGTCGGCTTTTCATCATCAATCACATGAACAATTACTGTTTTTTTATTAGTATTGCCACTGGAATCTGTTGCCACTAAATTAATCTCAAAAACCCCAACCTCATTAAAACTTACTACTTTAGGATATATAGTGGGATTTTTATCATAATTGTCTTTAATTTCATAATTTTCAAAATTATAAGTGCTAAAAACATTGATTTCGATTTCCTCGTGATTTGTAATAAAAATTGGTGGTTCCAAATCTACCACTTGAATTACCCCTTCAAAAACCGATTTATTTTTAGATTTATCAGTAACTTCTACTCTAATTGGGTAACTACCAATTTCTTTAAAATCTATTTTATAAGTAAAACTAATCGTTAAATCTGAGTAGTCATCGTAATTATCATAAATATGAAAGTAATGTTGGTGAATAAAATTACTAGTTCCATAAGGAATTAGTAAATCGCTAGTTTGAATAATTGTTGGTTTAGTTGTATCAACAATATTAACATCAACCAATTTGATAGTTTCTAAATTGTTTGAGTTTTTAATTTTATATTCAATTTGATATTTACCCAATCGGTTTATATCAATTAAATGACTAATAGTCACATCACTTGGAAAAAGTTGATCAACTTTATCTGAAACACTTTTTATATTACTGATTAATTTTTCTTGATAGTTTAATGTTCCAACTTCAATGTTTATTGAATTTGAATAAAGATTTAACTCAGGTTTGCCAGTGTACATAATTTGGATGTAATCGGTAGTTGTTGATTCATTACCACTAATATCACTGGCCTTAATTTTAATACTATATATTCCAACTTTGTTAAAATTAATATTTGATATATCAACCATTACGTTGACAAATTTATCGTGATTGTCTTGAAATTTATAAAATGAATAAACATCAAATGTTTCGCCAATTTCTAATTTTAAATCTCTTAATTTAATAATTTCTGGCGGTAAATTATCAATTACTTCAATATATGAGGTTGCAACTTGAACATTATTTGAAGGATCAACCACTTGATAATCAAAATAGTATTTTCCTATAGTTTTATTATTAACCGTATCAAGTCCTAACACATTAACATTTAATTCACTTTTCAAATAGTAATTATCACTATAATCTAAACCAATCAATACATCTGGTATTTTTTGTCCAACTAAAATTCTAAAATTAGGAATTCTAGTAATTGTTGGTTTAACATTATCAACAATATTGAAAATGATTTCTTGTTTGGATTCAATACCATATGTTGGAAAAACAGCTTTAATCATATATCTAATTTTTCCAACATAATTGGTATCTAAATCTGAATAGAAATTATTATCTACACCACTATAAACATAATACATTTCATCATCTATAAAAACATTCCCGTTTTCAGAAAGCTCTGCTTGGGGAATGTTAATATAATTATCAATTGAACTATATACTGGTACATCAACTTCAATATTAGTCCATGTTACTACCATGAGTAGCATTTGAAATATTTGAAATATCTGCATAATTAACGCCTCCATCTAATAATAGATGGAGTTTAATTAGTTTACTTTTTTATCGGCAAGAAAAATCAATAAAAAGTTAATAAGAGAAAAAACCAAAATTAGCGTTCCCGCAACAATTAAAGCGGCTCCACCAGTAACAACTACGCTAAGGCGATCATTCCAACCGTATCCTAATTGAGCATTCGCAGGTAATAAAAATAAACTTAATCCAGAGATTAGTAACAACATCCCCGCTAATAAATGTCTCGTTTTATAATTAATTTTGTTAATGGTCGCTATTATTAAGCCACTAATTAAGGGAATTATAATTGTAAAACCAAAAAAGTTAGGACGAAAATAGATTTTATTTTCTCCCAAAACACGAAATCCTTTCCCAAACATTAATTGAAAAATTGTAAAATGATATTGTTCTGCTGGTAATGAGGGGTTCATAACCTTTTCACTAGTTTTTATTCCGCCTGCAATAAAAAATGTGACAACAATCCATATTCCAAGTAGTAGTAATACATAAGGAGTGTATTTTTTAATTCCGCTAATAACCTTTTTCATGTGATTCCCTCCACACGTATTATTTTACCATAAATAGTATTTATGACATGCGCTTTAAGTTAGAAGATAATTTTTTGCCATATTTTCTAATTAAATTTGCAGTTTTATAAAATGTTTTATTTTCATAATACTTAGAAGCATTTTCAAATAACATCAAAAGTATATAATAACCATTGTAGTTTGATTCAAAATTACTAGTGATATTTCTAATATAACGAGCAAATGCGTCATTATCTAAAGTGTATTTACTATCAAGAAAAAATTCTATATGTTCATTTATCGGATTTGATTGATATTTAGTACTATTTTTCATAACTTCTTTAATTTTATTGTAATTTTCTTGTTTGTCAAAATATATCAATGCTAGTCGATACCAGTAATCTGATTCGCTGATGTTCTTTTCTAATAATGAAACATTTATCTTTTTATCTTGTGACAAATTCAAAAACATTTTCGCTAAACTCTTTTCTTTCTTTGAAAGAAATTGCTTTTCTTCAATTAGATTATTAGAAAAATCATAATCAAATTCATCTAAAGATAAGAATATTTGGATTTTTAAAAGACTTTCGTATAAACCTAAACTATGATTATTTAATAATCTTTTTTTTAAATCACGAGATAGTGGTATACTTTGAAGATACTTTCCTAATTGTAATTTCAAAAACACCATATAATAATCGATTAGCATTGATAATTTTGAATTTTTGTCAACAACATTACTCAATTTTAAAACTTTTAAAGCTAAGTGATATTTTCCTTCATACATTAACATTAATCCAGTAAAAAAATAAAATAAATTAATTTCATCATGATTAAATTTATTAATTTCAAATTCCAATTCCTTATATATTTTCTGAACTTTACCCAAATTTTCTTTTTCTAAATAGATAGCAAATAAAATAAGTTTTGATTTATAATCATTTTGATTTTCATAAATTTTTAAATATAACGATGGTATTTCTTTCCCGTTAAACATTTGTAAAATAATATCATTGTAATGATCTTCATAACGTTTTAAATCATAGTTTAAAAGGTCTTCTAAATCAAATCTCCTTTTAAGATCACCTAAAATTTGCTCGCTCGGTTCAATTAAATTATTTTCAACTTTTGATAAATATGAAATACTACAAATTCCTTCAGCTCCTTCATTTAAGGTCATGTTTTTTTGCTTTCGCTGCCATCTAACTATCGATCCAATCGTGGTCCCAGTTTCTGCTAACTTGATTTCAGGTCGATAAGTTTCTAATTTCTTAAAGTTTATTTCCATTCCGTAATCCCCCTTTTTCTTTAAGTGTATATTATGATATTATCAAAAAAAGAAAATAACACAAAATAAACATTATAAAAAAAAGAGAATAGAACTCTCTTTCTTCTTATTTATTATAAATTTTTGTAAAAAACACAAACTTTTTGAAGGGGACAATTTTCACATTTCGGATTTCTCGCAAGGCAATGATATCTTCCGAAAAATATTAATTGATGATGTAATTTTTTAAGATCATCTTGGGCAAAATAATCAACAATCTTTTTTTCAACTTCTAGTATATTATCGCTTTCTTCAGCGATTCCCAATCTTTTAGATACTCGATTTACATGGGTATCAACTGCAATAACATTTTCCCCAAATGCATTAGCCAAGACAACATTAGCGGTCTTTCTTCCAACTCCTGGAAGTGATTCTAAATCCACTCTTTTAGAAGGAATTTCACTGTTATATTTGTCGTGTAAAATTTCACTTAATTTTTTTATATTTTTTGCTTTAGTTTTATATAAACCGATAGTTTTTATAATGTTTTCTAAATCAATAATCTCCGCATTCATTAATGCTTTAGGATCTGGATATTTGTTAAATAACGCTGGCGTAACCTTATTAACCGAGACATCAGTAGTTTGTGCACTGAGGACTACTGCGATTAACATTTCAAAATTATTTGTATAATTTAAATCTGATTTCGGATTAGGAAACATCTTGTTTAATGTTTCAACAATTAAATCTTTTTTCTTCATATTTTTTTATATATTTGTTCTAAAATATCAGCCGTTTTGGGATCAACTTCTCGATCTTCTGTTTTTGAGGTCATTAAGATACGATCAATATATTTAATAGAAAATTTAGCTTTTGAAGTTGCTTTAATAACTTCATCTTCAATCATTTCATAACTTAAATTATCATTTAAATACCAATTTCTAATTAACTCCATTTCAAAAGCTGACAAAACTCTTCCTAATGCTTGTTCTAAGATTTGGATAATTTTTCCAATATGCGCTGCAGCTTCATCGCTTTTTTTACTGCGATAATCATCGATGATTAATTTTTCTATTTTTTTAAATGTTTGATCTAAACTGAAGATTTCCCTTTCTTTTCCATCTTTATTAGTTTCTAACTTTAACTCTAAAAATCCTTTTTCTTCTAAAGAAGCAATTAATAACCCAATTTCATTACGATTGTATTCAACACGTTTTGAAATTGCATTAATTGTAAAAGTTCTTCTTCTTTCATATATTGAAAAAAGAGCCAATAATACCATAGCTTCAGGAAGTTTTAATCCAAGTCGTTTATACTCTTTATTGATTATTCTTTCAATTGGTAAACCATATTCATCATAAATTTGTTTAATCAACATAAAATTTTCCTTTCTTCAATGCTTCTTCTGCAGCTTTTTGTTCAGCCTCTTTTTTTGTTTTTCCAATCCCTTGACCCAAGATAATATTTCCATCCAAATAAACTGCCGCTTCAAATAATTTATCATGCGATGGTCCAGACTCGTTAACAATTTTATAATTGATTGTTCTTCGATCTCCTTGAACATATTCTTGTAAGATTGTTTTATAATCTTTGATATCACTAGTTAAATCAATATTCGGAATGACTAATTTATAGAATGCTTTTCTAGCTTCTTTAAATCCCAAATCTAAATAAATAGCCCCCATTAACGCTTCAAAAGCATCAGCAATAGTAGCTTGTGAGGCTCCTTTTAATTTTTCACCGCGCCCTAATTTTAAATAATCAACTAAATTTATTTTATTTGAATACTGAAATAAAGCTTCCTCACAAACTAGCTGAGCTCTTTTTTTAGTCATCGTTCCTTCAGCAAGTTCTTTTTGATTTTTATATAAATACTCACTCATAAAAATTTCTAAGACGGCATCGCCTAAAAACTCTAATCTTTGATTGCTTTCACACTCATTCTCATAAGCATATGAAGAATGAGTGAGGGCACTTTCATATAAAGTTAGATTTTTCGGTCTAATTTTAATTTTTTTTAGTAACTCGGTTACCGGTTTAAATTCATTATTCATTATGTAATTCCCCAATGGCTACTCTAATTTGACTCATTATGTCGCCTTTTGCTAATTGACGAGCTTGCCTAATTGCATTCGAAAACGCAAAAGCATTAGATGAACCGTGGGCTTTAATTAAAATGCCTTCAACACCAACTAGAATAGCACCGCCAACCACATCAGGATTGGCTTTTCCTTTAATATTTTTAAACGCCTTCATCATTAGTAATCCACCTAATTTAGCTCTAAGTGACTGCTTAACTTCTGTTTTTATGGCATCAGAAAATGCTTTTACTGCTCCTTCATAACTTTTCATTAAGATATTACCTGTAAAACCATCTGTAACTAAAACATCAACATCAGTTGACATCATATCTTTTGGTTCAACATTACCGTGAAAATTAATTAGTTGACTATTTTTTAATAGTTCATATGCATCAATGTCTTCTTGCCTTCCCTTTCCAGGTTCAACTCCGATATTAACTAGTCCCACTTTTGGATTTTCCACATTAAAATATGTTTTACTAATAACGGATGCAACTACTGCAAAATCCAATAAGTGCTCTGGTCTAAACTCAACATTAGCTCCAGAATCTAATAAAATTCTAGTACGTCCACTAAAATCAGGAACAAATGGTGCAATTGCAACTCGCTTCATTCCTTTAATTCTTCTTAAAATTAAAGTACCGCCAACAACCGCCCCTTGAGTCGGTCCAGCAGTTACTATTGCATCAGCATTTCCATCTTTGACATGTTTAATTGTTTGAAACATTGAATAATTAGGGTTTTGGCGTAACGCTTTAATTGGATCTTCGACTCCCATATCCAAAAATTCTGGTGCATGAAAAACTTTAACCCGAGGCGAATCGGTTAAATATTTTTTTATTTCTAACTCATCACCAAATAAATGAATTTCAATATCATTATATTTTTCAATTGCTAAATTGACTCCTTTAATTATTTCAACAGGAGCGTTGTCTCCTCCCATTGCATCTACTGCTATTTTAATCATTAAGATACCCCCTCTTGATATGAATATAGTATAACATATAATTTATATGTTAATCTTCATTTAAAATTCTGTTTAAATAGTAATAACTTTTATCGTTAAATATGTTTTTATTTTGAATTATTTCTACACTTAGTTTTCTAGCATCTAATAAAATTTGATAATCAGAACTAAAATCTAAATATTTAGACTTCAAAATTCCGCTTTGGTTAAGTCCTAAAAACTCTCCTGGTCCCCTTAGTTTTAAATCGTACTCACTTAATTTAAATCCATCTGTTACCTTTTCTAATATTTTTAATCTTTCAATATCATCTTTACTAGAAACAGTGTAAAATTTTGACTGAATCTCACCTCTTCCAACTCTTCCTCTTAGTTGATGTAGTTGAGATAATCCAAAATTTTCTGCTGCTAAAACGACCATTAAAGTTGCAGTTTTTAAATCAATTCCAACTTCAATCATCGATGTAGCTAGTAAAACCCCACCATTGGCCTTTGAAAAATTACTAATGATTTCATTTCGATCATCACTAGAAATTTCGCCATGTAAAATAAATAAATTATCTTTAAAGATTGGTTTTAATATTTCTTTTGTATTTTCAATATTATAATCTTTTAAATCAGAACTAATTGCCGGTACCACAACAAAAACATGTTCCCCTTTTTTCACTGTAACCTCAATTTCTTGAATAATTTCGTCTAACTCATTATTATCAAAATGTTTAGAAATAATTGGTTTTTGAAATTGTGGTCTCGATTTAATTTGACTTGTTGCTAGATCACCAAACATGGCGATTCCTAAAGTTCTAGGAATTGGAGTTGCCGTTAAATAGATTAAATTAGCTGATTCCGATTTTTTAAATAATGACTCTCTTAATTCAACTCCAAATTTGTGTTGTTCGTCAATAATGATTAAACCTAAATCTTTGAAAACAACATTTTCCGATGCTACCGAATGAGTTCCAACTAAAACGTCGATTTCTCCGCTTTCTAATTTTTTAATAATTTCTTTTCTATCGCTAACTTTACTAGTTAATAATGAGATACTATAGTTAGGAAGTAATTTTTTAATAGTTTCATACTGTTGATTAGCTAGAATTTCAGTCGGAACCATTAATACTGCCTGTTGATTTGCTGACAAGACACCCAAAATTGAAATTATAGCGACTATCGTTTTTCCAGAACCAACATCACCTTGAATTAATCTTTTAGTTGGATAATCTTTTTTAAAATCCCGATAAATTTCATTAACAACTTCTTTTTGATCATCGGTTAACTCATATGGTAAAGAATCAATAAATTTCTTGACTAAATCCAAATTATAATTAATTGGATCTCTTTTAACTCGATTTAATAAACCTTTTTGAAGTTTTAACTGAAGCGTTATCGCTTCTTCATATTTAAATCTTTTGAACGCATCATTTAATTCTTTTGAATTTAATGGTAAATGGATTTTTCTAATAGCTTCTTTTCTACCATTCAATTTAAATCTTTTTAAAATGTTAGTTGGTAAAGTTTCATAAATCGTCACTTTATTATTTTCAAAAACATCATTTATCGCTTCTGATATAACATAGTCATTAATTTCTGGAAGATTATATATTGCAGTAATTTCTCTTTTTTCTAAATTTTTAGAAATCGTTGAAACTATAATTTCATTGGTATAAAGATTATATTTTCCTTTAACTAATACTTCATCACCAACTTTAAAATTATTTAATAAAAATGGTTGATTAAAAATTAAAGATGTTACTTGAAACTGATCAGTTTTAAGTAACACTTTAATAACATGGACTTTAGCTTTAAATGATTCAATTTTTAAAATATGACCTAAAACGGTAATTATTTGTTTATGTTTCGCTTCATTAAAATCAATAATATTATAATTTTCATATGATTTAGGAAAAGTCATTACTAAATCATATGGACTCCATATATTATTTTTTCTTAAAGTGTTCGCTGTTTTAGTTCCTATTTTATAAATATCTTCTAATTTCATAATTTTTCATCTAACAAAGCTAGAGCTATCATATTTTCAACAACGACTAAAACTCTTTGAACATATGCGGCATCATGTCTACCTTCGATATTTAACTCCTCAAGTTGATTAGTTTTAAATGAATAAGTTAATTGTGGTCTTGAAATTGATGATGGCGGTCTAAAAGAAACCCTTATAATTAATTCATTTCCGTTTGAAATTCCACCTGAAATACCACCGCTATGATTAGTTTTAGTTTTACCAGTATGATCAATAATTAAATCATTGAACTCGCTCCCCAATAAATTAGTCGAGTTAACACCTTCGCCAAATTCGATCCCTTTAGTACCAGGTATCGATAAAACAGTTTGAGCAATTTTAGCTGATAATCGATCAAATAATGGTCCGCCTAATCCCAGTTCAACTCCACTAACTCTTACTTCAACAATTCCACCAACTGAATCTCCTTTTTCAATAATTGACGCTAAATATTCATCAATTTTATCTAAATTTTTAATTTGTCCAATTTGAACTAATTTCGATTCAAATTGATAATTTAGGGCTTGTTTACAAAAATTTCCGGCAACTACTAAAGGAAGAGTCATCCTTCCTGAAAAAATACTCCCACCAAATATCATTTGTTCATTTTGATATTTTTTTCTTACAATAAAATCAACATGACCTGGTCGTGGATGATCATAAAACTTTTGATAATCTTTTTTATTAAAATTTTCATTTTTAAAATGAACTAAAATTTCTTCTCCAGTAGTTTTTATACCGTCATAACCAGAAATAAAAATTGGTTCATCGCTTTCGAGTCTTTCTGTGGTCCCAATTTTTTGAGGTTTTCTTCTGTTGATATCTGTTATAATTTTTGAATTATCAATTTTAGTTTCAGGAAAACCCAAAAGACTAAACCCCATTATTGGTTCATGAGATCCACCAAAAACTGTTAGTTTTAATTTTTTACCTTGAAAAATACTATTCATTTAATTCTCGCTTTATTTGTTCAACTAATGTTTTTGAAATAACAACCTTCCGATCAAAAACCTGATTAAATGTCGCTATTCCTTGAGCAACCAACATATCCATTCCTGTTAAACCAGCTTTAGCATATTTAACTATCTTCGTTGGATTCGGATTATAAATAACATCCAAAATATAAACTGCCTTTCTTATTTCTTCTAAACAAATAGGCATTTGATCACTATTTGGATACATTCCTACTGGAGTAGTATTGATAATGATATGATCTTTTTTGTCTTTTAATTCCTTATAACTAATCACATTTGACATGTGCTTATGTTTTATGGGGTCACGACTAACAAAAGTATAATCAAGCATCATGGCATCCAAAACACTAGCAAGTGTTTTCGCAGTAGCTCCAGTTCCTAAAATATAAATCGGATGTTTTTGTAAGTTAACATCTATTTGTTTTAAACTATAAACAATTCCATCATAATCAACATTATCACCAATTAATTGACCATTTTTCAAATAAACTAAGTTAACCGATCCGGAAAAGTGAGCTTTATTAGTTAAAACATCAACATATTTAATAACATCTCGTTTGTAAGGCATGGTAATATTAAATGCTTGATATTCGTGATTTCTAATTAAGTCTAATGATTCTTTTAATTCGTTTTCATTTTCAATTTCAATTAAAGAATAGTCATATTTAAAATCATTTAATCGTCCAATAATATGGTGTAATTTTGGAGAAAGGCTATGGGTTAATCCCTTTCCAATTAAAGCCATTTTAGGAACTCCCTTTTGAAGTTGGTAACTAATATCTAAGACTTTAGAATAAAATTCAATATATTGATTTTCGATTGATTTATCACCCAACAAATCAAGATGAATTTTAATTTGTTTAGCTTCATATTCTTTATCAACAATTGGTAAGTTTAATTCCTTTTTTACATCACTAATTAATAAAACATGTTCACGTCTCTGCTTAAAAAGTTCAATCATTTTTTTATCAATATCAACAATATTCTCTCTTAATTTTTCAATAGTTTTCATTTCAATACTACCTCCTAAATTAATAATATCATTTAAAAAATTGGGATATGATTTTGTAATAAAACTAACATTTTTAATAAGATATGTTTGTCTTGATGCTAACGCAAAAACAACCAACGACATAATCACTCGATGATCATTAAATCCATCAAGAATTGCAATCTCTTTTTTTTCTTCATTGCCATAAATAGTTATAGCATTTCCGGTTAGTAAATATTTAATTCCCAATTTATCAAAATTATCAGTTAGTGATTTGACTCTATCGCTTTCTTTATGTCTTAAATTTTGGATATTTATTATCTCTGTTTCACCATCAATAAATGACGCTAAAATGGCTATAATAAGGAATAAATCGGGATTATCTATAACATCAATTCTAGCTGGAGTTAACAATTTATGACTAACTTTTAATAACCCATTTTCCCATATTGTTTTTACTCCAAAACTATCTAGGAAATCAATAATTTTACGGTCACCTTGTAGTGATTTTTTAGAAAGTCCATCAATTTTAATATTATAACCAAGGGCGGCCAATACTAAATAAAATGCCGCTTGAGAATAATCACCTTCAACTAGATAATTACTCGGATTATATTTAACTTCTTGATTAATAATTATCATATTCCCGCGCATAATAATACTACAATCACTAAAGTGATTAATGATTCCTAATGTCATTTCTAAATAGGGTTTAGAAACAAGTTGATCTTCAATAATAATTGTTGAATATTCCTGCAAGGTTGAAAGAGCGAGTGTTAATCCACTAGCAAATTGTGAACTAATGTGTCCTTCAATTTCATATTGTCCACTTTTTAGTTCACCTGAGATATAATAAACATTATTTTCTAAATAATATTTAATGTGATATTTATTAAAAAACTTATCTATAGTATTAAAGGGTCGATTTAACAAATCTTTATTTGCAGTTATTTTAAAACTGTTAAACTTAACTAAAAAAACAAAAATTAACATTCTAAAAGCTGTTGCTGAAGAACGAAGATTAAACACTTCTTCATTGTTAGTAAAAGTATTACCAACAATTATTAACTTGTCTCCAAATTTATCAATTTTGATACCAGCTATTTTTAAAGCTTCAATTACCGCGACTGTATCATCGCTAATTAAAAAATTATCAATAACTGAAGTTCCATCAACCAAACTAGCGGCAATAATAGCTCTAATAGTTAATGATTTAGATGGTGGTGCTGTAACAACCCCCGATAAATTACTTTTATTTACTAGCCAATTCATCTTTTAATTTTTCCCAACTAATAATTTCTACTTTTGGTTTTAAAACATCTTCCAAAAAAACAAATTTAACTCCATTGAGTTCACTTTTTTTATCTTTATATAAAAACTTCTCATAATCTTTAAACACTGTGTCTGGTAATTTATAATTGATGGTATTAATTAGATCATTAAGCCTTTTTAACACTTGGGGATTTGTTAATTTTAATGATATTCCAACTTCTAAAGCTTTAACCATCCCAAAAATTACCGCTTGACCATGAGTTACTTGAAAATTACTAGCGGCTTCAACCGCATGACCAATTGTATGTCCAAAATTTAAAATGTTTCTTTTAGATTTATCGAAATAATCTTCGATAACATACTCTTTTTTAACATCAATTGCTTTTTTTATTATATTTGGGGTTAATAATTTTTGATCATTTAATTCTATTTTTTTTATGATTTCTTCATCACCAATGAATCCGGTCTTAATTAATTCTCCTAACCCATTAATAATTTCTTTTTCTGGTAATGTTTTTAGATAATCAGTTTCGCAAATTACGAATGCTGGATCATAAAAGGTACCAATAATATTTTTATATTTTAAATGGTTTACGGAAGTTTTACCGCCAATTGAACTATCAATTTGACCAATGATAGTCGTCGGTATATGGACTAAATTGACTCCTCTCATATAAATTGATGCAACTAAACCTGTTATATCAGTAATTACTCCACCACCAAACGAGATTAAAACATCATCCCTTTTAGCATTGTTTTTAAATAGAAAACCAATAATTTTTAGTGCATTCTCGCTTGTCTTAGAATCATCACCAGGTTCTAAAATATACCAAAATAATTTCTTTTTATTTAATTTATTTTCTAATGTTTCTTTATATATTGAAAAAACAGTCTGATCTGTTATTACGAAAAATGCGCTATTAAAATAATTGTTAAAAAACTCATTATAACTAGAAAATGAATCATTAATATAAATATCATATTTTGGTAGTTTTACAATTTTCATAACGATGACACCAGTTCCGTATATTCGTCAAAATCGATTGATTGAAAACCATCACTTAAAGCTTCGACTGGATTCTCATGAATCTCGATAATCGCTCCATCAAAAGATAAAAACTTGGCAACCTTAGTAAAATCACTAACCATATCAGCTCTACCAGTTCCATGAGAAGGATCAATAATGACTGGTAAATGTGATAGCTTTTTCGCAGCTAAAGCTGCTGATAAATCTAAAGTGTTTCTAGTATATGTTTCAAATGAACGGCTCCCCCGCTCACATAAAATCACTTGATTATTTCCGCCTTCTAAAATATACTCAGCAGCTAATAACCACTCTTCGATAGTTGATGATGGTCCTCTTTTTAATATGATCGGCTTATTAACTTTACCGAGTGCTTTTAGTAGCGAAGAGTTATCCATATTGCGAGCTCCAACTTGAATAATATCAATATATTCTATAAATAAATCTAGTTCTAAAATACATGGGATTTCCGAAACAGTAACTAAATTATATTTTTTCCCAATTTCGCTTAAAATTTTAACACCTTCACGACCTAATCCTTGAAAGTTATACGGTGAAGTTCTTAACTTGAAAGTTCCACCACGAATAATCTTTCCTCCATTATTTTTAATAACTTCAGCTATTTTTTCTAATGATTCATAACTTTCAACAGAACAAGGTCCGGCTATCAAATTAAAAGAACCATCATTAAAAGTGACATCTTTTACTTTAACTAGAGTCTTATCTATTTCAAATTTTTTATATACTTTTAAATCTTTCATCTTGTATCCTTTCTTACTTAGTAAAAAAAGGTCCGGGGACCTTTTTAAACTCAAGCACCAATTTGACTTGATTTAGATTTGAGTTTATTTCCCCTTTTTCAAATCTTTTAATTGGTCTCTTATTTCTGTCAGCAACTTAATATCTTCTGGTATCTCTGGTTCTTTGGGTGCTTCATCTTCTTTAGCCTTTTCCTCTGCTTCAGCAGCTAATCTTCTCTCTTCTAATCGCTTTTGAGCTCCTTTAATGACTACAATTATAACAACATAAAGGAAAAATGCGATAATTAAGAAGTTAACGATTGCTTGAATGAAACGACCATAAGCAATAATTGTTGCTCCTTCAGTAGCTGCTAATGTAACTGCATCGGCATAAGTTAATGTTGAATAGTCGCTTGTACCCTTAACAACCGCAAATAAGTTTTCAAAAGATGCTTTTCCAAATATTGCGGCAATCGAGGGCATTAAAATATCATTAACCATTGAAGTAACAATTGCCCCAAAAGCGCCCCCAATAATTACGGCAACTGCCATATCTAGAACACTACCTCTAGAAATAAAATCCTTAAACCCTTGGAAGAAACTTTTTTTGTCTTTCTTTTTCTTGTCAGCCATTTCTTTTTTCCCTCCTCACAATGATATTTTATCATTTTTACTCTATAATTTCATTAAAATAATCGTATTTTAAATCTTTTATTATTTATGATAAGGTTTTTTCAAAAAAATTGATTCAGCCCGATAAATTTGTTCAACTAAAATTAATCGAAATAGTTCATGCGGAAAGGTAAAATCAGAAAAACTTAACAATTCATTGGCTCTTTCTTTTACTTCTAAACTTAATCCGTTTGAACCCCCAATTAAAAAGACAATATCTTCACTGTTTAGTTTTAACATTTCTAGTTTTTTAGAAAAAGATTCACTATCATACTTATTTCCTTTAATATCAAGAGCGATAACATAATCTTTTGAATTAATTTTTAATAAAATATCTTTTCCTTCTTTATCGGTATTTGATTGTTTTACTTCGATAATTTCTAACTTTGAAATTTGTTTTAAATAAAACTCAATTCCTTCTAAAAGATATTTCTTTTTTATTTTTCCAACGGCAATTATTTTCATATCTTAATAACCTTACTTGATTCTTGTGATGTGTAAATCAATTTAGCTTTAAATGGATCGTTAAAATTTTTAACGACCGCCATTTCAATTTTTTCACGAGTATTACAATCTTCTGATATGTGTGCAACCGCCCAAATAGGACGTTTATTGATAATTACTTCATTTAAAATTTTAGTGGCCTCGTTATTCGACAAATGTCCTCTCTCGCTTAAAATTCTCATTTTTAAGTGATGAGGCCGTTTATAAGTTTGCATTAACATCAATTCATCATGATTCGCTTCTAAATAATAAAAATCTGCGTCTTTTATCACTTCAAAATAGTCTTTATGAATATATCCAGTATCAGTGATAAAAACGGCTTTTTTCCCGTTATTTGTAATTACTAATCCGATTGGTTCATTAGCATCATGGCTAACTAACATCGGATAAATTTGAATTTGATTAATTGCAAAATATCTTTCTGGTTCAACAAATTGATAGTTTTTGATGCTTGATTTAGTCTCAATATCTAGTCCATCCATAGTTCCTTTAGTTAAAAAAACCGGCACATTGGGATAATTTTTTAGAAAAATTCTTAAACCACTTGAATGATCTTTATGTTCATGAGTTAGGATAATACCATCAATTGATGATAGATCTATTTTATATTTTTCAAATTTTTGTTTAGTTTTAGTAAAAGATATGCCTACATCAATTAATAAGTGGCAGTTGCCGCTTATTAAAGAAATGATATTACCTTTTGAACCACTTGCCAGTATTCTAATTTCCATGTTTTCACCATTAATATTTTATCATAGTATTAATAAATACTAAATATTATCGTTTTAATTAACTTTTGATTTGCTTTTATATTATAAAAATGATATTATTATTTGTGCTTGTATTATTTTTATGAAATAGCTTAAGGAGTGAAAAAATATTATGAAAAAGAACAAATTTGTGAAAAGCTTGATGATTATAGTACTTCTAATATTCTCAGCTGTACTTTTAACCGCTTGTAGAGGAACCAAAGATTATCCTCTTGGTAGTATTACTGATGAGGTTTATGCCAGTGCTGGTAATCACAAGGTAACCCAAAAAGAATTATACGAGGAATTCCGCTTTGATGGTCTTTCGATTTTACAAACTTTAGTTGATGAAAAAGTTTTTGCGAAATACTATGCAAAAGTTGATTATAACAACGAAGATCACAGAAAAGTTTTAGAAGACGCTATTAATTTAGCTGTATTTGGCAATAGCGAAGTTGAAGATTTAGTTGACATGTTTAAATTAGATTTAGATAAGAAAACTAGAGTTCAAAATTATGTCGATAGCTTAGTTGTTGTTGGTAAAATCACACCAGCACAAAAAGACGGTTTAATTCAAGAATTATACGAAACTACTACTTTTACTAACTATAGTAATACACTATTAGATTTGTACAAGCAAAAAGTAGCGGTTCGTCTATTTGCTAGAGAAAAACTAGATGAAGAACTAAAAGATGAAGATTCAAAATATTTTATTAAAGACGAAGATATCGTTGAATACTATAAATCTAATCGTAAAGGACGTTATGATGTATCTGCTTTCTGGACAGACTTTTTAAATTTAAATGAACAACGTGCTGTTTTTAGAGAATTATCATTAAAAATCTCTTCTAGTGGTAAATGGTTTTTAGTTCCTGACATTAGAATTATTGATGAAGCTGCTGCTGGATATTTAGACTTAACTGATGAAGTTACTAACAAACATATTATTGATATTTTAAAAAACAAGGATATCAAATATGTTGATGTATCTAACAAGAGAGTCGAAATTTCTAAAGCAGATTTCCAAAAATATTATGATGCTTACACTTTTTCTGAAGACCGTACCGGAAACCCAGATAGCGCTAGAGTTTTAACTACTGAACAAGTTTTAGAATACATTATTAAAGCTCACAACTTAGTTCACTCTGAACAATTAAAAGTGGTCGAGGGTGTAGTTAAAAAAGTTGCTAATGATGAAGCAGTTAATGTTGATCATGAATATGATGATCTTGAAAATACTCAATTAAGAAATCATATTTACACTGCATTAAAACTTCCAACTGAAGATGAACCAGATAACGTTCAGTACTCACAAAGACCAAATACTTTCGGAGAATATGTTTACTTAGTTTATAAATTTGGTGACGATTCTGCTTCTGAAGAAGGAATATTAAACGAAGATGAAGATGCTTTCTTAGATGGTAATGATGATTTAATTGCTGAACTTAAAGAAGAAATGATCGATGATAAATTAACTGATTCTTACATTAATGAAAAAGTTCAAGAACACAATAAAGATAGCAAGTTAAATATTTATGACCCAGTCTTAAGAGCTTTATATTCTCGCAATAACGAATATAAAGGTGCAACTAAGATGAAAGATAATAAAATTCTAGCCGAAGTTGGAGATGTTGTAGTAACTGTTGATGAATTCTACGCTGAAGCTGAAAAAACATTTGGTGTTTCAATTGCTAATGATTTATTAACTAACAAAATATTAAGAGAAAAATATTATAAAGAAATTGATGCCGATACTCACAAATCAAACGATGAATCAATTAATAATATGTTAGTTGCGTTCGGTCAAAATCAATATGCCACTGCTGGTTATCCAGCCGATATGGGTAGAGATCAATTCTTATTATTAGCTTTCCGTGCTCGTTCAGTTGAAGAAGCCATCGAAAGAGCCTTTATTATTCCTAAATTAACCGAATTATTTGAAAAGGATATTGAATCCCATTACGACGACATTTATCAAAAATTTGCTGACTTATCAGCATTACAATATAATAACTACTGGTTACTAAGATCTTCTCATGTTCTAATTTACTTAGACCTTGATTTAGATGGTACTCCAGATGATCCAAATAATTTAGACCCAGCAGTTTTAGCTGAAGCTCAAGCATTATTACCTCAGTTAATCAATGAAATGTTTACACGTATTGGTAAAGAAAATTCAGAAAACAGAGGAATCGAAAGATTAATTATTGATTACAATAATTCAACAAGATTAGATTCTGATGATGAATACTCAAATGAAAAAACTTGGGCTAAATTCAAACGTTTTGGATTCAAACTAAAACAAGAAACATTAGGTGAAATTACTAACTCTTCTAACTTCTTGACTAGCCAATCAAGATTAGATAAAGTTTTCTATGAACGTGCCGCAGCAATCTATGAAATCGTTAAAGATTACACCACTTCACAATTCCCATATTTAGATTTCTATAATGGAGATGTTTCATATGATCCAGAAAATCCTGATAATCCACTAGGACACATCGAAAAAATTCAAACTGCGTTTGGATGGCACTTAATTATGGCAAACAGCGTTGATAACAAAATGCCTTCTGCTAAACTAGATGTTAGAGATGATGGTACTCACTTATCAAGAATTGAAGACGAAGTTGGTCAAAAATTAGATGGTACTAACTCTGAAGATATTGTTAATGCTAGACAAATTAAGATCTATTTAAAAGAATTAGCATCTGAATATAATGTTCAAATTAGAGTTTCTAATGCAATTCAAAAACAATTTGGTAATGTTAAAACTAAGTATGAAAGTTCACAAATGAAGAGTGAAATCAACTATCGCTTACTAGTTAAAGAAGGATTAACATTTACTAGTGCAGCAGCAACAGCTAAATTTAATGCTTTAAGAGAAATTAACAGATTACAAATGTTCAATTATCAAATGGGTACATCAGACGCATTTGATGCCTTATATGGAACTTGGTTCGAAGTATTTAATTAATTATTCACGACTTTATTATATACAAAAAAGACTCTAAAATTTTTTAGAGTCTTTTTTCTATAATATTATTTTATTTGGTTAGTTTGTGTTTTAAAAATCTACCTTTATCGGCTACTGGAATCATTGAAGTAAAAGCTCCAGCAACTGTTTCATCTAAAACTTCACCAATAACTTGGAACTTAGAATCTATGGTATCAATATACCAAAGTAATAATGCTTCAGCAATTTGCGGGCGCTTTGGTGATCCAAAAGTCATTTGACCGTGATGTGAAACAATCATATGTTTTAATAATAAAACTTCTTCCTCACCAACATAGTTTAGTTGACTAGCTACTTCATCGATTTTACTCACTCCCATAACAATGTGTCCGAGTAATAACCCCTCATTAGTATATTCGCCATCAACTCCGGTGATTTCTAATGTTTTAGAAATATCGTGCAAAATAATTCCGGCGTATAATAAATCACTTGACATATAGGAATAAATCTTTAACATATCTTCGGCCATTTTTAACATATTTAACGTATGGAACGCTAACCCACCAATATATGCATGATGAAACTTAGTTGCCGCTGGATGAATATAAAACTTATTTTTATATTCTTGGTAAATTGCTTTAGTTATTTCAAGTAAAACTTTATTTTCGATTTTATTTAAATAGTTTTCAACTCCATTTTTTAGATCCTTTAAACTAATTGGAGCATAAGTATAAAATTTACGATATAACTCTGTAATTTCATCAACTTCTAAAACATTTTCAATTTCTTGAAGTTCTTGACAAACTAAAATATATTCATCTTCTCGATTTTCTTTTGGTTCTTTGGTTACTACAAACTGATATATTTGACCAATAGTAACTTTATCAATACCCTCTCTTAATTTAATATTAATCGCTTTTTGATTGCTATCAAAAATAGTCGTGTTATAATAAGTTAATCCTTGATTAACAGCATCAACTTTACCAACTATTTTAAATGTTTGATAATTATTTTTCATTTTTATCTTTCCTTTTTTCAATATATTTAGATATTTCATCGTAATCATTATCAAGCTTATTACTTAAAATTTGATCGATAATTTCTTTTTTTAACTCTTTTAACCATGCACCTGGTTTTTGATTCACAAGTGAAATAATCTCTTTATTAGTAATTTTTAATTCTTTTTCTTCCTTAATTGGCAAATTATAATACATCTTTATCATTTCTTCTTGATTAAGTGGATAAATATTTAAATATTCATTTAATTTAGCAGCCATAATTATTTCTTCTAATTTATGTTGATACAATAAATTATTATTAAATGTTTCTTTAGCATTTAATAAGTTAAGAGTTCCTTGATAAATTTTCTTTTCACTATTCGAAATTTTCCAAAACTTATCAATCTTGCCGTTTTTGTAAAAACACATCGCAAAGAAAAATTGTCCTTTTAGGTCGATGTTGTTATCAACCATATACTTAATTCCCTTTGACAAACCTGGTAAATATAAATATACTCCGGTATCAATCAATAATTCTAGTGCATTAAAACTGTTTTCATAACTGATAATTTTTTCAAGTTCACGAAAAATTCTTTCAGCTGATACATTTTTAATTAATTCTTTATTTTTAATAATTGAATTTAACGTGTTTTTTTCAATATGAAAGTTCAATTTTGATACTAAATAAAATGCCCTTAAAATTCTCAAAGCATCTTCTTTAAAACGCTCATTAGGATTACCAATTGTTTTAATTAGTCTTTTTTTAAGATCTTCTTGACCATTAACTAAATCGATAATTTCAAAATTAGTATCCAAATACATTCCGTTAATTGTAAAGTCTCTTCTTAAAACATCTTCTTCAATGCTTTGTGAGAAAATCACACTATCAGGATGCCGATTATTATAATAAGTTAAATCCTTACGGAAAGTTGTTACTTCAAATTTTTCACCTTCAAAACATACTAAAACCGTACCATATTTCAAGCCAATCGGTACTGATTTAAAATTAGCCATAACTTCATCAGGAGTAGCGCTAGTTGCAATATCAATATCAAAAGAATCGCTTTTTAAAAGATAATCGCGAACCGACCCACCAACGATATAAGCTTTATAACCAAGCTTTTCAAATTCTTTTAATAACATAAAAGCATTTTTCATAAGTAACACCAACTTTATTATAACATAATTGAAAATATGTTATAATCTTAATTGATATGAAATATTTAAAAGAAAAAATCACCAATGAGGTGATCATTAGAAAATCTAGGTTTATTACGGTTGTTATTCCAATTTCACATGAAGCTGAAATTGTTTTAAATTTGAACGAATTACGGAAAGAATACCCTAAGGCAACTCATTATTGTTATGCCTATCTTTTAGGTAGTGATGGTCAATTTGGTGGATCTAACGATGATGGTGAACCGGCGGGTACTGCTGGCATTCCAATATTAGAAGTTTTAAAGTTAAATAATGTAACCAATGTTTTAGCTGTTGTTATTAGATATTTTGGTGGAATCAAGTTAGGCGCAGGTGGCTTAATAAGGGCGTATTCTAACAGTACAGGTGAAGCTTTAAAACTAGGAAAATACTATCAGAAAATTACAGTTCAAAAATATATCATTCATTTTAATTATGATCAAATTAATGATGTTGAATTTTTATTAAAAGATTATGTTATCTTGGAGCGTACATATCAAACAAATGTTGCTTTTACAATCGCTGTAAAAGCTGAAAATGATTTTGATTCAATTAAACACCATTTCTTTAAAATAAAAAAGCTAGAAGAAATACTCCTAGCTTTAGATTTATAAAATCAATTTATTTTAGTCATTATGTCTACAATAAAATATATAATTCTACCGACTAAGTGACCACCGAAAATACTTACCAATATATACGCAACTCTAATTTCAAAGATTTTTCCTTGATGAAATAATCTTTCAAAATTAGTGGCTCGTAAAATAATGAAAGTTAAAAAAGTGCCGATTACTAATCCGCCAAAATAGGATATAAGAGCTGGCATTTTTATTTTGTTCCAAATAAGCGATCGCCGCAGTCGCCTAATCCTGGATAAATATATCCATCATCATTTAGATGAGAGTCAAGGGCGGCCAAATAAATTGGAACATCAGGATGATCTTTTTGAAGTCTTGCGACTCCTTCTGGACAACCGACAATACCAACATACTTAATCTTTTTGACACCGCGTTCTTTTAAAATATCAATCGCTTTACTAACAGTACCACCGGTAGCTAACATTGGGTCTAAGACAATTACTAAACTTTGTTTAATGTTTTCTGGAAATTTAGCGTAGTATATGTGAGGATCTAAAGTTTCTTCATCACGATACATTCCAACATGACCAATTTTAGCTGTTGGGATAATGTTATGGATTCCATCAACCATTCCCAATCCCGCTCTTAAAATTGGGACTAAAACAACCGGCTTGCTTAAAACTTGGCAATGTGCTTGACCTAGTGGTGTTTCTACCACTGTTTCTTTTGTTTCTAAATCTCTTGTTACTTCATAAGTTAACAAGGCTCCAATTTCTGAAACACTTTCTCTAAATTCTTTAGAGTTTGTGTTTTTGTCTCTAATCTTGGCCATTTTATGGTCGATTAGAGGGTGTGTTAACACGACTAGTTTTTTACTCATTTACTTTTTCCCCCATTTTCTCTAATAAATCTAATCTATGTTGATGTCTAGATTCAAACTTAGAACTCATAAATGCCTCAATTAATTCTTCAGCTCTTTTATTAGTTAAAGTTCTTCCACCTAAAACAATAACATTAGCATTATTATGTTCTTTAGCTAACATAGCGGTTCTTTCATCATAAATTAGAGCAGCTCTGATTCCTCTAAATTTATTAACCGAAATACTAATACCAATTCCCGTTCCACAAATTGCAATACCAAAGTCATATTCCCCTTTTAATACTTCTTTAGCAAGTTTCTCCCCATAAATAGGATAATCTACCGAATCATTAGAGTTAGTTCCTAAATTGACGATTTCGATCCCTTTAGATTTAAAATAATCCAATAGATGACGCTTTAATTCATAACCACCATGATCATTTGCAATTACAACTTTCATTCTTTTCACCTCTAACCTAAAATATAATATATTTCTATATAAAAATAATCTACGACTCGTAGATTATTTATTATAAACAGCTAAAATTTCATCAAATGAAATTGCGCCTTCTCTAACTAATTTGATTGCTTTTTGAGAGAGATCAACAACAGTTGAAGCAACTCCAATATAATCTCCCACATGTTCACCATAAATACGATCAACAACATCTTTATATTGTTCTCTAATTTCTTTAATTGTATTTAGTGGTGGTTCGCCACTAATATTAACTGATGTTGTTCTTAGTGGTCCAAAATTATTAATTAATTCAAGAGCAACATAATGATCTGGAATTCTAATAGCGATATTTTTATCGCCAGTTTTTTCATAAAATTCTTTAGTTGATTCTAAAATTACTGTTAGTGGTCCAGGCCAAAAAGTTTGCATAATTTTTAATGCCTTTGAATCATATTTAGCAATAACATTAATTTGTACAATACTCGAAACTAAAATTGGAATGTCCTTATCGTGACTTCTTTTTTTAATTTCATAAATTCGCTCTAAAGCAACCTTATCATATAATTTACATCCCATCCCATAGATGGTATCGGTTGGAAAGATAATTACTTGTCCCTTTTCCATTTTGATCCCCTTTTTCTAATTACAGAATATCTTTGCCTGCCTTGTAAATCTTTTAAAGTAAATGCTCGATATTCTGGCAAATAATGATTAACAAAATATTTTATATAAAGACCATGTTTATAACCATGTTCTAAAATAATCATTCCATCTTCTTTAAGATAATTAATGGCTCCCATAATAATTAAGTTTAAGTGCATAGTCCCAAAATTATCGCTATATAGAGCTATTTCCGGCTCAAAAAAAACACTAGGAGAAACTTCATCAGTTTCAGATACATATGGTGGATTAGAAATAATTAAATCATATTTACCATCAACATTTTGATATAAATCTGAATATATAAAATTAACTTTTGCTTCATTCATTTTGTTATTTGCCATTGCTACCTGCAAGGCATCAATATCAATATCAGTTGCGTCAATTTCATAATTTTTTTCTAAATTTAAAGTGATGGCAATAACGCCACTACCAGTACCGATTTCCAATACTTTTAAGTCATTTGGTAATTTTTTTATAACTTTATCCACTAAATATTCAGTTTCTGGTCTCGGTATTAAAACTCTTTCATCAACGATAAATCTTCTACCATAAAAATTAGTTGATCCAACTAAATATTGAATTGGTACATCTTCCAAAACGTGGAAATCTAGTAGTTCTAAATATTCTTCAGCTTTCTCATCAGTAATTTCTTTATCGTAATTAATAAAGATATCCCCCATTGGCATCTCTAATAATCCAGATAATAATAATTTTGCTGCTGATCGTTCTTTATGGAATTCTTCAATTTTTTCATACCCTAATCGGAGCAACTCTCTTATAATCATTGTTCATTCAATAATAATTGTTTTTGATATTCATTAATCAATGGTTCTAATATCAATTCCAATCTACCTTCCATAATTGCATCTAATCTTTGGATAGTTAATTGAATTCTGTGATCGCTAACGCGGTTTTGCGGATAGTTATAAGTTCTTATTTTTTCACTGCGATCACCGGTTCCAATTAAACTTTTTCTTATTTTTTCATCTTTTAGAGCTTGTTCTTCTAAAAGATTAGCATATAAACGAGCTTTTAAAATAATAAACGCTTTATCTTTATTATCGTGTTGACTTTTACCGTCTTGACAAGTAACAACCGTATTAGTTGGTAAATGAGTTAATCTTACCGCTGATTTTGTGGTATTAACTGATTGCCCTCCTGGTCCGCTTGAGTTGTAAGTATCAACTTTAATATCATTCCAATCAACATCAAATTCAACCTCATCGGCTTCCGGCATTACTAAAACGGTCGCTGTTGAAGTATGAATTCTTCCTTGTGATTCGGTTTCAGGAACTCTTTGAACACGGTGAACACCGGCTTCGTGTTTCAAAAAAGAATAAACTTTATCTCCTGAAATCATAAATTCAATTGAAGTAAATCCCCCCATGGTTCCTTCATTAGCATTTAAAACTTCAACTTTCCAACCCATTGAGTCAGCATAACGATGATACATTCTAAATAAATCACCAGCGAAAATATTACCTTCATCTCCACCGGCAGCCCCTTTAATTTCCATAATAATATTTTTATCATCATTTGGATCTTTTGGTAATAATAGAAATCTTAATTTTTCTTTTAGTTTTTCTAACTTTTCTTCATGCTCATTAATTTCTAATGTTGCCATCTCAATTAAAGTTTCATCGGTTTCTAATTCTAATAGTTCATTTAAACTAGAAAGTTCCTCACTTGTATGTTTAAAAAGACGGTAGGTTTCTACCGTTTCTTGTAATTGGGATAACTCCTTTAAAGTTTTAGTCATTTCATTAACATCAGAAATTTCGTCAATTAATTTTTGTTGGAGTTTTTCATATGTAGATTCTATTAAAGCTAGTCTATCTAACATTTTCTCACCGTTTTAATTTTATCATAATTAATATAGTTTTACAAATGATAAAAGTTATACTTTTATACAATCATTGGCAAGTTAAAAATCGCGATTTTGTATCAACCAGTTTTATTGGGTTATTATCCTTTAAATAACAAAAAATATTAAAAAAATGCTTATTTTGAGTATATAATATTACATAAAATAACAAAATCTCTGTAATATGAACTTTTATTCATGTTATGTCTTGAAAACAATATTTTCAAATGATATAATGAAATTAACAAAACGGAGGTGTAAAAGTTATGATGAAAGGTTGGGAATTTACCAAAACTAACGTTCCTTTAAAGTTAGTTGAAAAGAAAATCCCTAAAGCAGGTGCTGGGGAAGTTGTTATTAAAACGGGTGCTTGTGGAATTTGTCACTCGGATGTTGGAACCTTAAGAGATGAAGGTTGGATGGTTTTAATGAATGCTCCTGTCATTATGGGACATGAAAATGCAGGAACTATTATTGAAGTAGGACCAGATGTTACTGATTTTAAAGTTGGTGATCGTGTCGCTGTTTGTCCAACAGGACCATCTGGAAAAGGTGCTCCCGGTTATAGTTATGATGGTGGGTTTGGAACTCACATCAAAGTACCGGCTGTTGATTTAGTTTTAGTTCCGGAAAATGTTGATATCGCTGATGCAGCCGCTTCAACTGATGCCGGAATGACTTCATACCACGCAATTTTTACTCGAGGAAAAGCTACTCCTGATATGAATATCGCCCTTTTAGGTATAGGCGGTTTAGGACAAGTTGGGCTTCAAGCTTTAGTTGCATCTGGTTTTAAAAATGTCTTTGCTGCCGATATCAGCCCACAAGCCCGAGATTTAGCACGTGAATTAGGGGCTAAAAAAGTAGTGACTTATATCAAAGAATTAAAAGATGAAAATATTGATTTAATTATTGATTTTGCCGGAGCTGGACAAACTACAACCGATTCTCTTGAAACTTTAGTCCATGGTGGTACTTGTGTCCTAGTCGGAATGGCTAAATTAAAATTTGAAGTGAATGTAACTGATTTTATTACCGGATCTAAACAAATTATCGCATCAAATGGTGGCACTAAAGAAGATATCGCTGCTGTTTTAGATTTAATGGCGACTGGAAAATTAAAACCACAGTTGCATAAAATTAAGCCAAGTTATATTCCTCAAGGAATTGTTGATTTAGAACAAGGCAAAGTCAAAGGACGTCTTGTTGCAGTTTACGATTAAAGATTAATATCATATCTTTCCTTATAAAAAACTGTGAAGTTATCGATTGATTTAGATACTTCACAGTTTTTATTTTAATTTTCTCGTTGTTCAATTTGATAAAATCGACTTTGTTCCCTAGCAAATCTAAATTTAAGTTCAACTCCCGACATCCCTTGTCGGTTTTTAGCAACAATAATATCGATTAATCCTGTTGGTTCACTACCATCTTTAATATAGTAATCATCGCTATGTAAGAAAATAACGATATCTGCATCTTGTTCGATACTACCAGACTCTCTTAAGTCAGATAAGACTGGTTTTCTTTCATCGCCTCTTCTTTGTTCAACACTTCTTGAAAGTTGTGATAAAGCGATGATTGGTACTTTTAATTCTTTCGCTAATTGTTTTAAGCTTCTTGAAATTTCTGAGACAACTTCTTGTCGATTAGCATATCTTGTTGAGCTTGGTGATAGTAATTGAAGATAATCAATAATAATTAAATCCAGTTTTCCTTCATTTTTATACCTGCGACATTTAGCTCTTAACTCCCCAACTTTGGAAGCCATCGAATCATTAAAGTGAATTCCGTAATCTTTTAATAAGGCAGTCATCGCTCCAAGTTCGCGCCATTCATCTGGTCTTAAGGTTGCTCTTCTTAATTTCATATTATCAATTCCGGATAAGTTAGATAACATTCTACCAACAATTTGTTCATTGCTCATTTCTAAACTAAACAATGCTACATGTTTTGTTTCCCCCTTGGAATTAGGCTTAGCGATATTTAGGGCTAAATTAATCGCAAACGCTGATTTCCCCATTCCTGGGCGAGCAGCAATAATAATTAATTCTTCAGGTTGAAAACCAGTAGTAACATGATTTAATGATGAAAATCCTGTATTAAGCCCTGTAACTTGATGACCTGATTTACTTATTTCTTCTATCTTTTTATAATATTGATCAGCGACTTTTGAAACATGTTCAAAATCGCTTGTTGGTCGACTAGTTGAAATATCATAAATTTGTTTTTCTACCGCTTCTAAATATTCATCAGCAGTTTGATTTTGGCGATATCCAGATTCAACAATATCACTGGAAACTTTAATAATTTTTCTTTTAAGTGAAGTGTCTAAAATAATTTTTAAATAAGTTTCAAAACTATCTGGTGATGGCAATAATTTTGATAAATAAGTTAAATAATCTAACGGAATAATTCCAACCGATGGGTTTTGAGAAAAAAACTCGCCAACCGAAACGAAATCAATTTCTTGATTAGCTTCGCTTAATGATTTCATCGCAGTAAAAATAGCTGCGTTATTTTTAAAGAAAAAATCATCTGGTTGTAATAAATCACCCGCAGTAATAATTAAACTTGGTTCAAGAAAAATTGAAGCCAATAAATTTTGTTCAGCTAATTCAGCATTCGGCAATTGACGTTGCACACTATCACCTACTTCTCAACCACATGAACATCAAATTGAGCTTCGATGTCTTTGTATAAGGTGACGACTGCAGTATAAATTCCAACTGAGTTAACTTCTCCAATTAATTGAACTTTCTTACGATCTAAAACAATTTGATTTTGACGTTCAAAAGCTTCAACAATTTGTTTTGTTGTCACCGATCCAAACATTTTACCATCGTGTCCGATTTGAACACTGACGGTAACAGATTTAGAATCAATTTCTTTTTTAAGCGTCTTCATTAGTTCTAAATGTTGTTGCTCACGCTTGATTTGATCTTCAAGTTTTAGATTAAGTTGAGCTAAATTTTCTTCAGTAGCTAATATTGCTTTTTTATTTTTAATTAAATAATTACCGTAACCAGAAGCTACTGTAATAACTTCATCAGCTTTACCTCTGTTTTTAACATCTTCTAATAAAATTATTTCCATTTCCTCACCATCTCCTCCGTATTCTAAATCCAATAAATGTTTAATATTTAAATAAACTTCATGAACACTTCTACCTTTAATTTGAGCTGCCGCTCCAGTTAGGTGGCCACCACCACCAATTTCTTCCATTAACATTTGAACATTAACATGTTGAATTGAACGAGCACTTACCCCAACAACATCTTTAGCTAAATAAGTAATCGTAAATGCTGCATCAACACCATCTATTTGTAACATTTCATCAGCAACTTGAGCTAATAAAACTCGATCTTGATAAATTTCTTCTGAAACAGAAAAGGCAAATCGATCTAAGAAGGTTTCTACATGTGATAATAGTTTATTAATTTCTAATAATCTTTCTTTATCTTTTCTTAACCATAAATTAACTTCAACCATATCAGCTCCAAATTCTCTTAAAGTTGATGCGACTTCAAAAGTTCTCGTGCCAATTCGATTTAAAAAGTTATTAGTATCTACCACTAATCCCGCATACATTACCGAAGCTTCTAGCGGAGTAATCAAAATATCTCTATTATAGAAAGGAATTAGTTCAACTAATAACTCAATCGTTGATGAGGCATATGGCTCAATATATGAAAAGACCGCTTCAAACGGATTATCAGCACTACTTCGATGGTGATCAATTATCGCTAGGTTTTTCGCTTTTTCAAAAACCTCTGGACTTGAAACAATCTTAGGTGATTGCGTATCAAGAATAATTACTAAAGTGTTATCGTTTATTAATCTAACCGCTTCATTACTAGTCACTAAATACTCATAAAAATCAGGTTCTTCTTGAGTTAAAATTTGACTAATCTTGGTTACCGTTGGATCAACTCGTTCAATATCAAAAACAACTTTAGCTTTATCTGGATTATGAGAACGAATCATTTGTAACATCGCAATCATTGATCCAAAAGCATCAGTATCACTTTGCATATGTGACATAATTAAAACGTTACTTGACTTATCAACTAACTCGCGTAATGTTTGTGCATTAACTCTTGTATTAACTTTAGAGTGAGTTGCTGAGGCATCTTGTTTCGCTCCAAAATATGCTATCTTTTGATTTTGAATATTAATTACTACTTGGTCGCCCCCGCGTCTTTCAGCTAGTTCAACTGCACTTTGAGCATAACTTCCAATTAATTCATATTCAACATCCCAACTAGCAATTCCAATTGAAACAGTAACTTTAACATTATGTAGTTCAGAAACATCACGAATTCTTTCCAATACTGTAAACTCATCTTGAATCATCTTATCCAAATTTTCACGATAAATATTCATCACTAAGCGTTCATCACTAAATGTTTTTAGGAATCCGTCATATTCACTGACCCAGTCAGCAATAATTCCTAAATACTCACCTTTAATAGTTGATTGCTCAGAAACATCTAACCCCGCTAACGCTTCATCTAAGTTATCTAAATATATTAAACCAACTGCTGGAACTCGATTATGATATTTTTCAATAATTTCTTCCCGTTTAGTTACATTAAAAAAGTAAGCCGAATTTAATTCTTTATTATAAATAATATCAAACTTGTCTTTGCCAACAGCAATAGTAAATTCATTAATTCCTTCAGCAATATTTGCCGGAATATCTTCCGATATTTCAGCAATATCTTTTCCAATCGCTGATTGACCAAAAACACCAACCGCAAAATTGTTGGCCCATTTAATTAGTTCATCATCACCTAATACCAAAACCCCAACTGGTAGTTCGTTAAACACTTCATCTCCAACTTGGCTAACATGGTATGATAATTGAGTCCAAGCTTTTAATCGGTTTTGTAAGTTATTTATTTGAATTTGTTTATGATGAATAGTAATAACAACAATCGCACTAGCTAAAACAGCAAACGAAATGAATAAAAATGCTAGAGCGGTTGTTTCTAATATCGCTAACTCAATATCTATTTCAACAAAGAAAAAAAATAAACTTGCGATCATTAAAACTATTGAAAAAGCTAAATAGATCCACCTTTTCATTGGCTCACCTCTTTCTTTGTATTATTATTTTAGCATATAAGTACTATTAAAGTAATTTATATTCTTTAATTTAATAAAAATTATTAAATTTCAAATTATATTTAAATTTTTAAAAAAGCGGCACAATTATTTGTGCCGCTTACTATTATTCTTTAACAAATGGTAGTAATGCCATATGTCTTGCTCGCTTAATTGCGACAGCAAGTTGTCTTTGCCATTTAGCACTAGTTCCGGTTACTCTTCTAGGTAAAATTTTACCTCTATCAGTAATAAATTTTTTTAATAATTCAACATCTTTAAAATCGATGTGAGTAACTTTATTTTGTGTGAAATAACAAACTTTACGACGTCTTTTAAATCCGCCTCGTCTTTGTTGCATCTTTATTCCTCCTTAAAATGGTAAATCATCTTCAACTGATAATTTACTAGTTGCTTCGAAAAAATCATCGTCTTCACTAGTTCTGTTTTCATCAGTTCTTGTTTCTAAAAATTGAACTGAATCACAAACTACTTCAGTAATATAACGCGTTCCTTGTTCTGATTCATAAGTCCTAGTTTGCAGTCTACCGTCAACACCTAAAAGTGCTCCTTTAACTACATATCTTGCTAAATTTTCAGCTTGTTTTCTCCAAACTACACATTGAACGAAATCAGCTTGGCGCTCTCCAGTTTGAGAATCAACATATGGTCTATTGACTGCTAAAGTAAAACTAACAACTGGAATATTTGATTGGGTATATTTTAATTCTGGATCTCTTGTGATTCGTCCGACTAATACGACTCTGTTTAACATAATTATTATTCTCCTTCTTTAACTATGATATAGCGAATAATGCTTTCATTGATTCTGATTAAGCGGTTAAATTCATTAACTGCTGGTACATCAGCTTCAACTTTAAGCCAAACATAATATCCTTTTCTATGCTTTTCAATTTCATAGGCAAGGTCACGTAGACCCCATTCTTTTAACTCCAATACATTTGCGTTATTTGAAGTTAGAACTTCATTAAAGTAAGCTACAACTTCTTTAATTTTTTCTGGTTCTAAAGATGGTCTAATGATGTACATTATTTCATACTTCTTCATTTTTCTTTTCCTCCTTTTGGTCTATTGGTCACTAGAGTGACAAGGTTTTACAACGTTTATTATTTTAACATAGTTAAACATATATTACAAGTAATATAAGTTTTACTTTTAACTTCTATTCAATTAAATCAATAATCGTTTTATAAGTAAAAGCGATCGCATCTTCAATATTTTTAATTCTTATTTTAGAATTTAATTCAATTTCAGCTATTTTATTTTTATCTTTAGTTTTAATCGCAACATAAGCAATTTGTTTCTGTATATCTTCTTCATAAGTCGGACCAGCATTGCCAGTAATCGAACAATATATATCAGCTTTAGAAATTAATTGTAACCCTTCATTCATCGCTTCAGCAACTTCCTTAGAAACAACGCCATATTTATGAATTATTGCAGGTAAAACTTTTAAAATTTCAATTTTGGCTTCACTATTATAAACAACAAAAGATCTTTTAATAATGTCGCTAGCTCCCGAATATTTAACTAAATTATAGGCTAAAGCTCCGCCGGTTATACTTTCAGCAAAGGTAATTGTTAAATTTTTACTTTTTAGTAATTCAAATAATTTTTGACTATTCATCTTAATCACCCAATTTAAATAATTTTTTAGCATTATTAGACGTAATTTTTGCAACTTCTTCATATGACAAATTTAAAAGTTCAGCTAATTTAATTGCAACATACCTTAAATAAGCCGGTTCATTTCTTTTTCCACGATATGGTGTTGGAGCTAAATAAGGAGCATCAGTTTCTAAAATTAATCGATCAAGTGGAACAAGTTTTACCGCTTCTTGAAGTTCTCTAGCATTTTTAAAAGTCAAGACGCCACCAATTCCTAAATAAAATCCCAAATCGATAATTTTCATTGCTTCTTCTATACCTAAGGTAAAACAATGAAAAACACCACTAACTTTACCTTTATATTCAGATAAAACTTCATAAATTTCATCAAATGAATTTCTAACATGAATAATTAAAGGTAGTTTTTTCTTAATTGCTAGTTCGATATGTTTACGAAACATCGCAACTTGAATATCAAGGTTTTCTTTATTTTCTGGCCAGTATAAATCGATTCCGGTTTCACCAATCGCAACTACCTTTTCATGATCAACATATTTTAAAACATCATTAAAAGAAAATTTACCAGCATTACTTGGATGAATTCCAATTGACGCACCAAAATTATATTTAGTAGCTATCTCAATTGCCAATTGATTGGTTCTACCACCAATTCCAATAATAACCATGTTAAAAACATCGTTATCTTTAGCATTTTTAACTACTTCATCTAAACGATCTTTAAATTCATCAATATTCAAATGGCAATGAGTATCAATTAACATTTAATCTTCCTTTTTAATATCATCAAATTTAACAATTGGATTTCTAGCGGCACTCACTTCATCTAATCTTCTAACAAGAGTATGGTGTGGAGCTTCTTTTAATAATTCAGGATTTTCCTTAGCTTCCTCGCTGATCTTTTTCATCACCCTAATAAAATGATTCAAGGTATCAAGTGATTCGGTTTCTGTTGGTTCAACCATCATTGCTTCTGAAACAATTAGTGGAAAATAAATGGTTGGCGGATGAACACCGTAATCTAATAATCTTTTGGCAACATCTAACGTTTTAACGCTGGTTGATTTGTCAACCAGTCCATCAAATACTACTTCGTGCATACAAATATCATCAATGGCTACTAGATAATCAGCTTCAAGTGACTTTCTAATGTAGTTAGCATTTAAAACAGCTAATCCACCAACTTGAGATAAATACTTAGCTCCTAGTGTTTTAATATAGGCATTAGTTTTAACAATAACTTGGAAATTACCATAAAAATGACCAATTCTACCAACTGATTTTTTCGGATTAAAAAGCTCATATTTATTGCCTTTTTTTCTAACAATTGGACTTGGTAAATAATCAAATAATTCCTTAACGACACCGACTGGACCTGCTCCTGGCCCACCACCACCATGTGGTGTTGATAATGTTTTATGAACATTTAAATGGACAATATCAAACCCCATATGAGCTGGTTTCCCTTGACCTAATAAAGCATTCAAATTAGCCCCATCATAATACAAGAGTCCACCACAACCATGAATTAGTTTAGATATTTGTAAAATATCTTTTTCAAAGATTCCTAATGTATTGGGATTAGTTAACATGATTCCAGCGATTTCATCAGAAAGTAATGTCTTTAAATCATCAACATTAACCGTACCATCAGCATTAGATTTAACTTCTAAAATTTCAAAACCAGCAACCGCAGCACTAGCAGGATTGGTTCCGTGAGCACTATCAGGAATAATTATTTTAGTTCGCTTATTATCTTTTCTTGATTGATGATATGCTTTAATAATCCATAAACCTAATAACTCGCCATGCGCTCCAGCAAATGGAGCTAATGAAAAATAATCCATTCCAGTAATTTCTCTTAAAAGCAAATCAGTTTCATACATTAACTCTAAAGAGCCTTGATTAGCACTAACTGGAGAAAGTGGATGAGACGACAAGAAAGGTGATAATGTAGCCATTTCCTCATTAATCTTAGGATTATATTTCATTGTGCAAGAACCAAGAGGATAAAAGCCTGTGTCGACTCCAAAATTCTTATTACTAAGGTTGGTATAGTGTCTAACTACTGTTGGTTCACTAACTTCTGGTAAGTCAATTCTTGTTGCTCTTTTTAAATTATTGGGTAATTTTGAAAGATTATTTGTTTCAGTGTAAAAGTCGTGTCCAACTTGTCCTGGAGTTGATACTTCAAAAATTATTTTATCGTAAAACATCTTCTAACACCTCCACAAATCTATCAATTTTATCAAAGTTTTGTTTCTCAGTTACAGCAAACATAACTAAATTATTTTCTAGAGGAAGACCAAATAAATACCCTTTTTTTAGCATTTTTCTCTCAATTTTTTTGACATCAAATTTAGCTTTTAAAACAAATTCTTTAATGAAATTATTGTTAAATACTTCTTCAAAATAACCAGTTTTTAATAATTTATCCTTTAAATAGTGGCTATTAGTATATGACATTTCATTAACTTTTTCTAATCCTTCTGGACCCATAAGTGATAAATAAATCGTGACCCAAAGTGCCATTAGTGATTGATTTGAACAAATATTAGAGGTAGCTTTATATCTTCTAATGTGTTGTTCTCTGGCTTGTAAAGTTAAGACAAATCCCCTCTTGCCATCAACATCTTTCGTTAAACCAACAATTCTTCCTGGCATTTTTCTCATTAACTTTTTATCAACAGCTAAATAACCAACATATGGACCACCAAACGATAACGGAATTCCTAACGGTTGTCCATTACCACAAGCAATATCTACATTTAATTCTTTTGGTGATTTAATTACTGCCAAAGTTGATGGATCGTTATTCATAATGAAAAGGGCTCCTTTTCCATGAATAACTTCACTAAACCCCTGATAATCTTCAACTAATCCAAAATAGTTTGGATTTTGAACAACTACTGCCCCAAAATCTACTTCATTTTTAATAAAATCTACTGAAGTTTGTCCATTATCATGAGGAATTAAAACAACTTCAATATTTTGATACTTACAATAAGTTTTAATCACACTTAAAATATTAGGATCGACAGTTTCACTAACTAAAACTTTATCTTTTCTAGCCTGTCCCAAAGCCATTAATACCGCTTCTGCAGTCGCTGTTGCCCCATCATACATTGAAGCATTGGCAACATCTAGTCCAGTCAATTTAGTAATCATTGTTTGGAATTCAAAAATATATTGAAGGGTTCCTTGAGAAATTTCCGGTTGATATGGAGTATAAGATGTTAAAAACTCACTTCTTTTCGTTAAATAAGGAATAATTGATGGAGTTATATGGTCATATGCTCCAGCCCCACGATAGACTTCTAAAATCATGTTTTTATTAGCAATACTATTAAAGTTTTCTCTTAATTCGTGTTCGTTTAAAGGAGTTTTCAAATTCAAGTGACTAGTTTGTTTAATGCTTTTGGGAACAACTTTAAAAAGATCATCAATAGAGTTAACTCCGATGACATCAAGCATTGTTTTAACATCTTTTTCGGTATGTGGAAAATATTTAAATGTTTTCATTTTATTTTAAAATTAAATCCTTTAATTCTTCTTCTTTAAAATTAGTTAAAACGACTAAATAGTTTTTTAGTGGATCTTCATTTAATAATTCCGGATTATCTTCTAATAATTCATTAACTTCATAGATTTCCCCAGTAATTGGCATATATAAATCACTAGCTGCTTTAACTGATTCAACAGCTCCAAATGATTCATCTTTTTGAAATCTTTCACCAACTCTTGGTAAATCCACAAAAACAATATCGCCTAATTCATTAGCAGCAAATTCTGATAAACCAACATAAGCGACCCCATCTTTAATTAAAACCCATTCTTCTGTTTTAGTATAATATCTCATTTTATTCGACTCCTTTATTTTTATTTTTGAATATATTTTTTTCTTCTAATTTTAGCTTTAATCATTTTGCCTCTAATATTAATCATAACTTCATCACCGAATTTATATTTGCCTTTTAGTAATGCATTAGCATATGAGTTTTTCGTTCCTGGAATCATAAAACCAGAAGTAATGAAACCAATATTTTCATCATTTAAAAATACTTCATGACCTTGTCTTGCAATTCCTCGATCAATTAACTCAAGTCCATAAATTTTCTCTTCTAAATTTTCTTTTTGTTGAAGCAAAGCTTCCTTACCAACAAAGTTATCTTTACTATAATCAATAGCGAAATTCATTCCTGCTTGAACCGGAGAAATAAAATCAGCCATCTCATGACCATATAATGGTAATCCTGCTTCAAATCTTAAGGTGTCTCTTGCTCCTAATCCAGCAGGAGTAACACCGGCTTTTAGTAATTTTTTAGTCAGTTCGATAATATGACGAGGCTTACCGTAGATTTCAAAACCGTCTTCCCCTGTATAACCGCTTCTTGAAACGATAAAACCGTTTATTTCAGCAAACTCCATATATTTCATAATATCAAGTTTAAAATGCGTTTCTAAAGCTTTTTCAGAGTTAGGGCCTTGAACGGCAATAGCGGCTAGTCCTTCATCCAAATTATTAACTTCAACAACATAATCTTGGGCCATCTGTATTAAATAATTCAATAAAACTTCAGTATTAGCCGCATTACAAATTAGTAATATCTTATCCGATGAATATTTATATGCCATTAAATCATCAATAACACCACCATCTTCATGACAAATTACTTGATATTGCATCCCAAATTCATTAGTTTTATCAATATTATTAGTTGAAACATAGTTCAAAAATTTTGATGCGTCAACACCATCAAGTAAAATTTTACCCATATGTGAAATATCAAATAAAGTAACATCTTCTCGTGTTGTCTGATGTTCAAAGATAATTCCTTTTCCAAAATTAACTGGCATATAAAATCCACCATATTCAACAAACTGACCGCCAGCTTCTTTTAATGTTTCGTATAGCGGTGTAGTCTTTAACCAAAATGGAATATTTTCACTCATTATTATCAGATCCTTTCAATAAATTTAAAAATTCTTCATTTTTCATATTTTCAATATAATCACCAATTAATATTGGTAATTCAACATTTTTTAAATTAAAATTAATAAGGGCTTTTTCTAATTCATCGATTGATTTTTTTTCAAAAAAATCACCCAATATCTTTATCTTTTTAATTTTATTATTATCTAAATTAAAATTTAAGACAATCTCTCCAAATTCAAATCTTTTTGATTTTAGATATTGATAATCAAGTCGATCTTGATAAATATATTCAAAGGATTCAAATTCTTGTTGATAATCGCTAATTATTTTATTTTCTTCTTTAGTTAATATTTTCTCATTATAATTTAAATATTTTTCTAATAAATAAATAAATTCGTGACGACTCAAATCAATTAAATTAGATAAATTAGTTACCCGTGATTTAACTGATTTTACTCCTTTTGATGATAGTTTTTCTTGATTTGGAGTTAATACTTGGGACATCTTTTCTAAATCAGTATCAAATAGTATTGTTCCGTGTAATACTTTCCCATCTTTAGTTTGATAATAAGCATTTCCGGAAAATTTATATCCATTAATTAATAAATCATTTCTTCCGGAAAATTCAGCTTTTAATCCTAAAGTTTCAAGAAAGTCTTTAATTTTAGTTAAAGAATAAAAATATAATCCATCTTTACTTAATCTTTTAGAAATAAAAGTATATTTGATACAACCTTCATCAGAATAGACAGCACCACCACCAGAAGGTCTTCTAAATAGGCCAATATTTAGTTTTTCTAAGGCTTTTTGATTTATTTCTTGATTAATAATTTGATGTTTTCCAACGATCACAGCTGGGTAAACAGTCCATAAAAAACAAAAATCATCATCTAAAGTTAATAAATACTTTTCTAAGGCAAAATAAAATGAATCTTTTTGTCTTCCATAACTATCTAAATTAATATATTTCATAAATATATTACTCCCCCTTATATTTTCTATTTTATCAGTTAATAATAAGTTAGTCAAAGGAGTTATTTTTAATTATTAATTTTGCGTATTTTTCTGTTTTCTATAATTATTTTTACAAAAAAGGAGCACATGCTCCTTTTAAACCTTAGTTATTTATTTTTCGCTGCTTCAACTAGTTGTAAATATGATTGTGGATCAAGTGAAGCCCCACCAACTAAAGCTCCATCAATATCAGATTCATTAAGTAAATCTTTAATATTTTTGGGGTTAACTGAGCCACCGTATAAAATTCTTATTTCTTCAGCTACTTTTTTACCATATAATTCAACTAGATTTGATCTAATTGATTTAATTGTATCATTAGCATCTTTAGGTGTCGCAGTTCTACCAGTGCCAATCGCCCAAATTGGTTCATAAGCGATGATTGTTTTTAAAGCATCTGTTTCAGATATACCATCAAATGCTTTAACAACTTGGTTTTTAACAAACGCATTAGTTTCTCCGGCTTCTCTTGTTTCCAAACTTTCACCAACACAAACAGTTGGTATAAGTTCATGAGCATGAGCTGTTTTTAACTTTTTATTAACTGATTCATCAGTTTCATTAAAGTATTGTCTTCGTTCACTATGCCCAATTAAAATATGAGTCGTGCCAATATTAGTTAACATATTAGCTGAAACTTCACCAGTAAAGGCACCTTCTTCAGCAAAATGCATATTTTGAGCACCGATTCTTAAATCATCTTCTTGTCTTTTAACAAGAGTTCTTAAATAAATTGGTGAAACAAATAAAATTGTCTCAACTTCTTCTTTAGCAGGAACTTTCGTGTTCACTTGATAAATAAATGACAATGCATCATCTCTAGTTTTGAACATTTTCCAGTTCCCAGCAATTACAGGTATTCTTTTTTTCATATTTATCATCCTAATATTTGAGTAATTTCTTTAATTGCTTCATCAGCACGGTCGCCTGTAGCAACGATCTTAACATTCTCACCGTAAGGCACAGCCAAGGACATTAATCCTAGTATTGATTTTAAATCAATAACTTTATCACGGTAATGAAGAGTAATATCAACTGAATATTTTGATGCAGCTTGAACTACTTTGGCAGCTAAGGTTGCATGAATACCGTTAGTGCTTGAAATTATAATCTCTTTTGATACCATAATTTTCTCCTCTTTCTATTTTAAAACATTGGGGGTGTTGACACCCATAAAACTTTAGCTTTTGAGCTAGAATTATTAATTATATAATGTTCTTTATGAGCTAAATAATAAAAGGTTTCTCCTCTTTTTAGAGGATATCTTTTCTTGTTGTAAACTAAGGTAACTCTACCTTCTAAAATATAACCAAATTCTTCACCTGAGTGAGGACCATCAATTTGAGTTTGCCCACCCGATTGAATTTCAACAATAATTGGTTCCATTTGATATTTTTGAGCATCAGGTACAATCCAAAAGATTTCATTTTTTAAAACATTATCTTCTTTTGTATAATAGTCTTCTTCTTTATAAGTAATCACAACATCGTTTTCTAAACTAAAGAATTCGTGGACATCAGTTCCTAACACCTCTAATATTGAATAAAGTGTTTGAATTGAAGGTGAAGTTAAATTATTCTCTAACTGAGAAATATACCCTTTTGTTAATTCAACTCGGTTAGCAAGTTCTTCTTGAGTTAAGTCGTTAGCTAGTCTTAATTCTCTTATTTTCTTGCCTAAATCTACCATTATTTATCAACCACACATTCAATACCAGGAAGTTTTTTACCTTCTAAATATTCTAAAGATGCTCCGCCTCCAGTTGAAATATGAGTAAATCCTTTTTCTAGTCCATTTTCAATAACAGCTGCAGCTGAATCACCACCACCCACAACAGTCGTTGCATCTTTTAGTGTTGATAAAAATTTAGCAATTTCAACGGTACCATGAGCGAAATTAGGGAATTCAAAAACTCCTAATGGTCCATTCCAAACAACCGTTTTCGCATCTTCTAAGTAAGATTTAAACATTTCAATGGTTCTTGGCCCAACATCTAATCCCATTTCGTCAGCTGGAATATGATTATAGTCTCTTAAATTTCTTTGTGAATCATTGGAAAATTCTTTAGTTGTATAAACATCAGTACCTAAAACAATTTTACCTTTTCCTTTTTCTAGTAATTCTCTAGCTAAGTCTAATTTGTCATCTTCAACTAAACTTAATCCGACATCGTGTCCCTGAGCCTTAACAAAAGTGTAAGCCATTCCCCCACCAATTAAAATGTGATCGGCTGTTTTTAATAAGTTTTCAATAACTCCAATTTTATCACTAACTTTAGCTCCGCCTAAAATTGCAACAAATGGTCTTTTTGGATTGTCTACAGCTTCACCAATAAATTTAATTTCTCTTTCTAATAAGAAACCAGCGGCAGCTCCGCCTAAATTAGAAGCAATACCAACATTTGAAGCATGTGCTCTATGAGCTGTACCAAATGCGTCATTAACAAATAAATCTCCCAATGAAGCCCAATATTTTCCTAATTCAGGATTGTTTTTAGATTCTTTATTACCATCTAAATCTTCAAAGCGAGTATTTTCTAACATTAAAACATCTCCAGCTTTTAA
The DNA here is from genome assembly GCA_050953805.1 of Acholeplasmataceae bacterium. Classification (GTDB taxonomy): domain Bacteria; phylum Bacillota_I; class Bacilli_A; order Acholeplasmatales; family Acholeplasmataceae; genus DUQW01. Next base: position 463,142 of record JBMNNE010000002.1, on the reverse strand, counting down.
GTTATCAATCGCTGCTTCTAATTTTTCTCCTCTAGTTTCCGGAATAAAAGTAACAGGCTTACCTAATAACTCTTCTAATCTTTTAGCAACAGGCGCTAATGAATTTTTTGCTAGATCTTCTTCAGTTTTAACTCTCCCTAAATGTGATAATAAAATAACTTTAGCTCCTTTTTTAATAGCAAATAAAATAGTTGGTAGAGCTTGAACGATTCTATTATCGTCTGAAATTTTTCCATCTTTAAATGGAACGTTAAAATCAACTCTAATTAAAAGCTTTTTATTTTTAAGTTTTAAATCTCTAATTGTAAGTTTTGACATTTTTTACAACTCCTTTACTGATATCGATATTATTATAACATAATAATAAATGAAAGTTGATTGAATTGAGAATGAAAGGCTTTTCAAATGTTAATATTTTTATACATAATAATATTACTCAATAATTCAACTCGTTTTTTAAAGAGGTCATATTTTAAATTAATTATCATTTTTTCATAATCATTAAAAATAATTAGAGTCTTTTTATCATAAGATTTGTATGTTAGAATTGATGCATAATTAATCCAAATATTATCATAATCTCTAACTCTTTTAAGGGGAATAAAAAGATTTTTCTTATTAACATAAACTGGAATATTATGTTTTTTATTAAAAATTTTATTAATCGCTTTTAAATATCCGTCATAAGTAAATAAGTTATCTAGACATATTTTTTTGATTATTGAAAGATTACTATCTTTTGATTCGATAATTTCATTTTCTTTAATAATATTTGAACCATATGGGGTGTTAATTATATATTTAATCATTGGTTTATTCAAAAAGAAAAAAGAGGCAATGCCTCTTTTATCATTTATTTTTCCTCTTTCTCTGATTCTTTTTTAGCTTCTCTTGCCGCTTTTTTCTCTTTGAAGAAGTTAGCAACTCTTTCAATTAATCCTGGTCTTTCATCCCCAAGGGCTTGACTTGCTAGTTTAGCTTCTCTCGCAGCTCTTCTTTCTTCTTTCCTAATTTCTGCCATTCGTTTTTGATATGTTTCAGGATCTTCTTCTTTTAATCTCTCAAGTTCGGTTTTTAATGCCGCTTCTTCGGCTGCTTGCTGAGCTTTTTTGCGTTCTATTTCTTGTCTAATTTCTTTGATGTTTCCGTCTAAAAGTAATCTTTGTTCACTTAGTGGATCAAAGAAATGACACTTATTCATATCAAAAACTAATTTAATTTCTTCTCCAATTTCAATATCATATCTAGCATCAACTGAAGCTGAAAATTCATAACCGCCTAAATTTGAATAAATATGTGTTTGAGCTCCTAATAATTCGGCAACATCAACTTCAATATCAACCACGGCTTCAGGATATGTTTTAAAAACATTTTCATCATCATGAATGTCTTCTGGTCTAATTCCTAAGACAATTTCCTTGTCAAACATATCATTAGCTTTAACAATATCTAATTTACCTTGTGGTACTTTAATCGTATATTTATCAACACGAAAATATCCATCTTTACCGATCACACCGCTAATAAAGTTCATTGGAGGAGTTCCAATAAAACCACCAACAAAAATATTATTAGGATTATCATAGATTTCTTTTGGTGTACCAACTTGCATAATCCAACCATCTTTCATAACGACAATTCTATCAGCCATTGTCATCGCCTCAATTTGGTCGTGAGTTACATAAATAGTTGTTGTTTTTAAACTTTTGTGAAGTTTAATTAATTCTCCACGAGTTTGAACTCTTAATTTAGCGTCTAAGTTAGATAATGGTTCGTCCATTAAAAACACTCTTGCATCACGAACAATTGCTCTACCTAAAGCAACTCTTTGTCTTTGACCGCCTGATAAAGCTTTAGGTTTTCTTCTTAAATATGGAGTTAATCCTAAAATTTCAGCCGCGTTATTTACTTTTTCTTCAATTTCTTCTTTTGGTACTTTTCTTAATCTTAATCCAAATGCCATATTGTCAAAAACAGTCATATGAGGATATAGTGCATATGATTGGAAAACCATTGCGATATTTCTATCTTTTGGTGGAACATCATTAACCAATCTGTCATCGATATATAATTCTCCTTCAGTAATTTCTTCAAGTCCAGCAATCATTCTTAGAGTTGTTGACTTACCACATCCAGAGGGCCCAACAAAAGCGATAAATTCTCGATCTTTAATTTCTAAATCAAAGTCAAAAACTGCTTGAACTCCATTTGGATAAACTTTATTTAATTTTTTTAATAGTAGTGTTGCCATAACTATCTCCTTTCATTTTTTAAAATACATATCTATTTTATCATGTTAAAATCATAAAAAAAATGTGCATATTGCACATTAATTTTCAATAGCTTTATAGATGATCAATGCATCTTTAAATTTTCTTGGATTAAATCCCGTTTCTTCATAAAATTTATCGAGTTTTTGAATTAAAGTGTTGCGGTGAATATATAGTTTCTTGCTGGCTTCACTTGTATTTTGGTTACATTCAAAAAATACTTTTAAAATATTTTTCATTTCATGATCATGATAATATTTTTTTAAAATTGATTTTTTGTAGTTTAGATCAATTGGTTTTGATATTTCAAAATATAATAAATCAACTTCGTTTAAATATGTTTGATTGATATCAAATTGAATTGTTTTAAGGATTTTTTTAACTTTTTTTATGTCTTTTTCAAGTTCGTTAATTGTTTCAAATCGGTTTGATTCAAAGATTCTTATTTCAATAAAAAATTCCTCAACAATTACTTGTGACAATTCTTGAAGTGATGATTCTAATAAACTTTCAAAAATAACAACAATAAACTCATTATCAATCTCAATATAATTTGCATCAACAACCTCACCCAAAAGAGAGAGTAACATCTCTTTTTGTTGTTTGATTGGTTTTTTTGATTGCAAAATGAAATATTGATACATAGTTAATCACCTTTATTATATCAATTAATTATCCAATTGAACCTTCCATTTCCATTTTTATTAAATGATTTAATTCAACTGCATATTCCATTGGTAATTCCCTAGCAAATGGTTCAATAAATCCCATTAAAATCATTTCAGTAGCTTGTTCTTCATTTAAACCGCGACTCATCAAATAAAATAATTGGTCTTCACTTATTTTTGATACGGTTGCCTCATGTTCAATTGTTGCTTCAGAATTATTAACGATATTAACTGGGATCGTATCACTATATGATTCTTTGTCTAAAATTATTGTGTCACATTCAATATGTGACTTTGAATGAACGGCTTTTTCATCCAAATAAACTTTCCCACGATAGTTTACACGACCACCACTGTGACTAATTGATTTGGAAATAATATTTGATGAGGTATATGGTGCTAAATGAATCATTTTAGCTCCAGCGTCTTGATTTTGATTTTTACCTGCTACCGCAATCGAAATCATTGATCCTTTGGCATACGGTTCTAACAATAAACAAGAAGGGTATTTCATATTGATTGATGAACCCATATTTCCATCAATCCATTCCATTAAACCATTTTGATAAACATGAGATCTTTTAGTAACTAAATTTAAGACATTGCTTGACCAGTTTTGAATCGTAGTATAACGACATTTGGCATTTTTAAGAACAATAACTTCAACAACTGCTGCGTGTAACGAATCTTTTGAATAAGTTGGGGCAGTACATCCTTCAATATAATTAATCTCTGCATCTTCTTCAACAATGATTAAGGTTCTTTCAAATTGTCCTAATTGATTTGAGTTCATCCTAAAGTATGATTGAATCGGTTTAGATATTTTGGCTCCTTTTGGAACATAAATAAATGATCCCCCGCTCCAAACTGCACCATTTAGGGCGGCATATTTATTATCATCATTTGAAACAACAGTCCCAAAATATTTTTTGAATAAATCAGGATATTTTTGTAAAGCTGTATCAGTATCCAGATAAATAATACCAGCATCTTCTAGTTCCTTTTGGTTGCTGTGATATACAACTTCTGATTCAAACTGAGTTGAAACTCCGGCTAAATAATCTCTTTCGGCTTGAGGAATTCCTAGTTTTTCAAAAGTTAATTTAATCTCCTCTGGAACATCTTCCCAAGAATTTTTTACTCCCTCTATATTTCTAACAAAATATGTAAAATCATTAAAATCAATTCCAGACAAATCTGGTCCCCATTTAGGATTATCTATTTTTAAAAAGTTTTTATAACTCTCTAGTCGATATTCCAACATCCATTTTGGCTCATTTTTGGCTTGAGAAATTTTCCTGATAACATCTTCACTTAGCCCTTTTCCAGTATCAAAAATTACATCAACATCAGTTTTAAAACCATATTGGTAATCATCTTGAATAGCTTTAATTTTTTTATCTCTTTCCGTCATTTTTAGCCTCCAATAATGCTTCTTCCATTGCCTTCCAAGCAATTGAAGCACACCTAATTCGTGCTGGAAATTTTGATACTCCAATATAGGCAATAGCCTCACCTTTTAAAATATTTTTATCGTATTCTTTTCCAGTTAGCATTAACATATATTCATTAATAATTTTAAGTCCCTCGGTAGTCGATTTATTGATTAATGTTTCGCTTAAAACACTAGCACTCGAACAACAAATCGAACACCCATGACCATCATGACGAATATCTTTTATTTGATCCTCTTCAATTAAAACTTGAATAGTAACTTCATCTCCACAACTAGGATTTAATAAGTTTACTTTTTTATATTTATCATTTTCTAAAAGCCCCTTGTTTCTGGGGTTTTTATAATGTTCCATAATGATATCACGATATAAATCTTCTATTCTCATTTTAAATATCCTCTAAAAAAACTTGCCGCTTTTTGCGTTGCCTTAATTAACATTTCAATATCTTTTTCATCATTATAGATGCTAATTGAAGCTCTAATTGTTCCTCCAGGAGCTTTTAAAACTTCAGTTAATAATGAGGCACAGTGATGTCCTGAACGAAGACATACATTATATTCATCATAAACTGATGAAGCATCATGTGGATGAACTCCAGCAACATTAAATGAAATAATTCCAAAATCAGAGTGAGGATTATAAATCGTTACCCCCTCAATTTTAGATAGTTCTAATACAGCTTTTTCCCTTAAACTTTTAACATGGTTCCTTGCCTGTTTATAGTTTAACGACTTTATAAATTTAATTGCTTCTGCTAACCCAAGTGCTTCTGCTATTGGTGGAGTACCTGCTTCAAAACGATGAGGAATATCTTGAAAGACGATATCTTTTTTATTAGCTTTTGAAACCATTTCGCCACCAACTTCATAAACATTAAGTTTTTTAAGTGCTTCTTGTTTTCCATATAAGACTCCAACACCAGTTGGTCCATAAATTTTGTGCCCAGAAAAAGCTAAAAAATCGACATCCAATTCTTTAACATCAATTTCGATATTAGCCACTGATTGAGCTGCATCTAATATGACAATCGCTCCTTGTTCGTGAGCTAATTTAGTTATTTCACCTATTGGATTTAAGTACCCTAAAACATTAGATACATGATTAATTACGACCACTTTAGTTTTACTCGTTAGTACTTTTTTAAAATTTTCAACCGTTATCTTATATTCTTGATCAAGCGGAATATAAACCATATTAAATCCTAATTCTTGGCTTTTATTTAACCACGGCAAAACCGATGAATTATGTTCTTGTTCAGTAGTGATTACTTCATCGTTTTTTCCCAATAGTAGATTGGCTGAATTTGCAACTAAATTCAACGCTTGAGTCGCTCCTTTAGTAAAAATAATTTCATTAGGATTAGCATTGATAAAATCCGCAACAATTTCTCGTGCCTCTTCATATTCTTTAGTTGCTAAATAAGATAATTGATAATTTCCACGATGAATATTAACCCCCGATTTCAAGTAATAATCACTCATCTTTTCAATCGCTCTATCATATTTTAAGGCGGTGGCAGCACTATCTAAATAATGAGTATTTGGATTGTTTTTAAAGAAACTAAATTGTTTTCTAATTTCATTAACATTCATGATTGATCCCCCCATAAATGATAATTAAATTTTTTACATAAATCTTTATTAAAAATTTGATCAATAAATGGTTCAACTATACCTTTAATATATAAATTTTTTGCCACTTCTTTAGTTAAACCGCGACTCATCATATAATAAAGAATTTCTTCATCGATTTGTCCAATGGTCGCTCCATGACCAGCTATAACATCATGTTCATCAATTAATAAATATGGATTCATTTTAATTTTTGAATTATCTAAATTTATTCCTTTTAAAATTTGGTGATTATGCGAATGATGCATTCCTTTATTAATTTTACCAATACCATTAACAGTTATTACTGAATTGTCACTAGCAATACCAATTGCGTTAATATCACCGCTTGTATTAATTGCGTTATTTACGATTTTATAATTAGCTTTTTGATGATTGTTATTGCGGCTTACCATTAATGAATTAATTTCAGCGCTAGATCCTTCTCCATTTAAATTAACTACGGTGTTGATATTGCTTTGATTATTTTGTAATCCAGCAATAATATGAATTGATCCATATCTCTGGACATTTGCTTCAATATTGATATTTTGATTTTCTCTATTAAAACTTAAAAGAAGAATTTCAATATGGCTGTTTTCAGAAATATTAATTTCGATTGAAGAATCATTATTATTAACATCTAAAACTATATGTTTAGATTCGTTTTTATCAAAACCAATTTTAAACACATTACTATTAATTGTAACGATTTCTTGTTTGATTTGTGATTTTAATTCGTATTTTTTAATCATTTATCTTCACCAGTAAAATTAGCGTAGCCATTGATTTCGATTTCTTCAATTAATTCAATTCCACCAGTTTTCACAAGCGATCCATCAACGATTACATGAACATAGTTTGGTTTAATGTAATCTAAAATTCTTTGATAATGAGTAATTAATAAAACTCCCATCTTAGGACCAATCATCTCTGAAATATTAGTTCCAACAATTCTTAAGGCGTCAACATCAAGTCCTGAATCGATTTCATCAAGGATAGCAAATTTAGGTTTTAAAACCTTTAATTGAAGTACTTCATTGCGCTTTTTCTCACCACCACTGAATCCCTCATTTAAATAACGATGAGGTAATTCGGGATGCATCTCCAATTCATTGGCTTTTTCTTCATAATCCAAGGCAAACTCAAGTAAGTTAACTCTTTTGCCTAATTTTGCTGAAAGTGCCTCTCTCATAAAAGTGCTATTGGTAACACCTGGAACCTCAACAGGATTTTGCATGGCTAAAAATATGCCTAATCGTGCTCGCTCATCAACTGGCATATCTAATATATTTTTTCCATCCAATAAGATTTCCCCCGAAGTAACTTCATAACTTGGAGCCCCCATGATCGCACTAGCTAGTGTTGATTTACCGCTGCCATTAGGCTCCATAATCGCGTGAACTTCATTAGAATGTATGATTAAATTGATGTTTTTCAATATTTGTTTGTCTTGGATTTTAACACTAAAGTTCTTAATTTCTAATTTATGCATAAAATTCCCCCTTTGTAGACCACTAATAATTATACTATAATTATTATTTTATATCCATTTTTTAGTCTTTTTATACTAATTATAATTTAGTTTTATTTTGAAATACTTATCTTTCTAAATTAAAGCTTTATCAAATATCAATGCTTTATGTTATAATTTTAATGGTATTGAGGTGATAAGAGTGGAAAAAGCTGGTAAAAATTATAAAAGGATATTAATTTTATTTTTCATTTTTACAATTTTAATGGGAGCTGTGGTTGTTCTTGCTTTTTTTCTTCCATTGCATAATGATTATCAATCTTTAATCGCTATCGCTTTACTTTTAGCTTTATTAGTAGGCATGGGTGCATTTAGGCCTAGATTAATGTATTATAAAGAAGAGTTAATGTTTGAGCGTTTAAAATTAAATAGCACTGGAAAAATATCAGTAAGACAGTCTCCACTATCTGAAATTTTTTTAAGAAAGTTATTAGCTAAAGAATTTCAAATTAATCATCGTGATGACAAATTAACAATCTTAACAAAGTATATAAAAGATAGAAGTCAATACCATTTAAAGCGTCCAATGTTAATGGTGTTTGTCGCAATCCACGATCCTAAAATAGATTTTCAAAGTGAATTAATTATTAAATATATTAATATTATTGAGGATGGATTATACAAAGAAAAAAAGAAAATATTTCATTACACCGTTTATGTTGCCAAAGAGGGTCCTACAATGAGTAAACAAGACCGTGAAGAGTGTGATAACGTTTCATTTAGTAGAATCGGAAAACGCTCCATAGTGACAATTAATCTCTTTTATGAAACTAAAAATAATGCTTGTTACTTTTTACATAGTGATAAATATTGGCCAACATCTTATTACAATTATGCCGTTAATTATCTAAAAGAACTTTTATAAATAAATTTAAACATTAAAAAAACTTGACTACATTTTGTAATCAAGTTTTTTATTTTAGTTAATTTTAACTAGTTATCGGCTAATATATCTAATAACTTTTGTGCATCATAAATATTGGCTACCGTTAAAATTGCATCTGGATCAATTCCGAATTCAATCGATTCGAATACATATGGATCTTCATCGGTTCCTGTACCTTTAACTTGTGCACCAATAGAATTTGATGACATCGTAAATGCCGTTCCATTAGGTAATAAAATTGGAGTAATTGATGATGCTCCACCACCGGTTTTAGTACCAATAATAATTCCTAATTTGTTTTGTTTGAAAATGTTAACCAATGAATTGGCTGCTGAGAATGACGCTGGAGATGTTAATAATCCCCATCTTAAATCTCGGTATTTTGTTGGTACCCCATCAATATAGACATAACTTCTAGATTTCGCATGAGTTGCCCCATCAATAGAAGCAACACTAAATGGTTCTCCAGTAATAAATCCTACAACGCGATATAACGCTCCAACATTTCCACCAGTATTAAATGTTAAATCTAATAAAATGGTTTCAAGAAGTGGTGCTTCTGCATCAATTAACTCTAAATACATTTCCATATAAACAGCACTATCAGCTTCAACTAAATCATTAATGCCTTCGGCTAATTTTTCATGTGGATTTTCGATTTCTTGATCAACACCTAAAGCTAATACGCTCACTGAAAATAAATTAAAATCAGTTCCGTAATCTAAACGTAATAAATATTTGGTGTCTCCTATCGTTTTTTCATAAACATTAGTTTCTTCATCAAAAACAAATCCTAAATTTTCTAATTCAGTTTTATACGTATTATAGCCAATATTAGTCACACCTTTAACTAGCATTTCAACTAGTTTATATTCTTTTGTTGAGTTGTTGTAATAGAAAAACTTATTTCCAGAAAAGAGGTTTGGCACAATCGTTCCTTCAGTAATTTCAAGTGGTTCATGGAATAATGTTGCATCATATACTTTTGATTCTTGAATATCCGATGTACTAAATCCATCTAAGGCTAAAACGACAACCGTTTTAGCTTTATCTAAAAACCAATACTTAGGTCTTAAATTAGCACCCCAGTCTGTGAGATTTTCTCCAAGTTCCCATTTTTTGACAATTGCATCATCTACTGCATATAATCCGTCTTCATAAAAACTTAAAACACGCTTTCCAAATTGTGATAATGAGCTAATGCTTGGTCCATAGAAATTAGATTTGCTGTAATAACCTGGATATCGATATGAAGTATGTGGCTCATCAATATCTTTATTAATTATCGTAAACAGCGTATTGTCAAAGTTAGATGAATCTGAACCGACAAGATTGTTTTTATTATCAAAAAAGAGATCGAAATAATTCTCAACGCCAGATAAGTCTCTGATACCATAAAATTCATTAAAGGCAAATCCTAAGAAATTAAATGTATGAATACTTAAATCTACAGGAACTTCTTGACCGCTAGTACTTGAATTGTGCATTTGTTTGTATTCGTCACTATCTTTATCAGGTATTGCATAAATACCAAATAATCCATCATAATTATAATAAATGTTATAGTAACTGACTCCAGCAAATAATTGGTTAGCAACAAAATATGGTATAACAACTTCATCTTCATACATCACGATATCCATATTGTATTTATTTAAATCATAGATAAGGGTATCCCCTTCTTGAAAAATTTTCCCTTCATTTTTGCGATCATAATTGATATGTCGACTATAATTAGTCTTAGTAGAATAGACATAAGCCCAATAAAATCCAGGGTCTGGAGTCGCAATTGTATTTGCTTCAGTATCAATAATTAATTCTAAGTGATACCAACCATCTTCCTCTGATAATCCATTTAAATAATCTTCATGTTCTTCTTCATCTAAATAATCATATGATACAGTTAATACATTATCCTCAAAGACAAAAGTTAACTCATATTCAGGATCAATAAATCCTTGTAATAAATTAAAGAAATCAGAAACTTTAACATATGGAACTGATCCGCCTTCTTCATAGAAAATATCTACATCTCGATCAGCAACATCATATTCAGTAGTTAAGTTAGTAAAAGGAATAGTCCTTTTATTAGTAATAACGACCGGATCGGGTTTACTTAATGGTACTTCAAAATCATGATTAATGGTTTTACCATTTAAATTAATTCTAGCTCTAATTGACCCTTCAAACTCTTCATCTCCAGGCAATAACGGAATTACAATACCAGTTCTTGTAATATATTTGTTGTTGGAAATCCAAGTTATAAATGAACCATTTACTGGACCTCTTTTTGGCAGATTTAATTGGTATGGTGATAAAAATAGTGATGCTTGAATTGCAGCAATATCTTCTTGAATTAACTCTTCATTAGTTTTATCAGGCACAACTTCATTCCATGTGGCTTTTAAAGTAATGTCTGCCGTTACTGGTGTTGAAAACACATAGGCTTCTGCTTCATTATCTAAAAACCAATGACCAAATGTGAACCCATCTTTTTCTGGTGCATTTGGTTCAGTAGCCGTCTTGCCAGACTCCACAGTTTGGCTTGGTACTGCGGTTCCACCTTGTGAGTCAAAAGTAACAGTAAAAGTAACGGTTGGCTCTGGTTTTGGTGGTTGTTCCTTATCACAACTAACAAGTAGTATCGTGAGCATTAAAGTAAAAAATAATGCGATATACTTTTTCATAAGATGATCTTTCCTTTCTTTTCTAGGCACTAAGAACTGCGAAAATTCCTGCTACAACCAATAGAGTTAAAGTCGCAGTTGTTAAAAACCAATAGTTTTTATTTTCTTCTTCTTTTTGTTCTAAATATCCCGCATAATCTCCATATTTTTCTTTTGTTTTTTCAGGATTAATAAACTTGAGAACTGTATACTTTAATGGGTTTACAATATTAATAGCCCCAAGATTAATTCCAATCGAAACAATAAAAACTATAATATTTGGAATAAATAGTGAATTGCTTAAATATCGATACTGAAAGTCTAATTTATAAACTCCCCATAGTATCAAAAATGATGCTAATAATAATAACCCTATACTTAACATATAGGGTTTTAAAAAACTTAAAATTTTATTTTTTCTTGGTTGGTTTTGCATTGACTATCTTTAAATACTCTTGGTATTCCTCTTCGCTACATAAAACATGGTGTCCCGGTTCAATTTCGCGAAGCTTGACGACACTTTCAGCTGTATATTTATGAACTGCTGGATTATATCTAGCAATTCCTTCTCTCAATCTCTCGTATTCCGGGTTTGGTTGAGGAATTGAGGCAATTAAACTTCTGGTATATGGATGAAGTGGGTGATCAAAAACCTTTTGTTTTTCTCCCAATTCAACAATATGTCCGAAATACATAACAGCTACGGTATCACTAAAGTGTTTAACAACTGATAAATCGTGAGCAATAAAGACAATTGTTAAACCTAATTCATGCTTCAAATCATTTAACAAGTTAATAATTTGAGCTTGAATTGATACATCTAGAGCACTAATTGGCTCATCTGCAATAATAACTTCAGGTTCACAAACAATCGCTCTTGCAATTCCAACACGTTGACGTTGTCCACCTGAGAACTCATGTGGATAGTGTGATGCGTGTTCAGCTGACAATCCGACTAATTTTAAAGCTTCATAAACTTTTTCATTAACAACTTCTCGATTATTAATTCCGTTAATATATAAACCTTCGGCAACAATATCACGAACTGTCATTCTTGGGTTTAATGAGTCAATTGGATCTTGGAAAATCATCTGAATTTTTTTAAGTAATGATTTTCCGGCAGATTTTGAATTCGTATCATTACAATGAATTTCGTGTTCTTTAGCTTTAATTGTTTCTTTAAGTTCATCAACTTTTGCTTGAGTTGCTTCATCTAAAGTTCCATTTTTGTTATTTCCTTTTAATAAAGCTAATTCTGCTTTAAGGTCATGAATTTCATTTTTCAAAACTGCATTTAGTTCTCTAGCTTCCTTTTTACTAACTCTAATTTCTTCTGCAGATGGATTATATTTTTCGTATTGATCAATTTTTCTTTGTTTGATTTCAGCCTTTAATGCATCGATTTTTTCTTTTGTTGATACCGACAATGCATCAAACTCTTCTTGACTAATTAATTCTTCTTTTAGTTCTTTTCTTTTAGCTCTTAATTCTTTTCTTAGTTTTTTAATTTCATCTCTAGGAGTTTTTAACCCCGCAACAATTCTTTTACCTAAGAAATGAACTTCTCCATCCGTTGGCTCATATAATCTCATAATAGTACGACCAATAGTTGTTTTACCACATCCTGATTCACCAACTAGTGAAAAAACTTCACCACGGTGTACTTTAAAAGAAACTCCATCAACAGCTTTATTATAAATTCTATATTTTCCTGTACCAGTAACAAAATGTTGTTTTAAATTGTTAACTTCTAGTACAACTTCTCTATTTTGAATTTTATCCATAATTAATATCACCTTCTTATTTTCTAATTAAAGAAAATGTTTTTATTAAGTTATGCGAAACGCCAATACTTAATTTTCTTGTCTTTCTTGTTTAATTTGTTTAATTTTCAAATTCATGGCTTCAATTCTTTTACTAATTAAACTTGGCATTGAAATTTTTGGTGCTTTTTCATGAAGTAACCATGTTGCAGCATAGTGAGTGTCAGACACTTTAAACATCGGAGGCATTTCCTCAAAATCTATTTTTAATGCATAGGCATTTCTAATTGCAAACGCATCTCCTTTTGGCGGATATAACATATTTGGAGGTGTGCCTGGGATAGTAATTAATCTATCATCTGAGTTTAAATCTGGCATACTTGATAATAACGCCCATGTATATGGGTGTTTTGGATTAAAGAAGATTTCATCAACTCTTCCAAATTCAACAATCTTACCAGCATACATAACCGCGACACGGTCAGCCATATTAGCAACAACACCTAGGTTGTGAGTAATAAAGATTAGCGTTAAACCTCTTTCCTTCTTTAGTTTTTTAAGCAACTCAAGAATTTGGGCTTGAATCGTAACGTCTAATGCTGTTGTTGGCTCATCACAAATCAATATTTCTGGGTCAGCGGTTAAAGCAATCGCAATTACAATTCTTTGCTTCATCCCACCAGAAAATTGGAATGGATACATATTAATTCGTTTTTCAGGCTCAGCAATTCCTACTTCACGCATAATATCTAAAGCTTCTTCACGAGCCTCTAGGCGAGTAACTTTAATTTTTCTTTGCCATGCTTCATAAGCATCTGATAAAGCTTGATACTCATTTTTAAATGAAAAATTAAACTTGAAGAATTTAAGTAATGGCAAGAAAGTTACTGCTAAGAAAAACTTAAGTTTTGAAGTCCATTTACCAGTAACTACTTGGTTGCGAATCGATTCAACTTCGGCTTTATATTCTTCTTTATATTGTTTATATTCTTCTCTAATTTCAAGTTTAGCTTTAGCTTTAACTACTTTTAATTCACTTTTAGTAGTTTTAAGTCTTTGCTTAACTTCAACCAATTTTTCTTTTCTTTCTTCTGCAGTTAAAATTGGTTGTCTAGTTCGAATTTGTTCAATAATAACACGATTTTCAGCAATTAATTCATCTTTTTGGGCACGACTAATACTTTGATTAGCATTGATTTGTTTAATTTCAAGTTTATATCGGCGAATATCATCTTTTTGTTTTTTCTTGAAATTATAGTTTGTTTTATAGTCGTGAAGATCATATTTGGCATTAACATAATCTTGATGTTCTTTTTGAATTAAATCGCGATATTTATTTTTCTTTCGTTTTCCATTAACCAACATTCCTTCTTCAATTTGTTTACCAACTCTCATAATTGGGTTTAGTGAAGAAGTTGGATCTTGGAAAATCATCCCAATTTTATTGCCTCTAATTTTATGAAACTCATCTTCATGTAATTTCAACAAGTCTTGGCCCTCATAAATAATTGAGCCCCCATCAATAATCGCATTTCCTGCTAAAATACCCATAATTGATCTTGAACTAACTGATTTACCCGAACCAGATTCACCAACAATCGCTAGTGTTTCTCCTTCTTCTAAATCATATGAGACACCACGAACTGCTTTTACAACACCTTCATTCGTTCTAAAAGAAATTCTTAAGTCTTTTACTTCAAGAATTATGTTTTTCTTTTCTTGATTATTTTTAACATTCGTACTCATATTATTCTCACCACTTTACTTGTCTTGTCCTCTCAATGTTGGGTTAAACGCATCTCTTAACGCATTACCAAACATATTGAAGCTAATCATTAAAACAATAATAACAATCGATGGAATCAATAATTGATAGAATCTACCTGGAGTTAACATTGACATTTGACCTTCTTGTAATAATACCCCTAAAGATAATCCTGGCATCTTAAAGAGTCCGAAATCTAACGTTACACCGCGTCCAATACCGAAGCCTAAGAACGATAATGATGCTTCAACGAATATCATACCTGGAATTGATAAAATTGATCTTGTAATAATAATACCAATACTATTAGGTAAGATATGCTTGAAGATTAATCGTTTGTCACTAGCACCCAAACTCTTAGACGCTAAAACGTATTCTCGACCACGATACCTATAAAACTGAATCCGAGTCGTTGAAGCAGTTCCAATCCAGCCTGAATATGTTAAATAGATTAACAGTAACATTAATCCCGGACCATAATTTAAATAGATAATAGTTAATATTGTTAGTCCTGGGAACGAGGCAATATAATCAGAAATACGCTCCATAACAAAGTCAACTTTTCCACCATAAAATCCTTCAACCGCTCCATAAATAACACCGATAACGACATTAATTACCGAAACAATTAATCCTAATAATAATGATGTTCTTAAACTCAGCCAAATTTGAGCGAATAAATCGCGTCCATCCTTATCAGTACCAAACCAGAAATATGGCATTCTATCAAATCCGTTATAATAAGCGCCATCAAATTCAACACTGTAAGTATAAGTAATAATGTTAGCAATTTTGTTATTTCTAACTGTTACTGTATTAACTTTTCTAATTGGAACTCCATCAGCTTCAAAAGTATAGTCAATATTAAATACTTTTTCACCAGATGCCGGAATATTAGCTTGAATTTCAGCCATAAATGGGGCAAACTCTTCTTGAAGTTCGGGGAATTCTTCTAAATATTGATTAAATCCTTTTTGAGCTGGACTTGAATTTCCTGGTAAATATCCAGCAACATTAGCAAAGATTTTGTTATAAACGTGATATTTGAAGGTAGCAACTGTATATTCACCATTAATTCGTTCATATCTTCCACCTTGCTCAGGAATTGATTGAATCGTAAATTGACTTAAATCAAAACCTTCAAAATAATGTAAAACTTCGTTGGTATTACTTAAAACTGTAATTTCATTCATTTGAACGTTAGCTTTATTTTTTCTACCTTCTTCAAAATCTAAATTTTCATAAACTAAATAAATAAATGCTGTTTGTGCAGCAGGCACATTAAATTCATGCTCACCGTTACCCATTTGAGTAATTTCACCAATTAGGACTGCTTCTTCAGTCATTTGAGCTACTAAAGAATCATCAAGGTAAACTCTCAAAATAGTATCGTCTGACATTTCTTCAAGACTAATTTTCACTTTATCATTTGCTGCAAAATCAATCGTCGTTTTAGATTTAACGGTTGCGATAGCAAATTCATCTAAGATAATTGCATTTTGCCCATGTAAGGTTAGTCTATCTTTTCTGTTAGAAGTTAATACTTTATTAGTAAGTGAACCTTTTTTAATATATTTAGGGTCGAATGATTCGTCTAATGGTAAGTATAATCCTGTCTCAGGATCCTTTTTATCATAATTTACCGGAATATCCCGAATTTCTGCTGTTCCGTCAGCAATTCCAATCTTTTCTAAGAGCGGAACTCTTGGTGGCATGTTTTGAATGTTTTTTACTACTGGTGATGTGAAATCTTTCGGTGACAGAACCGGTACAAAAATCGCCAACAAAATAAATAAAGCTACAATAAAAAATGCAACAACATTGGTTTTATTTTTCGCAAAGCGAATTATTGCGTCTTTTAAAAAGCTTCTTGGTTTCCCTTCAAACGGTTTATCTAACGTTTTTTCATCAAGATAAACTCGTTCAAAATCTTGTTGGGTTAATTTTCTCTCATCTAAACTAGACATTTCGGGCCCCCATCTTAATTCTTGGATCGATAAATCCATATGATAAGTCCATAAATACAGCTGTAACTAAACCAATGATTCCATAAAACGCTGTACTATACATAATGATGTTATAATCTCGTCTTTGAAGTGACTGAAGCATAATCGAACCAACACCCGGAATACTATATACTTGCTCAATAATTGCTGATCCTGAAATTAAACCAACAAATGAGAATAATAAACCAGGAATAATTGGTAATAATGAGTTCCTTAACGCATGACGATAAATAGCTTGTCTCTTAGTTAATCCTTTAGTTCTCGCCAGCATAACATATTCACTTGTTAGGCCTTCGGTTAACTCGGCACGAACTGAACGAGTTAATCCAGCAATTCCACCGGTTGTCATAATTACCACTGGAATAATATATCCCTTAACAATTATTGACGTACTGGAATCGGCTGGAGGCCATGCTTGCGGCAACCATTTTAGATCATAACCAAACCATTTAATTGCAAGTAACATTACCACAAACGAAGGTAGTGAAATAAAGACCATAATAATTACTTGAACAATATTGTCAAATACTGTGTCCTTTTTAATTGCCGATGTAATACCCAGTAAAAGACCAAATGGAATTTGCATGATTAAAATAACAAGGTTTATCTTGAATGAGTATCCAATGGCTGGTGCTAAAATCTCTCGAACAGCGATATTCGGTTTTAAAACTGTAGAGGTCCCCCAATTCCATGAAGTCACAATATTTTTCACCCATAAAAAATATTGCGTCATAATTGGAACTGAACGGTATACATACAGCACTTCTAAACTCTTAGACGTGAAAACCCAAAACGCTCCCGCCTCATTTTGATACTTAAGTACTTCATTATCATATTCAGCTTTTGTTTCAAAATCTGATAATTTTATGATTTGTCTAGTCATATAGCCATCATAATATTGTTGATGTAGGTAAGCACGTCTTTGATCAACCATAGTCGGAATAGTTTCAGGTTGTAATTTTAAAAATATAAAAGTTGTCGTTAGAATACCTAATAGAACAATAAATGCCCAAAGTATTCTCCTAATTGTATATCTGATCATATGATATGACTCCTTTTTTATGATAATTTTTTTATTAATTATCTAATTTTATATTATCCGTAAATACGGTTTTTTTTCCAACTTAAAATTAACTTACCTTATGCATAAGGTAATCCATTTTTTATAGTATTAATATGGAAATAAAGAGGGGTTCAGAGTAGAACCCCTCAGTAAAATTCCACAATTAAATTGTTTATGATTGTTTATTTAATTTAATCGTTAGGTAAATTATAACCAGTAGTCATAAACTACGTGGCCAGCAACAACAACAATTAATACGTATTTGTCGCCATTTGCTCTTTGGGTACCTTCGGTATCTAAGTCGAATTCGTAAACGAATACCCAATGAGCTTCAACTCCTAATAATGCTGCTAAAGCTGCGGTTGAATCCGCGCCATATGTTTTAATTAGATAGGTTGCATTTAATAGATCTTCGGCAGAAACTAGTCTTGGATTATGGCATTCATATTTACCGCCACCACCAACTTTAACCGCATTCTTAACTGCTGCAGCGATAGCTTCTTCAGTAGCAACTACTAAGTCTTCAGCCGCAACAATTTCAAATAATGTACCAGCTTTACCAACGATTACTAATAATCTTCCGTCTTCAGTATCAAAGAAGTAAGCTGTATGAGAATCATAAGCTTCTAGATCCCATTCAAACCAAGCGACTAATTCTGCTAAGTCTTCAGCTGAAACAGCTGTCTTAGTAGGATTTTCTAAACCTTTAGTAGCTAAATCTAGTGCTTCTTGTTCAGAAAGTAAGATAACTTCAGAACCAACTAATACGAATGCATCTCCAGCTTTACCAACAACTACTAATAATCTAGAGTCTGCTGTTTCGAATACGTATCCTTTAGCAGAATCAAAGACTTCTAAGTCCCAACCATACCATTCAGCATGTGCTGCTAAGTCGTCAGCTGAAACAGCTGTCTTAGTTGGATTAGTTAAATCTGCTGTTGCAGCATCTAATACTGCTTGTTCAGATAATTCAAATGAAACTTCTACAACTTTGTTTAATTCAAAGATATTTCCAGTCTTAACAATAACGAATAATAATGTTTGTTCTTTATCATCTTTATCTTTTAAGACAACGTAAACTGGAATAACTTCAGCATCTTCGTCTTCAGTTTCAACTTCGCCAACAAATACTGGTAAAATTGATGCACCTAGTTCTTCACTTCTAGAAACTTCAGTTAATGAACGTTGGTCTCTATAAATTTCAATTAAGCTATCAACTGAACCGTATTCACTGATCTTGTGACCGTCTTTAAGGTATACTTTTCCATTTAATAATTCAACAATAGCATCAAAGCTAAATAATTCTAATCTTTCTTCTCCGCCTTCTACTTCTCTCCATCTAACTTCAATTTCTGGAACGCTTGAATCATAACCCCAGTTTAATAAGAATCCTGAACGGTTATCTGTAATAAATACTTCTAAGAAAGATGAAGCATCTAATGTTGATCCTGAAATAACTGATAATGCTAATTCATATTCACCAACTTCGATTAAGTCATAAATCTTAGAACCTGGAGTTGGAACTGGTTTAACAACAACTTTAACAAAATTAGTGTCATCAACTAATTGTTCAAAGTGGTCTTTAGCAAACGCGATCCAGTTATCAGAAATTGCTGCTGAAGCACCATCAAATGTTAATACTTCAAGTTCAATTTCTGTATAGTTATCGGCTGTACCTTTTTGATAATTTCCAGCGGCGATTTCTGCAGCAACTGCTCTCTTGAATAATTCTTGTGCAGCTTCTGGGTCATATCCGTTTGTAGAATATGCTAAGTTTTCACCAACTGCCATACCTTGTGGAGTTGAACGATAAGGAACACCTGATTCAGGATCCACATAGTAAGCTTGAGAAATCTTCATGCTTGTTGGATATGTTTTAACGTCGTATTGAACCATGTCATCGCGGTTCATACTGAAATATAATGCCAATCTAAAGTCTTTGTTAGCTAAGATTGGTTCTGGAACATAAGTTGATCCTGGCCATTGTGCTTGTTGAGCTTGAACAGAACCAACCATGTTGATATTTAATGACCACACAGTAGCTCCTGGAGTTCTTAAAACACGTGGATCTTCAGCGAATTCTTTAACACGTGAGTTAGGAATACCAGCTGATTCTAATAATCCTTGTTCGAATGCTTCAAACGCTTGGTCGATAGCCGAGCTACCAGGTAAAATCTTAACACTTTCGCCTGTCCATTGAGTAGCTGACGCGCGAGGGTGTTTCATATTTTTCTCATATCTTGAACCAACGCCATCTTCCCAGTAAGAAATAGTGAATTTTCCACTAACTCCAATAAATTCTGGACTAGTACCATAAAGTTCTGGGTTTGATTCATAAACCGCTTGGCTCACAGGTGGCATACCGAAGCTGTATTTAATGTTAAATGCGCTATATGGTTCAGTAAACTCAACTCTTAAAGTTAATCCATCTTCAGAAGCTGTAATACCAAATCCTGCCCATAATGCATCTAATTCAGCTTTAGATTTTCCTTCTGCAACTCCAGCAGCATAAGCTTCAGCACCTTTAACTTTTGAAGAAATGAAGTCGCCACCACCTTGAGTAGCTCTAAACCATTCATTATCTAATGCAAGTCTGTAGCTATAAACAAAGTCATGTGCATCTAGTTTTTCGTGTCCTTCTGGGAATGCAGAGGTATCTGTTGCGGCATTGTATGCCCACTCTAGATTATCTCTTAATGGAATTTCCCAAATTTTAGCAGTCATTTTACCATTAATTACTTCGCCATTAACTGGTACTGGCTCACCTGATGCTAATGAAGGAACGAATACCCATCCAGTTGCAGTTTCATTAAGAGCCATTTCATATAATGCACCATTAATGTATGAACCGTAGTCTGATTCTGTTGATGATTGACCTTGGTAGTAGTTTAATGTATCTGGCTCTAATTGCATCCATGTTCTGTAGGTATATTTGCCTTCAACAGCTGGTGTTTGTAATAAGTCTAATTGACCACCGTTTTCAGCTGCAACTTCAGCATCATCTTTAGTTAATGTTGCATAACTAGTACCCCAACCAAATGAAGGAATATAATCTTCAACTGGT
Source organism: Acholeplasmataceae bacterium (assembly GCA_050953805.1). GTDB lineage: Bacteria > Bacillota_I > Bacilli_A > Acholeplasmatales > Acholeplasmataceae > DUQW01. The sequence goes on along the minus strand of JBMNNE010000002.1, from coordinate 442,390 downwards.
AAGACAATACGATCATGTTGAATTGTTAAGCCTGATTGAGCTGCCATTGGAATTCCGGCATAACCATTTTCTAATAACCATTTTTCAGCTGCAGCAAAGAATGTGTGCTTAACATCAGCAGTAGCGAATTTATAGTCGTACCATCCATTGGCAAGGACTGCTTCAGTCAATGGATTAACGGTAACAACTCTTGTCGCTTCAGCGAATAAACCTTCACTGTCTTCGACTCTATATCTTAAAGTATAGTCTGCGGCTACAAAATGATTCACTGTACCAGTAACTGTAATTTGATCAGTAAGATTTCCATCTTCTTGGTCATATGCAGTTACGCCTGCTAACGGGTCAAATTCAACGCCATAAGCAATTGCAGTATTTGCAACGCCCGCTAGCTCTGGTGCTGTATTTTCTTTTTTACATGCGAATAATGTAAAAACAGTTAATACAGACAAGATTACTAAAAGTAATTTTTTTCTCATTTTTTTCTCTCCTCCTATTTAAAAATAGTTTATGATTATGTTACTACAAAATGCTTTTATTGTCAACATTTTACCTCTTTTTTTATGATGTAATCGTTTACAAATAGCCTTTTTTAATTGAAATATATAATATTTGATTATTTTTATCAATATATTATATTATCTTGTAGTAATTGGTCACTTTGAAAAATAGTGCTTTTTTTCCTCAAAAAACACTAAAAAGAGAGGGATACACCCTCTCTGTTTATTTTCTGAATTCGTTTTATTTTTCTTCTTCTAGTGAATAGTCCATTGCTTCATAACGCTTATACATTGCCCAACGACGTTTAGCATCTTTTAAGTTTTGTTCTAAAAGTGCCTCAGCATTTTCTGGGTTAATATTAACTAACTGAGCATAACGGTTTTCGGTCATTAAATGATCGCGATATAAGTCCCACTTAGGTCTTCTCGGTGCATCAATCTTAAACGGATTCTTGCCTTCAGCTTCTAATCTTGGGTCATATCTGAAAGTTGGCCAATATCCACAGTCAGTTGCTAACTTAGCTTGTTGAGCTGAGTTAGTTAATCCGCCTTTGATACCGTGTTCAATACAAGGCGAATAAGCTAAAATGAGTGATGGTCCTGGATAACTTTCAGCTTCTTTTAAAGCTCTAATAACTTGTGCTGGTGAAGATCCATGAGAAATTTGAGCAACGTAAACGTGACCATAACTCATCGCGATCGCCGCTAAGTCTTTCTTCTTAGTAGCTTTACCAGTAGCGGCAAATTTAGCAATTGATCCAGTCGGAGCCGCTTTTGAAGCTTGTCCACCGGTATTTGAATATACTTCAGTATCCAAAACTAAAATATTGACATCTTCATAATTAGCAATAACATGATCAATTCCGCCATAACCAATATCATAGGCCCAACCGTCACCACCAAAGATCCATTGTGAAACTTTCACGAAGTAATCTTTAAGTTCCAACATTTCTTTCGCATACGGTTCATTTACTTTTTCAAGTTCCTTAACAATTAGCGGTGATAAACTCCTAGTACGGTCGCCATCATTTTTATTTTCTAACCATTCAACTAATAACTCTTTTAAACTATTAGGCATTTTATCTAAATTGGCTTCAACAATTGTCTCTAAACGAGCACGCATGGTATCATAGGCAACTTTCATACCAAAACCAAATTCAGCATTATCCTCAAATAATGAGTTAGCCCAAGCTGGTCCATGACCATCTTTGTTAGTTGTGTATGGAGTTGATGGAAATGATCCACCATAAATTGATGTACAACCCGTTGCGTTAGCGATTATCATTCGATCTCCAAATAATTGAGTTACCGCTTTAATGTATGGTGTTTCACCACATCCAGCACAAGCTCCACTAAATTCAAATAGTGGTTTACGGAACTCAACATTTTTCATATTGTCTGTACCTAAATCTTTATATGAAACATTGTTGAAAAAGTGATCAGCTACTTCTTGTTTACCGGCGGCTAATTCTTCACCAATTGGTACCATTTCCAATGATTTGTTTGGCTTAGTTGGACATACTTCAACACACACACCACAACCCGTACAATCTAGTGGTGAAATTTGAATTGAAAATTGTTTGCCTTGCATATCTCTTCCTTGAGCTGGTTTAACAAGTGCTCCCTCTGGAAGATCTTTTTGTTCATCTTCATCAACAATGAATGATCTAATTACTGCATGAGGACAAGCAAAGACACACGCATTACATTGAATACATGTTTCTTCATGCCATTTTGGCACGAAGTTAGCAATTCCTCTCTTTTCATATTGAGTTGAACCTGCTGCCATATGAGCATCTTGATAATCCATAAATGCTGAAACAGGTAGCGAATCTCCTTCAATTGCATTAACGATATCAGCTAAATTCTTAACAAATGCTGGACGATTATCATCTTTCTTAGATACATCATCTCTTAGGGCTTTCCATTCCGGTTTAATTTCAACTTTAGTTAATAAATTGCCACCTGCATCAATCGCTTCATAGTTTAAATTAACAACTTCCATTCCACGACGACCATATGTTTCAAGAGCTGCTTCTTTCATTAATTGATTAGCTTTTTCAAACGGCATTAATTGTTCATTTAGTTTAAAGAATGCCGATTGCATAATAGTATTGATTCTTCTGCCAAGACCAATTTCTAAGGCAACTTTATTTGCATCAACAACATACATTTTAACTTCTTTTTCAGCTAATTGGCGTTTAACTTTATTAGGTAAGAACGCTTCTAATTCCGCACCGGTATGTTGAGTATTTAATAAGAAGGTTCCACCTTTTCTTAATCCTTTTAACATATCATACTTGAATAAATATGTATCAGTTGAACAAGAAATAAAGTGTGGCTCATTAACTAAATATGTAGATTTAATTGGTTCATCGCTAAATCTAACATGCATTCTAGTAACGCCACCTGCTTTTTTCGAGTCATATGATGCATAAGCTTGCGAGTAAAGCGGAGTGTTGTCTCCAACAATCTTAACGATGTTAGTGGTTGCACCAACTGTACCATCTGAACCTAACCCAAAGAACAGTAATTCACTAGTAGATGGATGAGTCACGTCAATTCCATGAACTGGTGCTAACGATGAATGTCCAACATCATCATTGATACCGATAGTAAAGCGATCTTTTTGTTCGCCACGTAAGTTTTTAAATACGGCAGCAACTAAGGCTGGAGTTGTATCTTTTGAAGATAAACCATAAACCCCACCAAGAATAACTGGTTGTTTTTCTTCTTCATAATAAATTGATTTAACATCTAAATATAGTGGTTCGCCAACAGACCCCGCTTCGATAGTGCGGTCTAATACAGCAATTCTTTCCACAGTTTTAGGCATTGCTTTCATGAAATATTTCTTACTAAACGGACGGTAAAGATGAACTGATAAGATACCTACTTTTTCTCCCTTTTCGTTTAAAGCTTTAATTAATTCTTTGCTAGTTTCCACAATTGATCCCATTGCGATAATGACATCAGTTGCTTCTGGGTGTCCGTAATAGACAAATGGAGCATAATTGCGACCAGTTACTTTGGAAATTTCTTTCATATAACCCGCAACAACATCTTCAACACCATTGTATCTTTGAACTGTAGCAATTTTAGATTGGAAATAGACATCATCTGATTGAGCACTTCCTCTAGTCACAGGACGATTAGGTGATAATCCTAATTTTCTAAATCTTGCAACCGCATCTCTATCTAACAACTTATCAAAAACATCATAGTCAACGACTTCAATAGTATTAACTTCATGTGATGTTCTAAAGCCGTCAAAGAAATGCAAAAATGGAACTCCAGCTTTAATGGCTGATAAGTGTGCCACTCCAGCTAAATCCATTACTTCCTGAACTGAGTTTGAAGCAAGCATAGCAAATCCTGTTTGTCTCGCTGCCATCACATCTTGATGGTCACCAAAAATTGATAATGCTTGTGCCGCAATACTTCTAGCAGCAACATGAATTACTCCTGGTAAACCTTGCCCAGCAATTTTATACATATTTGGTATTTTTAAAAGTAATCCTTGAGAAGCGGTGAAAGTTGTTGTCAATGCTCCCATTTGTAATGATCCGTGAACTGTACCAGCAGCACCAGCTTCACTCTGCATTTCAACTACTTTTACAGGAACACCAAATAAGTTTTTATCACCTCTTGCTGCCCACATTTCAATGTATTCAGCCATCGGTGATGATGGTGTAATTGGGTAAATCGCCGCAACCTCACTAAAGGCATATGCACAATATGCAGCTGCTTCGTTACCATTCATTGATTTAATAACTTTTTTGTTTGTCATCTTTTTTCCTCCTTTTAAGGTTTTATTATCATGAATGTATAATTTTAAATGTTTCACACATCTCTTTAATTATACCATTTTGTTTTAATATTATGAAATAATATTTTCAATATAAATATTATAAATAAGATCATCGTTTAATTAAGAACACACATTAAAATGTGACTACTATCATAAAAAAAGAAAATAACATTCTTATCAGTAAAAAATGCTATCTCCTAATTTATAATTTTTATTGTTTAATTTTAGTTTTTTTCTTACTTTTTTCTTTTATATTTATAAAAATTCAATCTCAAGGCGTTTAAAACTACTAAAATACTAGAAATTACATGTAAAAATCCAGCAAGTAATGGACTAGCTATGTTTAAAATTGCTAGCGGAATCATAACTAAATTATATAAAGATGCCCAAACCAAGTTTTGAATAATATTAATCGTCGTTTTTTTAGATAAATCAATCGCCATTAGTACCGTACTTAAATCTTGGTCTAGCATTACTACATCAGCTGTGTCACTAGCGATATCAGATGCATTACTAACTGAGAAACTAACATCAGCTTGTTTTAAAGCAGGAGCATCATTAATCCCATCACCAACAAAGGCGACCACTTTATGTTTTTCTTGCAATTTTCTAACAATTAATGCTTTTTCATTTGGTAACACCTCACTGTAATAATGGTCAATTCCTACTTTATTAGCCAAATATCTTGCCGTGTTTTCATTATCACCTGTAATTAAATATGGGGTGATATTTAACTTTTTTAGTTCGTTAATCAAATCAACACTTTCTTCTTTTAGTTCATCTTCTAGAACTATCATATTGACTACTTGACTATTAATTGCGGTAAAAATCACCACTTTTCCTTCTTGAGTGTAAGATAAATACTCGTCTTGATATGGATTTTCAATTTGATTTTCTTCTAATAGATTTAATGATCCAACTATAATTTTTTCTTTTAGATACTCACCTTTAATTCCCTTGCCATCAATAATTTCATAATCGCTAATATCAAGTGGAATAATATCTTTTTGATAGTTGTTGATTGATCGACCAATTGGATGATTTGAATGAACCTCAAGTGCTTTTGTATAAACTAAATAATCCAAATCACCAATATAATCGCTAACTATTAACTCCCCTTTAGTAAGAGTTCCAGTTTTATCAAAAGCAATCGCATCAATTTTATTAGCCAGTTCAAAAAACTCTCCACCTTTATATAAAATCTTATGCTTAAATGCTAATCCGCTCGCCACAGCAATTGAAGTTGGGGTGGCGAGCCCCAGTGCACAAGGACACGACACAACTAAAACAGCAATCATTACTTCTAGTGATAAGGCTAATTCTTTTGATAAAACAAATTTATAAACGATAAAAGATATGGCGGCAATTACTAAAATCGCAAAAACAAAGTATTTTGCAATAACATCAACTGCCTTTTGAAACTTAGGTTTAATTAGTGATGTCTCTTCAACCGTTTCAATAATTTTAGCTAATACTGTATCACTTCCAACGGCGCTGACTTTAATAATTATTGTGTTAGATAAGTTGGTTGTTGATCCAATTACCTTATTTCCAACTTCAAAATATTTGGGAATAGATTCCCCTGTTATTACCGAATCATCAATATAACTTGATCCTGCAATTATTTCGCCATCTAAAGCGATTTTCTCGCCAGCTAACACTTTAATAAAATCGCCCACATTGACTTCATCAAGTGGCACAATTTTTTCAATATCGCCTTGAATTAATCTAACCTCATTAACTGATAAAGCCATTAAAGATTTTAAGGTGTCGGTCGTTCTTGATTTAGAAATGTGTTCTAAATATTCTCCAACCGTCACCATCCAAATTAACATCCCACTTGTTTCAAAAAACAAGTCAGTTGTATTAGTAAATATCGTTAAATAAACACTATAAAAGAAGGCAACCGATGTTCCTAAAACAATCAAAACGTCCATTCCTAAATTTTTATTTTTAATTTGATAATAACTATTTTTATAAAATCTAAACCCAATTACAAATTGTAATATCAATGCGAATCCTAGTTGAAAATAACCATTTAACATAATATCCGGAACAATGTTAAGCCCAAAATGATGAAACATTGTATAAGCTAATGGTAAAACTAAAATCGTTGCAATAATCAACCTTAGTTTTTCTCTTTTTCGATATTTTGCTTCATCGTAATCAATTGTAATCGCCGGAAATCCAATAACTTTTAGTTCTCTAATTATTAAATCATATTCTTCTTTATTTTCATGAATAAAAGCAACCTTTTTCTGGTTAACGTTAACTCTTGCTTCTATATTAAATGTTTTAAAATGTTCTTCGATGGCATTTGCACATGTTGGGCAATCGATATTAGGTATTTTAAGTGTTGTTTTCATATTTAGAATTATATCAATTAATCCCAATATATCAAAATAATATAAATATGATTATAAAATGCATTTCTTATCTAATTAAAAAAGGACTGTATGATTTTACAGCCCCTTGGTTTTCATTAGTCTTTTTCTTCAACCGATTCCTCAGTTAATTCTTCTTTTTTTTCTTTTTTCTTTCTTTTGAAGTGATCTTTAATTTTTTCACGATAAGAAATTGCCATAATAACACCACCAACTGGCACGATAATAATCAAGAACGGCAAGAGCGTTGCAATCGCTTTTCCAAAGAATTTTAAAATTGAAAGAACTGCATTCCATCCAGCCTTAAAGCTATTTCCTAATTCTTCATCATATTTAGGTGGAACTGGACTAGCTGATTTTTTATGAAGATATACTTTAACAGTAGCAAATTCAGTTAATGAATCGTATGTAATTAATGTTGATGATAATTGATTTAATTCTGTATCTATTTCTGCAATTCTTTGTTCGAGTTGAGTAATTTCAAGTCTAGTAGCGCCCACTTTTAACTCTTCGAGTCTAGCTCTAGAAGCTAATAATGAGTCTTTTCTTGCTTGAATATCAACATAATCTTTCGTTACATCTTCGGTTTCCCATTTAAATTGAGTTGTCTCATATTCATTTCTTAAGAATTGGACAAACTCAGTTAATTTTGCAATCTTAACTCTAAAAATAATGTAATTATAATTTTCTTCAAGTTCTTCTTTTGCAACCCAATATTCTTCACCAGCAATAAATTTATTTTTAATTTGATTATTAGTCGCCAATAAATCTTCTGATTGAATACTAATTGACACATTATAAATTACTTTTCTTGTTGGATCCGCTAAAATCAATTCACTTTTTGGTGCACCCCCACCATCTTGAGAAACGTTTTCGCGAGAAGTACCCCTATTACTACAACCAGTAATTATCAAAAGACTTAAAAATAGTACCAATATCAATAGGAATCTTTTTTTCATGATGACAATCCCTCCTTTGTAGAATTATATCACACGATATCTCAATTTAATAGCACCTTGTGGTTACTTTATAAATAGTCATTAAAAAAAGGCGTAATGCCTTATTGGCATTACACCCTATAAATCATTTAATTTATCGCCATTTCTTTTGAAGTCTTGATAAACTTTCTTCTAAAAATTCTTGTTCTGGTGATTCAGGTTCGCGGAGATAATTATATGCTTTTTCATTAAGAATTCCGGTACCTGCTGGAATCAATCCACCAATAATAACATTTTCTTTAAGACCATGAAGTTCATCAACTTTACCTCTGATCGCAGCATCAGCTAAAATTCTTGTTGTTTCTTGGAATGATGCCGCTGATAAGAACGAATCACTTCTTAACGAAGCTCTAGTAATTCCTAATAAGATTGGACGACCAACTGCCGGACGTTTTCCTTCTTTAATGGCTTTTAAGTTTTGAGCTTTAAACTCATGAATTGAAACTTCCAAGCCTGGTAATAGATCAGTATCACCTTCAGTTACAACTAGAATTCTTCTTGTCATTTGGCGAACGATAATTTCAATGTGTTTATCATTAATTCCAACATCTTGCTTACGATATACTTTTTGAACTTCTTCTAAAATATATTTTTGAGCGGCTTCAACAGAAACAACTCTAACTAATTCTTTTGGATTAACTGAACCATGAGTTAGTTTAGTTCCTGGCATCACTTGATCTTTTTCTTTGACTAATAGTTCAACATTTGGATCAATGGTATATTGATGATCAATGCCTCTAAAATCGGTAATCGTGACTGTTTGAATACCAGTTTTAGAATTAACACTAATTGATTTAACTTTACCACGATATTCACTAATTACGGAGCGTCCTTTTGGATTTCTCGCTTCAAATAATTCTTGAACTCTAGGAAGACCGGCAGTAATATCTGAACCGGATGCGACTCCACCCGTATGGAAAGTACGCATCGTTAATTGTGTACCAGGTTCTCCAATTGATTGAGCTGCAACAACTCCAACAGCTTCTCCAACTTCAACCGGTTTATTAGTTGCCAAGTTTAATCCGTAACACTTCGCACAAACACCATTTGGTGAGTCACAAGTTAAATTTGATCTAATTTCAACTTTAGTAATTCCCGCTCTAACAATATCATGAGCAATATCTTCGGTAATTAATTCGTTGCGACTAACCATTACTTCTTTAGTATTTGGATTAATAATATCTTTAGCAGCAAAACGACCAATAATACGTGTATGAAGTTCAACCTTCATGTTTTGGTCTCCGTCAACTACAATCTCTTCTTGGACAATTCCTTTTTCAGTCTTACAATCTTCTTCTACAATAATAACATCTTGAGAGACGTCAACTAGTCTTCGTGTTAAATAGCCTGACTCAGCCGTTTTCAAGGCTGTATCAGTTGATCCTTTTCTCGCTCCGTGAGTCGAGATAAAGAACTCAGATACGGTTAATCCTTCTCTAAATGAAGCTTGGACTGGGACTTCAATTGTTTCACCTTTCGGGTTATTCATAAGTCCTCTCATTCCAATTAATTGAACGAAGTTTTCAATACTACCTCTAGCTCTTGAATCACTCATCATAAATAAGTTATTTTTATGATCTAGTGAGTTAATAACTCCTTTTTTAATTTCATCTAAAGCATTTTTCCAAACTTGAATAACTAGTTTTTTACGTTCATTATCAGTTAACATACCGAAATTATATTGTTCGAAGATTTCGTTAACTTCAGCATTAGATCTGTCTAAAACTTGTTGTTTTTCACCGTAAACATTCATGTCTGCAATTGATACAGTAATTCCTGAAATTGTTGAATATTTAAATCCTAAATCTTTCAAGTCATCTAACATCTTTGATGTTTCTGTAATCTCATATCGTTTAAAAACTTGACCGATAATTTGTGATAAAAATCCTTTTTTAAATGGTCTGGGAATATCATCTTCCGTTAAAGTTTTGAAATAATCTTTTGGATTAACTCCTTTATTAATAAAGTATTTATCTGGAGTTTTCTCAAATAAATTTTCATCACTAGCCTCATTTAAATATGGAAAACTCGGTGGTAAGATTTGATTAAAAATCATTTTACCAATCGTAGTTACTAAATATTTATCTTTTTGCTCATCAGTAAAGTTTTTATTAATTGCAGTTGGTTTGATTAAAATTCTAGTATGATGACCAATTTCTTTATTATTTAGTGCGATATTGGCTTCTTCAAATGATGAAAAAAATCTTCCTTCATTACGATTAATATAAGTTGATTCATCTTCTGGATTATAAACATCTTCCATTGTTAGATAATAGTTACCTAATACCATATCTTGAGCCGGAGTTACAACTGGTTTACCATCTTTTGGTGCCAAAATATTATTTGACGCTAACATTAACAATCTAGTTTCTGCTTGAGCTTCCGGAGAAAGTGGTACATGGACCGCCATTTGGTCTCCATCAAAGTCAGCATTAAAAGCTGGAGTTACTAATGGGTGTAAACGAATCGCTTTACCATCAATTAATTTAGGCTCAAAAGCTTGAATTCCCAGGCGGTGAAGCGTTGGTGCACGGTTTAGTAAAACTGGATGTTCTTGAACTACCGTTTCTAATGCTTGCCAAACATCATCATCTTGACGTTCATATTTTCGATTAGCTTCACCACGGTTAATACCGTAATTTCTAATTAATTCTCTTAACACGAATGGTTTAAATAAAATTATTGCCATTTCGCGAGGAATACCAGCTTGATACATTTTTAAATCTGGTCCAACAATAATTACTGAACGACCTGAATAGTCAACGCGTTTTCCTAATAAGTTTTGACGGAAACGACCTTGTTTACCGCGTAGTAAATCTGATAATGATTTAAGTGGACGGTCACGTCCCATTGCCGCGCGACGACCGCCACGCGAATTATCAAATAATGCATCAACCGCAACTTGTAACATTCTCATTTCGTTTTTAATAACTAGACGAGGGGCATTTTCTTCTTTTTCTTTCTTTAATCTTGCATTACGGTTAATAATACGACGATATAAATCATTTAGGTCAGTAGTGGCAAATCTGCCTCCGTCTAATTGAACCATTGGACGTAAATCAGGTGGAATTACTGGAATAACATCCATAACCATCCACTCTGGTTTATTGTCAGAGTTATTAAACGCTTCAACAATTTCTAAGCGTCGAATAATTCTTTCACGTTTTTGTTTGGTTGAAGTTTTAAATTTTTGTCTTAAAATTTTAACTTCTTTATCTAAATCTAACTCCATTAATAATGTTTTAACAGCTTCAGCACCGGTTTGAGCTTCAAAGCGGCGACCAAACTGTTCAAGTAACATAAAGTATCCTTGTTCAGTTAAAACATCTTTTTTCTTCAATTGTGGTACTGAACCCGGATCGATTACAATATATGAAGAGTAATAAACAACTTCTTCTAAAGCCTTAGCTTTAATTCCCAATAAAATTGCTAAGCGTGATGGTGTGTTTTTCAAATACCAAGTATGAACTACTGGAGCTTCTAACTCGATATGTCCCATTCTTTCTCTTCTAACTAACGAATCTGTAATTTCAACGCCGCATTTTGGACAAATTTGTCCGTGATTAGAAACTTGTTTCTTCCCGCAACGACATTGATGAGATTTCGTTGGTCCGAAGATGCGTTCGCAAAATAATCCACCTTCTTCTGGTTTAGCGGTACGATAATTAATCGTTTCGTGATTTAAAACCTCACCATAAGACCACGCTCTAATTTCATCAGGAGAAGCTAGTCTAATTTTTAAATGGTTATATGTTCTTGAACCATAACCCTTTCGAATCTTTTTAACTTCCTTTTGAATTCTTTTAGTAATATTAATATCTTCAACATCTTGTTGACTTCTTAATAGTTCAGCATGTTCATCAAAATCAGCTTCAGTTAATTCTTCAATTTCAAAAAATTGATAGACATTATTAATTTCAGCTAATTCGAATTCTTCAAATCTAAACAAACGATATAAATTAGAACGGTTGGCAGTAACTAAATCTAATGTTGAATGAATATTAGCATCACTTAAAATTTTAATGGTATCATCAGTTAATTTTAAGTCTTTTAAATTTGAAGGTAATCCATATTTTAATAAAACTTTTTTAATTTCTGATGCAACTTCAGGACTTAAAGTGGCTAAAATCGTTTTATAGTTGTCAATATCATAAGTATTGGCGTCTTCTAAAACTGAAATACCCGCTAAAATAAACCCTTGTTTGGCATCATCGCTAATTTTTAACTGACTTATTTTTAATTTTAAATCAACGCTCATTAACGGAACCTCCCTCCAAATCTTTGATCAGTTCTAACTAATGATTTTACCGCATCATTTTCACCAGTTTCAGAGTTAATTAATTCAACATATAAGCCTAATGCTTGAAGTTCGTGAGTTAAAACTCTAAATGATTCTGGTAATGACGCTTTTGGAATTTCTCTTCCGTAAGTAATTGCGCTATATACTTTATTACGGCCGATCATATCATCCGATTTAACTGTCAATAATTCTTGTAAGGTGTGCGCTGCGCCATAAGCATAAAGCGCCCACACTTCCATCTCTCCAAAACGTTGTCCACCGTTTTGGGCTTTACCACCCATTGGTTGTTGAGTAACTAAAGTGTATGGTCCAACATTTCTTGCATGTAATTTATCGTCAACCATGTGACTTAATTTAATCATATACATTACACCAACCGAAATTGGATTTTGATATGGTTCTCCAGTTCTACCATCATATAAAATCATCTTGCCATCTGGAGAAACATTTCCTTCCGCCATAATATCAGCAAGTTCTTGGTCATTAACACCATCAAAAACTGGAGCTGCAATTTTAACATTTAAATTTTTTGCTGCTTGTCCTAAGTGAATTTCTAGAATTTGTCCAATATTCATTCTTGATGGTACCCCAAGTGGATTTAGCATAATGTCAATTGGTGTACCGTCTGCCATATAAGGCATGTCTTCTCTTGGTAAAATTTTAGAAATAACACCTTTATTTCCGTGTCTTCCTGCCATTTTATCTCCCTCAGAGATTTTACGTTTTTTGGCTACGAAAACTTTAATTTGTTCATTAACTCCTGTTGGCAGAGTAATACCATCAGGTAAATTTTTCTTTCCTTTTTTAAAGTGAAGAACTTTTTGAACAACACCGCCACCGCCGTGTTGAACTTTTAGTGAAGTATCACGGTATTCGCGTGATTTTTCACCAATAATAGCTTGAATTAATTTTTCAGCTGGTTGTGGGTCACTACTACCTTTTGGAGTAATTTTACCAACTAAAATATCTCCTTCTTTAACTTCAGAACCAACAATAACAATTCCATTTTCATCTAAATTTCTTACTGCTTCCGCACTAACAAAAGGAATTTCTCGAGTAATTTCTTCTTTTCCTTGACCGGCTTTTAATTCGCGATTGAAGATTTCATATTCTTCAATATGAACCGATGTATAAACATCATGTTTAACTAAATCTTCACACATAATAACCGCGTCTTCATAGTTATAGCCTTCCCACATCATAAAGGCGACTGTCACGTTGCGACCTAACGCTAATTCACCTTTATCAGTTGATGGACCATCAGCGATAACTTCACCACCATCAACCCAATCGCCAACTTCAACTAACGGTTTTTGCAGCATACAAGTGTTTTGATTAGAGCGATCAAATTTAATTAATTCATAAATCCCTTCAGTAGTTAAACTGTTTTGTGATAGTTTTAAAGCTTTTTCAAAAGTAAAATCAAATTCTCCAAAATCAAATAAAACTTCACCATCGTGTACAACTCTTTGATAAGGGGGTTCGGTAATTTTAATAACGTTGCTGTCAACATATGTAACATATCCACCTTGAGTAGCAATGACAGTTGCTCCTGAATCCTTGGCAGCACGATATTCAACACCAGTTCCTACAATTGGCGATTCTGGCATCATTAATGGCACCGCTTGACGTTGCATGTTTGCCCCCATTAGCGCTCTAGAAGCTTCATCGTGCTCTAGAAACGGAATGGTTGCAGTCGCAACAGAAACAATTTGTTTTGGCGAAACGTCCATATATGAAACTTGTTGTGCATCAACGATTGTAGTTTCACCGTTTAACCTACCAATAACTTTATCTTCTAAGAAAAATCCTTTTTCATCAAGCGGAGTGGCTGCAGAAGCAATAAATTGTCTTTCTTCTTCACTAGCCGTCAAGAAGACAAATTCATTAGTTACTCGTGGCACAATTTCACCATCTTTAATACCACTACGATCAACAACTAAATATGGAGTTTGAATAAATCCGTATTGATCAACTTTACTATATGAAGCAAGTGATGAAATTAATCCAATTGATTGACCTTCTGGTGTTTCAATCGGACAAATTCTACCGTAGTGAGAGTTATGAACGTCACGAACTTCAATTCCAGCACGATCTCTAGAAAGACCACCAACACCTAAAGCTGAAATTCTTCTTTTTTGGGTTAATTCAGCAAGTGGATTAATTTGGTCCATGAATTGTGATAATTGCGATGAACCAAAGAATGAATTAATGGCACTAGATAATGGGGTGGTGTTAATAATTGATGAAATTGTTGCATCATTAAATGTCGTTGTTGACATTCTATCTTTAATATTTTTTTCAGTTCTCGAAAGTCCAACTCTAAATTGATTTTGTAATAATTCACCAATTAAACGTAAACGACGATTACCTAAATGGTCGATATCATCAGTTTCACCAATGCCTTCAAATAAGTTTAAATAATAACTAATTCCAGCTGCGATATCAGAAACAGTAATATGTTCCTTAGTTTCCAGTGGGTCATTACCTAAAACCTTAACAACTGATTGCTTATTAGTTTGTGGATTTTTATGGATGACTTCCATATATTCTACAACTACACCTTCGCGATCTTTTTGAACTTGATAAGGATCTTGAAGCAAGAAATATTTAACAACCTTATCGTCTAGTGAACCTCGATTTTTTCTAAGTAAACTAATTAACTCATCATCAACCACCGTGTTCTTCATCGCTAAAATTTCACCAGTACGGTTATTAATAATATTAGTTTTGGTATATAAAACTTCACCGGTTTCAACATCAAATTCAGCAAAAATATCTTCAACTGGATCATTTTGAAGTGAGTCTTCAACCGAGATAATTTCTTTTCTAAAGATGTGGCGATGTTCTTTTAATTTTTTAACAACATCAAAATCGATATGTGTTTCTTTAGGAATGACTTCACCAGTAGGAAGCGTAATATCATTAGCGGTATAGTTTCCTAAAATTCTTTCGAATAAGCAAAGTTTTTTATTGTATTTGTAACGTCCAACTGAAGCTAGATCGTATCTTCTACGATCAAAAAGACGAGATCTAATGTATTCTCTAGCAGCATTAGCAGGAACACTTTCTCCTTGTCTTAACTTAGCATACAATTCAACTACTGCTTCATCAGAAGTTTTTGTATCGTCTTTTTCTAAAGTCTCATTTAATAATGTTTTTGAATAGTATTTAGTAATATCTTTTGGATTATTAAATCCTAAAACTTTAATTAATGTCGATAAAAAGATTTTCTTTGAACGGTCTAATTTTCCATAAAATAAATTTTTAGAACCTAACTCAAACTCAACCCAAGCACCTCTAGTTGGGATAATTTGACCAGAATATTTTGGTGTTTGCAATCTTGGATCAAGTTCAGATGTAAAATAAACGCCGGCTGAACGAATAATTTGTGAAACGATAACTCTTTCAGCTCCGTTAATGATAAAAGTACCGGTTGGAGTCATATAAGGAAGTTCAGCTAAACGAACTTGTGATTCTCTAATCTCTCCAGTGACGGCATTCTCTAATTTTACATTGGCAAACAATTGTCTAGTATAACTAACATCATACATTTTAGCTTGACTAATTGAATGTTTTGGTTTTTCTAAATAATAGTCAACAAAATATAATTTTAAATCACCATTGTGTCCCTCAATTGGTGATACATCTTGTAATAATTCCCCTATAGATTCATCCACAAATTGTTTATAAGAACTTGTTTGAATCTCAATTAAGTTAGGCAAGTCGATATCATATAACATCTTTGAATAGTTACGACGCGACGCTCTTTTACCGTAAGAAACGGTTTTGTATCCCATATTATTCACTCCTAACTGATTTTTTTAATATATTTCTCAATATATTACCTTGTTTTTTAAAAAATAATCGCACATTATCTAATAATAGCACAATTGACTTTATAAGTCAAACGAAATTAGAAAGCCTCAAAACGTAATCTTGGTCTCAGTTTACGTTTTTTTGTTGATTTATAAATGCGATATCCTTTCTTTTGATAAATTGTCTCACAATTACCAAAAATTTCAATTAATCTTTTTTTAGTTGATTCGGCGCCTTGTTTTGTTCTAATTACAATCCATAACTCGCCATTATCATTTAAATTTTTATTTGCTTCTTCATATAATTTGAAAATAACTTCTTTTCCAGCACGAATTGGTGGATTAGAAAAAATAATATCCGCTTTAACTTCAACATTAGAAAAAAGATCAGATTCAAAAGCCTTAACTTCAACTTTATTTTTGATAGCATTTCTCTTTGTTAATTCAACAGCACGAGCATTTATATCATAAGCAAAAAACGCTTTGTCAGGATATTTTCTGGCAAGTGTAATCGCAATCGCACCATAGCCACAACCCATATCAATCACCGTTTTAAAGTTCGGATTTATGTCAGCATTTTCAATCAATATTTTTGTTCCAAAATCTAGTCCGCGATAGCTAAAAACGCCATGATCAACATCAAAATAAAATGAGGTGTCTAAAATGTCTATTTTAATTTCCCTCAAATTTGATTTGACATTATCATTGGTAAAATAATGACTCATTTTCACACCTCACTTCATCTTTATCATTGGAAAAAGCCTAAAATTTTAGGCTTAAAATTTGATTAATTTTTTAAAGTTAAATTATTTAATTTCAACGGTTGCACCAGCAGCTTCTAGTTGTTCTTTAATTGCTTGTGCGTCGTCTTTCCTAATTTTTTCTTTTAAAACTGAATCTGGAGTTTCAGTAACTTTCTTAGCGTCAGCTAATCCTAATCCAGTAATTTCTCTAACTACTTTAATAACTGCGATCTTATTAGCTCCGAAGTTCTTTAATACAACATCAAATTCTGTTTTTTCTTCTACTTCTTCAACTGCTGCTGCAGGTCCTGCTACCGCTACTGCTGTTGGGTCAATACCGAATTCTTCTTTTAATCCGTCTACTAATTCTTTAATTTCAAGTAAAGTCATTTCTTTTAATGCTTCTACAAATTGTTCTTTAGTTAATTTTGCCATTTTCTTTTTCCTCCTAATTTAATTTCCTTGTCCTTGTTCTACTAACATGTTAAGTCCGACAGCTAAATCTCTAACTGGTCCTAACATACCTGCTGCTAACATTGTAAGCATTGTGTCTCTTGATGGTAATGTTGCAAGTTCAACGATTCCTTGTGCATCTACAACTTTGCCTTCAACAACGCCAGCCTGAATTTTAACAACACGATTAGCTCTTGCAAATTCATAAACTATTCTCGCTGGAGCTACGACATCTTCATATCCCATAACTAATGCCTTGGCGCCAGTTAATTTGTCAGCGAATTCTCCAATACCAGCTGTTTCGGAAGCACGTCGTGAAATATTGTTTTTAATTACTGCAACTTCACAACCTTCTTTTCTCAAATCTACTCTTAACTGAGTAAATTGAGCAACTGTTAATCCTGGATAATCGAAGGCAACAATAGTTTTAGCTTCTTCAAATTTGTTAGCTAATTCTTGGACTTGTTGTTTTTTCTTAATAACTGATTGTCTCATTTAATACCCTCCGTTTTATATAAAAAGTCTCTTTAGCCACGCGACAAAAGAGACAATTCAAAATTAATTTTAAATTTACCTCGGTAGGATCATTAAACCTAGGGTCCCTACTGTCTTTGGCTATGTATTTAATTTATTATAGTTTTTATCTATTATTTAATGGTTTCTAAATCTAATCTGATTCCAGGCCCCATTGTCGATGAGATCGTAACGTTTTTAACGTAAACTCCTCTAACTGTTTGTGGTTTAATTCTTAACATTTGAGCGGTAATTGTTTTAATGTTGTCAATTAATTTTTCATTTGGAAATGAAACTTTACCAATTGCTGCTTGAATGTTTCCAAATTTATCAACACGGTATTCGACTTTACCGTTTTTAATTTCGTGAACTGCTTTAGCGATATCCATAGTTACTGTACCTGTCTTAGGGTTTGGCATTAAGCCTCTTGGCCCTAATAAGCGTCCGTATCTACCTAATTTAGCCATCATATCAGGTGTTGCCACCATCACATCGAAATCTAACCAACCAGCACCGATTTTTGCGATTAATTCATCATCACCAACATAATCAGCTCCAGCATCAATAGCTTCTTTGGCTTTTTCACCTTGTGCAATTACGACTACGCGTGAAACTTTTCCAGTTCCATGTGGCAATACTACCGCACCGCGTAAGTTTTGTTCAGCTTTTCTTGGATCTAAATTTAGTCTAAACGCAATTTCAACAGTTGCATCAAATTTAGCATAGTTGGTTTTTCTCATTAATTCAAGTGCTTCTTCAACTGGATATTTATGAGTACGTTCAACTAATTTCAAAGCTTCAATGTGTTTTTTGCCTTTTTTCATATAATCTTTCCTCCTAAATGTGGTAATAAGCGGGATTTCCTCCCACAATTAAGAACCATTTAATCTACTACTTTGATACCCATTTGGCGTGCTGTTCCTTCAACGATTTTCATCGCTTGTTCAACAGTATACGCATTTAAATCTGGCATCTTCATTTCTGCAATCTTAGCAAGTTCTGCTTTAGTAATTGTTGCGACCTGTTTTTTATTAGGTTCGCCTGATCCTTTTTGTACTTTCGCAGCTTTCTTTAATAAGTCACTTGCAGGTGGGGTTTTAGTTACAAAACTAAAAGTTCTGTCATCATATACATAAATGATAACTGGAATAATATACCCCATTTGATCTCTTGTCGCTTCATTAAATTGTGAGACAAACTGTGGGATATTAACTTGAGCTTGTCCTAATGCAGGTCCAACTGGTGGTGCAGGTGTTGCTTTTCCGGCTGGAATTTGTAATTTAAGTTCGCGAACTACTTTTTTTCTTGCCATAACACATCCTCCTTCATTTTATGTGATAAGTATGTGGTTTTACGGATTTAAAATATCCTTCCACTACGGTGTGTTTTTTACACGCTTCTTTATTTTATCACTATTGTATTATAAATACAAGCAATATAATTATATTTTAAATTTTATCTAATCTCTTAGCATAAATGATATTTCCATAGTGCTTTTTTAACTGATCAGTCATTGGTGTTATTCCAAAAAGTATAGCTAAAATGTCTTTTTTTAAATGGGCACTACCATATATCCCCATTATTTTTTCTCCATCAAGTTTATCATATTCGCGAATAAAATTTTCCACCATTTTGTCTTCACGATATTTCATAATATTACCTTGCCCACTATAAAACTGTCTTCCTTGTTCAATTGATTCTAAAGTTAACCGATATTTTTCACTATTTTTTAAACCGTTATTTTCTAAATATTCTAAATAAAACTCGCCAATAGTATCATATTGATGACCGATATCAGTACCATGAAAAATTGTTTCTGGGCAATTTTTTTTGATTTGTACATAAAAATTTCTCGTAACATCGTTATCAGAATATGTCCCTTCCCATTCTTTAAACAATTTATCTAAATAATAATCATCGTCGTCTTTCATCCACAAATTTAAAATTTCAGCATCAAAATAAGCTGCTTCAATAAATAAGTGTCGCATCTCTTTTTTATGATAAAAATCATACCAAATTTCCAGCTCTTTATCACTAATCGCCTCTTCCCCATGAGTTTCTCCATAAATATAAATTGAATAATTTCTGTTTTTTGGGGGATTATTAGCAACTACATTACTTACTGCTAACAAAAAGAACCCTAAAATTATGGTACTTATGACATATAAATATGATCTAAATACGTATTTTTTAATTGATTTTACCATAAAATACCTCCTTCAAAAAACCTTTTCTTATTTATAATCCTAATATAATTATACCATTAGTTTTACTAACAAAGATTATACAATTAAAAAAGAGGTTTTTTACCTCTTTCTTAAAATCTAAAATTATTGTCTTTCTTTAATGTCGTAAACACTAACTTCGGTTGGTGTGGCTTGACCAAACATGTCAATTGAAACTATCGCTAATTCTTGATCGTTATCAATTCCGGTTACTAATCCTTCTTGACCTTCCCAAACTCCTCTTTCAATAATTACTGTTTTTCCTAAATAACGATCAAAGTTTGGTTTAGCAATGGCCCCAATTTTACGTAAAATTGAGTCCATTTCATCTTTTAACACCGGAATTGGTTTAGTTCCACCACCGCTTGAACCTAAAAAGCCGGTAACTCCTGGGGTGTTTCTTACAACAAACCAAGATTCGTCAGTGACAATCATTTCGACAAATACATATCCAGGAAATAATCTTTCAACTGTTTCTTTTTTTTCTTCAGTAGCAGGAATAATAATTTCAGGCACTAAAACTCTAAAAATATAATCGGTCATACCCATACTCTCAGTACGTCTTTCTAAGTCAACTTTAACTGTATTTTCATCACCAGAGTAAGTTTGAACGATATACCAACGAACTTGTCCGCTTAACATTTTTAATTACCTATTAATCTTCCTAGAGTTTGAATAATTAAAAAGTCAAATAAAAATAAAACTAATGTTAGAACTACTAAATAAATTAAAGTTTTAGCACTATTTTCCACAAATTTCTTTCTTGTTGGCCAAGCAATTTTTCTAACTTCAGGAAAAGCCGCTTGGAAGAAAGGGAATAAAACTAATAATAAACCAACCATTGAAATCGCAAATAAGAACCAAGCGAAAATAATTCCGTTATTTCCAGTTCCTAAAATCGGAAACGATGCATCAATTTGTAAGGTTTTATTAATAATCATCATCGATAATGCTGCTGAAGCTACTGCTAAAAATCCAAGTAATAAATTTTCCCATTTATACTCGGTTGTTAGTACTTCCATTAATTTAGATTTTAATTGTTCATCGCGTTTTTTTACTGCCATGTCATCCACCTACTTACTTTCTTTATGTAACGTGTGTTTGTTACACGTCTTACAATATTTATTAATTTCTAATCTTTTGGTTGCAGTCATCTTATTTTTAGTTGCTTGATAATTTCGTGATAAGCATTCGCTGCAAACTAATATTACTTTCTCTCTCATTAAAAAACCACCTTTGTGGTCATTTGCAAGTGTTATTTTAGCACTTTTAAATGACTTAGTCAAATATATTATCACTTAGATAATATTTTCTCTCTAATTCGATATATAGCATTATATATCTGTTTTACTTTATATCCTCTTTTTTTAGATATATCGCTAATACTTTCATTATTTACAAAATACATTTCAAATATGTCTAATTCCAATTTACTTTTTAAGTCAGGAATTACGATTTCGGTTTCCCGTAAAATATAACTTCCTTGGATTTCAGGAATATCTTTAATGACATATTTCGGCAACCTTTTTAGTAGTGCCCAAAACCTTCTTTTTAAGATTAATTCAAAGTATCTTGTAAAGGTTTTATTCTTAGCTTCATTGAAACTGATTATCGCTTTATGAAGCATTAATAAACCTTCTTGAAAAAAGTCTTCTTGTTCATAATATGGAACGTTATACTGATGAATATATTTCCATATTAATAGTTTATATTTTTCGAAAAGAAAATCTAACGCAATCCCGTCTTGATGATTTTGAACTAAATAAATTAATTCATAATCATTCATGTTATTATTTCCTTTCTATTTTTTAATTATTTCATACATCAACAGTGCCCCGGCAACTGAAACATTTAATGAATTAATTTTACCATACATTGGTATTTTCACTAAAATATCGCAATTAGTTTTAACTAGAGGCCGAATGCCACTGCCTTCACTTCCTAGAATAACCGCAATGTTAGTGTTTTTTGGTATTTCGTGGTAATCATAGGGGGCGTTGCCATCAGTACCAACTACTAAAAAACCTAACTTTTTAATCTTTAATAAAAAATTATTAATATTACTAACTGCCACCACCGGGACATGCTCAATTGCCCCAGAAGAGACTTTCGCAACGGTTGCATTTAATGGGGCTTGTTGCCTTTTAGAAACAATAATTGCATCAATTCCGGCGGCTTCTGCCGTCCTTAAGATCGCTCCTAAATTATGTGGATCAGTAATTTCATCTAAGATAATAAATCGATTAATTTTATCTTCTTGATATACCTCTTCAAACTCAAAATAACTATAATTTTCAACCTCAGCAACAACGCCTTGGTGCAAGGCGTTATTAGTTAATTCATTCAATTTATCTTTGGCTAAATATGTATATTTAATTTGGTTATCTTCTAAGAAATTAATATATTTTCGATCGCTAAATTTTTGATCTAAATATAATTTATAAATCTTTCTTTTTTTATAAATCGCTTCTCGAACCGGATTTTTTCCATATATTATCATATTATCAATCCTTAGACATAGTTTTTAAAGAAATTAATAATCGTGCCGACAATCTTTTTAATCCACGAACCAATATTAGAGACAATATAAATAATCGGATAGGCCGCTTGTAAAAGAACAATCAAAAATAATTTTTCTTGTAAATTCAATGGCTCGCCAGTATAGAATCCAAATTTCCAAAGCGGAGCAATTCCAAAGAACTCTGGAATAAACATGACACTCAAGAGAAATAGAGTTAACATTGAAACAAATAAAATTCTGCGTGGGACATTAAGTGGCGAAGAAACACGATATAAAACAATCAATGAAATGGTTGTCGCTGATAAAACAATTAATGTTGAAACAACACGATCATCATTAATTTCTAATGGTGTTTTTAACCAATAAATTAACATACTGGTAATAATTACCGCCAATGCTCCAGGTAATGCCGATTTAATAATATTCAATAAGAAATTACCCGACTTAATTCGATTATTATTATATTCAAGAGCGAGAATAAATGATGGAACTCCAATTACGAACCAGTCAATTGGAATTAATTGGGCTGGAGAAATTGGATAAGTTGCTCGATCACTTACTAAACCTAAATAGATAGTGATAAATGATAACATAATCGAGAAAATTGTTTTTGTTAAAAATAATGTTGCAACTTTTTGAACGTTATTAATAACTCTTCTTCCCTCTGATACTACCTTAGGCATTGAAGAGAAATTTGAATCCAACAGCACTAAGTGTGAAACATTTCTAGCAGCATCACTACCAGATGCCATTGCAATTGATGTATCCGCTTCTTTTAACGCTAAAATATCATTAACTCCATCACCAGTCATAGCTACAGTGCGTCCATTAGCTTTCATTGTTTGAATTAATATTTTCTTTTGAATTGGTGAAACTCTACCAAATACCGTAAACTCTTCGGCAGCACGAATTACTTCTTTTTCAGTGGCTCCCTCTAAACTAATATATTTATGATAGTTTTCAATTCCGGCCCGTTCAGCAATTCTTGATGCTGTAATTGGGTTATCCCCTGAAATAACTTTAATATCAACCCCAGATTCTCTAAAATACTCAATTGTTTCTCTAGCGTCAATTCTAATTGAATCTTCAATAACAATTAACGCCACTGGCCAAGTAATTCCAGTAATGTTATCGTTATCTCTAATTCTACCTTTAGAAAATCCAACAGCTAAGACTCTTAATCCTTCGGCTGATAATCGTTCAACTTGACTAGAAACCATTTCATATTTTTCTTTTAAAACATATTCTGGTGCCCCTAAAACATAAACTCCATAATCACTAAATTCAACCGCACTATATTTTCTAGCACTAGAAAACGGAATAGTTTTTACATATTTAAGTGCTCTTCCTCGACCGAATCTTTCGATTAACGCTTTACTTGTTTGGTTTTCATCTTTAAATGCATTCATCATTGCTGGAATAATTTCAGCAACGGTTAATTTGGAATCACTCTTAATTTCAATAACACTTTGAACATTCATTGTTCCATCGGTAATTGTTCCAGTTTTATCTAAACATAAAGTATCAATTCTTGCCAACATTTCGATACAATACAACTCTTGAACTAAAGTATTATTATCAGCAAGTCTGATTACCCCGACAGCCAAGGCCATACTTGTTAATAAAAATAATCCGGCTGGAACCATTCCAATCAAAGCGCCAGCGGTATTAATTACCGATACATTATACGGCGTATTTCCAATTCCTACTGGAGCTTCGGTAGTAATATAAAATAAGATAGCTCCAATCGGAATAATTAAAATCGCTAGAGCTTTAATTAAAATTCGCAAAGATTTTAATAATTCTGATTGTGGTTTTTCATAAATCCTAGCTTGGTTTGTAAGTTTTTCGATAAAGACATCACTACCAACCCCAACCACTTGGGCTTTAACTGTTCCGGCAACAACGAAACTTCCTGAATATAATAAATCTCCTTTATTTTTTAATACCGGATCGGCTTCACCAGTTAATAGTGCTTCATTAACTTCAATTGGTTCGGTTGAAACCATAATTGCATCCGCTGGAATTTGCTTTCCACTCTTGATAATGATAATATCATCGATTACTACATCTTGAAGTTGAACTTCATTTTCAAATCCATCACGAACAACTATTGCGGTTGGCGCCGATATAATTGATAGTTTATCAATAATTCTTTTAGCTTTAATTTCTTGGATAATACCAATTAAAATATTTGCTGTAATTGTTCCTAAGAATAAAAAGTTACCAACCGGAGCTTTGGCAGTAATTAACCAAGTAGCTATTCCAAACATTAATAAGTTAAAAAAGGTGAAGACATTAGTAAAAATGATCCCTACAATACTCTTTGAACTTCCAGTTTTAATTTTGTTATAAAATCCAGCTATTTTTCTAGCTTCAACTTCATCGCTTGTCAATCCTAAATTGGGATCGGGGTTATATCGATTAACTACAACTTCATCTTTTCTTACCTTAGGCTTTGGAGCCGGTTCTTCTTTAGGCTCAAAAGGCGCCGAAAAATCTTCTGGCGTTGCCAGCAACTCTTCTTGAATAACAACTTTAACTTCTTTAGCTCTCGTTCTTGTTCTTTTAACTGGAACCTCTTCTACTTTTTCCTCTTCGACAACTACCGGTGGTTCTTCTACTACTGGTTGAACTTTTTTAGTTCTAGTTGTTTTCTTAGGTTGTGGTGCTGGTTCTTCTATGGTCTCGTTAAGTTCCATTTCAAGTTTTTCTAATTCTTTTTCAATTTTTGCATCAGTTTTCTTTGCCATTAGATTAACCCCTTTTCTTGAAGTAGTTTGCGATATTTGTCTGCTGTTTCAAAATCTTTTTCACTTCTAGATTGATTCCAAAGTTTAAATAAATTACGATCTTCATCAGACAGTTTTTCAAAATCAAAATCAAAACCCAATATTTTCATTATCATAATTAATGAATTGTAGTATTTCATTAATTCTTTTATATCTTTTTCCTTATTTACTTGTTTAACCAACTCATATACAACTGTTATCGCATTTGGGGTATTTAAGTTTTGATTCATCTCGTTATAAAACTTTATCAATGACTGTTTATCTAGTTCATCTTCATCAATTTCTATATTCTCTAATTCAAATTTAATAAATGAATTTTTTAATGTTCGTTGAATTCGGTTAAATTCTTCTTGATATTGTCTCATTAATTCATCACTATAATTAATTGGTTGTTGATAATGATGTGCTAAAACTAATAATCGATAAGCTAATAAATCATATTTTTTCTCTAAATCAATAACCGAGATAACATTTCCTAGTGATTTGCTCATCTTAGAATCGGTTAAATTAATAAATGCCGAATGGACCCAATATTTACTTAATCCATGTCCGTTATGGGCAATTGATTGAGCATTTTCATTTTCATGGTGAGGAAACTTTAGGTCAATTCCCCCTCCATGAATATCTAATTCATCTTTAAATATTTCATGATTCATTACTGCACACTCAGTATGCCATCCAGGGCGTCCTTGGCTCCATTTTGAATCATAAGCAATTCCGAAATCGGTTTTTTTCCACAAATTAAAATCTTTAGGATCTTCTTTAACGTCACTAACATCAATTCTTGCCCCTTCGAATAGTTTATCAATGTTTTGTTTACTAATAACTCCGTATTCAGCTATTTTTGAAACTCTAAAATAAACATCTCCGTCAACTTCATAAGCATAACCTTTTTTTATTAAATTATCGATATAAGTAATCATATCTCCAATATAATCAGTCGCTTTAGGCATCATATCAGGTGTTTTAACATTTAATTTAGGGAATAATCTTTTAGTTTCTTTTGTATACTTTTCAGCAATTGCCTTTTCGGTTGTGTTTTCGCTAATTGCACGATTAATAATTTTATCGTCTATATCAGTGATGTTAGTCACATAAGTTACCTTATACCCGATCGCTTCTAGATATCTTTTCAACATATCAAAAAAGATAATCGGCCTAGCGTTACCAATATGAATATGGTCATAAACTGTAGGCCCACAAACATACATTGAAACATTCGGATAATTATTGGGAATGAATTTTTCTATTTTATTTGATTTTGAATTATAAATATGAAGCATAGATCTCTCCCGTATATCTATTATATTATAATTTATTTGATATTAAATAACAAGTTTTTACTATGTTAAAATTATATATAATCGCTTTATTTACACAATTTCAAGAGTTTCAATAAGTTAGCAAAATTAAAAGAGATTCTTTTTTAACATAAAAAAGACGAACTTTTTACAATTCGTCTTTTTAATTTTACTTTTCGCTTTATGGTAATAATCCTTTAACAAATTCGCTTGTAAAGGCATCTTCCGGCATTACATCAACGGTTTCTAGGCCATCATTATAGTCAATTCCGTTTAGTTTAATGGTAGAATTTAAGACAATATAATCAACAATTCCATCATTTTTAATCGTATTTGCCACTAATCTACTTAAGACAATAGTTCTTGATGGTGAGTCACTAAGAACATTAATGTTTGAAGAGACAATTCCAACATGAGTCGCGGTGCTGTATAGTTTTCCTGCGATTCCACCAACTTGATAATCTTCAACATATGGAAATACTTTTTGAAGATTAAAGTTAATATCACCCATAAATAAAGCATTATCAATTGTAGAAACAGCTCCCGCTATTCCCCCAATATAGATAGTTTTTATTTGAGAAGAACGAACATCGATGGTGCTATTTTTAATAATTGTAAATTCAATTACATCATTATTCATTTCATAAAGAACACCGTTAACTCTTATAGTAGCAACTTTACCGTTGCTGGCAATTCCTTTGACAACAATTGTTGTACCGTAAACCCATTCACTTGGAATTGATCCTAATCCATTATAAATAACTGTTTCTCCTAATTTAGCACTGACAATTCGATAATTACTTCCGGTTAGAGTTAATTTTTTGCCTTCATCAACTACTTTATATAAAACTTTAACATAAATATCTTCGTCGCTAGGATCAAAAGTTAATGATTTTTCAACAACTTCTGTTGTGCGATCAACACCATTAATTAAAATTGTATGAATTTTCTCATCATGTAAATTATTAAATGTCAATTTAACTGATTCATTTTTGTTAACTACCACAAATTTATTGGTAGTACTTCCATTTTCTAAACTTTCAGCATTAACAGTAACATATTCACCTTCAACAACAACAACTTTTTGATCATCAGAAACATCCTTTAGTTTAACATTAACATTAGCTTGATTGACAATTTCACTAATTTGTCCTCCGCCTTCACCAACAATTGCTCCAAAGAACATTTGATAAATACTTTGAGTATATGATGTATGTTCCTCTACTAAAAGATTGAAGCTTCCACTAGCATAATTGATTTTTGTAATTTTACCGGTTGAAAAGTTTTTACCAATGACTCCACCAATTTGAACTTCTAATAAGTCTTTAAAATTAATGTTTATATTAACATTATTTAAAGTAATTCCATCAATTTTACCTTTATTAATAGAGGCAACCAATCCGAAAAATCTAACACCGTATGTTTGAGTATATAAATTTACATTAATATTGTTAAATGTAACATTTTCAACTTTAGCGTTACTACCTAGTTCCCTAGTAATTAATCCAACATATAGTGAAGTTGATTTTCTATTTTCAATGTTTTCATAGTTATCATAAGAAATATCTTCGATAATTAGATTTTTAACAACTCCAGTGCCTTGGCTCATCATTCCAAAAATACCATTATAATTTACATATGGAACTTTAAAATTTTTAAGTTTAAAGTTATCGCCATTAAATTGACCTTTTAATCCTGTTTTAAAAGGAACCGGAATTTCTTCTCCTAAAAAGTCGATATCATTAGCCAATTTATAATATGCGTCTGGGTTACTAATATTAGCAAAATCTGCCACAGTACTAATTAAAATTGGATCTTCTTCTTTTCCGCCCACAAGTAAAGTTTTAATTGTTTTACGTAATAACTCAACTTTTCGTTGGTTAATACTAGCGGTAATAACTAATTCATATTCAGTATCAACGGCTAAACTAGTAAAAATAACTGAATAGCCACCATCACTTCTTTTTGTTGGAGAGGTATTACTAAATTTCTCGCCGTTTAAATAAAGATCGGCTTTCAAACTACCGTCAGCTATTTTATTTTCTTCAGTTTCACCAGTGATATTAAACGTAAAATCAATATTTTCCCATCTAACTATGGTGTCTAATTCCACAAGTTTAATGCCATAATCTTCTCCCGTTTTATTACAAGAAGCCAAACTAAATACTACTAAAATAGAAAATATTAAGTATATAATTTTATTTTTCATCTTATTTCTCCTCTAACTGACCTAATGTTTTTTCTAATCTTAAAATAATTTTAGGTCTTTCTAATAAATAAATTGCGTGTTCTAGACTTGGACCGTGCATTTGAGCCGTTGTAGCAATTCGAATTGGCATGAATAGATTTCTACCTTTAATGCCCAAGTCTTTCCCAACTTTTTTAATTAATTCTTTAATTGTTTCTGGTGTAAATTCAACATGTTTAATTTCATCTAAAAATACTTCAATTAATTGTTTAGAATTGGTTTCTTTTAAGAGCGTCAACTCTTCTGCTCCTAGTTCAAATGGTTTGTTAAAGAATTCCTCATATAATTTAACAATTTCAGCACCATAACTAACACGATCATGGAATAAGTCGGTTAAGTCTTTTAACCATTCTTCATTTTTAATTACAACTTTAGCTTCAACTAAAAAGGGTCGACATAGTTCCATGAACGCTTCTGAACTCATATTTTTAATATGGCGCGAATTAATGTAAGTTAATTTATTTTTATCAAACATTGCTGGGGCTTTTGAAAGTCTCGTTTCATCAAATAATTCAATAATTTCTTCTTTTGATAAAATTTCTTCTTCCCCACCCGGAGACCATCCTAATAAAGTAATAAAATTTAACATTGCCTCTGGCAAATATCCTAAATTGGCATACTGTGATAAAAACTGCATAACCGTTACATCTCGTTTTGATAGTTTTTTCTTTTCCTCATTAACAATAATTGTCATATGACCGAAGGTAGGAACATCCCAACCAAATGCTTGATACAACATAATTTGTTTAGGGGTATTAGTAATATGTTCTTCTCCTCTTAAAACGTGTGTAATCTTCATAAAGTGATCATCAATTACAACTGCGAAATTATAAGTTGGGATTCCGTTATCTTTAATTAATATCCAATCTTCTACTTCACTAGATTCAAACTTTAATTCTCCTCTAACCATATCGTTAAAAGTATAAGTTACATTTTGAGGAACCTTCATCCTAATAGCTGGAGCTTCACTACCTTCTCGATAATCATGATAAGCCAATCCCATATCCATTAGTTTATTAGCATATTCCTTATACAAATCTAATCTTTGTAATTGGAAATATGGCCCATATGGCCCACCGATATCTGGGCCTTCGTCCCAATCGACTCCTAACCATGATAAATACTTTAATTGTGATTCAACACCGCCGGCAACATTTCTAGCGACATCTGTATCTTCAATTCTAATAATAAATTTGCCGCTGTGATGACGAGCAAATAGATAATTAAAAAGGGCGGTTCTTGCGTTCCCTATATGTAATTCTCCAGTTGGACTTGGAGCATATCTAACTCTTACTTCTTTCATAGTTTCAACTCCTCGCATACTTAAATATTATATAATAATATAAATACTTTTACAAATAGATTAGAGTCGATAAAATCAATTTATCGCTTTAATTTATCACTGAGTACAAAAAAGAGCCATAGCGGCTCTTTAGAAAACAAATTATCTCTTCGAAAATTGAGGTGCACGTCTCGCTTTTCTAAGTCCGTATTTTTTACGTTCTTTCTTGCGAGGATCGCGAGTAATCATTCCCGCTGGCTTTAAGACTTTTCTTAATTCTGGGTCAATTTCTAATAAAGCTCTAGTAATACCTAAACGAATTGCTCCGGCTTGACCGGTAATTCCGCCACCATGAACATTAACACTAATGTCAAATTTCCCAACCGATTCAGTTAGTTCAAGTGGTTGCAAAACGTCTAGACGAGTAGCTGCAGATGGAATATATTCTTCAAATTCACGATCATTAACGATAAATTTACCAGAGCCATTAGTTAAAATAACTCTAGCAACCGAACTTTTTCTTCGGCCCGTACCAAAATATTGAACTTTACTCATACATTATACCTCCAACTTTTCTGGTTTTTGAGCTTGATGTTTATGTTCTGGACCAGCATAAACAAAAAGTTTGCGATACATATCAGCACCTAATTTTGTTTTTGGCAACATCCCTTTAACAGCTAATTCAACCATTCTAGTTGGATGTTTTTCCATAACATCTTCAGCGCTTGTCGCTTTTAACCCGCCTGTGTAAGCACTGTGACGATAATAAATCTTATCAGTCCATTTCTTACCAGTTAAGACAATTTTCTCGGCATTTACGACGATAACATAATCACCACAATCTACATGAGGAGTGTAAATTGGTTTATGTTTACCACGTAAAACTGATGCCACCTCTGTAGCTAAACGACCTAAAGTTTTACCTTCAGCGTCAACTACATACCATTTTCTTTCAATACTTTCTTTTGTTGCTTGAAATGTTTTCATAAAACTTCTCCTATTCCTTTATTATAATAAAGGGCTAAGTGGATAAAACGTACCGAATCATATAATACTACAATCTTTTTTATTAGTCAAATGAAATCACTTAAATTATTATTAATTTGTTATAATTAATAAATAAAATGCTATGTCTTTCAAACTGGTCACTAGGATTGATAGATTTATTTGCAATACATAAGTTTTCCCGTTATTATATAGAAAATCGCTTGTTAAAGCCGTTATAGCTTGTTATACAGTAACTTGAAGGTTGAAAAAATATATCAAAACTTATCTTACTTTAATCGTCAAAATTCTTTTAACATTCTTAGTTTTAATGTTTAATGTAACATAAAATAGGAACAACCCTGATTAAAGATTAAGACTTCGTTTCATGAAATTGATCTTTAAAATGACTTTATTGCTTTGACAAGATTAAAACAATGATATATAATTATATTAATTTAGGAGGAGTAATATGAAAAAATTTTTATCTTTACTATTAATACTCATCTTTTTACCGTTAGTCGCCTCTTGTGACGAAAAGAAAGAGATGGAAGAAATAAAGTTAGCTGATGCTTCTACAATGGTTAATAAAGCGCGCAATAACACCGAAGATGTAAGTGTTATTAGTTTTGAGGCACCAATTGATGTGACATTTACGCAAACAGTTGAATTTCAAGGTGAAACTAATGAAACTAAAAACACAGTTGTTGGAAATATCAAAGGTTTTTTAGATGTTGATAATATTATAGGACATATCAGTCTAGAATTAAATTATACAACCGAAATGGTAAAATTAGGCATGACTACTTCTGGTAATGCTAAAGGAAATATTTATATTGACAACAAATTTGTTTATCTTGATATTACCCAAAGCGACGGTAAGACTAGCACCACTATCAAAAACAAAATTAAACATCAATTTAGCGCTAATATGATATCTGATGGTGTTAATAAAGGTATTGACGAGTTAGATTTAACTCAAGGTTTAGTTTTAGATTCTGATAACTTCAAAATGTTTAAAGTGGGTCGAAAATTTGAATTTGTTAGAGAATATAACTTAACTGAAGAGTTAAGTAAATTAGATACTTTAGAAATGCCACAAATTCCAGTTGATTTTCTTACACTTTTAGAAGGTTTTGTCTTATCTGATGATAGCGTAGTAAAATTAGGTGTTACTTTTGGTAAACAACTTGAAGAATTTAATCTAGAAGCGAAAGTAAAAGGCACCAGTGAAGAAACCGTTTTTGGCGTTTCTATGTCGTCTAGTGTTGATATAGAAGCATCATTTAATCTAAATTTAAAAGCTAAGGCAGAAAAAATTGATTTTACTGAATTTGCTGATTATGTCGAAATTACCACAGACGACTTACAAACTCTACTTGGTGGTTTAAGCGGACTTTTACCTAATATTCCGTTTTAATTCTTAGATCAGCATTTAAATTTTTTTTGCTTTATAGTGCCTTTTTCATTCATATTTTTATTTTAATAATTTGTTTACTTTAATTATTACAAGCACCCGCGGTGGTGCTTTTTATTTGATTTTTTTGAAAAAATATTAGTAATATCCGCCATAAACTGTTTTATATTATGGTAAAATGATATTAAGATATAAAAGAAAAGAGGCTAAACTATGTTAAAAGTCCAAAATTTAAGAAAGACTTACACGATTGGTGACTTCGTTACCAAAGCTGTAGATGATCTATCAATTGAATTTAGAGAAACTGAGTTTGTTGCCATATTAGGTCCTTCTGGATGCGGTAAAACTACCTTATTAAATATTTTAGGAGCATTAGACCGTCCTGATTCGGGTGAAATTAGTTTACATGGCAATTCATTAACTCAGTTTAAAAATATTGAACTAGATAGATATCGTAACAACTCGCTTGGTTTTATCTTTCAAACCCATAATTTAATTCCCCACTTAAGTATTGTTGAAAACGTAGAAATGGGAATGACCTTAAGCGGGGTTGGTGTAAAAGAAAGAAGACAAAGGGCTTTAGAACTTTTAGAAAAAGTCGGCTTAATTGAACATTTAAATAAAAGGCCTAATCAATTATCGGTTGGTCAAAGCCAAAGAATTGCTATTGCTAGAGCACTTGCAAATAACCCTGATATCATTTTAGCTGATGAACCAACAGGTTCAGTTGATTCAACTACTTCTCATCAAATCATGCAATTAATTAGTGAAGTATCTAAAAACAAACTTGTAATTATGGTGACTCATGACGTAGAATTAGCCGAACAATATGCAACCAGAATTGTAAAATTAGATGATGGAAAAATCATCTATGACTCTAATCCTTATCATTCTTCGGATTCTGATGAAATATCTAAAGAATTAGTTTTGAAGAAAACTGCAATGTCATTTACAACTTCATTTATTTCAGCACTAAAGAATTTGAGAACTAAAATCGGTAGAGTGCTGTTGACCGCAATCGCTTCTTCGATTGGGATTATAGGAATCGCCCTAATCTTAGCTCTATCATCTGGTCTAAGTGCGGAAATCGATAAATTTGAATCGGAAACGCTTGGTAATTATCCAATTAATATCTCTAGTAGTACCATTAATTTAGAAAAATTAAGAGAATTAGGAACTCAAAATTTAAAACGTTTCCCAGACGAACAAGAAGTTATTGCTTTTGACAGTAATATACGAGCTCTAGTCATGAGGCCAAATATTATTACCGAAGAGTATGTAAATTACGTTTTAGATTATTATGAAAAAAATGAAGATAAATTCTCGGGATTAGCAATAAAGCCAAAAATGAAATATACTATTCTAGCTGAAGTGGACGGTTCACCTGGTACTTATCGAACATTCTACCGTGATGTTGGTGGCAATCTTGATCCTGTTGAACAATTAACTAAACGTTCAACTCTTCTACCTAGTGGAACTATTTTTGATAGTGTATATAATGTAATCGGGGGAGAAAAACCTGAAAACGTCGCTAATCCGGCCGATAAAACTTTTGAGATAGTTTTAACGGTTGACCACTATAACCGAATTAATTTAGGTGTTTTGAATTTATTAGGGCTTAATGTCGAAAACAAACAAAGAATTCCGTTTTCTGAATTTATCGGACGAGAACTATATTTAATCCCAGGAACAGGTGTTCCTTCTCCATTTGTTAAAGATGATGCTATTAAACTAAGAATATCAGGAATTGTTCGCGTTAAAGAAATAAATAGTTTTACTTTATTCAATAATGGAATTGGATTCGATCAAAATTTAGTTGAATATATTTACAATAATTATCCAGAAGCAGTTTCTTCTGTTGACTATATTAATATTTATCCGGTTAACTTTGATGCAAAAGCGGAAATTAAAGAATATTTAGAAGCTTATAATAAAAATTTCCCAGAAGGAGATCCTAACATTGTAGAATTTTCTGACGACTCGGCTGTTTTCTCGACTATCTCACAAACCGTAATTGATGCGGTATCAATTGGACTAATTGCCTTTACTTCAATTAGTTTAGTCGTTTCTTCACTTATGATTGCAATTATTACTTACACTTCAGTTATTGAACGAACTAAGGAAATCGGTTTAATGCGTGCCTTAGGTGCTCGTAAAAAAGACGTTTCAAGAACCTTTAATAGTGAAAACATCATTATTGGTTTACTTTCTGGTCTCTTTGGAATCGGCGCAACATTAGCCTTAACTTTTCCACTAAATTGGATTTTAGATCATTATGCTGGGGTTTACAATATTGCCAAGGTTAATCCTTTGCATGCGCTCTTACTGATTGCAATTAGTGTTTTCTTAGCCTTTATTGCTGGTTTAATTCCTTCGAGAATGGCAGCTAACAAAGATCCAGTTGAAGCTTTAAGAGTTGAATAATTTTTAATACTTTTTTGAAAATTTATAATCAAAGGTCACAAAATTTGTGACCTTTTTTATATAATTTTTTTTGATTATCGTTTACATAAGTAAACGAATAATCTTATGTTACAATGATATTGAAGATATAAATTAGAAAGAGGTTAAAGCGTGCTAAAAGTTAAACACTTGAAAAAAACCTATACTGTTGGCAATTTAATTACTAAGGCTGTTAATAATTTGTCAATTGAATTTAGAGAGACTGAATTTGTTGCTGTTCTAGGCCCAAGTGGTTGTGGAAAAACAACCTTTTTAAATTTGTTAGGGGCACTAGATCATCCGGATTTCGGCGAAATCAGTCTATATGGGAATCAACTTTCTAATTTTAATGAAAGAGAGCTTGATCGATACCGCAATCACTCGATCGGTTTTATTTTTCAAACTCACAACTTAATTGAGCACCTAAATGCTGTTGAAAATATTGAAATGGGGATGACTTTAGCTGGCGCCAATAAAAACAAGCGTCGGGCAATAGCTTTAGAGTTATTAGATAAAGTGGGTTTATCTGAACATGCCTATAAAAAACCAAATCAATTGTCAGTTGGTCAAAGTCAAAGGATCGCTATTGCAAGAGCGCTAGCAACAAATCCCGATATTATTTTAGCTGATGAACCAACCGGTTCAGTTGACTCTAAAACAGCAATTCAAATAATGGACTTAATTAAAGAGATTGCTAAAGATAAGTTAGTAATTATGGTAACCCATGATACTGAATTAGCTGAAAAATATGCAACTAGAATTGTTAAACTAAATGATGGAAAAATAATATCTGATTCCAATCCATATGCTACTAAAAAAACTAAAGTTGATAAAAAAATAAAACTTAAAAAAGTTGCCATGTCATTTAAGGCTTCTTTAACAATCGCTTTTAGAAATTTAAAGACTAAATTGGGAAGATCTTTTTTTACTGCGATCGCTTCATCTATTGGAATTATCGGAATCTCACTAATAATTGCTTTAGCTGGTGGCGTTAACCGAGAAGTCATAAATTTCCAGCGAGAAACAAATGGAAATTATCCAATAAATATTTCGATTGACACTGTTAATTTGGAACGCCAATATAATCTTGATTTTTTAGATGTTGAACCGTTCCCTGATAAACAAGCAATTATTCGTAGCACTGAAAGTTCTGCTTCTAGTGATGAAAAAAAACCAAACTTAGTAACAACTGAATATGCTAATTATGTGAAAGATTATTGGAATGAAAATCCAGACAAGTTTTCTGGATTAACAATTAAACCAAAAATGACATACAGAGTTCTTCATTACACTTTGAATCAAAATACCAATAAATTCTATTATAAAACCTATTTTCAAGAAACAGGAAAAAATATGACTTCCGGTAGTCAAAGAAACCGAGCCTTCACTCTTCTTCCTAGTGGAACAGTTTTAAATGATTTGTATGATCTAATTGCTGGGGAAATGCCTGATAATACTCACGATCCCGAAAATAAAACTTTTGGCATTTTACTTTATGTCAACACATATGATCGATTGGCAGTTAATATTTTAACTGCATTAGGTTATCAAGCTGAAGATCAAAACATTCCAATTGAAAATTTTATTGGAAAAGAACTTTTGTTTCATCCTGGAAAATACAATTCGAAAACTTTTGTTCCGGAAGATGCGATTAAATTAGTTGTTACTGGAATAGTTAGACCAAAACGAAATAATAATTTTAGTATTTTTAATCGTGGATTCGGATATACTAGTGATTTGGTTGAGTATGTTGATACTCATCATCCTGAAATTATTTCAGGTATTGATTATATTAATATCTATCCCGCTGATTTTAATTCAAAAAATGAAATTAAACTATATTTAGATGCATATAATCATCGTTTTTCAGATCCAAATGACCCCAATATTATTGAATATTTTGATCGTTCCGCTCTCTTTGTAACTGATGCTCAAACAATAGTGAATGCGGTAACTTTAGTCTTAATCGCTTTTTCATCAATTAGTTTAGTTGTTTCTTCAATTATGATTGCTACCATAACTTATACTACTGTGATAGAAAGAACTAAAGAAATTGGATTGATGAGGGCTCTAGGAGCTAGAAAAAAAGATATTTCTCGAATCTTTAATGGAGAAAACTTTTTTATTGGTTTATTCGCCGGAGTATTCGGCGTAATTGTTGCATATATTCTTACAATTCCATTAAATATAATTTTAGAAAACTCTTCAAATATTAGTGACATTGCAAGTTTACATCCGGTATTTGCTATATTAATGGTTATATTTAGCATTGGAGTCGCTTTAACTGCGGGCTCGGTTCCGGCATGGTTTGCCGCTAAAAAAGACCCAGTTGAAGCATTAAGGGTCGAATAGTTTAAGAAGAGAAAGGAGTTATGCTGTGTTAAAAATTACAAACTTAAAGAAAACTTATACCGTTGGTAATTTAGTAACTAAAGCCGTTGATGATATATCAATTGAATTTAGAAACGATGAGTTTGTTGCCATCCTTGGTCCTTCTGGTTGTGGAAAAACAACTTTTTTAAACTTAATTGGTGCCCTAGATCGACCAGATTCAGGAGATGTTTTTTTATCTGGTAGTCCACTTTCTAAATTAAATGATATTGAACTTGATCGATATCGTAATGCTTCTTTAGGTTTTATCTTCCAAACTCACAACTTAATTGAACACTTAAGTGTTATTGATAATATCGAAATGAGCATGACTTTAAGTGGTATTAAAAAGAAAGAACGCAAAACTAAAGCTCTTGAACTTCTTGAAAAAGTTGGATTAAGCGATCATGCTGATAAAAAACCAAATCAATTATCGGTTGGGCAGCGTCAAAGAGTCGCTATCGCTCGGGCATTATCTAATGATCCTGATATTATTTTAGCTGACGAACCAACAGGTTCGGTCGATTCAAAAACTTCTCATCAAATTGTAAAATTAATTAAGAAAATTGCTAAAAATAAATTAGTAATTATGGTGACTCATGACCCCGATTTAGCTGAACAATATGCTACTAGAGTTATTAAATTAAATGATGGAAAAGTTGTTTCAGATTCTAATCCTTATGATTCGTCTGAAAATAATGAACCAATTAAAAATTTCAACCTTAAAAAAACAGGTATGTCGTTTAAAACAACTTTTTTATCAGCTATTAAAAATTTAAGAACGAAAATCGGTCGTTCAATTTTAACAGCATTTGCCTCTTCTATTGGAATTCTCGGATTTGGTTTAACTCTCGCCTTGTCCTACGGAACAAGTCGCGAAATCGATCGATTTGACTCTCAAATTTTAGGACATTACCCAATTAATATTTCAAGTAACTATATCGCTCCAGATGTTCCAGATATTCCTGAAATTAATCTCCCTGATTTTTCACAAAATGAAAAACCAGAAAACAATACAGAAAATAATAACGTCCCAACAACAGATAAAAGACAAAATATTATTACCGAAGAATATCTACAATACCTTAAAACCTATTATGAAGAAAACTCAGACGAGTTATTTTCCGGTTTGACGATTAAATATAAAACTAAATTTACTATTGTTGTTCCGTATCTTAATGATAAAAACCAGACAGCTTATTCTACGCTATCAAATGATACCGGCGGGCACTTATCTCCAAGTGCACAAAAAACTTTAAAATCTACTTTGCTTCCTGATGGTGATATTTTTGATTTGGTCTATGATATTATTGCCGGAGATAGACCAGAATCAGCCGATGACCCTGAAAATAAAACTTTCGGTGTCGTTTTATCACTTAATAAATTTAACGAAAGCAACAGTACCATTATCAGTCGATTAAAATTGAAATTTAATCAAGATAACGAAATTCCTTTTGATGAAGTTATTGGTAAAGAACTTTATTATGTTCCCGGAAATTATAGTTCTAAAACATTCACACCTGAAGACGCTATTAAATTAAAAATTACAGGAATTATTAGACCTAAAGATAACGGCACTTTTGTTTTATTCAATAGCGGAATTGGATATACTAATCAATTAATTGATTATGTAAAATTTAATTATCCTGAAACTGTTTTTGATGTTGATTACATTGATATTTATCCTAATGGTCATGAAGCTAAAATAGAGATTAAAAATTACTTGAATAATTATAATAGAAGATTTGCTGGTCCGGATGATCCTTATAACATTTATTATATTGATGAATCAGAAACTTTTGGCGAAATATCGCGAAGTTTAATCAATACTATTACCTTTGGATTAATCGGATTTTCAACAGTTAGTTTAATTGTTGCATCGTTGATGATTGCTATTATCACTTATAGTTCAGTCGTTGAACGAACTAATGAAATTGGGATCATGCGTGCTTTAGGTGCAAGAAAAAAAGATGTCCGGAGGACATTCAATACTGAAAATATAATTATTGGATTAGTAGCCTCAATAATTGGTATCGTTGCCACTCATGTTTTATCTTATCCATTAAATATGATTGTCGAACGTTATGCCGGAATAAAAAATATTACTTATATTACAGTGCCACATACGCTATTTTTAATATTCCTTGGAGTTTTTGTTGCGATTGTTGCTGGGTTTATTCCATCAAGAATGGCGGCCAATCAAAAACCAGTTGAATCGCTAAGTTTTAGATAGTTATTTTTTAAATGTAATTTTTATCTTAGTGCCAATACCGAGCTTACTAGAAACATCAATTTCAAAGTCATATAAACTAGCCACATGCTTAACAATCGCAAGTCCTAGTCCAGTACCGCCTTCAGATTTACTTCTTGATTTATCAACTCTATAAAATCGCTCAAATATGCGATTTATGTTCTCTGGTGAAATTCCGATTCCGGTATCTTCAACAATTAAATGTTTGGAGGTTAATTCAATCATAAGTTTACCACCAAAATCATTATAATGAATGGCGTTATCAATTAAATTTCGAATAATTTGATCGGCATGCATATTATTAATTTCTTGATATGAATCAGATATATTCAAAATAACTTCGATGTTTTTATCGGTTATTTGTTGATTATAACTTACTAAAATTTCCGAAAGGATGCCTAGTAAGTTATTTTTTTCAAATAATGGTTGTTCTTCACTTTCTAATTTTGAAAGTTCTAACATTTCGGTAATAATTTTATTCATCCGATGAGATTCTTTTAATATTCGATTTTGAGTTTCTAAAGAATTTTCCGGATCGATAATTCCCTCAACCATTAGTTGTTGATAACCAATAATGGTTGTTAGAGGAGACTTTAATTCATGTGACGCATTAGCAAAAAATTCGCGTTTCATTTGGGCAATTTGTCTATTTTCAGTCACATCAATTAAAGTCAAAACAACCCCTTGATTAATTCCTAACTTAGGGCTTGTAGCTAAAATTGGATCAAAATTGGCTTGATATATTTTATTGTTAATAACAACATCTTCTTGAATTTGTTCTCTTGTTTTAATTGCTTTTTCAATTAATTGTTGAAATTTAATGTCACGTGTTAAAAAGATTGGTGATTTCCCTATAATTTCATCATATTTGAAATCAAATAGTTTTTTGGCATACTTATTAATAATTTGGACTACTCCTTTATCATTAAAAACGATTAATCCATGTTGGAGTGAATCGATAATGTATTCTAATTTTGATCGTTCAATTTCTAATTCTTCGATCCGATCAACTAATAGACTTCTATTTGATTTTTTTTTGAAAAAATTACTCATTTCCCACCTTGTACCCAACACCATAAACAGTTCTAATAATCTTTGAATCAGGATCTATTTTTTTGCGTAATGATCGAATATGCATATCAA
Organism: Acholeplasmataceae bacterium; assembly: GCA_050953805.1. Lineage (GTDB taxonomy): Bacteria > Bacillota_I > Bacilli_A > Acholeplasmatales > Acholeplasmataceae > DUQW01. The sequence continues at coordinate 401,897 of JBMNNE010000002.1, read as the reverse complement.
CAGTTCTAGATTCAACAAAGGTATCGATATCCCAAATTTTTGCTAGTATTTTATCTCTTGGTACTACTTTACCACTATTTTCAAATAATAGTGATAATATTTCAAATTCGCGGTTGGTTAATTCAATATATTGCTCACCTTTATAGCAAGAGATACTGTCTAAATCAAGTGTAATATCAGCAATTTTAATAATTCTATTTTTATGATATCTTCTAACTTTAGCATTAACTCTTGACATCAATTCTAAGATATTGAATGGTTTTTCAATATAATCATCGGCTCCCAGATCTAAACCCTCAACTTTATCAATAATCATATTATTTGCGGAAATAATAATGATTTCAATGGCGTCATTCGCTTGATCGCTTCTGATTTGTTTTAATATGTCTCCTCCTGAAATACCAGGTAACATCATATCAAGTAAAATCATATTTGGTTTTTGTTCTTTAAATCTTTTAAAAAAAGATTCTCCATCGTAAAAAGTTTCAACAGTATATCCTTGTTTTGAAAGGGTTAAGTTAATAATGTGGGCTATATCAATATCATCTTCAATTGAATAGATCAAATATTTCATAAATCCCTACCTCCCTTGTCGATAAATACCTTGAACAATGTATATCACCCATTCTGCAATATTTACCGCGTGATCGGCAATTCTTTCTAAATATTTGACTATATAAGAAGTGTATAATATTGCTTTTTGAGTATCTTTATTTTTAACTTCTAACTCTGATAAACCACTAACAATTTTTAAAAATAAATTATCAACTATATCGTCATCGGCGATTATTTTTTCAGCTTTATCTGCGTCTTTTTTAATAAACGCATCAACTGCCTCCTTAATTAAAGAGATCGCTTTGTCAGCCATCACATTAATATCTTTAAGAACCGAAGGTGAATTTGGTTTTAACTTAATATTATAAGTCATAATATCTTCTGCATGGTCACCGATTCTTTCTAAGTCGGCAACAAAACGTAAAATACCAACAACTTCACGTAAATCACTGGCAAATAATTTCTCTCTAATTAAAATATCGATGCATATTTCTTCAATCAATCTTTCATATTGATTAACGACATCATCATTAATATAAATGTTATCTTGAGATGTTCTATAAACATTTAACGACATTGTTAGATTTTCAATAACAATATCACTCATTTTAAGTAACATTTCTTTTAAATAATTTAATCTTTTATCTATCGGTTTCATAAGTCCTCCTTAATTACCCAAATCTTCCGGTAATATAAGATTCTGTTTCTTTATGTTTTGGATTAGTGAAAAATTCATCAGTATGATTAACTTCAATCAAATCCCCTAATAAGAAAAATGCTGTATAGTCGCTAATTCTCGCGGCTTGTTGCATATTGTGAGTAACAATAACGATCGTAAATTCTTCTTTTAACTCCATAATTAAGTCTTCAATTACTTGGGTTGCGATTGGATCAAGTGCGCTTGTTGGTTCATCCATTAAGATAACTTCTGGTTGCATCGCAATACATCTAGCAATACATAATCTTTGTTGTTGTCCACCTGATAAACCTAAAGCGTTATCTTTTAATCGATCTTTTACTTCTTCATATAATCCAGCTTTTTTTAATGAAGTAACAACTATTTCGTCTAATATTTTTTTCTTCTTAATTCCGTTACATCTAAGTCCGTACGCAACATTATCATAAATTGACATTGGGAAGGGGTTCGGTGATTGAAAAACCATCCCTACCCTCGTCCTTAATTCTATCGGATTTGTTTGGTTAATGTCAAGACCGCGAAATAATATTTCGCCAGTACTTGATGCACCTTCAATCAAATCATTCATTCGATTAAAGGCTCTTAACAATGTTGATTTCCCACAGCCACTTGGACCAATTAAAGCAGTTACGTGTTTTTCATGTATATTTAAATTAACATTATGTAATACTTCTTTTTCACCATAACTAATTGATAAATTTTTAATTTCAAAAGTAATTTCTGGATCTTTTAAGTGATTATATAATTTAATTTGTGGCACTTCTAACTTTTGATTTTCCATTCTTTTTCTCCTTTAATACTCTAACTTTAGTTTTATCAACTCGTTTAGAAATTAATTTAACGGTAATATTTAACACAAATACTACTAATAAAATTAAAATAGCAATTGAGCTGGCTAACTCAAAATTAGGATTTTCTCCGGCCATAACCGACCAAATATGAACTGCAAGCGAAGTTGATCTTTCATTAATAGCAACGGTATCTTTAATAACAGTTCCTACTGCATAAATTAAAGCCGCACTTTCACCAATGATTCTTCCAATTGAAAGTAAGGTGGCGGTTAATAATCCGCCAATTGCATTTGGTAGAACCACTTTAAATACCGTTTGCGTTTGACTTGCTCCTAATGCAAGTGAAGCTTGACGATAACTAACCGGAATTGTTTTAAGTGATTCTTCGGTTGTTTTAATAATTGTTGGAAGTAAAATTATTGTTAAGGTTAAAGCCCCACTAGCAATACTTCCTCCTTGAGAGCCAATTACTCCATTCATAATTGGAATAAAGACAATTGCTCCAACAAACCCGAAGATAATTGAAGGAATTCCGTTAGTCATATCAATTAAACTTCTAATAATATCCGTAAACTTATTTTGTGGTGCATATTCATGTAAATATATCGCACTAATAATTCCGATTGGTAATGCGATTATTAGTGTTAAAACAATTAATAACAATGTTGTTAAAAGCGATCCTCTAATTCCGCCACCACCCACTGATGATTGGAACTGTAAAACTGACTCTCCTTTATTGAAACCATTAATAATTGTTTCGGCACCTTCTCTAGCTGATACTAGAATATAATCTCCATTATCATCAACAAAAGTAACACTATCAATTGCTTGTCCAACTTTAACTAAGTCCTTTTCTTTGGTTGCTACTTGAACTAAGTTTTTAATTGGTGAATTTTTATCAAGATGAGTGATAATTACATCAATTCCGCCTTCACGGTTCGCTTTTTCTTTGACCGCAATCCCCCATTGCGGTGAAAAATATTCTTTGTCTTTAGCTCGATATTGATACCCCCCTAATGAATGGGTTTCTCCCTCTTCAGTTTTAACCGTATATGTTTGAGGATGGTAATCACTAACAATTAAATCTGGCTTTAATAATTTAACCCCATTTGAAATAATAAAGATTAATAAAGCCCCTAATATTATAAATCCAAAAGTTGAAGATAAGAAAGTAAATGAATTAGCGAAAGCGTCTTTTAATTTTCGTTTTTTAGTTAGTGGTTCATTTTTATTGATCACTTCAATATTGTTTTCCATTATTGAGCCACCTTCCTTTTCACTAAATTTAAGACAGCATTACTAACTAAAATAATGACGATTAACACTAATCCAACACTAAATCTAATATCGTAATCTAATCCTGTAGTTTCTTTAATTCCCATTAACATTGTCGATGTTAAAGTTCTTGTTAATCCGAATGGATTAAAATTGGGTCCGCTCCCAGCATTTCCTGCTACCATAGACACTGCGGTTGCTTCCCCTAAAGCACGGCCAACACCTAAAATAATTCCTGAAAAAATCCCGCTTTTAGCTCCTCTTAAAACAATTTTAAAATTAGTTTGAGTTGGACTTGCTCCTAAAGCTAAAGATGCATGAATTTGATCGTCAGGTACAGCATTAATTGCTGTAATTGATAATAAAGTAATTGTTGGAATAATCATTATCGCTAATACTAATGCCGCTGCTAGCATTGACAGTCCTCCAGCACTTTGGTAACCAAATAACTCTGATAACCATTTGACAAATCTAGTTATAACTCCCATTCCGAATAACCCATAAATAATTGACGGAATTGAAGCTAATATTTCAATAACATATGTAACTGATACACTGATTGGCTTTGGGGCAATTTTTGTTACAAATAGTGCAGTTAAAACTGAGATAGGTACTGCAATTAGAACTGCCCACAAGACAACGTATAAAGTATTAATGATAATGAACCCTACTCCGTAGTTATTAGGTGGATTAAACCAACTAGTACCACTAATAAAAGTTAGAAAATTAACTTTATAGCTTCGAGTTGTTCCATTATGCGTTACCCGGTAATTATTAATAAAAGGAGAAATTCCTTTAATAAAAATAAATACAGCGGTAATAATAATTGTTGATGCCGATAAAATCGCTATAACTAAAAAAACATATCTTACGATACTATCAGCAACCATTTTATTTTTAAATTGTTTGTCTTTCTTAATCTGCATTTATCTCACTTCTTAAACATGCAAACAAGCCCCCAAAATGGGGGCTAGTTTCATAAAATTTATTATAATTCACTCCACTTAGTAATTTCGCCCTTAAAGATTTTAACTAGTTGAGCTGCGGTTAAACCAACAACTTTGTTTTTGTTGTTTACTACAACAACAATCGCATCAGTAGCAATTTGCCCTTTTGAAGTTGCTGCTTCTTCAGTTTTAAATGCTCTAGAAGCAAATCCTAAATGTAAGGCATTTGGTCCGTTTTTTTCACCGCCATTGGTTCTCTTCCAAGCATCTCCCGAACCAGTATGGTTATGTTCAAAAGTAATCGTTCCTTTAACTAATCCTTTGAATGCTTGAGTTACAGCTTTAGCTACTTTTTCAACTGATGTCGATCCGCCGACTTTGAAAGTAATATTTAAAGTAGTATCATCAACAATTGGGTGGTTTGCTTTTACTGTACTCCATGATGGAGCGCCCGCAGTATTAACAATTCCGTCTGCCCCTGATATTACACCCATACCTTCAACAGTTTTCATATAAGCTTCAATTGCTTTAGCTACTTCGCCTACCTTCGGATCGGCTGTATACTCATCTCTTAACATGTAGTTAAATGGTCTTGTCAGCTCATATGTTTTATTATTAACATTAGCTACTGTTGGTTTAACTCCATTATATTCTAATCCCTTTAAACCTGATGATTCAAGCGACGAAAGTGAAATATATCCAATTCCAAATTCATCGTTTTTAACAGCAGTTACCATCGCACCGTTAGATGCAACTTCAACATATCCTGCTACTAAGGGTGCGTTTTTGTTGACCGCTTCTTTAAAACCAATACCGCTAAAGAATCCATCTCTAGTTCCACTTGTTGTGTCTCTAGTATAAACTTTAATTTCTTTTGTTTTGTTGCCATCACAAGCAACTAATCCACCAACTAGTAATAGTGCAACTAATACTAAAATGATTTTTCTAATTTTTTTCATATTATCCTCCTATAAAAATCTCATCAATTTTAGTATAAATTGATCGGTAATTGTAAAAAAACCATAAATCTTTAAAAGAATGTAAAGAATTAGTAAAAAGAGTATATTATTTTACAATTTATTGATTTTTTAACTCTTGTTTCTTAAGTTTCTTCTGTTGTCTTATTTCTTTTCTTTCTATCCAAATATCTTTTCCAACAAGTAAATAGTCTAATAATTTAAATAATAGGTTTAGTAAAATACCAACAATCGCCGCTAAAGCCATTGTTTCTAATTTAATTTCTGCAGTAAAAGCAATCACCATTCCACCAAGCCCAACAACCAACATTATTGAAATAATAATAATGTTTCTTATATTATTTAAATCAACTTTATCCTCAACGATAACTTTTAATCCGTTAGCAGCAATCATACCAAATAATACAAGTGACATTCCGCCTAAAACTGGAGTTGGAATGCTATGGATAAAAACATTAATCGGTGAAATAAAAGCTAACAAGATAGCGATTATCGCCGCTAATCCGGTTACCCAAACTGACCCAACTTTAGTCATTGCAACTACGCCAGTATTTTCCCCATAACTTGTATTAGCGGGTGCGCCCATTGCTCCAGCAACTAAAGTAGCGACACCATCTCCTGCTAATGTTCTAGAAAGTCCTGGTTCTTCTAAAAAGTCACGATCCATAATGCTTCCTAATACTTGGTGATCTCCAATATGTTCCATAATGGTTACAAATGCTAATGGTGCAAAAATTGCTAGTGAACTAAAGTCCGGCTTGTAAGTGCCAATAAATTGAAAATTTGGAACAGAGAAAACAGTTATATCTTTAAATAATGAATAATCAACAATTCCTACCGCTAAAGAAGCTATATACCCAGCAGCGATCCCAAATAAAAACGGAATAATTTTAGCGAATCCCTTCGCTTTTACAGCAACTATTACAATTGTTAAAAAGGTAACAAATGCTACTACATAATATTGCCAACCAGCCTTACCAAGTCCAGTATCACCGTTTAAATACATAATTTGATTAATGGCAACTGGAGCTAAACTTAACCCAATAACGATAATCATTGGTCCAACAATCACTGATGGTAATAACCATTTTAACCATTTAACTCCAAAAAAGTGAATAATTAAGGCAACTATACAATAAATCAAACCTACAGCAATAATTCCAGTTAATGCTCCGTTGAAATTATTACCGCTTATTTCATAGGCGGTAACTATTGCCGCTATATAGGCAAATGATGAGCCTAAATACATTGGCACTTTTGCTTTAGTTAGTGCAATATAAATTAAAGTTCCAACTCCAGAACCAATTAAAGCTACCCCAACATCTAGTCCGGTTAAAACCGGAACTAATACGGTTGCTCCAAACATCGCAAATACGTGTTGTAAACTAAGTAAAATCCAACGATACCATTTGGGTCTTTCCCAAACATCTAATACTAATTTTTCTTTTTCCATTTTTGTTTTCTCCTTTTTTTATAGTAAATTTATTTAAAAAAATAACCCCGAAGGGTTATTTGTAAATATTAAAATATAGCCTGTAACATGTAGTAAATGACAAAGAAGCCGGCTAGTCCATATGCCACCGGATGAACCTCTTTGAATCTTTTTTGAGCCATCATTGTAATAACATAGAAGATAAATCCAAAAGCAATACCATTAGCTATTGAATATGATAATACCATAATGATGATAGTCATAAAAGCAAATATTGCAACTTCTGGTTTATCCCATTCAATATTTTTAAGTTGAGTTGCCATTAAGACTCCAACTAAGACAAGTGCCATACCTGTTACTGCAGGGTGACTAAAGATTTGAAATATTGGAAACAATAAAATAGACAATAGGAATAATGATCCGGTAACAACTGAGGCAAATCCCGATCTAGCACCTGCAGCGATTCCTGCACTCGACTCAACATATGTTGTCGTAACTGGTGTTCCTAACATATTACCAATAACGGTTGCTGTCGCGTCAACGATCATTCCTTTTTCAGCACCTTCGATAGTACCATCTTCTCTAATTAAACCAGCAGGACCAGCGGTGGCTAAAAAGGTTCCCATAGTATCAAACATATCAACGAAAGCAAAGGTGATGATAACCATGATTATTTGAGGAGTCCAAAGATTTTTAGAAGCAAATCCCTCAACAAATCCTGATGCAGTTATTTTAATATCTCCTAGTTCTGTGTAATTAAATTTAGCGGTTGAAATTAATGGGAAGTTTGGAGTTGCCCCAACAACACCATTAAAGAAATCGGCCCCTATCATATATTCATTGTTAATGAAAATTTCACCAACGATGACTCCGACTACCGCAGTTACTAAAATAGACACGATTAGAGTATATCGATACCCGCGTGCATGTAACACCATTGCAATAACCAATCCTAAGACTGCTAACCATACCATTGGATTATTGAAATCAGTTAATCCGGTTAATTTAGCACCAACATCAAAAGTAATAATTCCCATATTTCTTAAACCAATATAGGCAATAAAAAATCCAATACCGGCGCCAATAGCTAATCTTAAATTTTTAGGTACAGCTTCTAATATTTTAGTTCTAATCTTAGTTATTGATAAAATTAAAAATAATACTCCGCCCAAGACTCCAGCTGCGAGTGCTTCTTGCCAACTATAACCCATCGCTCCAACAACAGAATATGCAAAAAAGGCATTGGTTCCCATTCCTGGTGCTAATCCCATTGGCATTTTAGCAAATACGCCCATCGCGATGGTTGCAAAGCCTGCAATTAATGCAGTAGCTAAGAATACTCCGCCGTACGGCATATTAACAGGTGCTCCTGATAACATTCCTGGGTTAACAGCTAGAATATAACACATCGCTAAAAATGTTACTAATCCCCCGATTATCTCCCTGCGCCAATTAGACCCGCGCTCAGTAATTTTGAAAAACTTATCCATTTTTTCTAAAAATGGCGCTAGTTTTCCGTTTGTTTTTGTTTTCTCTTCCATCCTTATCCTCCCTATGGATTATTGTATTCAAGATCGTGATGGTAAAATAAAAGCCACTAACAGAATAGTGGCCAGATGATTGCGCAGAGAAAAACGCAATTCATTGTTCGTAGTCGCGATTTTAACGGAATCGCGGTAGAAACTTGGCCGCCATTTTCAGCCGATTATACGATTTCTTGAATACACCCCCATTTTAACAAAAAATAATAGACGAGTAAATGAAAAACATTAGGTTTTATTATGTAAACGATTTCACTAAAAAAACAACTATATTTTTACTTATTTTAAAATCGTTATTACTTTTTAGGTATTAATATCATATAATTTAAGTAAGGATGTGATATTAATGAAATTATGGCAAAAGGGAGTTGTTTATCAAATATATCCAAGAAGTTTTAAAGATTATAATGGGGATGGCATCGGTGATATCAACGGAATTACTTCAATGCTTGATTATTTAAATTACTTAGGGATTGATATTATTTGGCTATCGCCTGTATACTTATCTCCTAATAGAGATTTTGGCTACGATGTTGCTGATTATTACCAAATCAATCCAGAATATGGAACTATGGAAGATATGGATAATCTGATAAAAAAAGCTGATAAGTTAGGAATCAAAATTATTATGGATTTGGTAATCAACCACACATCAACCGAACATTGGTGGTTTCAAGAAGCAATAAAAAGTAAAGATAATCCTTACCGCGATTATTATCATTGGCGTGATAAAAAGAATAATTGGGGTGGTTTTTTTGGTGGAACTACTTGGGAAAAGGTAGGAGATCAATATTATCTGCATCTTTTTGATAAAACTCAAGCCGACCTTAATTTATCTAATCCTAAAGTAATCAAAGAAATTAAAGATATCATGACTTTTTGGTTAGATAAAGGTATTTATGGTTTTAGGTGTGATGTCATTAATATTATTTATAAAAACTCATTGGAAAATGGCAAAAGACGATTGGTTCTAACCGGATTAGAACATTATCATTCAACCGAAAGAAATCATGAAATCCTTCAAGAGTTACGTCGTGATGTTTTAGACAATTATGATACTTTTACTGTCGGTGAAACTGTCTTAGTTACTCCCGAACAAGCTCTTGATTTAATGGCACCAGAAAGAAAAGAATTAGATTTAGTTATTTCTTTTGAACATATGGATGTTGATCATATCAACAACAAATGGTTTAAGGTTAAATATAAACCAAAAAAGTTGATGCAAGCCCTAACTAAATGGCAAGAAGCCTTACCTTGGAACTGTTTATATTTTGAAAATCATGATCAACCTCGCAGTGTTTCTAGGTTTGGATCTGAAACTTTCTTTAGAGCCGAAAGTGCCAAAATGCTAGCCGTCCTTTTATTAACTTTAAGGGGGACTCCATTTATTTATCAAGGTCAAGAAATTGGAATGACTAATGGTGATTTTCAATCAATTGATGAAATTATGGATACTGAAACTCACAACATTAGAAAACTAGGAAGGAAGTTATTAATTCCGCCTCCAATCTTGAAAAAAATGTTGTTGCGGACAACTCGTGATAATGCTAGAACTCCGATGCAATGGGATGATACTAGGGGATTTACCAGCGGAACACCATGGTTAAAAGAAAATGAAAATAAGTCTTATATTAATGTTAAAAACGAACTAAGAGATGATAATTCGATTTTACACTTTTATAAAAAGTTAATCGCTTTCCGAAAGGCTAATCCGGCATTAATCTCTGGTGATTTTAAGGTTATAAGTATGAAAAATGATATTTATATTTATGAAAGATCATATGAAAAACAGGCCTTTAGAATGATTATAAACATGTCTGGAAAAATAAAAAAATTCCAATGTGATAAACGGCCTGTTGTTTCAAATTATAATTCTTTTTTAGGCTATCAATTGCGTCCATATGAAGCACTTATTATCAGTCTTAAAAGATAGAATGAATCTTGTAACCATATAAAATTTGTTAGAAGGAAGAGAAAATTATGGATAAAAAAAGTGTTAGAATTTATACCATTAGCGGTTTAGGCAGAGACTTGGTTTATACTTTATATAGTACGTTTTTAATGTTATTTTTAACCAACGCTTTAGGATTATTAGACTGGGAGTTATTTGCGGTTGGAGTCATCATGTCCGTTGCTCGAATTTGGGATGCAATAAACGACCCTTTAATGGGAATTATTATTGATAATCGAACAACTAAATGGGGAAAATTTAAACCTTGGATTTTAGTAGGAGCAATAACTAGTGCGATTTGTTTTATCTTGTTATTTCAAGATTTAAATTTAACTGGTGTAGGATTTCTTGTCGTTTTTGCCATCATTTATGTTTTAAGTGATATGACTTATACCATGAACGATATTGCTTATTGGAGTATGTATCCCACTTTTTCCACTGATGCTCGTGAACGAGAAAAGATTGGTTCAAAAGCTAGAATGTTTGCTAGTATCGGAATGTTTATTACCGTTGCTTTAACCAATCCAATATACCAAAAAGGATTTTTAGGAAGACCGAAACAAGCTTTTTCTATTTGGGCGATAATAGTCGCTAGTATCTTTTTAATTTCACAAATTATAGTTGTTTTATTTGTTAAGGAATCTAAAGATCCAATTATGCATGTAAAACAAGAAAAAACAAAATTTAAAGATATATTAAAAATCATTTTTAAAAATGATCAATTAGTAGTTTTAATATTTATTATTTTATTCTTAAATATCGGATATTTTATTACCGCTGCCTTAGGAATATATTATTTTGATTATATTTTTAATCGTTATAATGGATTAGAATTTACAATCTTTTCAGTAATATTAGCCGTAAGCCAGTTACTAGCTTTCTTCTTGCTTCCAATATTAACTAAAAAATGGAAGCGAAGACAAGTCTTTACTTTAGCTTTTCTTTTAATGACAGTTGGATATTTAACATTCTTTTTAATCGGCTATATTGTTCCTATGAATATGATATTTATTGGAATTTCAGGATTTATCCTCTTTTTAGGACAAGGGTTTATGCAAGTATTGCATATCATTATGTTAGCTGATTCAATTGAATATGGTCAATGGAAGTTAGGAACAAGAAATGAATCAGTTATTTTTTCAGTTAACCCCTTCGTAGTCAAACTAGCAACTAGTATTCAAACACTAATTGTTTCGATTACCTTAATAATTACTGGTATGAACAAACATGTTATTAATCCGGTTACAGAATTTCGTGCAACTACCGAACTAACTGATAGTGATGCAATTACAGAAGCGACACGTAACATGATCGGTGCTTCAGTGACTAATGAAATGGCACTAGGATTTAAAATTGCTATGTTAATCGTTCCATTTTTCTTTGTTTTAGCAAGTTATTTACTCTATCGTTTCAAATTTAAAATTGATGAAGATTTTCATCAAAAAATTACTTCTGAAATTCGACAAGGTTTAAACAATAACGTTCCTAACATTAAATTTTTTAATACAATTTAATTAAATACACAATTTAATCAAAAAAAGACAGATGGTTTTAATTTTTCATCTGTCTTTTTATATGTCATATTTTATCTTTGGACTCTTCCAGAAGCATCTTCGCTAACTAATTTTTCTACTTCTGACACACTAATCCGATTAAAATCGCCTTCAACTGAATGTTTGAGAGTTGATGCGGCAACCGCAAATTCTACTGCATCTTTAGAGTTTTTTCCATTTAACAGTGAATAAATTAGTCCAGCACCAAAACTATCACCACCGCCAACACGATCAACTATATGAACATTATAGGTTTTTGAAAAATAATAATCTTTACCATCATATAGCATTCCCGCCCAATCATTATCGCTAGCCGAAATTGAAGAACGAAGGGTTATCGCTACTTTTTCAAAACCAAATTTATCAACTAATTGTTTAGCAACCGATTTATAACTTTCATAATCAAGCTTACCACTATAAATATCGGTGTTTTTGGCTTCGATACCGAAAATATCTTTGGCATCTTCTTCATTTGAAATACAAACATCTATATACTTAGCAAGATCAGTCATTACTTTTCTTGCTTCATCTCTAGACCAAAGTTTGCTACGATAATTAAGATCACAAGATATTTTAATTCCTTTTGCTTTGGCCGTCTGACAAGCTTCTTCTAAGATTTCTTGAAGATTTTTACCAAGTGCTGGGGTAATCCCAGTGAAGTGAAACCAATCTGTTCCTTCAAAAATATCATTCCAATTAAAATCTAAGGGACTTGCCTCAGCAATTGCTGAGTGAGCCCTATCATAAATACTAATTGATCCCCTTTGAGAAGCGCCTTTTTCTAAAAAATATATACCTACACGATCACCACCACGAACTATTTTGGAAGTATCAACTCCAAAATAACGGAGTGAATTAACTGCTGCCTCACCAATTGCGTGTTTCGGAAGTTTGGTTACATAAACACTATTTATTCCAAAATTTGCTAAGGAAACTGCAACATTAGCTTCACCACCGCCAAATATAGCTTGCATTTGATCGTTTTGAAAAAAACGATAATATCCCATAGGAGCTAACCTTAACATCAATTCACCAAAGGTCACCACTTTTTTCATTGTTTTTCCTCCATTTTATCTAATGATTCTTTTACTAAAAAACTTCCTCCAACAGCTGCTACCTTATCAAAAGCTAAATATTCATCAACATTGCTTCTATCAACTCCACCAGTAGGAATAAATTTTACTTGTGGAAAAGGTCCGGACAATATCTTTAATGCTTCAAGTCCACCATATGCACTTACGGGAAAAAATTTAACTGTTGTAATTCCTAAATCAAGTGCTGCCATTATCTCAGTTGGTGTAACACAACCAGGATAATATGGGACATTATTTTTTTGACATAATTTAGCAACCTCACGTGAAAGTCCAGGTGAAACAATAAATTTCGCACCTGCATCAAGGGCTTCTTGGCATTGTTTTGCGTTAATTACCGTACCAGCACCAATTAACATATCAGGATAAGCCTTGACTGCGTGTTTGATTGCATCGATTGCACATGATGTTCTTAATGTTACTTCAGCACTATTTAATCCGTTATTTTTAAGTGCTTTTAATATTTTATCAATTTCATTAATTTCTTTTACTACAACTACAGGAATATATCTTTCCATTTCTTTTCTCCCTTTTATACACCAGAATATGCTGAAAAACCACCATCTATTGGTAAAACAACTCCAGTAATAGCCGATGCTGCTTGATCATTACATAGAAATAAGACAGCACCGATTAATTCATCAGCATTAATAAAACGTTCCATCGGTGTTCCTTTTAAAATTTTAGCACTCCTTGTTGTTGGAGTTCCGTCTTCATTAAAAAGTAAATCATAGTTTTGTTTAGAAACTAAAAATCCTGGTGCAATTGCATTACATCTAATGCCAGATCCAGCAAAATGAGTTGCCAACCATTGAGTAAAATTAGAAATACTAGCTTTTGCTGCTGAATATGCTGGAATTTTGGTTAAGGGAGTATATGCATTCATTGATGATATATTAAGAATTGATCCACTTTTCTTTTCAACCATATCTTTAGCAAAAACTTGAGTTGGGATTAATGATCCTTGGAAATTAAGTTTAAATACAAAATCAATCCCATCAGCATTAAGATCAAAAAATGATTTGCTTCCTTCTTGAGCTTCGTGTTGATATTCATTATCGGTAGTTGCCTTTGGACTATTGCCACCGGCACCATTAATTAAAATATCACATGTACCAAAATCTTTAATTATTATTTCATGAACCTGATTCAGTTCCTCTACATTTAGTACATCGGCCCTATATCCTTTACATATATATCCGTCTTTAGTCAATTCTTCGGCTAATTTTATTACTGTCGCTTCATTTAAATCAAGTGCGGCAACTTTAGCCCCTGATTTGGCAAAAGCTCGAACAATTTCGCTACAAATAAGTCCGCCAGCACCAGTAACTACTACTACTTTATTACTATAATCAATCTTAAGTGGAAGATTTTTCATATCTATTATCTCCTTATTCTTTCTTGCTTTCAGCTAATTTATCTAACATATCCCAAACACCTAACATATACATAATACCCAGCGCACGGTCATATAATCCATATCCCGGACGAACATTTCCTGGTGTTTCATCCCAAAGATGTCTACCATGATCAGGACGAATATATCCTTTAAATCCACAATCATGATATGCCTTTAATACATCAAGAATTCCGGTGTCACCATCACAATCACGGTGACTTACTTCAGAAAAGTCACCATTTTCATAATGCTTAACATTTCTAATGTGAGCAAACGCAATCCGATCACAATATTTTCTTACTATATCGGCAACATTATTATTTGGATCAGCATTTAAACTACCTGAGCAAAGTGTTAAGCAATTGTATTTATCATCTACCATTTTTAAAAAACGATCAATATTTTTTTCATTAGTAAGTAATCGCGGAAGTCCAAAAATATCCCATGGCGGGTCATCCATATGAATTGCCATTTTTATATCACACTCACGACATGTTGGCATAATTGCTTCAAGAAAATATTTTAAATTATCCCATAATTTTTCATGAGTAATGCCTTCATATATTTTAAATAATTCATCTAATTTTGCCATTCTTTCTGGTTCCCAACCGGGAAAAGACATATCATATTTTTCGGTAAAACCTAAAATATATTCGGCCATTGCCTTATAGTCGTCCTGAATCATATTTTTTTCATAGTAAAGTGCCGTTGATCCGTCACTTAATTTGTGAAAAAGATTACTTCTAGTCCAATCAAATATTGGCATAAAATTATAACAAATAACTTTGACTCCAAATTTTGATAAATTTTGAATAGATTTCTTATAATTTTCGATATATTTGTCTCTAGTTGGTAAACCAACTTTAATATCATCATGCACATTTAATGACTCGACAACATCCATATTAAAACCATATTTGTCGAGCTGTTGTTTAACTTCGGCAATCTCATCCATTTCCCACACTTCACCCGGCAATTTATAGTGAAGTGCCCAAACAATACCGTCAACTCCAGGTATTTGTTTAATATCTGAAAGCTTAATTTTATCATTATCTTTTCCAAACCAACGGAAAGTCATTTTCATTCTCATAATCTACCTCACAGATTTATAAATTGAAATATCTTTTTGCATTTGAATAGCACACATCTTTAACGACTTCAAGAAGCGTTTCCTCATCGTTAGGATATTCTCCGTTTTCAACCCATTCGCCAATTAATCCACAAAGAATTCTTCGAAAATATTCATGTCGCGTATAACTTAAAAAGCTTCTTGAATCAGTTAACATTCCGATGAAATTTCCTAATAAACCTAGATTAGCTAAACCAGTTAAATGATTTTTGATCCCCTCTTTAGTGTCGTTAAACCACCAAGCACTTCCATGTTGAAGTTTTCCGGGATGTTCACTTCCTTGAAATGATCCAATCAAAGTATCAATAAATGCATTATCAGTCGGATCAAGACTATAAATTACTGTTTTCGGTAATATGTTTAAACTATTTAGTCTGTCTAAAAGATGAGCTAACTTTATACTTCCGTTATCTGGACCGATACAATCAAATCCACTATCAGTTCCAATCTCTGAAAATGCCTTAGTGTTGGGATTTCTCATACAATTATAGTGTAGCTGCATTACCCAATCGCGGCGATTATATTCTGCTGCACAATGAATTAAAAGCTCGGTTTTAATCGCTTCGGCTTCGCTTACACTAACCTTTTCATTTGATAATCCTTTTGATATTATTTTGTCTAATTCTTCAGGATCAACTACACGATACACCATTCGGTCAAGTCCGTGATCACTAATGCAACATCCATGTTCATCAAAGTAATCAATTCGCTTAGAGAGAGCTTCTTTTAAACTATCAAAATTAATGATTTTTAATCCTGAAACTTTTCCTAATTTTTTTATGTATTCTTTCCATCCCTCTTTATCAATATTTAGTGCTTTATCTGGACGAAAAGTAGGTGCAACAATTGTTTCAAATGTATCGTCTGCAGCAAGTAATTTGTGATACTTTAAATCATCTATTGGATCATCGGTTGTCCCAATAAATGCGACATTACTTTGTTTAATGATTCCACGAACACCCAGTTGACTATCTTCTTGAAGTTTCTTTTTAGTTAGTTTCCAAACTTCTTCTGCTGTGTCTTGATTAAGAATTCCGTTATATCCAAAATACCTTTGAAGTTCTATATGGCACCAATGATATATTGGATTTCCGATAGCTTTTGGTAGCAGCGTTGCAAACTTTAAAAATTTTTCATAAGGATCGGCATTTCCAGTTATATAATATTCATCAACTCCATTTGAACGCATTAGTCTCCATTTGTAATGGTCTCCAGATAACCAAAGTTCAGTTATATTGTCAAATCGTTTATCACTCCAAATTTCTTTTGGGTCAACGTGACAATGATAATCAATAATTGGCAAATCTGCGGCACACTTAAAATAAAGATTCTTAGCTATTTTGGAATTTAGGAAAAAATTTTTATCTAAAAATTGTGACATATCAATTCTCCTTTTTCATATTTTACAAAGTAATTTGTTGTTTGGAATGAACAGATTTCCGATATTCATTAGGAGTTTTACCGGTTTCTTTTTTAAAGATTTTAGAAAAGTACTGAACATCCATAATTCCACAGTGCATCGCAATCGTTTGAATTTGAAGGTTTGTGGTGTTAAGAAGATAAACCGCATGAGTAATTCGTTTATCTTTAATATACTCCAAAACTGTTTTACCGGTCTCTTTTTTAAAAATTGTTGCTAAGTACCCCGGAGTTATTCCTTGTTTCTCAGCTAACTTATTAAGTGATAAATCAGCCGATATATCAGATTCAATGATCAAGATTGTTTTCATAACATTCGAAGAATATCTTTTTTTAGAATGTCGATAAACAAGGCGAGAATAACTAGAAAACATCTCTTTAATAATTTTAGGGATTGCCTTTATATCAGTTATTAGTTCGATTTTTTTAGCAAATCTAGATGATATTTGGTCCACATATACTGGATGAACTCCGCCTTGCTCAGCTGCCTTTCGATGAAGTGTATTGGCAATGATGCAATAATTTTTGCCGTTTCTAATTGGATCTTGTAGTCGTTTTTTTAAAAACATTTCTTCATTAAACAAGGAAGTAAATAGTTTTTCTTTATGATATTGTCCTAATCTAACGGCTTGAATCAATTCGTTTTCAAATGCATATCTCATTTCGACCATTTTGACATTAGCTAAAGTTTCATCAAAATTTTGATCATAAGCTGTAATATCTAGTGCCGAAGTTGATAAAAAGAAATTCTTGTTAATTTCTTTTATTGAAAATGATGAAGTTTCCCAAATTAATTCACAAAATGTGTCAATCATTATTAAAATTCGATCATTTTCGCCAATAATAGGAATTGATGAGTAGTATTCGTTTAAAAGTTTTTGTGCTTTAGGTACTACCCCAATAATTTCTCCTATTTCTAAAATTTCATTTATTGTTAACTCTTTTAGAAGAAACGGTCCTATAAAAAGAAGATTTTTTTCATTTTTAAATGGAAGTTTTAAACAAATATATTTTAATTTTAACTCATTGGTAATTCGATATTTTGTAACATCTTTAATGTTTTCAATGATATCTTCAACTGTTTTTTCTTGGTTAGTATTGATTCCAATAATGCTATTTAAACACGAATCACTTAATGTATCAATTGTATCTAGCGATGACAAAAATGAAGCACGAATGTAACTTTTACTTAAAACATCACAAAGAAAATTCAGCTCTTTTTCGTAATTCATTGATAATACCCGCTTCCATTATTTACTATAAAGTGTTGTATTAAATTGTTTTCTCTTGACACTGTTATTATAGCATGCTTATTTAATGAATGCGATAGCATTTCTATAAACTAAATTAAAATAATACAAAATTAAATTAATTTCGTACTATCTTCTTTTGATAAAAAAGATTATACTATGATTAAATACACAAACATTTTTTAAAATAATAAAATCGGAGAAGGAAAAATATGAAAAAAGAAAAGAAATTAGATGTAAATAGTCAGCGCAAATTTGGTTTACGTGACAAAATTGCTTATGCTGCCGGAGATTTGGGCTGTAACATGAGTTTTTCCCTCAAGGGAACCGTCCAAATTTTCTGGTTAGTCTTCATGATGCTTGAAACTGGACTCCTTTCAATTCTTTTACTTATTGTTCAAATTTGGGATGCAATCAATGACCCATTAATCGGCAACTTAATTGATAACGACCGTAGAAAGTATAAACATGGGAAATTCAAAACTTATATTTTCATTGGTGCCGCCGGGCTGTTGTTTGGTGGGGCAGCGGTCTTCCTTCCATTCCCAAACGCACCGGTATTTCTTAAAGCAATTTTATTTGTTTTGGGTTATATGGTCTGGGATGCTTTTTATACTGTAGCCAATGTTCCTTACGGTTCCATGCTTTCACTAGTATCTGACGATGTTGGGGAACGTGCTGAGCTTTCTACATGGAGATCAATTGGGGCTATGATCGGTAATATTGTGCCTATGGTAATTTTGCCAATGATTATTTGGCAAAAAGTAACTTATGATGGTACGACTAATTATTTAGATCGAATTGAAATTCCTGATGGATTTACTAAAGCTCAGTTTACATCTCATCCTGTAACTGGCGAAGCTTATAATATTGGTGATCCGGTTCTAAGTCCGGCAACGGGCAATCAAGTTGAAATTTTATTGGGTAATCGAGTCTTTTTTGCCGCACTTATTATGGGCGTTCTTGGATTTATTGCCTTTATGTTTATGCTTAAAAACATTACCCTCCGAGTTGATGAAGATACTGTAAAGGCTAATGAAGGGGCTGAAAAATTCAATATTTTTCAAGCGTTTAAAAAATTTATGAAAAACCGTCCAGCCGTAGGTGCTACATTAGCGGCAATGGGAATGTTTCTTGGAATGAATGCTGCTGCCACAGCAAACACTATTATGTTTGCCACCTATTTTAATATGGCTTCATGGTCTGGTGTAGTTCAATTAATTGGATTTTTACCGATGTTTATCTTTATGCCATTTATTTCCAAAATTGTTAAAAAATACGGTAAAAAAGAGGCTTCTGTTGTCGGAACAATCATTTCTCTTTTGGGTGGTGGCATCCTCTTGATTTTCCCGACAATTAAAAATATTAATGTTGGACTAATTGTTTATTTAATTGGATTAGTCATTTTTGGTTTAGGCATGGGTGTTTATACTTGTGTTTCATGGGCGATGATGGGTGATGCAATTGATTATAATGAATGGAAATTTGGTACTCGTGAAGAAGGTACCGTTTATTCGCTCCACTCTTTCTTTAGAAAACTAGCTCAAGGTGTTGGTCCTTCTATCGTGTTACTTATAATGGGATGGTTAGGTTATGAATCAAAATATGGAACCATTGGTCAAAAATTTCAAACTGCCCATAACATGACATGGCTGGTTGCTGGACTTTATTTATTTAGTGCCATCTTACAATTTATTGGTCTTGCTGTTATTTATAACTTAGATAAGAAAACCTTAAATCAAATGAATGAAGATCTTGCTGAAAAAAGAGCTTTAGAATTGTCAAATGAAGAACTTGCACATAATGAAGGAGACTTAGTATGAGAAAAATTATTAACTTAAATGAAAACTGGCTATTTGTTAAAAATACTAAAGATATTAGCCTCAGAGAGGGCTTGCAAATAAATTTACCGCATACATGGAATGAGGAAGATGGTTATGATGGTGGTAATGATTATTTTCGTGGATCATGTCTTTATGTAAAAACTTTAAAGAAAAAAGAACTTCCTAAATCTGATCGTTATTATCTTGAAATTCATGGTGCTAACTCTTCGGCTGATGTTTATGCAAATGGTATTTTATTAGCTCACCACGATGGTGGTTATTCAACATGGAGAGTTGATCTAACAAATTATTTCAAGGATACTACCGAGATTGCTATTATTGTCGATAACTCGCCAAATGAAACAGTTTATCCGCAAATGGCTGATTTTACTTTTTATGGCGGTCTTTATCGCAATGTTAATTTAGTTTGTGTTAACGAAACTCATTTTGATTTAGAATATTATGGATCTCTCGGTATAAAGATAACTCCGATAATCGAAGGAGTTAATGCTAATATTGAAGTTGAAGTTTTTGTTAAAAATTTAAAAGTTAACCAAATTCTTGAATACATTCTTTACGATCAAGAAGGAAAAGAACTTGATAAAATTAATACTGAAAATTTAAAAGTTAACTTTACAATTAAAAATGTTCGCCTCTGGCACGGACGAAAAGATCCATATTTATATAGTTGTGAAGTTAGGATTATGGAAAATGAACAGGTTTTAGATAATGTTAGCGATCGTTTTGGTTGCCGTACTTTTAGAATTGATCCAAAGCACGGATTTTTCCTAAACGGCAAAGAATATCCGCTGCGCGGTGTTTCCCGCCATCAAGATCGATTAGGTTATGGAAACGCTCTTCTTCCGGAACATCATGAAGAAGACATGGATCTTATTTGTGAAATGGGGGCGACAACTATTCGCTTAGCCCATTATCAACATGATCAATATTTTTATGATCTTTGCGATGAACGCGGAATGGTTGTTTGGGCAGAAATTCCTTATATTTCCAAACATTTACCAAAGGGACACGAAAATACTATTTCACAGATGACTGAATTAATTGCTCAAAATTATAATCATCCTTCGATTGTTGTTTGGGGACTTTCTAACGAGATTACTATTGCCGGATTAGATGATGATTTAATTGTCAATCATCACATTTTAAATGATCTTTGCCACGAAATGGATCCAACTCGTCTAACCACTATGGCAGTTGTTTCTATGTGTAACATTAATGATCCATATATTTTAATTCCTGATGTTGTTGCTTATAACCATTATTTTGGATGGTATGGTGGTGACACTTCAATGAATGGTCCGTGGTTCGATAAATTTCATGAAACTCATCCCAATATTCCAATTGGATGCTCTGAATATGGTTGTGAGGCTTTAAATTGGCACACCAGCACTCCAAAACAGGGTGATTATACCGAAGAGTACCAAGCGTATTATCACGAAGAATTGATTAAACAATTGTTTACAAGAAAATATTTATGGGCGACTCACGTTTGGAATATGTTCGACTTTGGGGCTGACGCTAGAGCTGAAGGTGGACAAAACGGACGTAACCATAAGGGGCTTGTCACGATGGATAGAAAATATAAAAAAGATTCTTTCTACGCTTATAAAGCTTGGTTATCTGATGAACCTTTTGTTCACTTATGCGGTAAACGATATGTTGATCGTGTTGAAGATGTAACTAAAGTTACTGTCTATTCAAATCTTCCTGAGGTTGAATTATTCGTTAACGGTAAAAGTGTGGGTAAGAAATCTGCACCTGATCATTTTTTCTATTTTGATGTGGAAAATAGTGGCGAAAGCACTCTAGTAGCAAAAGCTGGTACCTTTACTGATGAAAGTAAAATTCGCAAGGTTTCCGAAATGAATATGGATTATGTCCTTGTTGAACAAGGGGCTATTCTTAATTGGTTTGATATCACTACACCTGAAAAACGCTTTTCTTTAAATGATACAATTGCTGATATTATGACAACATTTAGAGGTAAACTTTGGTTTATTAGTGCTACAAGAAAAATTAGTAAACAAATGAGAGCCAACAAAAAAAATCAAGAACCTGCCGGCTTTACCGTTAATCTTAAAGGTAATCGCGACATCATGAAAATGATTGGTGGCTTTACTGTAATTAGACTTGCAAACATGTTAGGTATG
The DNA here is from genome assembly GCA_050953805.1 of Acholeplasmataceae bacterium. Taxonomy (GTDB): domain Bacteria; phylum Bacillota_I; class Bacilli_A; order Acholeplasmatales; family Acholeplasmataceae; genus DUQW01. The sequence goes on along the minus strand of JBMNNE010000002.1, from coordinate 379,896 downwards.
ATTAATGTTTCGCTTACCAAAGAAGAACTTTTAAAAATGAATCAGAAATTAAATCGAATTAAAAAACCGTCTAAAAAACATTAATTATTAAGCTCATTTTTCATATGTACCCCTATAATTGAAAAATCGCAGAACTAAATATTAGTTTTGCGATTTTTCTATTTAATTAAATTTTATTTTAAGCAATAGTTCGTTTTGAAAAGTTTCCATTAATTGAACCCACTGGCTTAGAAACAATAAAAGCGTTAGGATCAACTGATTTAATAACACTTAATAGTTTTGATCTTTCAAAATTCATGACAATTAGATAAATCATACTTTTTTCATGAAACGAGTAACCACCTCTAGCATCAAAAATAGTAACTCCCCTTTGAACAACTTTAATAATTTGTTGAGCCATTTCTTCAGGATAATCAGTAATAATGTTAAACTCAATATAATTATAAGTTGTGTGAATTTTATCAATGGTAATCATAGTAGTAAATAAACTAACTAATGTATACAATAAGATTAATCCGGCAACTTGAGCTCCTTCTTCAATTCCGTATAAGATAGCACCAATAATCATAATGGCAAAATTAAGACCTGTTGAAATGCGACCAACACTTTTTCCTTTTTTAAGTGAGATATATTGACTAACAATATCAAATCCACCAGTTGAAGTTCCAAATTTCATCGCAATTCCAACTCCAACTCCAATTAAGACACCGCCAAATAAGGCTAGTAAAGTATCATCAATACCAACAAAGATATCAACTTTTAAATAACTAATAATTGTCGCTTGCAATATAACTGAAATGATTGAATAAATGGTAAATCGTTTAGAAACTCCAAACCATCCTAATAAAACAATAGGAATGTTTAAAGTGATAATCGTTGAAAACATTACGATGTTTCTAACACTATCTGTTACTTCAACAATACCAGTCGTTTTTAAGATGTCAACCACTAATTGTGCAATTCCCGGAACTCCTCCACCATACATTCTAACTGAACTAGCTTCAATAAACCAACCGAGTCCAATTCCGTAAATTACAGTTGATACAATAACAATAAAAATTCGAAAGACTTCCGGACCGATCGTAGTTTTAAATTTTTCACTATTAAAAAAATTATTTTTCATTTCTATCACTTAATATTTCTTCCATTTTTTTGTCTAAATCAAAACGCTCAAATAAAACTTCCGCTTTATTGGGTTCGCCGCTCGGATATATTCCAAATGTCTTAAGCGACTCAAAAGAGATATCATTATAATTAATTTGTTCAGCTATTTTTAATGAGGAAGATGGAATAAACGGGTTTATTAAAACTGAGATAAATCTAATTGTTTCAATTAAATGATACAACAAATTATCTAATTCTTCTCGTTTAGATTCATCTTTATTTAAATTCCATGGTTCCATTAAATCAATATATTTATTGGCACTTCTTGCTAATGACATAACTACTTCTAAGGCGTCTCCTACTTTAAATTCGTCCATTAATTTTTTCATTTTAGGTAGAGCACTTAAAGCTTCTTCTCGCAAAGCTAGTGAATATTCGTCTTGTAAAATTACTTTTTTAACTTCGCCACCACGATACTTATTAATCATGCCTAGTGTTCGATTAACTAAATTGCCAACGGTATTAGCTAAATCGCTATTATTGCGTTCAATAATTAATTCATAAGTCATATTACCATCAGCATTATATGGTATTTCATGTAAACAATAATATCTAACTGGATCAACTCCAAAATATTTGACTAACTCATTAGTGTACATTACATTTCCAGTAGATTTGCTCATTTTATTACGATTAAACAATACCCACGGATGACCAAAGATTGTTTTAGGTAATTCTAAACCTAAAGCTAAAAGTAAAATTGGCCAAAAAATAACATGAAATCGCATCACATCTTTACCAACGATATGAACATCTGCTGGCCAATATTTTTTAAACTTTTCTCCTAGTTCTTGATCAGGAGAATAATCAAGACCAGTAATATAATTAAATAGGGCATCAATCCAAACATAAGTTACATGTTTAGGATTGGTTAATGTTGGAATCCCCCAATCAAAGGCGGTTCTTGTAATTGAAATATCTAATAATGGTTCTTCTAAGAAATTTTTAACCATTTCATTTTTTCTTGATTCCGGCAAGATAAAATTAGGATTTTGATTAATATGATCCACTAGTTGTTGTTGGTATTTACTTAACTTGAAAAAATAAGCTTCTTCACTCATCCAAATTGGCGTATCACCTTGAGCCGTTTTTCCATCAATTAAATCTTTTTCTGAAACAAACGCTTCTTCTGATAAAGAATACCATCCTTCATAATGACCTAAATAGATATCTCCTTGTTGTAATAGTTTTTCAAAAATCTGTTGAACTGAATGAACATGTCTTGGTTCAGTAGTCCTAACAAAATAATCATAGCTAATATCAACTAAATCGAAAATTTCTCTAATTTCATTAGAAATTAAATCAACATATGTTTGTGGATCAATCCCATTATTTTTAGCATTGGCAGCAATCTTTTGACCGTGTTCATCGGTTCCTGTTTGGAAATAAACATCATATCCTTCTAATCTTTTAAATCTAGCTACAGCGTCAGCTAAAATAATTTCATAGACATTTCCAATATGAGGAATTGCTGAACTATAAGGGATTGCGGTTGTAATGTAATATTTCTTTTTCATTTTTTTCTCCTAATTTTATACAACTTGTAAATTTCTGATTTAGTTTTTCCTAAATCTCTCGCGACTAATTTCATCGCTTCTTTTTCATCATTTCCTAAATCAAGATAATATTTTATATGTTCATCAAGACTAAAGTCATTAAAATAATCTTTGGGGTTGCCCCCCTCAATAACAATAACGCATTCGCCAATAATATCTGGTTGATTCAAAATAACATCTTTAATATTACCGCGAATAATGGTTTCAAATTTTTTAGTTAATTCTCTAGCTATCGAAATTTTGCGGTTACCTAAAACTTCGAAAATATTATTTAGTGTTTTATATATTCGATTACTTGCTTCATAAATAATAATAGTTTCTTCTCGATATAAATAATTATTTAAAATTGTTTTTTGTTTTTCTTCCCCGCGCGGAAGAAAACCTAAAAAGGTAAACGGTTGAATTATTAATCCTGAAGTTACTAAAGCTGGTAAAATAGCGCTAGCTCCAGGAATCGCAACAACATTAAAATTATTTTCAACTGCTAATTTCACTATTTCATACCCGGGGTCACTAATTCCTGGAGTTCCCGCATCAGTAATTAAAGCGATATTATTTCCTTCTTTTAATAGAGTGATAATTTTTTCTCCTTTAATTTCTTTATTAAATTCAAAATAACTATCTAATTTATTGTTAATGCTATAGTAATCTAATAATGTTTTGCTATGTCTAGTGTCTTCACAAAAAATATAATCAACTTCTTTTAAAATTTTAATCGCTCTTAAAGTAATGTCTTCCAAATTTCCAATTGGAGTTGACACTAAATATAATGTAGGATTTTGATTTTGAAAGTTTTGAGTAATTTTCATTTTTAAGAATTAACCGCTCTTTTAGTTTTTTCAATTAAATCTCTTTCGTCATAAACTAATCTCATTAGTTGTTTCTTTTTCGCTTCGGTAATTCCAAAGCGAATTCTAATTTCTTCTAAAAAGAAATGTTGTTTAGTATTATATAAATCATCGAAAAGAGGTAATTTCGATAAATTTAAAAATGTAATGTTTCTAACTGCGATTGGTGTATTTTCAAAAAAGAGAATTGTTTTTTCATAATCATCACTTAATTTGAAAGTATATTCAGAAACTACTTCATCACCAATTTCAGCTAACATTAAATTTAGAAGACGATCTTCATAATCTGATGGTTCTCCATCAATTGACACTAAATGAAGTGCTAAATCCAAAAATTTTAATTTTTCTTTTCGATTTAATAAGTTTAGTAACATTATTCCACCCTTTCATATTCATCTTTCTTTAGCCAGATTGGTTCTTGCTCATCGTTTCTTTTGATGATTAGTATTTTTTCTCTTAACAAATTAACATCTTCAACGACATAAATTTCGTTGTTATATTTAATTTTATCTCCTTTTTCAGGAAGAATTTCTTTTAAATGGGTATATGTTTCATTTTCATATTTAATACAACATAATAATTTGTCACAAGCTCCTGAAGTTTTTGATGGGTTAAGTGCCATATTTTGGTTTTTAGCCATTCTAATGGTAATAACATCAAAATTTTCAATAAACTTCTTACAGCATAAAACCCGCCCACATGGTCCGATACCACCAACAATTTTAGCACCATCGCGTGAACCAATTTGTCTTAACTCAATTCTTGTTTGATAAACATATGATAAGTCTTTAACTAACTCTCGGAAATCGACTCTTTCTTCGGCTTCAAAATAAATTAATAATCTTTTTCTATCCAGAGTATATTCAGCACTTAAAACTGACATATCTAACTTATGTTTTTTAACTAAATCTTTAGTGGTGATGACGATTTCGTCAATTTCACTATCATTTTCTTCTTGAGTTTTGAAATCTTCGTCATTGGCCACTCTAATAAAAGGCACTAATTCTTCTGGAGTTTCACTAACTTCTAAAGATTTAAGAACTTCGCCTAGTTCAATTCCACGTGGCGTTTCAACTATGATACTATCTCCTTTAGTAAATTCTTGATTGGTTGAATCAAAATAATATTTTAACCCCGTGTTTTTAATTTTAACGATACTGACTTTCATAAATTGCGCTCCTTATCTAAATCTAAGAGTAATTTTTGATAATACATATTAATATTAATCGGTACTCTTAATCGGTTAATACTTTCTCTAATGTTGGATGTGATTCTTTCTAAATCGTTTAAACTTAATTTAGCACTAATTCTTTGAATCTCGCTTCGGCGTGATTCAAAGGTAATCGTGCGATGCACTTTATAACGAATTAAATCGGTAAAGAAGATTAAAACTAAATTAGAAAACGATTTATACCAATCAATATTTCCTTTAGTTTCATTTAATAGCTTGCTGTAATCGATACTAAAGATTACCTCTTCATTAAGCCAATCATTGCTTATTTTCTCGATAAATTCAGCAATTTCTAAAACCGGCTGCAATTCAATTAATTCAATTGCTTCTTCAATACTGTTAGTGATTTCTGGAAGAATTTCAGAAATTAATGGATTAGCTCCTTTAGCGATTAATTGTTCTTTAATTTCTAATTTATCAATCCCTATTAAATGGATAATTTGACTTCTTGATTGAATCGTTTGGATCACTTGACTTAAGTTTTCGGTAAGTAGAAATCCATATGTCGTTTTCCCTTCCGGCTCTTCTAAAAACTTTAAAAGGCTATTAGCCCCAGCTTGAGTAATCTTTTCGATATCTTCGATAATATAAACTCTCGCTCCGGAGTATAAACTAGTTTTAGAAAATTCGTTTTGAAGATTAAGGATTTGTTCTTTCTTAATTGAGTTACCATCGGGTTGAATTAAGATAACATTTGGGTGATTAAGTTTTCTAATTTGATTAAGTAATCTTTGTTCATCTTCGCCTTTTCTTTTTAGTAACTCGGTGCTTACTAAAAAGGAAAGGGTTAATTTACCAGATCCTTTCGGTCCTTCAATTAAATAAAGATGGGACATCCTATTTTTCTTAATTGTCGAATTAAAAAAACTTAATGCTCGTTTCATAATCTTTCTTCTAATACTTTCATTATTTCATTAAAGCTAACTTCAATCGTTTCATTAGCGTTAATTTTAACCATTCTTTCTGGATACATTTCAAGTAATTTGAAATATCCTTCTCTTACTTTTTCATGAAAAGCAATTTCTTCTTTATCTAGCCTGTTTAAATCATCTCTTGATCTAATTCTTTTTAGTCCAATTTCGGGTAAAACATCTAAATAAAAGGTAATATTTGGTAAATGTTTAAAGGCAAAATTATTCGCTTTTGAAACGAAGTCAAAGCCTAAATCACGGCCATATGCTTGATAGGCCAAAGATGAATCGACATAACGATCACATAAAACAATTTTACCTTCTTTTAAAGCTGGAAGTATTTTCTCTTCTAAGTGTTGAGTTCTTGAGGCAGCAAAAAGTAAGGCCTCGGTTGCTGCCGTCATCGACGTATTTTTAGAATCTAAAATTACTCTTCGAATTTGTTCAGCAACTTGACTTCCACCTGGTTCTCTAGTAACTAATACTTGATATCCTTTTTTAATAAGGGCCGCTTCAACTTCTTTAACAATCGAAGTTTTTCCGCTTCCTTCTCCACCTTCAAAAGTAATAAACATAACTTTTCTCCTTTTAATAATAAATTTTAACTAGGTATAAGCCTTTAGCGGGAGCTGTTTTGTTAGCGATATTTTGATTTTTAGTTTCAAGTATTTCAAATAGTTTTGAAATATCTTTTTTTCCTTGTCCGATTTCAACTAACAACCCAACCATTCTTCTAATTTGATATCTTAAGAAACTATTACCGTGAATTCTAATTTTTATATGAGTTTTAGTTTCTTTAATTTTAATCGAATAAATAATTTTAATCGTTGGCTTTAAATCATTAGTTACCGTAAAGCCACCAAAATCATGAGTTCCTTCTAAAAGTTTAGCCGCTTCTTTTAATTTATCTATATCCAAATTTGGATAATAAACTTCATATCTTTGGGCAAAAACATTTGATTCGGTTTTGGAGATTACATATTCATATTCTTTTGATTTCGCATCGTGTCTTGCATGAAAATTATTATTAACTAATTCAGCTTTAACTACTCGAACGTCTTCCGGCAATCTTTTGTTTAACCCTAACATCAAAGTATTATTATCCAATTCGGCCATAAAATCAAAATGAACAACTTGACCTTTAGCGTGAACTCCTTTATCAGTTCTCCCAGAAGTAAACACTTTTACTTCTTGACTAGTCATTCTTTTTAAAGCTATTTCTAAAGTTTTTTGAATACTTTTATGATCATTTAATCGTTGCATCCCATGATAATCACTACCATCATAGGCGATTGTTAACTTATAGCGATACATTTTAAATCAAAATCCTACCAACAATAATTAATGCTAATATTAATGTCGTGACAATTAAACTAACAATATCTGGTGCTTTCGTTTTATATTCATCAATTTTAGTTCTTTTAGCACCAATTTGATAACCTCTTGCTTCCATGGCGTTACTTAAATCTTCTGCGCGTTTAAATGAAATAATAAAAACTGGAACTAATAAAGAAACCATTTGCATAATTTTATCTTTTAATTTACCCTCTTTAAAATCAACCCCTCTTGAAGCTTGAGCTTTCATAATTTTATTCGTCTCTTCAAGTAATGTTGGAATATATCTTAAAGTCAACGACAACATCATCGCTAATGTATCAACTGGAAATTTAACTACTTTTAGTGGTTTTAAAATTGATTCAATCGCATAGTTTAAATCAGTTGTCATTGTTGTTAAAGTAAGAAGTGATGTTAAAATAATTACATTTAAAATTCTTAAAACTAAAAATCCACTTCTAATTAACGATTCATCATATAGTTCAACCTTATAACTAGCAATAAATCCCCAATTTGCTGGTATCACATATTGAACCGCAAATAATCCAAATACCATAATTAAAAAATAAATAAATGAAAATTTAATGTATTTCTTAGTTAAGAAATAAATTATTAAAATTAATAATATCGCTCCAATACTAGCCCAAGTAAAATTAAGTGGAATTTCAGGCACAACTAAAGTAGCACTATCACCCACTTGATAGTAAAAAATTTGAATAACAAAGGTAAATGTCAGTAAAAACATCACTGGCCTAAAACCTTTAATTACTTTCATAACAGGTACTTTTGAAGTGGCAATTAATAAAACATTTATTAATGTTAAGCCACCTAGTGTAACTAAATATGGCCACTCAACTCTAACTGGAATAATAAACAGAGCAACCAACATAATTATTAAAGTGATCAATTTATATCTAGGATCAAGGCGATGAAGCCAAGAATCTCTTGGGACATATTGTCCAATAACAATATTATTCATCTTTGGCCTCCACTATATATTGAAGAAGAGAATCATAAGTATACTTTTCAGTAAACTTTAATCCCGTCTCTGATTCTAAATATTTTAATATTTTAATAGTTGATGGTTCGCTTAAATGATATTTTTCAAAATCTTCTTGTTGGAATAATTCTTCTTTATTTCCATCAAAAGTAATAACTCCATCATTTAAAACAATAACTCTTTTAGCGTATTCACTAACCAAATCCATATCGTGAGTAATTAAAATAATAGTTTTATTCGTTTCTTCATGAATTTCTTTAAATAATTCCATCATCTCCGTGCGACCTTGTGGGTCTAATCCCCTTGTTGGTTCGTCTAACACTAAAACTTTAGGATCCATCGCTAAAATACCAGCAATTGCCGCTCTTCTCATTTGACCCCCACTAATTCTAAAGGGAGATGCCTGTAAAACATCACTACTTAGTCCAACCATTTTGGCCGCTTCTAGCGCTCTTTTTTCAGCATCAGCTGCTGTCTTTTTAAAGTTTTTCGGACCAAACATAATATCTTTTAAAACTGTTTCTTCGAACAATTGATATTCAGGAAACTGAAAAACTAAACCGACTTCTTGACGAAGTTGATTTATTTTTTGTCGTTTTTTTGGCGGTAATGTAAATCCAAAAACATTAACCTCACCACTTTTAGGAATTAATAATCCGTTCATTAATTGAACTAATGTTGATTTACCGCTTCCGGTATGCCCAACAACGGCAATAAATTCACCTTTGCCCTCAATTTTTAAATCAACTTCCTTTAGTGCGTGAGTCGTATCAGTAAGGCCGCTATATTGAAAGTTTACTTTTTCAAACCGTATTTCCATAACGCCTCCATAATTTTGTCTTTATTACTAAAGTTATATTTTTTTAAATCATTTTGTAGTTTTAAAGCTAAAGGTAATTCTAAATTAGAAGATTTTAATAACTCTTCTTCTTTAAATACTTCTTCGGGAGTTCCTTCTAAAATAATTTCTCCATCTCTCATGACAATTAAATGATCACTTAAATTAGCGAACTCTAAATCATGAGTAATAGTAATAATTGTTTTTTGGTACTCTTTATTTAATCTTTGGATTAATTCAACAATTTCATTAGTTCCTTTTGGATCTAACATAGAAGTTGCTTCATCAAAAATCATAATTTCCAAATCCATCGCTAACGCTCCAGCAATTGCAACTCTTTGTTTTTGGCCTCCGGAAAGTTCATGTGGACCTTTATGCAAGTAATCTTGCATATCAACTAAACTAGCATAATGATTAATTCTTTCTAACATTTCTTCTCGTGGCACTTGTTGATTTTCCATGCCAAAAGCGATATCGTGTAATACTGTAACCCCAACAAATTGATTATCAGGGTTTTGAAAAACGATACCCATTTTCTTTCTTATTTGTTGTAAGGTATCTTCAGTTAACAATATTTTTTCTTCACCAATAAGAATATCTCCTTCGTCCGCTCTTAAAAGACCCATTAGCAGTTTAGCAAGCGTTGACTTGCCACTACCGTTGTGCCCTAAAATAGAAACCCACTTCCCTTTAGGGATTTCTAAAGAGATATTTTTAATTGTTTCATGCTTTTCACTATATTTAAAAGATAAATTCTCTATTTTTATCAAGTCTTTCACCAACCAATATCATATCTATGATATTATACCATATTTAGGAGGCTAATTTCTTGATAATAGTGTATAATATTAAATAGTGAAAGACATGAGGGAAAAATATGTTAACTTATTTAACTAATTTAAATTATAATCGTGAAGTACTCTTAAATAAAAAAAGGATTGTCCTTCTTTTTATAGCGCCATGGTGTTTAGCTTGTCAAGAAATATTACCTTTATATGAAGAATGGGCTAAAGAATATAGTGATCGTTATGATTTTAAACTTGTTGATATTACTAAAAATAAATATTTAGTTAAAAAATTTGACGTTGTTAGTACTCTAACATTTATTATTATAGAAAATAGAAACATAATTAATCGATTCGCCGGAATGCAAACTTCTGATACTTTTAAGTTCTTTTTATCAAATAAATAAGTACTTATAAAACTTTAACTTGAAGACTTAATTTCTAACCCAATTAGAAGTTAAGTTTTTTTATATTTGTTTTTTTATTAACAAAAAAAGTAAATACTGAAAAATCGCATACCTAAGATAGGAACAACATTATTTATTTTTGTTAATTTTATTAGTTTTAACTAAAAAATAACTGTTTTTTTACTCTAAATTATCTACAAAAAAATTACTTATCGTTTATCTTTTTAAACATCAATTTATGTGTTAAACTATTGGTAGATATTAACGATAGAAAAGGTACTCATTTATGCTAAAACTTGAAAAACTAACTAAATCTTATTCAGTTGGCAAGTTTGTTACTAAAGCAATCGACAATATGTCGCTTGAATTTAGAAAATCAGAATTTGTCACGATTCTAGGACCATCTGGTTGTGGTAAAACCACTCTTTTAAACATGCTTGGAGCACTAGATACACCAGATTCAGGAATAGTTAGATTCAATGGAGTTAGTTTAAAAAAATTTGGTGATAAAAAACTTGACAAGTATCGAAATAAAACAATTGGTTTTATCTTTCAAACCCATAATCTTATTCAGCATTTAAGTATTATTGATAATGTTAAAATGGGAATGACTTTAAGTGGCTTAAAGGGAAAGCAAAGCCACGAAAAGGCTTTAGAATTATTGGATAAAGTTGGTTTAATTGAACATTTACACAAAAAACCTAACCAACTATCGGTTGGTCAAAGTCAAAGAGTCGCAATTGCAAGAGCGTTAGCTAATGATCCTGAGATTATTTTAGCCGATGAACCAACAGGTTCTGTTGATTCGAAGACAGCTGTAGAAATAATGAAATTAATAAAAGAGTTTGGAAAAGATAAATTGGTAATTATGGTTACTCATAATCCACAACTCGCAGAAGAATATTCTACAAGAATTATAAAGTTAAATGATGGAAAAATACTTTCCGATTCCGATCCATTTACTTCTTCTGAAGTACCTTCTAATGGTTTTAAAATGAAAAAGAAATTTATGTCTTTTAGAACCTCTTTAACTTTATCTTTTAAAAACTTAAGAACTAAACCTGGAAGATCTATTTTAATGGCGTTAGCCTCATCTGTTGGGTTAATTGGCATAGCCTTGATTTTCGCATTAGCAGGCGGTATTAAGCAAGAAATATTCGAGTTGCAAGCCAGAATACTAGGGCGGTATCCAATCAATGTTTCCTTTGATTCGTATCAACAAGAAAAATTAGTATATATTGAAGAATATTTTCAAGAAAACTTCGTGGATCGAGAGGCACTTTTACCAATTGAAAAAAAATGGTCTGTTACCGATGATCCGAGTCAATATAATCAAATAACTCAAGATTTTGTTGACTATATTAATCAATATTCTAATGAAAATGATAAAAATGTTTTAGGAGTAACAGTAAAGCCTAAATTAACTTACACCATTTTATTTGAATCAAATACTGACAACGGAGATAAAACCTACAAGTTTTTCTCAGGTGATTATGGAAAAGCTACTAAAATAAGTGAACAAACCGGTGCTAAGGCAACTTTATTACCTCGCGGTAAAGTTTTTGACTATTCTTATGAATACGTTGCGGGAGATAGACCCTCTACTGTTACCGAAATTGAAAATAAAACCTTCGGTGTAGTCTTTTTTGTTAACGAATACAATCGTATTCCGACTCATATTTTAGGTCTTTTGGGATATCCAGAAAGCGAATATGAAAATGTCCAAGTTAAAGAATTTTTAGGTAAAGAATTTTATTTGTGGCCTGGTGCTTTTAGTGCCAACGTTTTTTCTGCTGAAGAATCGATTAAACTCAAAATTTCTGGAATAGTAAAAAAACGAGAAGGGGGCGAATTTTCAATTTCGAATTATGGAATTGGATTTACCGACGAATTGGTTGAATATCTAACCGATAATTACCCCAAGGCCGTATCCGTTAATGATTATGACTACGTTCACATATTTCCCGCAAATTTTAAAGCTAAAGATAAAATTGCCCACCATATTGATAAATATAATGAAACACTTTCTGCCGATGCGAGAGCAATTATTTATTTCGACCGCTCACAAATTTATATGGATCACCTTGAAAATATTATAAATGTAATTCTATTGGGGTTGATCATCTTCTCTTCAATCAGCTTAGGAGTATCTTCGGTTATGATTGCGACAATTACCTTTACTTCCGTTGTTGAACGAACGAAAGAAATTGGAATATTGCGTGCTTTGGGAGCAAGAAAAGTTGATATTTTTAGAATTTTTAGTGGGGAAAATACTATTATCGGATTTAGTGCCGGAGTATTTTCTATTGCGATATCACACTTGCTAACAATTCCAATTAACTTTATCGCAAGAACTTTTTATGATATTCCTCATTTGGCACAAATTAATATGTGGCATAGTATACCACTGATGGCTATTAGCCTTTTTGTTACATTTGCTGCTGGATTTTTACCATCTAGAATTGCTACTAATAAAAATCCTGTTGAATCACTACGGGTACAATAATTTCCAAAAAGAAAAGAGGATTCGTTTTGTTAAAGATTAAAAGCCTAAAGAAAACTTATGGTGTTGATAAGTTTGTTACTAAAGCTGTCAACAGAATTTCAATCGAATTTAGAGAATCAGAATTCGTTTGTATTTTAGGTCCGTCTGGTTGCGGTAAGTCAACCTTTTTAAATTTAATTGGTGCTTTAGATAAACCAAACTCCGGAGAAATCTATATTCAAGGTAATCCCCTTTCTGATTTTAATGATGACCAGCTTGATCAATATCGAAATAATTCTTTAGGTTTTATTTTCCAAACCCATAATTTAATTAAACATCTAAACGCCCTTGAAAACATCGAAATGGGAATGTCTTTAAGTGGTGTTTATCATGAAGAACGTCGAGCTAGAGCTTTAGAGTTATTAGAAGAAGTTGGATTGTCTGACCACGCCATGAAAAGACCTAATCAATTATCAGTTGGTCAAGGTCAAAGAATTGCCATCGCTAGAGCTGTAGCAAATAATCCTGATATTATTTTGGCTGATGAACCAACCGGATCGGTTGATTCTGAAACAGCCGTACAAATTATGGAGTTAATCAATAAGGTTTCTCAAGGAAAATTAGTAATTATGGTAACTCATGATGAGGAACTAGCGGCCAAATATGCCACTAGAATTGTTAGACTATTAGATGGAAAAATCGTCTCCGATTCAAATCCTTATAAACCAGAAAGAAAGAAAAGAAGAAAAAAAGAACTAAATTTAAAAAAGACATTTATTAATTTTAAAACTTCATTTATTTCTGCAGTAAGAAACTTAAAGTATAAAGTGGGAAGAACTCTAGCAACAATTTTCGCTTCTTCTGTTGGAATTGTTGGACTTTCTTTGACGTTTGCTCTTTCAACTGGAACTAATCGTGAAATTAAAAGGTTTGAAAACGAAGTTTTAGGACATTATCCAATTAATATATCTAGTAATTACGCTGCTCAAAATGTGGAATATATCCCAATTCCTGAATTACCTGATTTAGAAAATTTAGAAGATGGAGTATTGCCATCCATAAAAGAACCACAACCAATGGCTAAAACAACAAATAAGATCACTCCTGATTTTGTTGATTATGTTACTAATTATTATCAAGAAAATGACGAGTTATTTTCAGGATTTTTAATTAGACCTAGAATTAAACATTCTTTTTATACTCGTGGTCCTGATACTAATGGCAAATTATATAATTTAAAATTTCATTCTGATATCGAAGAATATACTAGTCCATTGAATCAAAAGCATCTAATTGCCACACAACTTCCTGAAAAAAACATTGTATACGATCTTTACGATCTTATTGCTGGAGAAAAACCAGAAGTGGCCAACGATCCCGACAATAAAACCTTTGGAGTATTACTTGTCACTAATAAATTTAATGAAATTGACGCTAGTTTTTTAATTAAACTTAGAATTACGCATGAACTTGGTGTTGATGTTCCTTTTGAAGACATAATTGGAACTGAAATATTATACTTACCTGGTGAATATCAACCGCTTACTTTTGATCATGAAAATGCGATAAAACTAGTCATTACTGGAATTGTAAGAATTAAAAATAACGGATCGTTTCCAATTTTCAATTCTGGTATTGTATATACTAAAGATTTGATAACCTATGTCGAAAATAATTATCCAGAATTTATTTATTCAACTGATTACATTGACCTATATCCTTCTAGTTTAGAAGCTAAAACTGAAATTATGGAATATTTAAATAATTATAATGTTATTAATGGGTTTGATGAAAATCATCCAAATTATTTAAAATTTACTGATGAATCTTCAACCTTATCAACCCTATCAAATACTGCCATTAATGCTGCCACTTTAGGATTAATCGGGTTTTCATTTATTAGTTTAGCTGTTGCCTCAGTGATGATTGCAGTTATTACATATACTTCAGTAGTCGAAAGAACTAATGAAATTGGCATCTTACGAGCTTTAGGGGCAAGAAAAAGAGATATTGCCAGAATCTTTAATAGTGAAAATATTATGATTGGGGTTTTATCTGGACTATTTGGTACAGCAACATCTCATATATTAACTTATCCATTAAATAGAATTGTTGAAAAATTACTTGAAATAGAAAAAATATTCATCGTTAATCCACTCCATATCTTACTGGCTTTAGTGGTTGCGGTTTTAGTTGGTTATGTTTCCGGATTAATTCCTTCGCGAATGGCAGCTAACAAAATACCAGTTGAAGCTTTAAGAGAAAAACAATTTTAAATTAAAAGAGGGCAACCGTTGTGGTTGCCCTTTTAATCTTAATTAATATCACCAATACCATCCATAAGCTCCATTGCTATAACGGAGATAACAGCCACGACACCAATTATGACCATATTGACCCGTTGACCAATTAGTTTTTGGTGGTTCTTCACTTGAGGCATCGGTATGAATAATATATTGTGAACCGGTTATTGATCCACCGGCACCATATCCGGTATCAAAGTAAAAAGCTTCGGCTTCGATTGTTTCAACAGTTTTTGGCACAAAAACTGTAACTATACTTGTTTCTGTGATAGGTTGTATCTTTCCTTTCTCAATAAGATAATGTGGTAATTCATTACAAAGGTAGAAGGCGAGTCTTTCGATATATCTTACACTTGCTGGAATAGTTACTTGTTTAATATCGATTTTATAAAAAGCACCTGAAGCAATTCTTACAACACCATCTGGAATTGTTGAGTTTTTACAAGCTACAATTAGAGTTTTAGTTTCGGTTATGATAATTGCATTACAAGCACTTCTTGAATCATACACCGTATTGTTTGCGTCAACAGAAATGCTAGCGATGTTTTTACAATCTTTAAATGGCATTGCGCCAATTTCAGTAACATCTTTTGGTATTACCACTTTAGTTATTCCTTGACAATTACTAAACGCATAATCACCAATTTCTAATAGTGTTGATGGTAGATCAAAATTTCTTAATTTAACACAGTCTTTAAATACATTTTTACCAATCCATTTAAGCCCCTCATTGAAAACAATTAACCCTAAATTACTACAACTATCAAAAGCGTTATTATAAATATTTTCAACGGAAGCCGGTATTTCCATTGTTAATAAACTAGTACATTCAGCAAAAGCACTACCACCAATATATTTTAAGTTCCCACCTAAGGCAAAATGAAGACTTATTAAATCACTACAACCATAAAATGCTGCTGTTTGGATTTTTTCAAGCGAGTCTGGAAAACTAATTCCGGATAATTTCACACAATTTTCAAACGCACTCCACTCAATTGTTTCAAGACCTTCTGAAAAATCAACTATTTCTAAATTAATACAGTCTCTAAATGCTTCTGCTCCAATTTTAACAACCGGTACATCTATATCAATTTTTGATAAAGCGGTACACCCTTTGAAAGTTTCTTCTTCAATATGAGTGATTTTAGAACCAAATTTAAAATCTTCTAATGCTTTACAATCTTTAAAAGCTTCAGAATTAATCCAAAGTAGTCCCTCAGATATTGTGACTTTTTTTAATTTTTGAGAACCCTCAAAAGCATTATCACCAATTTCATTAATTCTCTGTCCATCATACCAAAGCGGTATCACTACTTCTTCGCCAGTATCTTTCAATTTATAATTACTTATTCGCAACCCACCATATCTCCAAGACTCTTCAAATTCAAATTCTCGACTTGGATCAAGAAAACAATCATATGTCGCATCATATACAATATCTTCGTTTTTAACGACATCAATTGCTGGCGACCAATCTTTAAACGTATATGAATATTTTAAATCACTTGGCCTGGTTGGCTCAGGACCAACATATTCAGGAGTATCACCTTTAAAGACTTCTTCTTCTTTAAGAATAACTCCTTCATTTGTCCAAGTAATTTTATGGACTTCTCGAAATTCAGCTAAAAAAGTCGTATCTTTTAAAATTTTGGTGTTGTTTGCATTTGGTGACCAACCATAAAATTTCTTTCTCACACCCGTCACCGGATCATCAGGAAAAGTTGGTTCAGCTCTGTTATAAATTGCGTAGTCACCGGCATTAATTGTTGCGGTATAAATTACACCATCAAGTGGGTGTTCCCAAGTTACGGTATAAGTCTTCCTTATTCCCGTAAATTGAGCCGTATATGTCCGTATATAGTTGGCTGGTCCTACTTTTGGCGACCATCCGGCAAACATATAATCATAGTAATCATCTGATTCCTTAGTTGGAGCTGGTCCGGAATAAATCGGAGTTTGTGCTCCGTAGACGACACTAGTTGCCAAAGTTGAACCATCCCAGTTTTTCCAAGTAATGGTATAAGTAGGTTCTGGCGCCTTATACTTGGCAGTATAAGTGGCATCACCTTCAACTGGAACGACTTCAGGATCCCAACCTTTAAATTCTAAACCATCATGTGGTGGAATTTGTCCGTCAAAGGTTGGCATTACCCCTTTTAATACCTTTTCATCAACCTCTAAAACTGTTCCGTCACGATCTAGCCATGTGATCGTGAATGTTTCTTCATCCGCTCTTGGAACTACCGTTACTTTAATTTTTGTTTGAGAATCACCACTTTTAACAACAACATAAGTCGTTCCTTCGCCAACTGCAGAAAAAGTCCCGTTTTCTACAGTAACAATACTAGGATCCTCTGTTTCCCATGTAACATCCGCTCCTTCTTTGGCAAACACCTCAACATTAGTCTCTTCACCGATTGTAATCGTTACTTCATTATTTTCAAGTGAAGTCTTTAAAACTTTTAATTGATCGCAAGCGGAAGTAAAACAGGCAACAAAAATAATAATTGCTAATAACCAAAAATTTCTCATACTATCATTGTATGCTCTGTTACGCAATAAATAGTTATATCGAACATACATATCCTTTTTTTAAAATTTTAACTATTCAATTTAAATGACATCTAATATTCCTTCATTCATCTACATCTTTAATATAATTTGAATTTTTAAAATAGTCAATTTCAAATGCATATTCGGTCATTTTATAGTGTATTTGGCTACTAAAAAACACCTTCGTATAATTCTATACAAAGGTGTTTTTCAATTGTAGTCCATTTTAATTATTTAATTTCTATATATTTCGCTTCTACTTCTTTAGTTCCTTCTTTTGGAAAGCTTAGTGTTAAAACTCCATCTGATAATGATGCATTAATATCTTTTTCAGTAAATGAGTCTCCAACATAATAACTTCTCTTAACATTTACGCTTCGTCTTTCTTGTCTTAAGTATCTTTCATTTTCATCTTTAGTTTCCTCAGTATTGGAAGCTTCAATGGTTAAGTATCCGTTATCTAATGAAAGTTTTAAGTTTTCTTTTTTAACACCAGGAACATCTACTAACAACATATAATTGTCTTCACTTTCTTTTAAATCAGTAGCAAGATAGTTAGTTCTCGTTGTTGAATCTTTGAAAAAATCTTCAAACATTTCATTAAAAATTCCAAATGGACTTCTTCTTCTAGTAATCTTATACATACTTCTCACTTCCTTTTCGTCTATAGTATATCACACTCAATTAGCACTGTCAAGTGTAGAGTGCTAATTGTGGGATTTTAACGATTTTTTTATACTTATTTTAATTCAAAAATAAAAAGGTTGCGTATAATTTTCGCAACCTTTTTTTCATTTAAATAAATAATAAGTTATCAGTTTTTTTATTAAAATTTAGTGTCGTCAACACTATCTAAATAAGCTTTTAGCGGCTCAGCGACGCGTTTGATTGTTCCTTCAATAAATGGATTATCAAGACCAACTTGTTCGAGTAATCCTAAGAAACTATATGAACCACCTAACTTACATAGTGATACATAATTATTCCAAGCACTAGCATGATCTTTTTGATCTTTAATCCAATATTGAAACGCTACTACTTGAGCTAATGTATAGTCAATATAGTAAAATGGTGACCCAAAAATATGACCTTGACGGAACCAGTAAGTTCCTTTTTTCATAAATTCATCAACACCATAATCTAGTGTAGGATTATATTTTTTCTCAATCCGAGCCCATGCCGCTTTTCTTTCTGCTGGAGTTACATTTGGATTTTCATAAACCCAATGTTGAAACTCATCAACGGTTGCTCCGTATGGCAAAAATGAAATCGCTCCTGCTAAATGTGAAAATTTATATTTTTCAGTATCTTCTAAGAAAAATAAATCAATCCAAGGCCATGCGAAAAATTCCATTGACATTGAATGAATTTCAGCTGCTTCCATAGTTGGCCAACGATATGCCGAAATTAAATCTCTTGATTGATAAACTTGGAAAGCGTGTCCCGCTTCATGAGTTAAAACGTCAACATCGCCCGCAGTACCGTTAAAGTTAGCGAAAATAAATGGTGAACGATATTCTGGAATATATGTACAATATCCACCACTAGCTTTACCTGGTTTAGAGTCAAGATCTAATAATTCACGGTCTAACATGAAATTAAAAAATTCCCCAGTTTCAGCCGACATTTCTTCATACATTTTTTTAGCTCGTTTTACCATCCACTCACGATCTCCTTTTGGAGTTGGATTTCCTGATAAAAACGAAATCGCTAAATCATAAGATTTTGGATCTTCATAACCTAACCTTTTCGCTTTTCTTTCTTGCAACTCGGTAACAATCGGTACGATTTCACGGTAAATTTGGTCACGATACATCTTTACTTCTTTGGGGCCGTAGTCAGTTCTACCCATACGATCATAGCCTAATTGGACATAGTTTTCATATCCTAATTCTAATGCCATTTGATGTCTTTTTTGAACCATCTCGTGGTAAAGATTATCGATTATTTCTTCTTTTGACTCTAACCATCCTGAAACAGCTAATTGAGCTTTCTTTCTGGTTTCGCGATCAATGTGTCTAATATATGGTGTCATTTGACTTAAGTTTAAAACTTTACCATCAAATTCAATTTGAGCACTGGCGATAGTTTTTGAATATTCAGTTGATAATTTATTAAGCTCTTGAATTAACGGAACAATCTCTGGTTTAAATGTTTTTAAACTTAATGCCGTTTGTTCAAAAAATAAAGTTCCAATTTTTTCTTCAAATTGCTTACGATATTTCGAATTGTAAACAAGTAACGAAATTTGATGGAAAAGCGGCATTAATGTTGGTGCTTCTACATCATAAAATTCATTTTCCTTCACATAAAATTCATCTTTAGTATTAATTGAATGTCTAATACTTGAAAGTGTCGCCATTGATCCAAACTCTTCACCAAGTCGATCAATTTTTAAATAAGCTTCGTATTGTTCTTCAAAAGTATTATCATCAGTTAATTTTAAAATTTGTTCGTTTAATGCTTGTTTTAATTCATCTAAATTTGGTCTTTGATATTCATAATCTTTAAATTTTAACATTTTTTTATTCCTCCTTTTATATAAAATCATAACCTAATGGTGAAATTGCAAATCTTACAACTTTAATTATATCCATATATAATTAATTATACTAAAAATTAATTTGTCAGTAAAATAAAACGGATGTTGTAAATCCAACATCCGTTTATCTTTAATTATACAAATTCGATAATCGCCATTGGTGCTGCATCTCCCTTGCGAGGAGTTGTCTTAATAATTCTGGTATAACCACCATTACGATTTTCGTATCTTGGCCCGATATCATCAAATAGTTTTTGCAAAGCAGTTTGGCCGCCTTCTGCTAGTTCAGGACGAACAATTTTTGCAGCACGACGACGAGAGGCTAAATCGCCTTTTTTAGCTAAGGTAACCATTTTATCGGCTAGTTTTTTTAATTCTTTTGCTTTTGCTTCAGTCGTTGTAATGCTTTCATTAATAATAATATCTGTTACTAAATCTCTTAATAACGCTTTACGAGCTGAAGTTCTTCTTCCTAATTTACTAGACATATAAACTTTCCTTCCTATTCGTCGTAGTCTTCGCCATCATAACCATTAAGATAACCGCTTTTTAGTTCTAAGTTATGTTCTGCTAAGCATTCTTTTAACTCTTTTAATGACTTACGACCTAAATTTCTAATTTTAATAATTTCTTCTTCTCTCATTTTAAGTAGCCCGCCAACTGTTGAAATTCCGGCTCTCTTAAGAGCGTTGAATAATCTAACTGACATATCAAGTTCTTCGATTTTCATTAAGTGAGCTTGATTTTCTTCATCTTCCTCTTCTTCTTTAATGAACTCGATTTGGCCTGCCTTTTCACTAATTTGAACAATAATATCGAAGTGATCAATTAAGATTTTTGCAGCCATTGCGATTGCGTCTTTCGCTTCAATCGCTCCGTTAGTTTCAACTTCTAAAGTTAGTTCATCATCATCACCACGAGTTTTTTCAATTGAGTAAGCGACTCGTAAAATTGGCGAATATAATGAATCGATTGCAATTAATCCAACTTGGTTACCGCTAAACATTTTATTTTCATCAGCTGATACATAGCCGACTCCACGTCTAACAGTTACAACCATTGATAGCGATCCAACTTCATTTAAGTTAGCAATAATTAAATCTGGATTAATAATATTAACTCCGGTAACTTTTTCAAAGTCTCCGGCAGTAACTACTGCAGGACCTTGCATGTTTAAATATAATTTTTGTTCAAAATCAACATCTTCGGAGTCTACACTGATAATTACTTCTTTTAAGTTTAAAATAATACCCATCACATCTTCGTATACACCAGGAATTGTTGTAAATTCATGTTGGACGCCATCAATTTCAACGTTTACGATTGCCGCTCCTGGCATTGACGATAATAATACTCTTCTTAAAGCATTTCCAATTGTAGTACCATAACCACGTTGAAGTGGTTTGATAACAAATCTAGCTTTATTACCATCTTTTGATATTTCATCAACTGATGTTGGAAGTTCAAATAATAAATCTCTCATTATATACCTCCTTATTAATGATTAACCGCGAGGTCTTTTTGGTGGACGACAACCATTATGTGGAACTGGTGTTGCATCTTTAATGGCTGTAATTTCTAAACCTGCTGCTTGAATTGATCTAATTGCCGCTTCGCGTCCAGGACCAGGTCCTTTAACTGAAACTTCAACTTTAATCATTCCATTATCCATTGCTGCTTTAGCTGCTGCTTCTGCAGTCATTTGGGCAGCAAATGCAGTTGATTTACGAGATCCTTTAAATCCCATAGCGCCAGCACTTGACCAAGCGACGGCATTACCGTCTAAATCTGTAATAGTAACGATTGTGTTATTAAAGGTTGTGTGGATGTGTGCTATTCCGAGAGGAATATTTTTTCTGACTCGACGTCTTGCTGTTCTTCTTCTTGACATTTTCTATTCCCCCTTTTTATCTTTTTCTACCAGGTGCAGTCTTTTTACCCTTGCGAGTACGTGCATTATTTCTGGTATTTTGTCCACGTACAGGTAAACCACGACGATGTCTCATTCCGCGATAAGATCCAATTTCCATTAATCTTTTAACGTTCATTGTTACTTCTCTTCTTAAGTCACCTTCAACAGTGTAATTGGTAACTTCTTGACGAATGCGGTTTAATTCATCGTCTGATAAATCTTTGACACGTTTGTTTTCATCTACTTCAGTGTCTTTTAAAATCTTTTGAGATGTTTTTAATCCTATCCCATATATGTATGTTAATGCGATAACCACTCTTTTATCATTTGGGATATCGACTCCTGCGACTCTTGCCATAACTTTTCTCCTTAACCTTGACGTTGGTTGTGTCTTGGATTTTCACAAATCACTCTAACACGTCCCTTACGTTTAATAACTTTACATTTATCACAAATTGGTTTCACAGATGATCTTACTTTCATTTCATCATACCTCCTATTTTCTTCTGTAGGTGATTCGCCCTTTAGTTAAATCATATGGTGACAACTCTACTACTACGGTATCACCAGGTAAAATGCGTATGTTGTGCATACGGATTTTACCAGATACATGGGCTAATACACGGTGTCCATTTTTTAATTCTACTATAAATTGTGTGTTTGGTAATATTTCAATAACTTTGGCTTCAACTTCAATTATTTCTTCTCTCGCCATAAATTCACTCCTTTATTATTGGGGTTAATATTTCATAACCATCTTTAGTAATTGCGACCATATGTTCAAAATGAGCGCTGACTTTTCGATCAGCTGTTCTAATGGTCCACCCATCTCGATCTAAGGTTATATTAGCGGTCCCTAGATTAATCATTGGTTCAATACATATTGTCATTCCTTCTTGTAAAAGTTCTCCTTGACTAGGAATTCCATAGTTTGGAATTAGCGGATCTTCATGAAGATTTCTTCCGATTCCATGACCGGCTAATTCCTTAACAATGCCATATCCATATGGTTTTACAAATGACTCAATCGCATATGAAATATCGCCCACGCGATTGCCGGGCTTAATCGCCTCAAGGCCGCGAAAGAGTGCTTCTTTAGTAACATCAAGTAATGTTAATATTTTGGAGTCGACTTCACCAATTGGATATGTCCACGCTGAATCAGCGTGATATCCTTCGAATTCTACTCCAAGATCAATCGAAATAATATCTCCATCTTTTAAGACAACTTTTGGTGATGGGATTCCGTGAACAACGACTTCATTAACCGAAGTACAGATTGATTTTGGAAATCCTTCATAGTCTTTAAATGACGGGTAAGCACCTTTACTAATGATAAAATCATGAGCGATTTTATCTAGTTCTAATGTTGAAATGCCGGGCTTTAAATGCTTTTCTAATTCTAGCCTAGTTTCGGCTAGAATTAGACCAGCTTTTCTCATAATTTCTATTTCTCGTTTTGACTTATAATAAATCACGATTATTCTCCTAAGATTGCGACTACTTCTTGATCAGTTTTTTCTATTTCAAGTCCTGATACATCATGTAAAACTCCTTGATTTCGATAATAATCAATTAATTCTTTAGTTTGATTTTCATAAACTTCTAATCTTTTTAAAACTGTTTCTTCACGATCATCAGCCCGTTGAACGATCGCTCCATCACAGATATCACAAACTCCGTCTACCTTAGGTTTTTTATTGGTAACATGGTAAACCGCACCACATTTAGAACAAATTCTTCTCCCACTAATTCTTTCAACTAAAATATCTTGAGGTGGGGCAATATTAATAACTGCATTAATTTCCCATCCGTGACGTCTAATTAAATTATCTAATGCCTCAGCTTGGTTGATATTTCTAGGATATCCATCTAAAATAAAACCCTTTGCCACATCTTTTGCTGATAGACGATCTCTTACGATATCGTTAGTTAATTGATCTGGTACTAATTGCCCTTTATTGATATATTCGCGTGCTAATTTACCGATCGGTGTTTCTTTTTTAAAGTGCTCTCTAAAAATATCGCCGGTTGCAATATGTGGGATATGATATCTCTTTACTAATAATTCAGCTTGTGAGCCTTTACCGGCTCCAGGTGCTCCTAGTAAAATTACGATCATTTAAATCACCCAAAAATCCCTTTATACTCATCTTGTTCAGCATCAGTTTCAAGTTGTTCTGCGGTTTCAATAGCGACACCAACAACAATTAACAAACTGGTACCACCAAGAATAATCGCTTGTCCAGCGCCACCTTGTAACCCGAAAATTGCGCTAGTAACGATTGGTAATATTGCTAATATTACTAAGTAAGTAGTCCCAATAATTGTTACTTTAAAAAGTAGTTTTGCAATAAAGTTTTGTGTATCTTCTCCCGGTCTTACCCCTGGAATATATGCGTTAGCTTTTGATAAGTTATCGGAAATTTTCGCAGGATCAATTTGTAAGAACGAATAGAAGAATGAAAATACTACGATTAATACTACATATAATATGAATCCAATTGGATTAGTGTAACCAAAAATTTGGTTAATCCAATACCCCCATCCGGAATTAACATCTTGAGTGAAAAATCCGGTGATTGTCATTGGAATTGATAATATTGTTGAAGCGAAGATTACTGGGATAACTCCAGCACTATTTAACTTCATTGGAATATTAGCATCACTTTTACCTTGACGATTCGCATATTGGATTGGAATTTTTCTTTGAGCTGATTCCATAAATACTACTGCTAGTAAAATTCCAAAATATAATAATGTAATTACTATAAACCATACATATGACCAATTTCCGTTAGTTTTATCAATAATATAGTATTGCCACATTACGGAAAACATAGTTGGAATACTTGTCACGATCCCAGCAACAATTAATAATGAAGTTCCATTACCAATTCCTTTTTTAGTTACCATATCAGCAATCCAAATTGAAAATGCAGTACCTGCGGCAATGGTTAGTGCCATATAGAAATATCCGAAAGTATAATTTCCAGTATATCTTGCGTGGTAAACATTTCCTGGACCAGTTGATATTCCTAAAATTAAGGCTAAACCTTGAATAAATGCTAAGACAACAGCTAAGATTCTCGTCCAGCGATTAATTTTAGCTTTTCCTGCTTCTCCAGTTTCCGCTAATTCTTTCATAGCTGGAATTACCATTTGTAATAATTGTAAAACAATCGATGCTGTAATATATGGTGAAATTCCTAATGCTAAGATTGAAAATCTTTGTAAAGCTTGACCAGTGAAGTTATTTAAAATCGCGAAGAAACTGCCACTTTGTGCAAACATAGCGTCAATTGCTGCGGTATTATATAACGGTACCGGAATATACGAAACGATTCTAAAGACTAATAAAATAACTAAGGTAAAGGCAAATCTTACCATAATCTTTTTATTAGATAATAGACGTTTAATGCGCGCCCACATGTTAAATCACCTCGGTAGTTCCACCAACTGATTCAATAGCTGTAATAGCGTTTTTAGAAAATAAATTGGCTTTGACCGTAAGTTTTTTCGTTAAAGTACCATGTCCTAGTATTTTAACTCCATCTTTATGTTTAGAAATAATTCTTCTTTCTAACAATACTTCTGGTGTCACAACATCGCCATCATTAAAGACTTCTAAATCTTTAAGATTAACAATTGCGTGATCTTTATGATTTACATTTTTAAATCCACGTTTTGGTAAACGTTGAAATAATGGTAGTTGTCCCCCTTCAAAGCCTGGTCTAGTTTTTCCGCCAGATCTCGCAAGTTGTCCTTTATGACCTTTTCCTGCGGTTTTACCGGTGCCACTACCGATTCCTCTACCAATTCTTTTACGATTTTTACGAGGAGTGTTTGGTTGTAAATTACTTAACATTTTCCTAACCTCCTTAATTTAATTCCAAAACTTCAACTAAATGGCTAATGGTATTAACCATTCCTAATGTTGCTTCGTTTTTAGGGACTTCTACTGAATGTCCAACACGATGTAAGCCTAATGCTTTAGCTGTTTTAACTTGATTTGGCTTTCTTCCAATTAAACTTCTAGTTAATGTAATTCTTAATTTCATAGGACATCCTCCACTCTAATTCCGCGCAGTTTAGCAACTTGTTCAACTGTTCTTAAGGTCGCTAAACCTTCGAAAGTTGCGCGAACCATATTAATCGGAGTTGATGTTCCTAATGATTTAGATAATACGTCATTAATTCCAGCTAGTTCGAAAATCGATCTAACTGCCCCACCGGCAATAATTCCAGTACCTTCAGAAGCTGGTCTCATTAAAACGCGTCCAGCACCGAAGACTCCGGTAGCTTCATGAGGAATTGTTGTTCCAACGATGGGAACTTCAATTAAATTATTTTTAGCAGCTTCAACTGCTTTTTTAATGGCGTCAGGTACTTCTTGAGCTTTACCAGTACCAAATCCAACTCGACCTTTTTTATCACCAACGACAACTAATGCTGAGAAACGGAATCTTCTTCCACCTTTAACAACTTTAGTAACGCGGTTAATATGAACAACTCTTTCTTCAAATTCTTTTTCTTCTGGTTGTCTTCTTGGTTCTCTTTGCATTGCTCTAACCTCCTTAAAAATCTAAGCCGGCTTTTCTAGCCGCTTCAGCTAATTCTTTAACTCGACCATGATATAAATAACCGCTGCGATCAAATACTACTTGTTTAATACCAGCATCTAATGCTTTTTTGGCAATTAATTCACCTAATTTAGCCGCAACTTCTTTGTTATTTCCATTTAATCCTAGTTCTTGAGAACGAGCACTAATTAATGTATGACCTTCAACATCATTAATAATTTGAACATACATTGCTTTATTAGATCTATAAACACTTAAACGTGGGCGAGTAGGAGTTCCCATTAAATGATTTCTAATTCTTAAATGACGTCTTTTTCTTAAAAAGTTATTTGATTCTTTTTTAATCATCTTAATTCCCTCCCTTATTTAGCTGTCTTTCCAGCTTTACGACGGACATGTTCATTTTCATAGCGAATTCCTTTTCCTTTATAAGGTTCAGGTTTTCTAACTTTACGAACGTTAGCCGCAAATTCACCAACTAATTCTCGATCAATCCCAGAAATTGTAATTTCAGTGTTTTTATCAACTACAACATTTAATCCTTCTGGAATTGGCATTTCAACTGGGTGTGAGAATCCCATTGTAAGTACTAAAGTTTTCCCTTGTACTTGAGCACGGTATCCAACCCCAATAATAACTAATTTTTTCTTAAATTCTTCGTGAACTCCGTGAACCATATTGGCTAATAGCGCTCTTGTGGTTCCGTGAATTTGACGAGTAAATCTTTCATTATTTGGACGACTTAATTTAATTTCGTGTCCTTCAATTTTAATATTAATTAATGGGTTAAATTGTGATTTTAATTCACCTTTAGGTCCCTTAACAACTACTTCGTTGTTTTCATGAAGTAGAACTTCAACACCTTGGGGAATTTTAATCACTTTGTTTCCTATACGTGACATATCTATTCCCTCCTTTTACCATACATAAGCAAGTACTTCGCCACCAACTTGGTTTAATCTTGCTTCTTTGTCAGTCATTATACCTTTAGATGTAGAAATTAAGGCGATTCCTAAACCATTTAAAACTCGTGGAAGTTCTTCGACTTTAGCGTAAACTCGAAGTCCTGGTTTCGATATCCTTTTTAAACCTTTAATTACTCTTTCGCGTGTATCAGTGTATTTTAAGGTAACAACGATTGTTCCTTGAACTTCACTTGGTACTACTTCATATGAAACGATAAATCCTTCTTTAACTAAAATTTTAGCAATTTCTTCTTTCATTTTAGATTGTGGGATTTCAACAGTTTCATGACGCATTCTATTTGCATTTCTGATACGTGTTAGCATATCAGCAATTGGATCAGTCATAACCATTTTTGCTTCCTCCTTCTTACCAGCTTGATTTTTTAACGCCCGGTAGTTCGCCTCTGTTAGCCATTTCTCTAAATTTTACTCTAGAGATTCCAAACTTAGATATATACCCTCTTGGACGTCCATCAATTGAATCACGATTTCTAATTCTAGTTCTTGATGCGTCTCTTGGAAGTTTTTGAAGTTCATCATAGCGACCTTCTTTTTTAAGTTGTTCAACTTTATCGCGGTATCTTAAGTAAACTTCTTTACGTTGTTCGTTTTTCGCAATTTTTGATTTCTTAGCCATGATTATTCACTCCTTACTTCTTAAAAGGCATACCTAGGTGAGCTAATAATGCTCTACCTTCTTGGTCTGTCTTTGCTGTTGTAACTATCACAATGTCCATTCCGCGGACCTTTTTAACATCATCAAATTTAATTTCAGGGAAAATTAATTGTTCTCTAACACCAAGTGTATAATTTCCTCTTCCATCAAATGAATCTTTTGAAAGCCCTCTAAAGTCTCTAACACGAGGTAGAGCGATTGACACTAATTTATCGAAAAAATAATACATTTTTTCTCCTCTTAATGTTACTTTAGCTCCAACAATCATTCCTTCTCTTAATTTAAAGTTAGAAATTGATTTTCTCGCTTTAGTAATTACTGGTTTTTGACCAGTAATTAACGTTAATTCATTAACTGCGTCTTCAACAACTTTAGGATTTTGAACAGCGTCACCTAATCCCATGTTAACGACGATTTTTTCAATTTTAGGAACTTCCATAACTGATGTATAATCAAATTCCTTCATCAATTCAGGAACGACTGAACTTTGATATTTATCTTTAATTCTTGGCATATACTATCGCTCCTTACTTATCAATATTTTCGCCTGATTTTTTAGCATAGCGAATCTTTTTTCCATCAACTTCTCTAATTCCAATTCTAGTTGGAGTTTTAGTTTTTGGATCAATTAAGGCCACATTTGATACATGAATTGGCGCTTCTTTTTCAACAATTTGCCCTTTTTCGTTTTGGTGAGATGGTGCTTGGTGTTTAGTCACCATATTAACTCCTTGAACGATTACTCGATTAGTTTTAGGGTAAACTTTTAAAACGCGACCGGTAGTTCTAACTTTGTTGCCTTTTTTATCTTTAGTAAATTGGTCTTTACCAGCGATAACTGCAACCAAATCTCCAGTTTTAATATACATCTTAGTCGCCTCCTTATAATACTTCAGGAGCTAGAGATAAAATTCTCATAAAGTTTTTCTCTCTTAACTCTCTGGCCACTGGTCCAAAAATACGGGTACCACGTGGGTTTAAATCATCTCTTAAAATTACGGCAGCATTTTCATCAAATTTAATATATGATCCATCTTTTCTTCTGACACCAGATTTAGTTCTAACGATAACTGCTCTTACGATTTCGCCTTTTTTAACGGCTCCACCTGGTGAAGATTTTTTAACTGTCGCAATTACTACATCTCCGATGTTAGCGTATTTTCTTCCGCTTCCACCTGGAACTTTAATTACTAAAATTTCTCTTGCGCCACTATTATCGGCAATTAATAATCTTGATTCTTGTTGTATCATTTCTAATTACCTCCTTATAGTGTAGACTTTTCAATAACTCTTAAAAGACGAAATCTTTTATTTTTTGAAAGTGGTCTAGTTTCCATGATGGCAACTGTATCACCAATTCCGGCTTCGTTAGCTTCATCATGAGCATAGAACTTTTTAGTTTTCTTAATTCTTTTACCATATAAGCGGTCAGTTTGATATCTATCTACCGCTACAGTAATGGTTTTATCCATCTTATTTGATACGACAACACCGCGATATACTTTTCGTTTATTTCTTTCCATTCTCGTATCCTCCTATTATTTACTCTTTCTCTCAGTAATGATAGTATGCATTTGAGCGATTGTCTTTCTTACTTTTCTAATTTTAGCTGTATCTTCTAATTGACCAACAGCTAATTGAAAACGCAAGTTAAACAATTCTTCTTTAAGTTGTCCGATCTTAGTCGTTAACTCTTCATTACTAAATTTTCTTAATTCAGCGGCCTTCATTATGCTCACCTCTTGATACTATCTTAGTCTTAATTGGAAGTTTATGTGAAGCTAATCTTAGAGCTTCTTTAGCAACCGCTTCAGTAACTCCACCGATTTCAAACATAACTTTTCCTTCTTTGACAACTGCAACCCAATGATCAGGAGCACCTTTACCACTACCCATTCTCACTTCTAAAGGTTTTTTAGTTCTTGATAAGTGAGGGAAGATATTGATCCAGACTTTTCCTAATCTTCTCATATAACGCGTCATCGCGATTCTTGAAGCTTCAATTTGGCGGGCAGTAATATATGCACCTTCTAATGCTACAAGAGCGTAATCTCCGTTATTTACTAAATTTAATCCTTTCGCTTTTCCTTCATAGCTTAGTCTATGAGGGCGGCGAAACTTAGTTCTTTTTGGCATCAACATAATTATTCGCCTCCTTGTTCTCTACTTTGAGGTTTTGGTTGACGACGAGGACCACGGCGTGCACCACCACGTTGTTGAGAGAATCTATCTTCTAATTTCTTTTGATTGTCTTCTCTGGTTTGGCCTGGTAAAACTTCTCCGTGATAAATCCAAACTTTAACGCCTAAAATACCATAAGTAGTTAGCGCTTCAGCAGTAGCATAATCAATATCAGCACGAAGTGTATGTAATGGAACTCTACCTTCAGAATATCCTTCGCTTCTTGCCATTTCCGCTCCACCTAAGCGTCCTGAAACCAATGTTTTAACACCTTTTGCTCCTGCTCTTAAAGCTCTTTGAATCGCAATTTTTTGAACTCTTCTAAATGATGCTCTTGATTCAAGTTGTCTCGCCATACTATCGGCTACGATTTGAGCATTTGCTTCTGGTCTTTTAACTTCAATTACGTTTAAAACGATTTCTTTTCCAGTTAGTCTTTCTAATTCAGTTTCAACCTTTTTCTTGTTTTCAGCATCTCTACCAATAACAACCCCCGGTTTAGCTGTATGTAATCTTAGTCTAACTCGGTTTTTTCCTTTTCCTTTTAAACGTTCAATTTCAACGTGAGAAACTGAACCGTTATGATAAACCTTCATTAGATGATCTCTAATTAAGTAATCTTCTTTAATTAATTCGGCAACTTCTTTAGAATCAGCATACCATCTAGAATCCCAATTACGAATAATACCAATTCTTAAGCCGATCGGATTAACTTTTTGACCCATTGTTTCTCACCTCTACTCTCTTTCTGCTACTACCACAGTAATGTGGCTTGTTCTTTTAGAAATAATATCACCTTGTCCCTTAGCACGAGGTAATAATCTTTTCATTGTAATTCCTTCATTAACGTAGCATTCTTTAACATATAAATTATCTACATTCATTGAATAGTTGTTTTCTGCGTTGGCGATCGCGCTGTTTAAAACTTTTAAGACGACTGGTGATGCACCACGTGGAGTAAACATTAAAACTGCTTGAGCTTCTCTAACATCTAATCCGCGAATTAAATCGACAACAAGTCTCGCTTTTCTTGGTGCAATTCTAACTGTCTTTGCTGTTGCTTTTGCTTCCATCATTTACGTCTAGCCGCCTTTCTATCATCTTTATCATGTCCACGATATGTTCTTGTTGGTGCAAATTCGCCTAATTTGTGGCCAACCATATCTTCAGTTATATAAATAGGGACATGTTCTCTACCGTTGTGAACTGCGATTGTGTGTCCGACGAAATCAGGAAAAATCGTTGAACCGCGAGACCAAGTTTGAATTACTCTTTTTTGATTCGCTTTATTTTGTTCACGTACTTTTCTTAATAATTTATAGTCACAAAATGGACCTTTTTTAATTGAACGAGCCATTTTTTAATTCCTCCTATTTCGTACGACGACGCACGATTAAATCATTTGATTGCTTCTTCGCGCTTCTTGTTTTAACACCACGTGTTTTCTTACCCCATGGTGTCATTGGTGCTGGGCGTCCAATTGGAGCTCTACCTTCACCACCACCGTGAGGGTGATCAACTGGGTTCATTGCTGAACCTCTAACATGTGGTTTAAATCCCATATGTCTTTTTCTACCTGCTTTACCAATAGTTACTAATTCGTGTGCTTCATTACCAACACTACCAACTGTGGCACGGCAAGTATTTAAAAACTTTCTAACTTCACCTGATTGAAGTCTAATTAAAACATATTTTTCTTCTCTACCTAGAATTTGGGCGCTAGTTCCCGCACTTCTTGCGATTTGTCCGCCGCGTCCAGGCTTTAATTCGATGTTATGAATAATAGTACCAACTGGAATATTAATTAGTGGTAATGCATTACCAACTTTAATATCAGCGTTAGGACCTGATTCAACTTCCATTCCTACTTCTAATCCTTGTGGAGCTAAGATATATCTTTTTTCTCCATCTACGTAATTTAATAATGCAATGTTAGCACTACGGTTTGGATCATACTCAATTGTTGCTACTTTTGCTTTAATATCGTCTTTGTTTCTCTTGAAATCAATAATACGATATTTCCTTTTCGCTCCGCCGCCACGGAATCTAACAGTTGTTACACCTTGATTATTGCGGCCACCCGAACGAGTAATTGGCGCAAGTAGTGATTTTTCAGGAGTAGTCGTTGTAATTTCATCATTTGTTAAGACGCTCATGTTACGACGAGCATTCGTCGTTGGTTTATATTTTTTAACCGCCATTGTTAAAACCTCCTCTAATTTTCACTTTCTACTAAATAGCGAACGCTTCAATTGAGTCACCATCGACTAATTTTACGATTGCTTTTTTGTATGCGGATTTATATCCTTCATATCTGCCCATTCTTTTTTTCTTAGGGACAACATTAATTGTTCTAACAGAGACAACAGTTACATCAAAAATTTGTTCGATTGCTTTTTTAATTTCAACCTTATTAGCTTTACGATCAACTACAAAGGTATACGAGTTATTAGTTTCAACTAATTGCATCGATTTTTCTGTAATAATTGGCTCTTTAATGATATCAAATCTTCTCATTGTCTTAGGGCCTCCTCAAAATATTTAACTGCTTCAACTGTCATTACCACTTGTTGAGCATTTAATAAATCATATACACTAACATGATTAGCTACTCCAACTGTTGTTGTAGGAATGTTTCTTGATGATAATACTGTGTTTTCAGCTAATTTAGTGTCAACTACTAAAGATTTTTTGTCAACTTTTAATGCACTTAACATGTTAGTAAAGTCTTTAGTTTTAGGGCTTGTAAATTCAATTTTATCAACAACAACTAATGTATTAGCTTGAGCGTGTGCTGATAAAGCTGAACGAAGTGCTAAATTTCTAACCTTTTGGTTAACTTTAACACGATAGCTTCTTGGTGTTGGACCGAAAACTACTCCACCGCCAACCCATTGAGCTGCTCTAATTGAACCTTGTCGTGCACGACCAGTTCCTTTTTGACGATAAGGTTTTCTACCTCCTCCTCTTACTTCAGAACGGCCTTTAACATCATGTGTTCCTTGACGCATTGCATTTCTTTGAGCTCTAACAACTTCATGCATTACACCTTCATGTGGTTCAATTCCAAAAACATGATCATTTAATACTAGGTCACTAACTTTAGCACCTTGTTGGTTTAATACTTGTACTTTCATTTTATGACCCTCCTATTATTTCTTAACCGCAGACTTAATCATAACTAAACCTTTATTTGGTCCAGGAATTGATCCGCTAATTAATAATACTTGTTTTTCAACGTCAACTTTCGCAATTGTTAAATTTTGAATTGTGACTCTAACATTACCCATTTGACCAGGAAGTTTTTTACCCTTTAAATTACCTTTAACTGCTCCCATTGATCCAGGACCACGGTGATATCTTGAACCGTGTGACATAAATCCTTTCTTTTGATTATGTCTTTTAATGTTTCCTTGAAAACCTTTACCTTTAGAAGTTCCTGTTACATCAACAACTTCTCCTTCAGAAAATATATCAGGGCTAATAGTAGCTCCGACTTCTAATTCAGCCAACTCATTTTGCCCTTCTTTAAAGCGTATTTCTTTAACGAAGCGCTTAGGTGCTGAATTAGCTTTAGCAACATGTCCCATTTCTGGTTTGTTCGCTAGTGATTCGCGTTTAGTGTCGTATCCAATTTGTGTTGCAACATATCCGTCAACTTCCATTGTTTTTTGTTGCAAGACAACATTATCAGCGACATCAACGACAGTTACTGGAATTAAGTGACCATTTTCATTAAAGATTTGAGTCATTCCAATTTTTCTACCTAAGATTCCTTTGCTCATAATTTTTTCCTTTCTTTCTTATTTTTTTACTTCTTAAGCATGATGTCAATTCCCGATGGAAGATCAATGTGCATTAATGCATCAATAGTTCTTTTTGATGGGTTGACAATTTCAATTAATCTTTTGTGGGTTCTTCTTTCGAATTGTTCACGTGAAGTCTTGTTTACGTGAGGTGAACGTAATACCGTAAAAATTTCTTTTTTCGTAGGTAACGGTACCGGTCCTACCACCGTAGCGCCAGTTCTTACTACGCTATCCACAATTTTCTTAGCTGATTCATCGATCAATCTGTGATCATATGATTTCAATCTAATTTTAATTACATCTTTTTTTGCCATTTTCTAATTCTCCTTTCGCCTATCTCTTTGTCTAGACTTGCTCCGTGGAAATTGTTTGGATACTCGACAACGGCTATCGGCGTTCCAATAACCTCCCACATCTAAGCCTTACGCGCATATAAAAAGCGCAGCGTTATTATTATATAATAATATAAACTATAAAGCAAATAATTTAATTATTAGCTCAAAACTTTCTTTTTTTGATTATTTTATATTATATAAAAATCCTACTACTCAGCATCTTTAACGCTTTTCGTAGGATCTTATTATCTTTTTATTCTACTTCTATTCTACTTCTGCCCAAACAACCGGGATTTCATCAACATAATGCCAATGAATTCCATCATAGTTGGCTTCTTCACTATACCAAAAGACTGGTCGATTGCTCGAATTCCAATCATCATCCCAATCAGCTCCTTTTTCAGTTGCTTCAGCATAAATCTTAATATTATTACAGTTTCTAAATGCATTCCGCCCAATAGTAGTGACGCTTTCCGGAATAATAATCATGTCCAAGTTGCTACATCTATAAAAAGCGGCATCACCAATTGAGACAAGTCCTTTTCCTAAAGTTATTGATTGTAATCCAGAATAGTAAAATGCATATCTACCTATTGATGTTATATCGTCGTGTAGTTTTAAGTTTTCTAACCCTGTCGCATAATAAAACGCAAAATTACCAATTGCTGTAACACTATTTGGTATTTCTGAAGCTTTAAATCCAGCAATCAATGTGTTAGTTTCTTTTTCAATAATTGCATTACAATTATCTCTTGAATCATAAACTTCATTTTCACCATCAACTGTTACAGCGCTAACATTTTCACATTCACCAAAAGCTACACTTCCAATTATCATCACACCACTACCAATCGTAATTGAAGTGGCAGCACTACATCCATAAAAGGCACTATCATCAATCATTACTACACTATCTGGCACTGTAATAGAGGTTAGTGCTTCACAACCATAAAAAGCAAGCCCGCTAATCACAACAATTCCTTTTCCAATGGAGAGGCTTGTTGCTGATGAACAATTACCAAAAGCCTCCTGACCAATGTATGTGACTGAATCTGGAATTGTAATTGAAGTGATTCCGCGACAACGATGAAATCCTAAATCATCAATATATTTAAGATTGTTAGGCAATGTTAATGTTTCTAATTGATAACAATCACCAAAGGCATTTCTTCCAATCTTAATTAAGGTACTTGGTAGTGTGACTGATTTTAAATACATACAATATGAAAATGCATAATCATCAATCGAAACAACTCCCTCCGGTATTACTATTTCTAGTAACCCATCGCAATTATTAAAGGCAAATTCCCCAATACTAACCACACCCTCTGGTATTACAGTATTGCTTAATCCAATGATTAATTTGTTAGTTTCCTTTTCAATAATAGCTGTCTTATTAGGAGCTGAATAAACTGGATTATTTTCATCAACAATAATTTCAGTTAAATTATTACAACCATAGAAAACATTTCTAGCAAAACTTTTAACATTTTTAGGAATCGTAATTGAAGTTAATGATTTACAGCTAGCAAGGGCGGCATTACCAATGAATTTGGTGTTTTCATGAATAGTAATACTACTAGCATATTTGTTTATTGCTTCTAACAATAACAAATGTGGATTAGTCTCATTTCCTAGATAATAACAATTTTCATATTCGGTTTTATTTAGAGAAATACAATAATAAAAAACTCCATCTCCGATAAATTCAACATCATCAGGAATATTGATAGTTACTAATTGCTTACAATTTGAGAACGCATTATCACCAATATATTTCACGCCATTTCCTAAAGTAACTTTAGTAACCGGCACTCCATAAAAAGCACTATTACCAATCTTAACGACATTATCAGGAATCGTTATTTCGGTTAAATTCTCACACCCTCCAAAAGCGGCAGCACCAATTATTTGAACACCACTACCAAAATTAATGGTAGTAATATCTTTATACACAAAAGCTCCGTTGGCAATAACTTTACAATTATCATGAATCGTAATTGTGGTTTGCGTATCATCAATCATTCCAATAAAAACTAAATGTGGATTTTCAGCGTTTCCTAAATAGTTACCGTTTTGAAATTCAGTATATTCAATACCTTTTACTTTAAAAAACACTTCTTCCCCAAAATATTCAATACTATTTGGAATGCTAACTGATTTAAGCGCTGTACAATCTATAAATATCATTTCGCCAATATAAGTTAATCCTTCAGGAAAATTAACCGTTTCTAGTGATTCACATCCGTCAAATGCATGTAATTCCACTGATTTTACATTTTTACCAAAATGAATATTTTTTAAAGCTATGCTATAAGCAAAAGCATCTTCCCTAATGTAAATAATACTATCAGGAATAACTACTGATACCATGGTTTTATTATCAAAGAAAGCCCATTGCTCAATTGAAGTAACCGGTTTCCCTTTATATTCACTAGGAATTGTTACATTCGTGTCATTACCTAAATACCGCATAATCGCATATCCATCATCTTTTTCTACAAAAATATAGTCATCAAGTTTTACTTCATTTTTAATAAAAACAGCTGTATATTCAACATCTCCAACTACGATACTTACATTGGGTGTCCACCCACTAAAAGTGTATCCGCCTGGTTTAGTCGGAATATCTCCGGTATATTCGGGTCTCGTTCCTTGTTCAACTTCTAAATCCTCTTTAAGAACTGTTCTATCATAGTTTTTCCAAGTAACTTTATATTTATTTGCCGTTTCACTAAATTGAGCAGTATAAACTATATCTTCAGTTACTGCTGAAATTGCTGGACTCCATCCGCTAAAAATTAATCCTTCTTTAGTTGGAACATCTCCATTATATTCAGGCTCAGTTCCGTGTGGCACATCCAAATCTTCTTCAAGGACAGTTCCGTCATGGTTTTTCCAAGTAACTTTATATTTTTTAGTTGTTGCAGTAAACTGGGCAACATAAGTAACATCTCCTGTTACCTTACTTACGGTTGGACTCCAACCACTAAAAATAAATCCTGGCTTTGTCGGAGTTACCCCATCATATTCTGGCATAGTGTCTGCTGGCACATCTAAGTCTACTTCGAGAACTGTCCCATCATGATTTGTCCAAGTCACTTTATACTTGTCAACTTCTTTGCCATTACAACCCGAAAGAAAGATTAACATTAACATTAATAATACAAAAAATTTACCTATTTTTTTCATAAAACCACCTTCTTATCTATTAGATGAATTTCCAAAGAAAATCTCAAGGATAACTAGGTAGTTTTTCTTTTTAACTCCATCAGCATCCTTGAATTTCTTGATTCATCTTCAACTCTATTTTAATTGGTCTCTTTTCAACAATCAAACCCAAATACATAATCGGTTATTTTCTGTCGCATTCGGCTTTTAAAACGGTTTTTAGTCTTATATTAACCTCATAAAAAAGAGAGATTTTTTTCTCTCTTTTTTATTTTTAACTATTTATATTAATTTAAATTTAAGTTTTACTGGATTATGATCACTATATTCAAAACCCAAATCTAGTCCACTTACTTCAATTATTTCAATATTATCTGAAACAATAAATCCATCAATAATAAAGTGATAAGTGTTTTCAACATCGTCAATATTATATGGTTGATTTAAAAGTCTCGAGGTCCATACTTCTGGATCAATTGCAAATTTATATCTTTCTGGCAAATAATCATCCTCGATTTTATATGGAGTGAACCACTTATTTTCTTTACTTTCTTTGGTTACTCCAGGAAATGTTTGATTAAAATCTCCACCAACTAATACATAATTTCCTTTTTCTTTTTCAGTAATTAAAAAGTTTTTTAAATCTTGCATTTCTTTTTCTCTCATATCACCTTCTGAATCATAAGCCGAAAGATGAAGATTAACTACAACTAGTAGTTTATCACTTCCTTCAATTGGTAAGTAATTAACTACCATTCCTCTTTTTAAATTAACCGTTCTAACTGGCCAAGAAAATTCACTACTAAACTGATGTCTTTCGGCATTATTGGAGTTAAACTTCATAAAACTCAACATCCCGCTTTCAACTCGGCCCATATAATCGGTTACAGAAAATGGGAATGGGACAAATACCGCTTTATAATTATGCCCAAATGAACTACTAAAAGCGATACCTAAGGTTTCCGCTAATTCCGTAGGTTGATCAATTCGATAACTTCTTCTTGAAAATAAATCGACTTCTTGCAATAGGTAAATATCACTTGGATTTTCAAGTAAAATATTTTTTATTCCGTCTAAATAATATTCAACAACACCTATCGAATCAGGAATTCCCCTTTTTCCACCATCCATAACGAAATCTTCATGGCTTCCCAAAGATGCATAACCGATATTAAAAGTAAGAACATTATACTCCTGGTTTAATTTAACCTTTAATATTTGATTATTGTTAACTGTTACTTCTTCAATTTCTTTTGGGCGATATTCGACAGCCGTAAAAAAACCTATGATTACGATTCCAAATAATAAAATACCAACTACAATTCCACTAGCTACTTTTAATATAAAATGGTCTCTTTTTTTACTTTTTTGGATATAATTTCCCATAATTACCCTCGTTTTAACAAGTGTTGTTACTTAATGATACTTTATTTTACTGTGAAAATCAATAACAAATTAAAAAGCGCTATGAGCGCTTTACAATTTGGTAACTACTAAAATCTCATCAATTGTACATTCAAAGATTTTAGCTAAAATAAGTAAATTATCAACTGAGGGAAGTGATTCACCCCATTGCCATTTATATATGGCTTGTGGTGATTCAAATCCGAAATACTCTTGTAGGTCTTTAACCGTTAGGCTTTTTGCCTCTCTTAATCTTTTAATGTTTTTTCCTGTTTTTTCTAAATTGATTACAGGGTAGGTAAAACTCATGTTAAATTCCTCCAATCTATATTTCGAATTTATCCACCTCGCTATATTTTTCTAAAACTTCTAGCATATAGTTATAAGGTGTTTTATCCAAATCATTAGATATAACACTATCTAATATTTTTTGGCTTGAACCACTAACTAGTTTAACTCCTAATTCATTGACTGTTACTGGAACTTGAATATCTCTTGCAGCAACATTCCAGAAAACTAATTGTGGCATTTTCAAACCTAATTTTTCAAACTTATCTTTATATGTTTGGAAGGTTGATTCCCCACTAACACATCGATCAAATTGCATATCGCTAATGATGATAACTTGTTCGACCATGTCTTTTGGTTGAACATTTTTCTTTTGTGCAACATTCAATAACAATTCATAAACTTTACTAATATTAGTGTTTGCAACTTCATCAAAGGTTTCAATATATTGAACTTTTTCACTGAGAGAGCCCTCAGGAATTTCAATTAATCTTGGATTCTCACTAAAAGTAATAAAATGATTTTTAAATGGTTCAGGTAGTTGTTCAGCAGCAAATATTGCAAGACTTGTAGCAATATCCATTGGCGATATTGGTCCCTCTCCCCATAACATCGAACCTGAACCATCTCTTACAACAATCGCTCTTGTAGCAAATTCTTTTCTTTCTAATATTTCCCAAGCTAGATTCTTAAAATCTTCTACTGATGTCATACTATCAGTTAAGATTCCGTGTGTTAATTGAGAAGTTGTCAAAGTTTGAGTATTTATCCTTCTATTTTTTAGTCTAACATCATGGAAAAATTGATTAAGGCGTTCCGAATCATTTCTGCCAAATGCTCTGATGTATTTTAAGAAGGCTTGGGACGGAACTTTGGAATAATCAAATGTATAATCTTTTTCTCTTAGTTGATTTTCAACAATTCTACCTTTTCTTAATTTAGAAAGAATTTTGCGGTATTCTTCTGCAGTATATCCTAACTTGCTAGAAACTTTTTTTGCTACCGCTCTAACCTCTTTATTACTAGTATTAATTGATGGCAACCATTTCGATAACAAAGAGATTTCTTCGCCTTGATTATATTTTGTTAAATCTTCATTTAAAGTTACTTTAATTAACTTAATGACATCATTTTCAATTGGAGTATTTACCCCAACTAAGATATCATCCCATCTTCCATATTTAGGAATTAATGGCAAAAGTTGTCTTGCCAATTTTGGATGAAAATTAGCTAACAAATTAAAGGTCATTCTAAATGAATTTCTTTCACCCAAACCGTGTAAAATGTCTCTTAAATATAGCATAATTTTAAGAGTAATTAACTTATCTTCATAATAAGAACGGATGAAAAGATTATTAATTCCTCGATAATTATATCTCAT
Source organism: Acholeplasmataceae bacterium (assembly GCA_050953805.1). GTDB lineage: Bacteria > Bacillota_I > Bacilli_A > Acholeplasmatales > Acholeplasmataceae > DUQW01. Next base: position 339,233 of record JBMNNE010000002.1, on the reverse strand, counting down.
TCCTCCTGCAAGAGCAAAAAAATCCAAACAAAAAGACCCGGAACTAGCAAAAGCGGTATCCCCTTTTTCAGTTGTGGTCTTTAAAATATCTTCTCTTTTTAAGGCTTCAATATAGTTCATGTAGCCACCTCCAGATTTATTTTAGAAGGCGGGCCTTTACGGCCCGCTACAAGATGCAAAAATAAATTACTCAATAATGAATGCGCATTCCAAATTGTTTGATCTAATGGATTTTATGTTGCTGTATGCATCTTCTTCTATCTTGACAAGACACAATAATAATTTTTTGATGAGCTTAAATTGCTGTATGTGTCTTTAATTCACTTCTATTATATATCTGGATTTTTATCTTGTAAATAAACCGTTAGTTTAATCTTCAAGCAATAAATAGAAAGCTCCATAGAATCCGGCGTCATTTCCTAATCTAGCTAATTCAAATTTAGCTTTACCAGTTTGAAATCTAGCTAATTTTTGAAAATGATAATTAATTTTACTAATTAAGAATTGTCCGGATTGTGATACTCCACCACCAATAATATATAATTCAGGATCAACTACTGTTGAAATGATTGCTGCCATATGCCCGATTGCTTCAGAAACTGTATCAACCACCTTTAAGGCAACTAAATCTCCCTCTTTAGCACTATCAAAGATGACTTTTGGTGTTAAGGTTTTATCTTTCATAATACTACTTTCTTTTTTCATTAAGTCATTAGCTGTTTGGATCATTCCTGCAGTGCCAGCAACGGTTTCCACACAGCCATAACCGCCACACCCACATGTGCGATTATTTTTAATATCATATGGAATATGTCCAATTTCACCAGCGGCACCAGTAAATCCGGTAGCTAATTTACCATTAACGATAACTCCACCACCAACACCAGTACCTAGTGTAATAAAAACTAAATTTGAAATATTAGAACGCCCCAAAACTTTATATTCACCATAAGCTGCTAAGTTAGCATCATTTCCAACTACTACTTTTAAATCCGGTTTCCCAAATTTTTCAATTACCGCTTTAGCAATATCAAAATCATAACCAACATTTAAATTCGCACAAAAATTAATAACTCCGTTAATTACTGGTCCCGGAATTGCAATTCCAATACCATATAATGAATTAATATCGGCTTCTTGTTCGGCAAGTCTTTTGGTAATATTTTCATATAACAAATCAACTAACTCTTGTCTAACATTTTCGGTTGGAGTTTTAATTTTTAAAGTGTCCAGCAATCTTTTTGTACCATCAAAAAAACCAAATTTAATTTCGGTTCCGCCAACATCAACACCAAAATAATATTTCATATTTAATCACCTTCTTATAACCTACTATAATTTTATCACATAACTAACAAATTTAATTTTATTATTTATAAAATTAAAAAAAAGGGACTAACCCTTTTATCATATTATAAATTAATTAAGAAAGTTCCCAGTGGTGGCTCAGGCCGGAATTGAACCGGCGACACACGGATTTTCAGTCCGTTGCTCTACCGACTGAGCTACCGAGCCAACAAATGGCGGTCTCGACGGGACTTGAACCCGCGATCTCCTGCGTGACAGGCAGGCATGTTGACCACTACACCACGAGACCATTTATTTGGTTGCGGGGGAGGGATTTGAACCTTCGACCTTCGGGTTATGAGCCCGATGAGCTACCAGACTGCTCCACCCCGCGGTATAAATTAAGTGGCGGAGGAAGTAGGATTTGAACCCACGCGCGCTCTCACGCCTTTCGGTTTTCAAGACCGACCCCTTCAGCCAGACTTGGGTATTCCTCCGTAAAAATTATTAAGTTTTAGCATAGTTGGTGGTGGACCCGGTAGGACTCGAACCTACGACCAACCGGTTATGAGCCGGTAGCTCTGACCAACTGAGCTACGGGTCCAATTTGGTAGCGGCGGAGGGGGTTGAACCCACGACCTTGCGGGTATGAACCGCACGCTCTAGCCAACTGAGCTACGCCGCCTTTTTTGCTACTTTATTAAGCCCGCAATTTTATTATAACACATAATGTTATATTTTAGTGGTACTCGGGGCCGGATTTGAACCGGCACGGATGTTTAGTCCATGGGATTTTAAGTCCCACGCGTCTACCTATTTCGCCACCCGAGCGAATGGTATCCCGTGAAAGAATCGAACTTTCGACACCTTGGTTAAAAGCCAAGTGCTCTACCGACTGAGCTAACGGGACAGCTGGTGCCGACTATAGGACTTGAACCCACAACCTACTGATTACAAGTCAGTTGCTCTACCAATTGAGCTAAGTCGGCGCGCGAATATATTTTAACACAATAACTAAAGTTATTCAATCTTTTAGATATTGATTAAAATCAAGGTTTTTTCGAATAAGTATTTAATTGCTTTTCAAAGCCCTTATATCTAATATAAATGAACTCGCGTATTCATCCATACTTTTGAAAAAAAGAGACACTAAATTATGTGTCATTTTTTATTAATGGTGGAGAATGACGGGCTTGAACCGCCGACCCCCTGCTTGTAAGGCAGGTGCTCTCCCAACTGAGCTAATTCTCCAAATTTTAAGAAACTGGCAACTTCCTATTTTTGCCCCTTAGGACTATCGTCGGCGATGAAGTGCTTAACTGCTGTGTTCGAGATGGGTACAGGTGTGTCCACTTCGCTATCGTCACCAGATTCTTTCAAAACTAGATAAATTCTTAAGTCAAAACCCAAATAAAATATTTTATAAAAGTTAAATCCTCGATTTATTAGTACCAGTTAGCTCCATGCGTCACCGCACTTCCACACCTGGCCTATCTACCTCATCGTCTTTGAGGAATCTTACTTAATTGGGAAATCTCATCTTAGGGGAGGCTTCACACTTAGATGCTTTCAGCGTTTATCCTTTCCATACTTAGCTACCCAGCTGTGGCCTTGGCAAGCCAACTGGTGCACCAGGGGTATGTCCATTCCGGTCTTCTCATACTAGGAACAGCTCCCTTCAAATTTCCTGCGACCACGACGGATAGAGACCGAACTGTCTCACGACGTTCTGAACCCAACTCACGTACCACTTTAATGGGCGAACAGCCCAACCCTTGGAACCTACTTCAGCTCCAGGATGTGATAAGTCGACATCGAGGTGCCAAACCGCCTCGTCGCTGTGAACGCTTGGAGGCGATTAGCCTGTTATCCCCAGGGTAGCTTTTATCCGTTGAGTCTCGGCCCTTCCATGCGGAACCGAGAGATCACTAAGTCCTACTTTCGTACCTGCTCGACATGTTCGTCTCGCAGTCAAGCTCTCTTATACCTTTACGCTCTTAAAATGATTTCCAACCATTTAGAGAGAACCTTCGAGCGCCTCCGTTACTTTTTAGGAGGCGGCCGCCCCAGTCAAACTACCTACCTGACACTGTCCCTCTGGCTACACACCAGTAGGTTAGATACTCAATATTTAAAGGGTGGTATTCAAAGGTCGACTCCACCGAAACTAGCGTTCCAGCTTCCCTGTCTCCCACCTATCCTATACATCAAATACCAAATACCAATATCAAGCTATAGTAAAGCTCCATGGGGTCTTTTCGTCCTGTCGCGGTTAATCGGCATTTTCACCGATAGTTTGATTTCACCGAGTCTCTTGTTGAGACAGCGCCCAAATCGTTACGCCTTTCGTGCGGGTCGGAACTTACCCGACAAGGAATTTCGCTACCTTAGGACCGTTATAGTTACGGCCGCCGTTTACTGGGGCTTCAATTTAATGCTTCGTTGCCTAACATCTCCTCTTAACCTTCCAGCACCGGGCAGGCGTCAGCACCTATACTTCACCTTGCGGTTTTGCAGATACCTATGTTTTTGATAAACAGTCGCTTGGGCCTATTCTCTGCGACTTTCTTTTTTCATTAAAAGTCCCCCTTATCCCGAAGTTACGGGGTCATTTTGCCGAGTTCCTTAACAAGAGTTTTCTCGCGCGTCTTAGTATTCTCTACCCACCCACCTGTGTCGGTTTACGGTACGGGTAGTTATAAAATTAACCCTAGAAGCTTTTCTCGAAAGTTTGACGTCATCGTTCTTTACCTACCGAACCTTAATGTTACCATGCCGGCGGATTTGCCTACCAGCACCACCTCGGTTCCTTGTCCCGAATCCGTTTACGGGCGAACGTTAGCCTCCTTTGTCACTCCATCAGTTTTATAACTAGTCGAGGAATTTCTACCTCGTATCCATCGGCTACGCTTTTCAGCCTGACCTTAGGTCCCGACTTACCCAGGGCGGACGAACCTTCCCCTGGAAACCTTGGGTTTTCGACGGAGAGGATTCTCACCTCTCTTTTCGTTACTTACACCGGCATTCTCACTTCTAGCCGCTCCACTACTCCTTACGGTATAGCTTCTTTGCAACTAGAACGCTCCCCTACCACCCATATCACTTGATACGAATCCGCAGCTTCGGTATGATGCTTAGCCCCGGTACATTTTCGGCGCAGAGCCACTCGACTAGTGAGCTTTTACGCACTCTTTAAAGGGTGGCTGCTTCTAAGCCAACCTCCTAGTTGTTTGGGCATCTCCACTTCCTTTTCCACTTAGCATCAATTTCGGGACCTTAACTGGCGGTCTGGGCTGTTTCCCTTTCGACCACGGACCTTAGCACCCGTAGTCTGACTGCTCGCTACATTTTATGACATTCGGAGTTTAATTGGGCTCAGTACCCCGAGGTGGGGCCATCACACATTCAGTGCTCTACCTTCATAAAATCTTTCGCGAACGCTAGCCCTAAAGCTATTTCGGGGAGAACCAGCTATCTCCGAGTTCGTTTGGCTTTTCACCCCTAACCACAAGTCATCGAAGAGTTTTGTAACACTCCCTCGTTCGGTCCTCCATCTACTCTTACATAGACTTCAACCTGCTCATGGCTAGCTCACTCGGTTTCGGGTCTACAACATATAACTTTACGCCCTATTAAGACTTGGTTTCCCTTCGGCTCCACCCCTTTAGGCTTAACCTTGCTATATATCATAACTCGCCGGTTCATTCTGCAAAAGGCATGCCATCACCCATTAACGGGCTCTGACTAATTGTAAGCACACAGTTTCAGGTTCTCTTTCACTCCCCTCCCGGGGTTCTTTTCACCTTTCCCTCACGGTACTGGTTCACTATCGGTCACTAAGTAGTATTTAGCCTTAGGAGATGGTCCTCCTTATTCGTTCCGACAAGATTCCTCGTGTCTCGCCGTACTCTCTGTTACCCGAGTTACTATAATTTCGATTACAGGACTTTCACCTTCTCCGGTTAACCTTCCCAGGTTATTCTTCTATTATAGTAATTTTTGACTCTTACGGTAACGGGCTCCTCCGCGTTCGCTCGTCACTACTAGCGGAATCGTTTTTACTTTCTTTTCCTGCAGATACTTAGATATTTCAGTTCCCTGCGTCTTGCCTCTTAATTAAGATGACATGTCTTCCACATGCCGGGTTCCCCCATTCGGATTCCTACGGATCGTTGCGTACTTACTGCTCCCCGTAGAGTTTCGCCGTTAGTTGCGTCCTTCTTCGCCTCTTAGTGCCTAGGCATCCGCTGTGCGCTCTTTCTTCTTTAACCTTTTATTTTTTTTGTTTGTTTTGACAGAATTTATCTACTTTTCAAAGATCTTAAAATATTATTGGTGGAGACTAGGGGGATCGAACCCCTGACCTCCTGCGTGCAAAACAGGCGCTCTCCCAGCTGAGCTAAGTCCCCAAAAATATATGGTGGGCCTAAATGGACTTGAACCATCGACCTCACGCTTATCAGGCGTGCGCTCTAACCAAAGCTGAGCTATAGGCCCACATTTCCATATTTGGTCCTTCAAAACTGAATATGATAAGAAAATGAAGTTTTGCTTTATTATGCCTTTCTCCTTAGAAAGGAGGTGATCCATCCCCACGTTCCCGTAGGGATACCTTGTTACGACTTAACCCCAATCATTAGCCCTACCTTAGACGGCTCCCTCCTTGCGGTTAGGCCACCGGTTTTGGGTATTACTAACTTTCGTGGTTTGACGGGCGGTGTGTGCAAACCTCGAGAACGTATTCACCGTAGCGTTCTGATCTACGATTACTAGCGATTCCGACTTCATGAAGTCGAGTTGCAGACTTCAATCCGAACTGAGATTGGTTTTGTGGGGTTCGCTTGGCCTCACGACTTCGCCTCCCTTTGTACCAACCATTGTATCACGTTTGTAGCCCAGACCATAAGGGGCATGATGATTTGACGTCATTCCCACCTTCCTCCAGCTTGTCGCTGGCAGTCTCGCTATAGTCCCCAACTTAATGATGGCAAATAGCGATAAGAGTTGCGCTCGTTGCGGGACTTAACCCAACATCTCACGACACGAGCTGACGACAACCATGCACCACCTGTATCCCAGTTAACCTCCACTATGTTTCCATAGCTTCGCTCGGTATGTCAAGGCCTGGTAAGGTTCTTCGCGTATCGTCGAATTAAACAACATGATCCACCGCTTGTGCGAGGTCCCGCCAATTCCTTTGAGTTTTATGCTTGCGCACGTACTACTCAGGCGGAGTACTTAATGCGTTAACTGCAGCACCGAATTGTTCCGACACTTAGTACTCATCGTTTACGGCGTGGACTACCAGGGTATCTAATCCTGTTTGCTCCCCACGCTTTCGTGCATCAGCGTCAGATAAGGCCCAGCAAGCCGCCTTCGCCACTGGTGTTCCTCCATATATTTACGCATTTTACCGCTACACATGGAATTCCACTTGCCTCTACCTCTCTCAAGCCACCCAGTTTTTAAAGCATTTCAAGGTTGAGCCTTGAATTTAGACCATAAACTTAAGTAGCCGCCTACGCACCCTTTACGCCCAATAATTCCGGATAACGCTTGCCCCCTATGTATTACCGCGGCTGCTGGCACATAGTTAGCCGGGGCTTATTCCTAAAGTACTGTCACTCATTAGGCATTTCCTCCTAACGCCATTCATCCTTTGTAAAAGATCTTTACATACCGAAGTATTTCTTCAATCACGCGGTATCGCTCGGTCAGGGTTCCCCCCATTGCCGAAGATTCTCTACTGCTGCCTCCCGTAGGAGTCTGGGCCGTTCTCAGTCCCAGTGTGGCTGTTCAACCTCTCAGTCCAGCTACGCATCATCGTCTTGGTGAGCTCTTACCTCACCAACTAACTAATGCGCCGCAGGCCCCTCCTTAAGCAGTGCCGTAAAGCACCCTTTTAAGCTTTCTTGATGCCAAGTTTGCTTCCAATCCAGTATTAGCTCTAGTTTCCCAGAGTTATCCTCGTCTTAAGGGCAGGTTACCTACGTGTTACTCACCCGTTCGCCACTGAGCATTTCTGCTCCGTTCGACTTGCATGTATTAGACGTACCGCCAGCGTTAATCCTGAGCCAGGATCAAACTCTCCATTAAATGTATTGTTTGAGCTTTAGCTCTTTTTTTCTTTTTTCAAAAAAATTGGTTGTTTTATTCTTATCATTATTCAGTTTTCAAAGACCAAATATTATATCGTCTTTTTTAGACACTCATTTATTCTATCACTTACTAATTAACTTGTCAATTTATTTAATTATTTATTAATAAATAAATGGTGGAGGGGGGCAGATTCGAACTGCCGAACCCTGAGGGAACAGATTTACAGTCTGCCGCGTTTAGCCACTTCGCTACCCCTCCGCTAAAAGTCGTGTCTTTAATTATTTTATAATATTCATATTTAAAAAGCAACTAGAATAATTATTAATCCAATTATTGCTATTATTACCTCTATAATGCGCGCGTACGCGTATAAATATATGTATTGTTAATTATATCTTCTTAATCAGTATATTATACCTAGTCCCACTATCGTTTGGTAAATAATAATCAGAGATATTTATTAACTTAATTTTGTTTTTTGAAGTGGATGAGATCTCGTTTAATTCTTCTTTATATTTTAGTGATTTGTAACTTAAAATATAACCACCTGATTTAATTAAGGGACAAGCATATTTAATAATATCTTCCATACTACTAAGAGCTCTTGCGGTTGCTAAGTCAAAATGATTTTTTAATGCGATTTTTTCAAGTCTTTCATGCATTGTTTTTATATTTGATAACTTTAATTTTTCAATTAATGCATCTAAAAAGACAAGTTTTTTCTTTCTAGCATCCACCAATACTATTTCCAAATGTGGATATAGTATTTTAAGTGGTATTCTGGGAAACCCTGCTCCAGATCCCATATCAATTACTGTGTTAATTTTGGTAAAATCAAGTTGTTTGATTGGTAAAATTGAATCAAGAAAATGTTTAAGATAAACATCAGTTTTTTCGGTAATTCTTGTTAGATTAACTTTTTTATTATACTCAACTAAAAAATTGTAATATATTTCAAATTGATCAATTTGATCGTCTGTTAACTCATAGTTAGTATATTTAAAAACTAGTTCTTTGAAATTCATGATTTTCTTCCTAATGTTTCCAAATATATCGTTAAAATTTGAATATCCGATGGGTTAACACCGATGATTCTTGATGCTTGCCCAATAGTTAATGGGGAAACTTTAATTAATTTGTCTTTAGCTTCATAACTTATATTTGGAATACTATGATAATCAATATTACTTGGAATTTTTTTATCTTCTAAGCGAATCAACTTATCAACTTCTTTATATGCTTTTTCGATATACCCAGAATATTTAATTTGGAGTAATACTTGTTCAAAAACTTCTCGGTCATATTGTTTTTCGATAAATGGAGTAAGTTCTTCAACATTAATTTCTGGTCGTTTTCCTAAATCCATTAAAGAAATTCCTTCTTGTAGCGGAGATGAATTAAATCCTTTTAAATAATCATTTAATAACATTCCATTAACTTCCGTACTGGGAGTAACTCTAGTTTCTTTTAAATAATTCATTAATTCATCAATATTTTGTTTTTTCAATGAAAATTTCTTATATTCTTTGTCTTTTAATAATCCAACCATATACCCATATTCGCTTAATCTTAAATCAGCATTATCGCTTCTTAAAAGTAAGCGATGTTCTGCTCTTGAAGTTAACAATCTATAAGGTTCTTTAGTTCCTTTTGTGACTAAATCATCAATTAAAACTCCAATATAAGCTTCGCTCCTTTTTAAGATAAAAGGATCTTTTCCATCAATTTTTAATGAGGCATTAATGCCAGCCATTAATCCTTGAGCTGCAGCCTCTTCATAACCGCTAGTTCCATTAATTTGTCCAGCAGTATATAAATTTTTGATTCTTTTAGTTTCAAGTGTTGGATATAGTTCTAATGGATTAATACCATCATATTCAATAGCATATCCATATTTGATTATTTTAGCATTTTCTAATCCAGGAACACTTGAAACAATCTTTCGTTGAACATCTCGTGGCAAACTAGTTGATAACCCTTGAACATAGGTACTAATTCCGCCTAATGTTTCAGGCTCGATAAAGACTTGATGACGCCCTTTATCACTGAATCTAACGACTTTATCTTCGATTGATGGACAGTATCTCGGACCAACCCCAACTTCATCGCGCGTATACATTGGAGAACGATCAAGATTGTTATTAATTATTTGATGAGTCTTTAAATTAGTATGAGTTAAGTAACAATCGACTTGTGGTCTTAATTCATCTGCTTCTGGATAAAAACTAAATGATAAAAATTCTTCATCACCTGGCTGCAAGACCATATTTGAATAATCAATAGTCGTGCCATCAAGCCTTGGTGGTGTGCCAGTTTTTAGCCTAGTCAGTTCAAATCCTAGATCAAATAATTGCTGACTAATTGTTTTAGTTGTTTTTGCGCCTGACGGCCCAACATTAACTCTTTCATCACCAATTAATATTTCACTATTTAAATATGTCCCTGTGGTAAGTATTGTTTTTTTTCCGTAAATTTTAGTATTGTCTTCTAAAATTACTCCCTCACAAACATTATTACTAATAATTAATTCAATTGCACTTTTTTCGATAATGGTTAAATTGGGTGTATTTAACAACGCTTCTTTAGTAAATTTTGGATATTCATCTTTATCTAATTGAGCTCTTAAAGCTCTAACTGCTGGTCCTTTAGAATAATTTAACAGTTTAATTTGAATTAAAGTAGCATCTGTTGTTTTAGCCATTTGACCGCCTAGTGCATCAATTTCTCTAACTAATACCCCTTTAGCTGGACCACCAATTGATGGATTGCATGGCAAAGTAGCGACTTGATCTAAGTCGCTTGTAATAAGTAAAGTATTCTTTCCAATTCGAGCCATAGCTAAAGCCGCCTCTACTCCGGCGTGGCCTCCACCAATTATGATACCGTCAAACATTTATTTTTCCTTTTTTATTTTAATATTTTGATAAATTTTTTTGCCACTTCTTCTGGGACAAATTTGAAATGTTTCATTGCAGCATCTCCTGGAGCACTAACCCCAAATGAATCAATTCCAAATACATGTGGCGTAAATTGATACCAACTCATCTTACTTCCGGCTTCAACCGCTAATGTTGGTACTTTCGGAAGAACCGATTCTTTATACGTTTGAGTTTGCTTATCAAATAGATAATGACTTGGCATACTAACAACTCTAACATCAACATCTTTTTCAAGTAATAAAGTTTGTGCGTTAACCGCAAGTTCAACTTCACTACCTGCTGCTAGTAAAATACCGTCTAATCGATTCTTTTCTGGTGAAACTATATATGCACCTTTTTTTACACCTTCAAGTGTTGAATGTTCTAAATTAGTTACATTTTGTCTAGTTAAAATTAAAACCGTTGGAACATCTTTAGATTCAATCGCTATTTTCCAACTTGCAATCGTTTCATTTGCATCTGCTGGTCTTAATACATTTAAATTAGGAATCGCTCTTAATCCAACTAATTGCTCGATTGGTTGATGAGTTGGACCATCTTCTCCAACTGCAACTGTATCGTGAGAAAAAACATACACCACAGGTAACCCCATCAAAGCACTTAATCTAATTGATGGCTTACAATAGTCACTGAAGACAAAGAATGCTCCAGCAAACACTTTTAATCCACCGTGTAAGGCAATTCCATTATTAACAGCAGCCATTGCATGTTCTCTAACCCCGTAATTGATATTTCTTCCTAATCGGTTATCTTTTGTAAAATCTCCATCAGCTCCTTTAGCTTTTGTTGATCCAGTTAAATCAGCTGATCCGCCAATAATATTTTGATATTCTTTTGATAATTGATTTAAAACAATTCCGCTAACATTTCTTGTGGCATCTTTTGGTTTAGTAATTAATTTTTGATATTCAACATAATTTAATTTGACTTCACCATTTAAAAATTCCATTAATTGTTTATATTCATTTGGATATTCTTTTTGATATTCATTTAACATTTGGTTATGAGCTTGATTTAAAATTTGCCCACGACTTAAAACTGTTGTTTCAAATATTTTATAAACATCACTTGGTACTTCAAAAGGAGCATATTCCCAACCTAATTTTTCAGCAGCATGGGCTCTTTCGGCTTCTCCAATAGGAGAACCGTGAGTTTTGCTAGTTCCTTCGTAAGAAACACCATAACCAATTACAGTTTTAATTTCAATTAAAGATGGTTTATCAAAATTAGTCTTCGCATTTAAAATAGCACGATGAATTGCCTCTAAATCATTACCGTCTTTTACTAATTGATAATGCCAATTCATTGATTCAAATTTTTTAGCAATATCATCACTTGTTGCCATACTGGTTGGTCCATCTAATTGAATATCATTAGAATCAAATAATACAATTAGTTTATTTAATCCTAAATGTCCAGCTAAACTACAAGCTTCTAACGCTACTCCCTCTTGCAAGTCACCATCACCACATATGACATAAGTGTAGTGATTAACGATATCAAAGTTAGGTTTATTAAATCTAGCTGCTAGATGGCTTTCAGCAATAGCCATACCAACTGCATTGGAAATACCTTGCCCAAGTGGACCAGAGGTTGTCTCAACCCCATCAGTATATCCATATTCTGGGTGTCCAGGAGTATTTCCAAATTGTCTAAATCTTTTTAAATCATCAAGCGAAATATCAAAACCAGATAAATGATTAAGTGCATAAAGTAGTGCTGACCCGTGACCAGCTGACAAAATAAAGCGGTCGCGATCAAACCATTTGCTATTTTTAGGGTTAACTTTTAACTCGTTAACAAATAAAGAATATGCCATCGGGGCCGCTCCCAGAACAATTCCTGGGTGTCCACTATTAGCTTTGTTAATTGCGTCTACTCCTAAAAATCTAACTGCATTAACGCCATCTTTATGATTATACATATCAATTCTCCTTATTTAATTCAGTAACTTTATTTTTATAAAGAAGATTAACTAATTCTTGTTTATTAAGATTAGAAAATCCAGAAATTTTATGTGCTCTAGCTATATCCTTAAGTTCAGGAATAGTTTTTGACTCTAAAACTTTTCTGGTTAATCGTTTAGGTTCTGCAGGTTTTTCAACTTGTGATACTTCTTCAACTTGTGGTGTTTCTTCGACTTGTGGAACTGCTTCAACTTCAACATGTGCCGCCGCTTCTACAACAGCAACTTCGGCAACTACTTCTTCGGTCGCTTCTTCTTGAACTTCAACTTCAGCTACTTCAGAGTTTACTGAAGATACTTGTGCAGCATGAAACTCAGCTTCTCTAGCTTTATTTTTCATTTCTCTAAATTGAATTTGATCTTGAGCAACTTGATCGTAAACTTCGGTTGTTAAAATTTCTTGAATTTCTAATTGTGTTTTATCGTTTTCTTCTTCCATCCTTGTTCTAACAACTCTAGTTTGAACTGCGTTAACGATAAAAATTAAAACCATCATTCCAATTAAAACATATAATGCATAATCAGGAATTAAATAAATCGATAATATTGCAACAATAATATATAATGCCATAATTGGTAACATTAAAGCATATAAGAATTTGCGTTGATATTTAGAAATTCTTGAAACATAGTCTATCCACTTAGCATTAACTGGTTGTGTGTAAAACTCTTTAATTACTCCATAATTATAAAATTCTTCGTTAACTAAAAATCTATAGTTTTTACCATCAGAAGTCCATATGCTAAATCTTCCTTCAGCTTCAAAATATGTCTTTTCTTCCTCTGTCATAAAAAATATTTCTAGTTTCTTTCCGTCTACTAATTGAACCTCGTTCGGTTCTCTTGTTAATGAATCAAATAACTTTTTATTTATTTTCATATAAAATCACCTCTAATATATATTATATCATTAAATTCATTATAAATATTCTGTAAATATTTATACTAAATTAAAAAACATATTCTGTGGGTGAATATGTTTTTCTTTTTGCTAATAAATTGTTATTTCATTTGGAAGTTCATCTAAATTTTTAACACATACTGTTATTATATAATCATCGTGTTTAAATACCTTTGCAAAGCTATTTTCCGTATTATCAATAACTTCAAAATAATCTTTATTTTCAACAATTTTTAATTGTTTAAATGATTTTGTTAATCCTCTACCGATTAATTTGGTATATGATTCTTTTATTGTCCAAAGAGTTGTTAATTTTTCATCATTATACTCATTATTTTGATGGTTTTTATATTCTTCAAAATTTAAAAATCTTTTAGCTATATTTCTAGCCTTAGAACTAATTTTTTCAATGTCTATTCCAACTTCAACACTTGAAATAACACATGTTGAATATTCCTCAGAATGTGACATATTAAAGTATATGTTTAAATTATCAAGATATGGTTTGCCTGATAAATCTCTTTTTATATCGAATTCTTGGACCCCTTTTTCGTTTAATAATATTTTTAAAAGTCTAAGCGAAGAAAAGGATTCTCTTCTTCTTTTTAAAGAACGGTATGACAAAATTCTTAAAACTTCAGTTTGATTTAAATCTTCAAAATATTCATTTTTATCAATTTTTTTTAGTCCAATTTTCATTTTTGCTATTCCTTATAAAAATAAAAAGTCTTAACGATTTAAAACTTTTTATTTAATGTTCCTATCTAGCATCGCTATCCACATCCCACCAATGCTTATGGCTGCTTCTTTCACGACCTGACCAGGTTCACACCATGAAATTGAATAGCGATGCTGGATAGGAACCATTTATCTTAATTTCTGAAAAAAATCTTTTAATAATTTTGAACTTTCCTCTTTCATTATACCAAATTCGACATTAACTTGGTGATTCCAAGGATTTTCAAATACATTAATAACACTTCCGCAGGCTCCGCTTTTTGGATCGTTTGTTGCGATATATAAATTTTTAATTCTTGATTGAATGATAGCTCCAGCACACATCACACATGGTTCTAATGTAACATACATATCACAATCTTCTAATCTCCAAGTTCCAAGTTTTTTTGAAGCCACTTTGATAGCATTAATTTCTGCGTGTGATGTTACATCTTGATTTAATTCTTTTAAATTGTGCCCCAGTCCAATTACTTCATTATTAAAAACGATAATGGCACCTACTGGAACTTCACCTTTTTGATATGCTTTTTGCGCTTCTAAAAACGCTAAATTCATAAAATTATTTTTGAGGTTCATATTTAGGTTTATTAGGAACCTCGTGGGCGTGACGCGAACGAGCCTCATAATAATCATGTCCACTAACTAAAATAACTTCTGAATTATAATCGGCTGGTTCTCCATTAATAATTCTTTGGGTTCTAGTTGCTGGTTCGCCTGTTTTAACACAGATAGCGGTTAATTTAGTTACAAATTCGGCTTTAGCTAGTAAAAATGGCATTGGTCCAAATGGTTCTCCTCTAAAGTTACGATCTAAACCACCAATAATAACTCTTAATCCTTTATCTGCTAAATCATCAGCAACTTCAACAATATCCATATCAAAGAATTGAGCTTCATCAAAAACTACTGCATCAGTGTCTTCTTTAATATAGTTATATGCGTCAGTACTTTTTTCAATAAAATAAGCCTGTGTGCGCATATTACTGTGTGATACCAATTCACTTTGCGAGTATCTGTTATCTAATTTAGGATTAAAAACTAAGATGTTTTGTTTAGCGTATTGAAGACGCTTAATTCGACGAATTAACTCTTCTGTTTTTCCTGCAAACATTGGTCCACATACTACTTCAATAAATCCATTTTTGTATGAATGATACATAATAATCCTCCTCGCTTTAAATTAATAAAAAACGTGACTATTCATCACGTTCTTCAGGTTTGTTTTGCTTTTGATTAATTCCGTAACGTCTGTTAAATTTTTCAACTCTACCAGCCGCTTGAACAAATGTTTGAGTTCCTGTGTAAAACGGATGACAATTTGAACAAGTGTCAACTTTAATTTCTTTTAAGGTTGAACCAACTTCGAATTCATTTCCACACGTTGAACATGTTGCTTTGGCAACATTATATTTTGGTTGAATATCCTTTTTCATTTTTTCCGCTCCTTCCGCCATGATTTTTAAATCATGATAAGTTACCGATATATTATAACATTATGATTTTTATTAAGCAAGTATTTTAAATATGATAAATATTGATATATTTAACTGTTTGTTTGATCAAGAATGTTCGCTATTATTTTCTTTCTTCTTTTCTTTAGGGTTTAATAATTCTTTACTAAACCAATCTTTAGTTGTTTTTAAAAATTGTCTGGCAATAAGTCCAATAATAAATCCGGTTATAATCCCTAAAATCATCATTAACGGAAGCCAAACAAATAGTCCTTCTCCAATTAAGAAATAACCAACTGCAACTTGCCCTAAAACATGAGCGATCGACCCAAATAGACTTGTTCCAGAAACTCCGAAAAAATTTATTTTTCTAAATACGGCCATCACTAAAACTGACAAAATACCGCCTGCTAAAGCCATATAAAACGGTGGAGCTAAAAATCTACCCGGAGATAATAGTGATGCAATAACAACTCTTAACACTGCAACAACGAAAGCTTCCTTAAATCCAAAGGTATATAAAATGATAATAGTAACTATGTTAGCTAATCCTAATTTTGCCCCCGGCACTGGGATAAAAAAGGTGATTTGAGTTTCTACTAAATTTAAAACAATGGCTATCGCTAACATCATTGATAGAGCCACCGCTTTTTTTAATCTCTTATCCATCTACACCACCCCATCAAATAGCGAACCAGTATAAAAATTAATTGAAACAGAGTTTGGTAAACAAATAATATAACCATGTGATGCCCATCCTTGTCTACTACATAAATTATATGGGCTCTTTTCTTCAGAGACTTTAATTCTGTTTAAATCAAAATCAATAAAGATTACTACTTCTTGTTTAACTCCGTCAACTTGATAATCACCTAAAAGAGTTACTTCTAGGTATTCATCACCAACTATTTTTTTAGGATAACCGGCAACTTGTTCTTTTAAAATAGTTATATCTTTGGCTTGAAAATCAATTTCGACATAAGCTTCTTGTTGATAAGTTATTTCAGCTTTTAATGCTGATTCTCTAGGCCAAAAATGATAATTTAAGAAGATTCCACCAAATACAATAGCTAAAACCCCAAATAAAATTAAATCTCTAATTAATTTTAATTTAGAATTCTCTACAACCTTATCTTTGGTATTAATAAAGAATTTAACTGCAAAATAGATGATAGACGCTGAAACTATAATTGTAACTCCTAAAATTAAATATCTACCAATTCCTTGTTTAGGTTTAGTTATTTCTTGTGAAAACTCAACATTGTTAATTTCTTTAGTTACTTTTAAATTAGAGTGATAAAAGATGGCTTCGGCATTAATTTCTTCTACATAAACTTCAGCATCTTCGGGACTCATTGAAAATAAAGCTGTTGAAGCAGCATCCATTAATCCAGCATCTTCTCCGATAATTGATAAAACATGATAGTTTGAACTCGGTGTTTTCGTTTTAGGAGAAATAATATGGTGAAATCTTACATTATTAACTGTAAAATATTGCTCATAGTCACCACTAGTGGTAATTATTGAATCTACTAATTTAACACTTCCATATGTTTCTCTTTTTAAAATGGGTTCTCTTAACCCGATTTCATAAGTGGGAAAATCGGGATTTTTTCCAACCGCAATTGAAGATGTACCAGCATTAATTAAGTAATAAATAACTCCTTTAGATTTTAAATAATCGATCACTTTTTGAGTTGCATATCCCTTTGTAAAGGCTCCTAGATCAATTTTAGCTCCTTCTTTTAAAGTTGCATAATAATGATTATCAATATTTTTTAAAATAAGTGGTTCATCAATAATTTCAATTTTATTAACTTTATCGATTAAAATATTAAATTCATCTATCGGCATTTCTTCTTTGTTGTACTTGTTAATTCCTTCTTTCCATAAATCAATAATATGGCCAATCGAATAATCAAAATAGCCTCTAGACGACACTCTTATTTCTTCAGCTTGAGTTAACATATCAAATAATTCACGACTGATTTCAAACTCAACACCGGGATTTTTGTTTAAATCATCAATATTATATTTAACACTAACTAAACTTTTCCCGTATTCGTAAGCTTCTAACTGCTCCCTATTTAATTCATCCTTCTCAGTATAGGAAAGATAATTATATAAATAAAAAATATCTTTTAGTTCAATTTTATATATTTCATGATGATGTGAATCATCTGTATGGGCTACTACATTAACGCTTGACCCCATAACATCAGTCATAAAAACACTCCATTTTTTAAGTTGAGTGGTCTCGTTTGCTGATAAACTTGGGGATGTTAATATTACTAAAAAAAGTAATAAACACATTAATATTTTTTTCATATTCTATTTAAAAATCGCAATTTCTAGGAGTTCTAGGAAATGGAATTACGTCTCTAATATTTTCAACACCAGTAATAAACATAATTAGTCTTTCAAAACCCAATCCAAAACCAGAACTAGTAGTTCCTCCGTATTTTCTTAAATTAATATACCATTCAATTTGTTCTGAATGCATATTAAGTTCTTTCATTCTATTAGTTAATAAATCAAAGCGCTCTTCTCTTTGAGATCCGCCAATTAATTCGCCAGATTTAGCGACTAATAAATCCATTGCCGCTACCGTCTTGCCATCATCGTTTTGTCTCATATAAAAAGCCTTAATATCTTTTGGCCAATTAGTAACAAACACAGGAGCATCAAAATGGACTTCAGTTAAATACTTTTCGTGTTCGGTTCTTAAATCGGCACCATGTTCAGGATCAAACTCAAATTTAGTTTTTGAGTTAAGCAATATATTGATCGCTTCTTCATGTGTAACGCGATAGAATGGTTTTTCTAAAACCACTCTTAATCTCTCTTTCAAGCCTTTTTCAACGAATTTATCAAACAGTTCTAATTCATCAGGAAGTTTATCAAAAAGTGTCTGGACTAAGTGTTTTACCATTGATTCAGCAACATCCATTAGTTCATCTAAATTAGTAAAAGCCATCTCTGGTTCAATCATCCAAAATTCTGAACCGTGTTTTGGGGTATTAGAGTTTTCAGCTCTAAATGTTGGTCCAAAAGTATAAACATTTCTAAATGCTTGAGCATAGGCTTCTGCATGTAGTTGTCCGGTTACTGTTAAGAAAACTTGTCTTTGGAAAAAATCTTTTGAAAAATCTTCGTTTTTCTTAATCTCTTTTAAAGTAGTAACCGTAAACATTTCGCCGGCACCTTCACCATCATTACCAGTTAAAATTGGAGTATGAACATAGACAAAATCGCGATTTTGAAAAAATTCATGAATTGCATGAGACATAACTGATCTTGTTCTAAAGACAGCATTAAACAAGTTAGTTCTTGGGCGTAAATGTGCCACTTCTCTTAGGAATTCGCGTGAATGTCTTTTTGGTTGAATTGGATAGTTTTCACCGGCTTCACAAATTAAGTTGACTTGGCTGGCTTTTAATTCAAATGGTTGGGGACGATCAGGTGTTAATACTACTTCACCAGTAACTTCAACTGAACTACCGACTCCAATTTTTTGAATATCTTTAAAATTATCAAGCAAATCATCATAAACAACTTGAATATGATTCAAAGTAGTTCCGTCATTTATTTGTAAAAACCCAAATTCCTTTTGTGCTCTGTTAGAACGAACCCATCCACTAATAGATACTTGTTTCCCTGCTTGTTCTTGAATATTTCTTTTTAAATTTACTATCGTTTTCATCTTATCTTCCTCTATTTTTCACTTTATATATATGTCAAAACTAATGTATAAACATTAGTTAATCAATGTTCTATGTTACGTTAATTATAGCATATTTTAAGTATGTGTTTTTGTTTGGTTATAAGCCTATTTATTTTTATCCAATTATAATAAGTGGAATAGTTAGTTCTTCTTTGGTATATCCGGCGTGGTGAGCTTTAAAATCTTCCTCAGTTTTTTTATATCCGATTGCCTTATTTGAAGTTGAAATAACGATATAATCACCTAAAAAAGAATCGACTAATGGATGTTTTTGGCCAAATCCAAATATATTTTTATTATACGCTTCTTCTTTAGTATAAATTATAAATCCCGGTTGAAAGTATTTATTAAAAGATTTAATAAACTTTTCTTTTTCTCCTTCTTTTATAAAAAATGTTTGAGCTCTTGATTCAATACTTGGGGGTCTTTCAAAAGTTTCAAGTATCTCATCGTAATCTTCTAAATAAATATATTCAATATCCGTCATACCGTGATCGGCTACAATAATTAATAAGGTGTCATCGTTTAATTTTCTGGCGAAATTAGTTATTTTAAAATTTAATTCATTTAAAATAGTTAATGTTTTTTCACTATTTATCCCATTAACATGCATCGTTGAATCAGGTTCTGTGTAGTAACAATAACATAAACTATCCTTTCCCTCATTAATTTCTAATAACCTTTCTAACATCGAATCAAATGTTTTATAAGAGCTATTATTAATTGGTTCTGGAAAAATCATTTCAGTATGTAAATTGGGGTTATTATCTTGGATTTGTTTTAAGAAGTCGGGAGCTAATAATAAATCATATAAATTGTTTTTAATTTTTTCACCAGTATAAAAATTATGTTTAGTAAATATTTCATCAGTAACATCTTCAAATTTATTATATTGAGACCAACCTAAAAAACCTGTTTCATATGGTGTTTTCCCAATTAAAAAAGCGTTAGTAGCCGCTACTGTTGTTGGTGGGAAAACAGTTGATAATTCAGCTTTAAGATGTCTTCTTAAAATTGATTTTTCATCTAATTTATTTAATATATTAACTCCTAAGCCATCTAACAACATAACAATTACATGTTTATAATTTCGCTTTAAAATATCATCCAACAATGGCAATGTAGGATGATGTATTTTAGTATTATAGTGTTTTAATATTGAATTTGTAATGTTAATTAAATTATTTTTATAGTTAATCATTTCTTTTTTTCTCAAAGTTCCAAGCGTCTCTTACCATATCTTCAATTGTTAATTTAGACTCAAATTTTAATATTTTTTTAGCTTTTTCAACTGAAGCATAACTAATAGCGACATCCCCTGGGCGTCTTTTGGTAATTTCATAAGGTATTTTAATATTGTTTTCTCTTTCAAAAGCGTTAACTAATTCTAGAACCGAAGTTCCCTTTCCGGTTCCTAAATTAACTATTTCAACACCCTTATGTTCAAATTCTAAAGCACTAACATGCCCTTTTGCTAAATCTACCACATGGATATAATCTCTAACACCTGTACCATCTGGTGTTTCATAGTCATTACCAAAGATATAAAGTTTTTCTCTAATGCCTTTAGCTGTCTGGGTAATATAAGGCATTAGATTATTTGGAGTTCCTTTGGGTTTTTCACCAATTAAACCGGAAACATGAGCTCCTATTGGATTAAAGTATCTTAATAATGTAACATTAAAATTATCATTAGCTTTAGCGGTATCCTCTAAGATTCGTTCACTAATTGATTTAGTTTCTCCATATGGATTAGTCGTTTCACCTCTTGGCATATCTTCACTCATCGGTGAAGGTTTGTCGCCATAAACGGTTGCGCTTGACGAAAAGATAAATCTTGTTACATGATATTGAAGTGCTAATCGTGATAAGTTTATTGTTGACATTAAATTATTATAGTAATAATCAAGTGGTTTTGCGACACTTTCCCCAACCGCCTTAAATCCAGCAAAATGGATGATTCCATCTATTTCATGGTTCTTAAAAATAATTTCAATTTCTGGTTGTGTTACATCCATTTCATAAAAAGTAATTGATTTTTTAGTAATACTTTCTAAATGGTTTAATATTTCGCGTTCGCTATTTGATAAATTATCAACGATAATTACTTCATAGCCGTTATTAATTAATTCAATTACTGTATGTGATCCAATAAAACCTAATCCACCGGTAACTAATATTTTCATTCTTTTTAATCCTCCGTTAGCTTATTTAGGAAATTCTTGATTAACTAATTCTAAAGCCTTTTTGATAACTTGATCCATATCATAATATTGATATAACCCTAATCTGCCACCAAAAATAACTTGATTATCTTTTTCAGCATGTTCTTTATATTTATTATATAACTTCATATTTTCCTCATCATTAACACTATAATAAGGATCATCTCCTTCAACATATGTCTTTGGATATTCATAAGTAACAACCGTTTTTCCTTCTGTTTGGAAATAGAAATGTTTATGTTCAATAACTCTAGTATACGGAACTTCATATTCAGTATAATTGATTACTGCGTTACCTTGAAAATTATCAACATCTAATAACCGATGATCAAAAGATAAACTACGGTAACGAAGTTTGCCAAACTTATAATCATAATATTCATCAATCATTCCTGTATAAATAACTTTTTTAGCTTGTTTCAGGTATTCTTCTTTGTGATCTAAGAAGTTGGTATTTAGTCTAACTTCAATTCCATCTAAAAGTTTTTCAAAAATCTCTGTATAACCGTTTATTGGAATTCCTTGATGTGGATCATTAAAATAGTTATTATCATATTTAAAGCGAAGTGGTAATCTTCTAATAATAAATGATGGGAGGTTAGTCGCTTTAGTGCCCCATTGTTTTTCGGTATATCCTTTAATAAGTTTTTGATAAATAGTTTTACCCACTAGTTTTAAAGCTTGTTCTTCAAGGTTTTTAGGTTCAATATCTTTATAGACACTTCTTTCTTTATTGATGACCGCTAATGCCTCTTGTGGGGTAAAGACATTAAATAATTTTGAAAAAGTATTCATGTTAAAAGGAAGATTGTAAACCTCATCTTTGTATCTAGCTATTGGGGAATTTACATAATGATTAAATTTAGTAAATTGATTAATATATTCCCAAATTACTTCATCTTTAGTATGAAAAATATGAGCTCCATAATAATGAACCTCAATTCCTTCGATATTTTTAGTATAGGCGTTTCCGCCAATATGATCTCTTTTTTCTAAAACTAAAACTTTCTTTCCTCGCCTGTTGGCTTCATAGGCAAAGACCGCACCAAAAAAACCGGCACCTACTACGATATAATCATACATGCTATCACTCCTATATTTATTTTATCATAATTAAGATAGAAAAAAGCTGCACGATGTGCAGCTCTTTACTATTCAATTGTTATATTGTCCTCTTTTTTCTTTAAGGCGCCTCTAATCGCAAATACACCCCAAACTGCTAATCCTGCCACTACTATAACATCAAAAATAATTAACGCATTTACCCATAATGGGTTTTTATAACCTAATACTTCTGAGTTAACAGCGTTACTGTTGACTGCAGTATATAAAATATTTTTAGCATTAATTCTTAAGACTGTCATATCACTGGCTGAAGATTTCTTTGGATTCCATTCTTGACCAAAGTTTTGTAGGTTTAAGTCGCCGCCGGCATATGCCATTTGTCTAGAGTCCATATGGCTACCAGTATTAAAGTCACTGATGACAGTCCCTTTAAAGCCCCACTCATCTCTTAATATATCATATAATAAGCGGTAATCACCACCGGCCCATACAGCACCAATTCTATTAAATGATGACATCATTCCTTTAGTTTCGCCTTTTTTAACAGTATATTCAAATGGTTTTAAATATATCTCTCTTAATGTTTGTTCATCTAACCAAGTGGAAACTCCTGAACGAGTAGTTTCTTGTTCGTTAACCGCAAGGTGTTTAACGAATGTATTAACACCTTTACTGGCAACACCTTTAATTAGGTTAGAGCCCATAATACCGCTAATAAATGGATCTTCACTGTAATATTCACCAACTCTACCTCCAAATGGAGATCTGTGTAAGTTTACTCCTGGTGCATACCATCCAGAATAAGGAGCACCGTCTCCTCTTTCATCTCCAACTAGAGCTTCGTTACCAACAGCTTCACCTAATTCAAATAATAAATCAGGATTATATGTTGCGGCTGCAATTGGCTCACAAACATAAGAAGCGCACCCATAAACTGCCCCCATTGCTGGGTTTGACATAAAGTTAACAAATCCGGTTGGTCCGTCAGCTTCAATAGTTTTTGGTTTATTAATACTATTTAATTGGATAGTTTGGAATGCCCCTTTATTAAATAAGTTAATTAATTCATCAGCAGTTAAGTTATTTAAAAGTTGATCCCATAGTGGATCATCATAATCTTTTCCGACTAAATCTTGGAATTTAACTTCATTGGCTTCTCCCAAGATTGGGAACTCATCATAGTTATTAGGGTTGTTAGTTTCAATGGAGTTAATTATGGCATTTGTGGCTGCACTAATTTTCTTTTCAGCAGCTGTTCTTGGTTGTGGCCATGTACCAGCCCAATCAGCTCTTGATAAAATAACTACTAATTCATCGTCAGCATCAGCGAAGCGATTCACTACTTCATTATCGGTTACTAAATCTTTTTCATATTTGATACCTAGTGGTACAACTTTCATTGTCACAGTATCAAATGATTCGTGAGCATTTTTACCTAATCTAATTACATAATCGCCACCATCTAGCTCATAACCAATAAATCCGTTATTGTTAGCATCATTATAGTCATATGATGCAAATGCATAAGGTTCTAAAGTAACTCTAACTGTCGCTGATTTACCTGGTTCTATTAGTGGTGATTTAGCTACACCAACTAAAACAACATGAGATTTTTCAATTTCACCATTTTTGTATGGTGCAGTAACATAAATTTGAATTGCATCTTTTCCAGCAACTGTACCAGTATTAGTTACTTCAACATCAACAATGATGTCTTTATCTTTTTCAATATTTTTACCTTCTAAAGCCGCTTTATTTTTAATTGTTTGATTAAATGTTGTATAACTTAATCCATAACCAAATGGGTAGATAACGTGAGCGTTATACCAATCTTCACCGTCGGTGAAACCTCTAGTTTCATAATAACGATATCCAACATAAATACCTTCTTCATAATCAACGAAAGCATAATTGAAGTTTGATTTTTTATCACCAATATCGGTATACATTTGGCCGTTTGCTAATAAATAGTTCCCAAAGTTTTGCCAAGTTGGATCTAGTTTATGATTTTTAACATATGTATTAACTAAATGTCCTGATGGGTTAACTTCACCTTTAAGGATTCTTCCTAACGCCATAATTCCTGAGTCACCAGGAGCTCCAATCCATAATGCTGCATCAATATTAGCATGATATGCATAATGAGTTGGATCAGTTAAGAATCCGACTTCTAAAGTGGCACTACTATTTAATATGATGATAACTTTCTCAAAAGTATTAGCTACTTGTTTGATTAATTCGGTTTCGTTAGCATCAAGTTGAAGATAGTGGTCATCACCATTTCTAGCTCCAGCTACAGGATTACCGTTTTTATCAGTCATACTTCTAGGTAAATCCCAACCTTCACCACCAATTCGAGAAATAACAATTAATGCAGCATCTTTGTAATTATTAAATGAATTTTTTACATCTGCTGTATAGTTTGCCCATGGAGTTTCTCCGGTTTCTAAAATAACATTTCCATCATTTTCCATTTTTGGGTTAGCGGTTCTTCCAGTTCCTGATAAGGTATTGTTCTCATAGAAAGCTTTTAAATCAGGGTTAAAAATAAATCCGGCACCTTCTAAACTTTGGAAAAGTGTCTTTGTATATAATCCAGAACTTTGTCCTGAACCAGAACCACCATAAACTAAGTTAACTGAGTTCTTACCGAATACACTAATTTTAGATCCTTCTGGAAGTGGTAAAACATCTTCGTTCTTTAATAATACAATCCCTTCTTCACTAATTCTTTGGTTTACTGCATCTCCGTTTAATCTAGCTTCTTCTTTAGTTTCAAAATCAGCTACATAAGCTATATCAGTTCCTGAAGCAGTAATTCTTCTTTCTTTTCCTAAAACGTTACTTAAGACGTCATAAAGCATTGTTTGAGATAGGATTGTAACTACTAGTAACAATATTAAAACAATACTAGTTACAATAATCCATACCCTTGAGTGTCTTGTTCTAAATATTTTTTTCATAATACCCCTTTCTATCTATTAATAGTTGTTTTCTTTTGGAGTCCAAGTTAATATAGCGTATGTTTTAATTTTAATACAGTCTACCATTGGTGCTGTTGCCCACATGGTTCCGCCCATACCTAATTCGTTATCGGTAATTAATTCAATTGTATTTTTACCTTCAACTAAATTAACTGTTGTTGATAAAACAACATCAAAGAATGGCAAAATATCACCAGTTCCTTGACCAGGAACTCCCACAAAATCAATACGCGGATATTTAATAGCAACACCGTTTACTTTCACTGTGTAAACAGGTTCTTCTTCAGTTACACCCTGGGTTTTATGTGATTGAATCGAGAAATCTTTTAATTCACCAGATACTCTTAAAATTAATTCAACATTATTAACAGCTCTATCTGAATAAATTTCAAATTTTAGAGTAATCCCTTTAACATATAAGTATGTTACGAAGCGATTGTTGCTGGCGCCTGATTTTCCTTCTGCATCATAAGTAATAGCGTCAGTACCATTTGCTGCACCTGAGAATCCGGTTCCAGAGAAACCATCAAAATCTAAATCTTCAGCTTCAAAAACATTAACTTTGCTCCATTGTGCATAAATAGTTGTATCAGCAGCAATTCCAGATTCAAAATTATAACCAATTAATCCTAATGCTTCATTACTCCATCCAGCAAAGGTATATCCAGTTCTTGCAGGATTTTGAGGTGGAGTAATTGCTTCATTTTCACCAACTACCATTGGATTTGGATTAACTGCTCCTTCATAGTTATAATTTAAGGTTAATTTATATGTTTTTGCCCATTTAGCATATAATGTTAAATCTGATTCAACTGGTGTCGTTAATACAAATCTATTTTGTAGTGCTGCTTCTTTGTACCAACCTAAGAATTTATAACCAGCACGAGTTGTATTAACAGCAGTAGCTAATCCGCCCGCAATAACTTCTTGAACAACATCGACAGGAGCTCCAGTGTAATTATATTTAAACGTTACATCATAAAATACGGTTGTTGAAGTTTCAATCCACTTAGCGTAAACCGTAGTTGATGCTTGGATATTTTCATTATCAAATGCTTGAGTAAAATTAGCATCAGTATACCAACCGGCAAATGTATAATCTGTTCTTGTTGGAGTTTTTGGGAGTTCAACATCGCCACCAACATCTACATTTTTAACAACATCGGCAGGTGATCCAGTATAATTAAACTTAAATGTCACAGCAAAAACTTGTGTCCATTTAGCATATAAAGTTAAATCACCAGTAATGGCTTCTGAAAAGTTATATTTAGATGTTAAGTTTTCGTCAATATACCAACCTTCAAAACGATATCCTGATCTTGTTGGATCAGTTGGTTGTGTAACTTTTTGACCACTATTTACTTTAACAGTTGCATCAGCCACATCATATGAATGATCAAATGTCACCGTAAATTTAACGACTTCTTCTTCCCAAATTGCAAACAAAGTAAAATTATTTTTAGTGACTGGGGTAGAAAAATCATAGGCCGATCCGGTTCCATCTGATTTTACATACCATCCCTTAAAAGTATAGCCTCTTCTTGATGGATCAGTAGCTGGTTTAGTGACAGCTTTTCCACTTTCAACACGAACTGGATCTGGTTCATTTTGAACAGTATCATTACCGGCATTAACGTCAAAAATAACGGTTAGCATCGTTTTTTCTACTGGTTTTTCGTTGTTACCAGTTTTATCACAACTGACTAAAAATACTAGTCCCAATAACAATAGTAAAAGCGGAAAGATTTTCTTTTTCATAATATTTTTCATGTATTCCCTCCTTAATTTATTAATAAAAGAATTATTATAACTTTTTAATTTAATGCATTATTAAGCAGGGAGCCCACAAGTTGCTCTTGTGTCTCCCCGCTATAATTATGTATTAACTATGAATTACATGTGTATTATTTTTTTCTAAATAATACGATGTAAGCTAAACCACCAATTGCTAATACACTAATGATTCCAAAGACTAATGCGGCAATTGCAGCACCGTTTTGTGGAGCTGGTGCATCATCAACTGTAGTTTGAATATCAGTAACTTGTTGATTTAGCGCTTGAACTTGTTGTTTAGTTGCAGAGTCAACTTCAACTGTTTCAAGTTTACTATTAAGTTCTGCTAAGTCGTCTTGAAGTTCGGCAATGAGTTGTCCTTTGCTGAAATCAAATTGACCAACTTTGATATTTAGTTGTCTCAATTTAGTATTAATTTCTGTAATTAATGCTTCAATGTCAGCAATTGCTGCATCAAGATTTTCAGTACCTAGAGAAACCCAACCAGCAAATAATTCAATATCTTCTTCAGGTGCGACGCTAAAGTCGAATGCATTAGTTGCTGCTGCTTCTTCAAACCAACCAGCAAAGGCAAAGCCTGGACGATATGGAGGAGCAATTGGAGCAGCTAATTCACCTTCAATAACTTCA
Source organism: Acholeplasmataceae bacterium (assembly GCA_050953805.1). Lineage (GTDB taxonomy): Bacteria > Bacillota_I > Bacilli_A > Acholeplasmatales > Acholeplasmataceae > DUQW01. Next base: position 311,430 of record JBMNNE010000002.1, on the reverse strand, counting down.
ACATCTACATCTGGTGCACCTTCAAAGTTACCAACAAATGTTACTGTAACTTTATCAGGTTCTGGGATAACTGGTGCTGGATCAACAACTAATTGAACTGCAGTTACGAATGGAACTGTAGTACCATTTGATAACACTAAGGTTGTTTGAATCTTAGCATTATGTGTACCTTCAGCTGTAGTTACTCCAGTTAATGCTCCGTCAATAGATAAGACTAATCCTGCTGGAAGTGCACCGTCAACAACAGCATGTTCAATTGCTGAAATTCTTGGCGCTCTCCATCCAGAACCATATCTATCGCCAACATTATATACGCCTTCACCAAATACAGTATCAACTGCTACACCATTTTCAATTTCTGGATCTGCAAAGACAAATCTTGCTTCAATATTAATTGTATGGGTTGCTGATTTATTTATGTAACCGGCAACTTTCGCATCAATTCTAACGCGGAATGTTCCGGCTTCAGTTGGAGTTCCGGTTAGTCTACCAGCAGAGTTTACTGATAATCCCGCAGGTAAAACGCTATTTGCGGCTACTGAATAAGTTGCTCCTGGTAAATCTTCGCTTGCAAATGTTACAACTCCTGAAACTGCAGTTGCTTGAGTTAAATCAATAGTTTGTGCTTCAAGTTGAACATCTGATAAACCATTTTGCATTACGTTTCCATTAGCTTGAACAAATAATTGTGCATGAGCTAGTTGTCTAACTGCTACCCATTGAGTTGGACTTTCAATAACATCGCCCTTCTTATAAATCTTAGCGGCAACTCTATCTGTTGTCAGATTATTTGCGTCCTTAAATGCAGCAGAAGGTCCGTATACTGGTACTTCATCAGTGCCATATGCATATTTAGCTTCTACACCTTCAGCATAGTCAACAAAATCTCTATTATTGATTAAATTGATGCTTACTGGGCTGTTTGCTGTAATGTTTGCAGATGTTCTAGAGTCAGCACTGTCAGTTAACCATCTAGTACCTCTTGTGATATCTTCGTCAAAATCAACTACAACCATATTCTTTTCTTCATCCCATCTTCCTGAAACTCTTTTGCCCCATGTGTTATCCCAAGTGTTAAGAGGATAAATGAATGTTCTAGCTCCGACATCTCCGGTTGCGCCTGAAACGTTAGTTGCAGAATACCAGTCAGTAACTGATCCGCCTAAGAAGCCCCATTCATCTCTTAATAATCCAACATATAGGTTATAGTGAGAGTTAGATGATAGTAATCCGATTCTATTGAATGATGACATAGTAGCTGTTGCTCCACCAAACTTAATCGCGTACTCAAATGGTTTACCATAGATTTCGCGAATTGCTTGTTCTGAAGCAAATGTACTAACAACCATTCTACTTGTTTCTTGGTCATTTAAGAATAAGTGTTTAACATAACAGTTAACACCTCTTTCAGTTGCACCTTTAATAACTTGTGCAGCAATAATTCCGTTATGAACACCGTCTTGTGAATAGTATTCGAAGTTTCTACCTGAAGCAGGGTTTCTGTGAATATTTGCTCCTGGAGCATACCATCCACTAGTTCCTCCAAATAATGATTCGTTACCAATGAATAGACCTTGTTTGTATGCTAAATCCTTATTGAATGTTGAAGCAATAACTACTTCACATGCCCAGAATGTAGCTCCATTTCTAATTTGAGCAGGACCGTCTTGGTCGGTACTTCTTGGTTTACCAATTGAAGCTAATGCTGGAGTATTGTATCCACATGATGAAATTAGTCCAACCATTTCAGCGTAAGTTAATTGGTTTAAGAATGTAACCCATTTTGGATCATCAAATGGAACACCTGACATATCATATAGTTGAATTTCTGTTTTACCGTCAACTCTAGCAGCTACATCTTCTGCTGATGCTTGTGTCCAAGTAGCAGGAATATCGGTTGCTTTAACATACCAAGGGTCAGTTGGTAAATCGTTAAATGGTGTATAGAATATCTGTGATAATAAAATAAATAATGCTTCGTCAGTTAATTTTAGATCTGATGCAGTAGGTGATTTAGGGAATGTGCCATGGAAATTAGCTCTTGTTAACTCTGTCCAAGGAGTTTCAGTAACGAAATCTGTTCTTCTTGAATCATAATAAGTTAAATCATCTTCAGCTCTAGTTCCATTCCAAGTTCCTTTACCACCACCAGTAAATCTTAATTTAACATCATTTCCTGTGTGAGCATCTTTATCATAGTTGGTTAATGTAGCAACTTTAGCAGTAAATGAATCTAATACAACATGTGAACTATCGTAAACACCAATTACATAATCACCTGCATCTAATTCCCAACCAGCATGACCATTGTTGTTCTTGTCATCATGGTCAAATGATGCCATTTCTTGGACTAAAAATTCAATCTTTAGAACTTCTGATTGTCCTGGTTTTAATAATTTAGTTTTGTCAAATTCAATTAACGCAACGTGTGATTTTTCAATTTCATCAGCAATATAAGGTGCTGTGTAATAAATTTGTACTACTTTCTTACCAGGAACTTCTCCAGTATTTTTAACTGTAATTTCTAATTCAATTTTTTGTCCGTAAGCAGTGTTAAGTGTACCATTATTAGCAAATGCTGCATCATTATGTTTAATTCCGGTAATATCAACATCAAATGTTGTATAAGATAAACCGTGACCAAATGGATAAACAACGCCGTCTAATCTGTTATAGTATAAGTCTCCACCATATTTAGCAGGAGTTGCAGCAGTACGTTGAGCAACAGTAAATCTATTGTCAGCATTGAAATATCCTTCTGCCTTAGCTGTTTCATACCAACGATATCCCATATAGATTCCTTCTTCGTAGTCTAGTGTAGCAAAGTAATAGCCACTTGAACCAGGACCATCAATTGAAACTGTTTTACCATCTTTATCGGTAAATCTTGAATATGAATAATAATCCCAGCCAAGACCTGCAGATCCATCTGTTCCTTGGTTATTGAGTGGTGCTAATACGTTATCTGGATGATCTTTTGAAACATAGTGAGTAAATAAAGCTTCTACAACTTTATCTTCGCCGTCAACTTTAACTGTACGTTCGCCTACTACTAATTGACCTTGGATATTTCCTTTGAAGTTTGGCCATGTTGGATCCATTCTGAAATCAGCTGGATAAATATCGCTTGTTTTACCTGATGGATTAACTTCACCTGTTAGAATCTTACCAACCGCCATAACGCCGTTAATACCAGGATGTCCAATCCAAAGAACTGAATCAACGCCTTCATGATCTTCAACAAATGCTAATTCTAGTGGGTGAGCACTATTGATGATAACAACAACTTTTTCAAACATATCACCAACCATATCAATTAGAGCTTTTTCATTATCATCTAATGAATAATAGTTGTCTAATAGATTGGTATGTCCTGCTACTGCATACATTGCAGCGTCGTTGAATTCGCTTCCGGTACGACTAATTACAATAATCGCAGCATCATTATACATTGCAGCAGAGCTTTGTAAACCATCTAAACTCTTAACTGGCAATTCTAATGATGAATTGTCATTAGCGTAGAATCCTCTTAATACTGGATTCATTCTAAATCCTGCAGCTTCTAAAGAATCTCTTAAAGTTGCTTGACCTGCAGATGAACCAGAACCAGATCCGCCACCACCTAAAATAAGATTGTCGCTTCTGACCCCAAAAACACTAACATTTTTCTCTTGTGGATTTAGAGGAAGAGCATCATTCTCATTCTTCAATAAAACAAAGCCTTCACCTGCTATTTGTTCGTTAAGTTCTCTAGCAGCTGCAGCTTCTTCTTCTACTGATTCGAAGTCTGTTTGATAAACCGCTGGTTTATCTTCAACGAATCCCGCTTTAACCGATTTTGTTCCTAGAATAAATACACCTAGGAAGACAAACATTAAAATAAGTAGTCTTTTCGTTACGGTTTTCATATTTTACCTCCCTTAATATTAAATAAATATATTTATTTAGCGTAGACTAAAACGCTATAGGTATTATAACACAAAGTGTTTGAAACCGGTTTCATTTGTCACAAATTGTTATGTAAATGACACAATTTGACAATTAATTTAACATTTTTTAACATAAAAACAAAAAAAGCTTGAGTTTCTTTTTGAAAATTCAAGCTTTTAAAATGTAATTTTAATTTATTTTGACCAATGTTCCTTTTTAGACTTCCTAATTGAGAAAAATCCCCAGATTCCAAATCCTAGTACTAAAGCAACATTAACTACAATTAACAATACTTTCCAAGTGGCCATCTTATAACCCCAAACAACTCCTTCACCCATACCATTCATAGCATTACTATTAGCAACAACATATAGGATATTTTTTGAGGCTTGTCTTAAGGCTTCAACTTGTGTTGTGTCATTCATACCTTCTTTATTAGCTTTTGGTGATGGTTTATAATCTTGTGTTAAGTTTAAATCTCCACCAGCACGAATCATCTGATCAGGTGGCATATAGGCATTTCCTAAGTTATAATCTGAAATTACCATACCAACAAATCCCCATTCTTTCCTTAAAACATTTTCTAAAAGTTCGTAACTTCCGCCGGCCCAAACGGTACCGATTCGGTTAAATGACGACATCATTGCGTTAGTTTCTCCCTTTTCAACAATAATTTGGAAAGGTCTTAAATAAATTTCTCTAAACGTTTGTTCATCGGCCCAAGTAACTAATCCGTTAGCATCTCTTGATGTCTCTTGATCATTTAAGACAAAGTGTTTTACATATGTGTAGACACCTTTTGATTTAGCACCTTGAACTACAAAAGCGCCCATCATTCCTGATAGATACGGATCTTCTGAGTAATATTCCCAGTTGCGTCCACTGAATGGACTTCGGTGAATATTAACTGCTGGAGCATACCATCCGCTATATGGTCTGCCATCGCCTTTAGTATAACCAACAATTCCTTGTAACCCCACTACAACTCCCATGTCGTGAGCCAAATCTTTATTCCATGTTGAGCCAATAACGGTTTCGGAGGCAAAGAAGGTTGTTTCGTGAACTGTTGGATCTCCCATAAAATTGGTAAATCCAGCCGGTCCATCTGGGTCAATAGTTCTTGGCTTATTAATTCTATCAATTGATTCAGTATGGAAATTTCCTTGTCCAATTAGGATAACCATTTCATCAATTGTTAAATGATCTAACAAATCATCCCACATTGGATCATCGATATCCTTTCCAATTAGTTCATACAATTGGACTGGGTCACCAACTTTTCCTTGAGTTGGTAGAACTCCAGTAAATTTATTTTTATAACTGGCATTAACATCGTCATATTTAAAGGTTAAACTGTCTAATAATTCAGGAGTAAGTTCGCGTTCTTCTTTAGTTAGTTTTTTAGGGAATGTAATAGCAAACGATGCTCGACTCATGACTTTATCTTTCATATATGTACTCATATCATCAAACTGATTATCGTTTGATAAAGCCTTTTCGTCGACATCATATTCGAATTGCAAACCTTCAAGAAGCGAATATTCTAAAACGATACTATTAGCTGATCCTACCCAATTATTAGAAGTAATGTTCCAACTATTATGAACATTTTGACCAACATAAATTTCATATAATCCTGGATCTAATTCATATCCTTTAAATCCGTTACCGTTAGCATCATCATAGTCATACGATGCCATATCTGATACTTTTAATTTTAAAGTGACTATTTCTGATTGTCCTGGTTGGATAATATCGGTTTTTTCAAAAGCCCCTAAAACTACATGAGCTTTTTCAATTCCATTTTGAATATAAGGTGCTGAATAATATAGTTGAACCACTTCTTTACCTGCAACTTCACCTTGGTTAGTTACTTTAACTTTAACGGTTATTTCTTGGTCGCCATTGATTAAAACTGAACCATTTAATGTTGTTCCTTCATTAACCAATTCCCATTTGAAATTAGTATAACTTAATCCATATCCAAACGGATAAACTACATGTTCATCATACCAACCATAATCACTACCAAATCTAATAACATTTTCATAGGATGCGGTTTCATAGTATCGATATCCGTAATATATTCCTTCTTGATATTCAACAAAATAGTAACCGGAATTAGCTCCTCCTGTTAAATATGCGTTACCGTTTTCTAACATATTATCTCCAAAGTTATTCCAAGTTGGATCTTTAGAAAAATCTCTTGTAAAGGTATCAACTAATCTTCCCGATGGATTAACAGTCCCATTTAAAACGCGGCCAATCGCAAGAGCCCCAGAACCACCTGGACTTCCAATCCATAAAATCGAATCGATTTTCGGATTGTCTTGAATTATGCCTAATTCCATTGATGTTGATGCATTAATTAACACAACAACACGATCAAACTTATTACTATTGACGACCATATCAATTAGATCTAATTCATTTTGATCTAGTTCTAGGTAGTGTTGTCCGCCTTCCTTAGACCCACTAATTGGAGCACCACCATATGTTTTTTGTTGTAATCTTGGAAGGTCAAAGCCTTCGCCACCAATTCTAGAAAACACGATAATAGCGGCATCGCTATAATCACCAAAACTATTTTTAATTGAATCTGTATATCGATCTTGTGGCGTTTCTCCAATTTCTAAACCTGTTGTTAAAACACCAATTGCTGGATTGGCATCTCGACCTTTACCTGATTTGCTGCTTTGATAAAAAGATTTTAGTTCTGGATTTAATTCAAAATTAGCTTTTTCCAAACTCTCATATAAGTTTACTGCATCTTTTTCGTTTCCTCCACCCGAACCAGATCCACCAAGAACTATATTAGCCGAGTTTTTTCCAAAAACACTAATTTTAGCTTTTTTAGAGGCATTAGTAGCAATAGGTAAAGCTTTATTGTCATTTTTTAATAAAACAAATCCCTCTTCCGCGATTACCTCATTGAGTAGATTTCCCATTTCTAAAGAATTTCTTTTATCTCTATTTGTTGAATTAATGCCGGCTGATAGTTCTAAATCAGTTTCAAATTGATTGAAATTGGTTGTTTTAGGATATCTATTATATTGTTCTGGATCACCAGAAATGTGTTTTCTTGTTTCACCACCTAAAACAGTATCAAGCGTTCCTGCTAAAAAATCATTTTGAGTAGCGACAATACTGACTGTAAAAAAGAATGCCAAAACAATAATCGTGGTTAACATCCACGCTCGATTATATTTCCAAATAAATTTAAATATTTCTTTTATTTTTTTCATAACTATCACCTTGCCTTACTCAACAATATTATATAAACACGGATGCCATTTTAATGTGGCACTAGTTTCAATTTCAATAAAGTCTAACCCTGGACCACCGGTAGCTCCCTGTTTATATGTATTAGGATGGATTACAATTTGAATTACATTATAACCCTCAACTAAACTTATATTTCCAATTTTGTATCGATTAAAACTTGGATAGTTTCCGTTTCCGCCTTCAACAGTAAATGGAGTATATTGAATTTGTGTTTTCTTTCCGGTCTTAATATTATCAGAATCATATGTATAAATACCGATTTCGTTTGGTCTTAAAGTAATATTTCCTAGTTCTGATCCTAATCCAACATATAGTACCGCATCACTTACTGCTTGATCTGACCAAATAACAAACTCTAGGGTGATATCGTGATTATGTAAATAGTTAATAAAATAACCATTACTTGCAATAGGTTCACCAGTAATCATTGCTTCTTCGGTTGGAGCGCCTGAATATCCAGTACCGCTTTTACCAATTAAATTAATATATTCAGCTTCAAACTTTTTCGCTTCAGTAAGCGGTTCTTGAATTCTAACAAAGATTGCTGCAGTTGTTGAAGTAAATCCTTCAGCATTAGCAGTAACTTGGAAATTCATAATCTTATGTGATTTGGTTGGTGTTCCTGTTAAGACACCAGCTTCTGATACACTTAATCCCCAGTTATTTAATAAGCTTTCCTTGTCTGCCTCTGCCATAGTATAAGTTATTACAGTACCTGCACCAGCATCAGCAGTTCCAATATTGATATTAACTGGTTCACCTCTAGTTAATAACAAAGTCTGAGAATCATACCTGATTCTTGTTCCTTGTACTTTAATAATAAATTTTCTAACAACATCAGTCGTTCCGGTCGCACTAGCTTTAACACTAAATTCATAGTTACCTCTAACTGTAGGTAATCCGATAATAGCGCCATTTTCGTATAATACTAATCCCGGTGGAAGTTCTCCTTCACCTTCGACTAAAGTAAACTTTAATGCATTATTATTTAATGCGAAAGCCCCACCTTGTACTCCTCTTTGGTTAACATAAAATTGGCCGTCATAAGCAGCTGATAAGGTAGTTGGTTCACTCTCTTTACCAAAATTGATAATTTTAGATTGAGCCACACTAACATGGTTTAAAATAACGTCAATTTTAAACTCAGCGATGGTATTAGAAAAGTTAGGTGCACTTGCCATTACTTTAAAAGGTACCGCTGGACCAACTTCTGTTGGAATCCCAGTAATTGTTCCGTCTTGATTTAAAGTTAAACCTTCTGGTAATTTCGAACCCTCAATTAATGAATAAGTGGCAACTACTCCTTCGTTTTTAATTAAAGCGACTGATGCGGCATAATTTAGTCCAACTCTGGCATCAACTAATGTCGTGTCACTATAATCTAAATATTCATAAATCGCTCTAATTTGAATTTGTGCCGTTGCTGATTCAACATCATCTGCGCTAGCTTTAATTACAATTACTCTACTAGTTCTAACTCTATCATAGACTCCTAAAATGGTTCCATCTTCTGCGATAGAAATTCCATCAAAGAGGTTATCTTCACCTTCAATAATTTCATATTTTATATTTTTGGCACCTGTTGCAATATTTACGGTGCCTGAATTTTCTTTACCAATAATAATATCAACAATCGCATCGTTAAATACTATTTGACCACGATTTATGGTTATCTTAAATTTTGCTTCTTTTTTACTTTTTCCAGCTGAAGCTACAACAACAAACTCGTGATTGGTTACCGCTTCTTCTGGAATACCAACAACACTACCACTTTCAATTTGTAGTCCTTTTGGTAAGGTGCTATTTTCCTTTAAGGTATATGTTATTTCATTGTCTGTTCCACTGGCGTAGTCAATAGTTTCATTATATTCAACGCCTACAACACCATTTTTCAATTGTTCGCCAGCATAAGAAAAATTACTACAGCCAGCTAATAAAAAAAACAGGCCGGTGGTTACCAAAAAAATAAATATCTTTTTCAGTTTATTCATTCACACTGCCTCCTTTAATTTAATAGATTTTGATTTTTTAAATGTAGTCAGCAAGACAGTAAAATTAATTACTGCCTTGCTTAACTATTAATTTAACTTACTTTTTTTTCTTTTTAAGAAAGAAGAAGACGCCAGCGCCAATTCCGGCAACAGCAACAACCCCTAATACAATCCATAACCATAATAGAGATTTTTTCTCTTCTGGTTGTTCTTCTGGTTGTTCTTCTTCTGGTTTTTCAGGTTGATCTGGTGCAGCTTCTTTTTCTTCAACAGTGATCGTAACTGTAGTTGTTACATCTTCATAACCATCTGCACTTGCAGTAATCGTAATATTAAATGTACCGTGTTCAGTTGGTGTTCCTGAAATAACTCCATCAGCACTAATTGTTAATCCCGCAGGTAATCCGGTTGCTGTATATGTAACATTTTCTGCGCCAACGATTGTCGCAACATTAATGTTAACTGCTTCACCTTCTTTACCTTCATGTTCAACAGTTTCAACTTCATAGAATAATTCCATGCCTTTAACTGTTAATGTAATTTCTTTAGATACTACATCTTCACCTAAAGTAGCTTTAACAGTAAATGTATGAGTTCCTGCTGCAGCAACACTACCTACTAATCTACCTTCTTTAGTTAAAACTAATCCTGCTGGTAGTGTACCGGCACTAATTTCGTATTCAATTCCTGTTGCGCCAAGAACTGTTGAACCAACATCAATTGAAACTACCTCAGTACGAATAATTTCTGGTGCGGCATCACCAGTAAAGACTAATCCACCTTCAACAGTGAATCTAAATTCAACTGCTTGAGTTAATAATCCAGTAGCATCTCTTAATGTTACTGTCATTACATAATCACCAGCAATTGCATCAGTAGCAATCTTGCCTGAAATTTGTCCAGTATTGCTATTAATTGAAATTCCTTTTGGAGCTCCAACTAATTCATATGTTGCTTCTTCATAATCAATGCTGGCAACATTTAATGCAATATCGTCGCCACGTTCAAGTGTGCCTAAGTTTCTTTGGGCAGCAGTAAATTGTGCAGCATAACTTGGTCTTAACGTGTTCATTGCTGCTGAATTAGCTACTGTATATAAAACGTTCTTAGATGAATTCTTTAACGCTGCTACATATGATGGGGTCAAATATGCTTCAGTGATTGTTGGTTTACCAAAAAACATATAATTTCCGAATTTCATTGCCAGATAGAAGTCATTACCAGCACGAACCATTTGTCCCATGTTCATCCAGCCGCCGTTAGCCCAGTCAGTAATAACGGCACCTCTAAAGCCCCATTCTCCTCTTAAAACATTAGTTAATAATGGATAACTTGCTCCGGCCCATGTTGCACCAACTCTATTAAATGCAGTCATAATTCCAGTTGCATTTCCATCTTTAACAGCGATTTCGAATGATTTTAGATAGATTTCTCTAATTGTTTGTTCATCAGCCCATGTAGCAATACCAGCTCTATTGGTTTCTTGGTCGTTTAAAGCGAAGTGTTTGAGATATACCGAAATACCTTTTGATTGTAAACCTTTAGTAACGGCACCTGCCATCTTACCAGCTAATAATGGATCGTCTGAATAATATTCAAAGTTTCTACCACTAAATGGTGAACGATGCATATTAGTTGCTGGTGCATAAATACCAGCAAAGCCCATCCATAGACCTTCGTCTCCCATAACTTCACCTTGTTCTAGGGCTAAATCAACATTCCATGTTGAAGCTACTACAATTGGAGAAGCATAGAAACATCTTGGAGCACCATATCCTGCTGGTGCTGAAGGGTTTTTAACAAATCCAGTAGGGCCGTCAGGCATAATCATCACTGGAATATCTAAATCTGGGAATGCAAGAGTTCCAAAGAATCCGTTAGCAACAATATCAGCATAATCTTCTAAAGTAAATTGATCCATGAAATCGTCCCATAATTCATCGTCATATGGTTTACCAACTAACTCGGTTAATTTAATATCGGTTGCTCTGGTTGTCGCATAAGTTGGCATTTCTGCAACATACCATGGTTTATCTTCTGAGTCGTATCCAACATCGGTTGGAACTTCTCTGTGGTTTGGATAGACAACTAATGCATCAAGTTCTGGAACACCAATAGTAAGATCATCTGCTGTTGGTTCAGTTGGGAAAGTTCCTGTAAAATCAGCTCTTGACATAACTTTAGTTCTTCCACTAAATGGAACATTTTCATCGACTTCACCAAAATATGCACTAATATCTTCAAATTGGTTTTCAACTTTAACACCTGATACTGGGTCATTTTCAATTTTAATATCGGTTGCAACATTATAAACTTTGCTTTCTCCGCTCTTCCATGATTGATGAGAGTCAGTACCGACATAGAATGTATAATCCCCTTTTTCTACTTCATAACCAATAAACTCATTAAAGTTGGCATCATTAAAGTCATATGATGCCATCGTGTATACTGGTACACTAATATGAACTGTGTCTGTTTCACCCGGTTTTAATAATTTTGTTTTAGCAAATCCAACTAAGACAACATGAGCTTTTTCAATTTCTCCATCATAATAAGGAGCACTCATATATAATTGGACAACATCTTTACCTGGGTGTTTACCTATGTTAGTAACTTTAACTGCTACTTCTAAAACAGTTTCTGCAGTAATTGCTACTTCTGGGAATTGAACTTCCCATTCAAATTCAGTATAGCTTAATCCATAACCAAATGGATAAACCACATTATCGTCGTACCAAGTTCCACCTTCAACAAATCCTCTTGTTTCATAGTAGCGATATCCTAAATAAATACCTTCTTCGTATTCAACAAAGTTTCTTTGTGAATTAGTACCATCTTCTCTTAAATAGCGGTTACCGACGGCTGCGTTTGTCGCAAAGTTTTGCCAAGTTGGATCTTTTTTGAAATCTTTTGGATAAACTGCAAAAGTTTTTCCTGAAGGATTAACTTCACCACTTAAAATTCTACCTAGTGCACTTAATCCAGTTGCACCTGGAAGTCCAATCCATAAAATAGCATCAATATCTTCGTTATTTTCTAAATCCCCAATTTGGAAAGTTGTACTAATATTTAAAACAACGACCACTTTATCAAAGTTTTCAGTAGCCATTTCGATTAATGCTTCTTCATTAGTATCTAATTGTAGATAGTGTTGACCTTTGGTTTCTCTACCTGGTTGATTATCAACTTTAGTAAATAAATCCCAACCTTCTCCACCAACTCTAGTAATAAAGACGATTGCAAAATCATCATAATCAGCAAAACTGTCTTTTACCGCTTGAGTATAACTATCCATTGGAGTTTCACCAGTTCTACCAACTGATTGACCAGTTCCAGAACTTGCTGGTCTTCCGTTTCCAGAAGCCGCATTATCTCTATAAAAGGCTTCTAATACTGGGTTATGAATAAATCCAGCATTACTTAAACTCTTAAAGACATCAATTGCAGCAGCTCCTCCTGATTCACCAGCTGATGAACCACCCCCACCTAATTGTGGATTAACTGAACTTTTACCTAAAACAGATACTTTACTTCCGGCAGCGATAGGTAATGCATCATTACTATTTTTTAATAATACACTTCCTTCTGCGGCGATCTGTTCATTTAACTTATTAGCTCTTTGTAAAGAGTCCTCTGCACTCGTAGCTTCTGGTTGATATATTGGCGCTTCGCCCTTAACGCTGGCAGAAAGGCCAAGCGTTAAGACAAAGGCTAATGCGAGGAATAATATCAACGAAGTTACTTTTGCTGCTAATCTTGTTTTTTTAAGCATTATTTATTAATTCCTCCTTTATTTATTTGAATTTTAATCTGCTGCTTTCTTTTGAGCCGCCATCCATGCCCACATAGTGTCATAGTTTGGATGTTTAGTTGTTGATGCAGGATTTAAATCAGAATCAGCTAGTGCTTCTCCGGCTCCTACTTTCGGTTGAATATATTTAACTTCATCTCTAAATGCATAAACCCATGAGAAGTGACCCATGTAGCTAACTCCATCATAAGTAACATTTTCTGTTAATGTATAATGAACATTGGTTGCGCCTAAATTAATTAAGTCAATATAAAGGTTGTTTGTTGCTGTTGGTCGAACTGTTGTGTCATCATTTGAATGGATAAACCAAATTGCACGATCTTTTAATGCTGTCTTTTGTGCAGCAGTGATATTTGCATATGAGTAGGCTTGACAAATTGGATATGCTGCTGCAAAATATTTCTCAGTATCTGAAAGTAACATTTCCATCGTCATAAATCCGCCGTTTGAACATCCACCAATATAAATTCTAGTTGGATCAATGTCACCATTTGCTGCAACATAGGCTTTAATGGTTGCCCATAATGCATTTTTATACATTGAAGCACTTCCATATTCACCTGTGCCATCATCCATCCACATTGTTGGTGCTTGAACTGCTAATACATATGCTCCAGTTTGTTCACCTGATTTAAAGTATTTTTGAATATAATCTCTACCTAAACCAAGCACTTCGTTTCCTAAAAGAACGATACTTGGATCAGTTCCACCTTCTCCAGCACCATGTAACCAAATAATTAATGGGTTCTTAACTCCACCGGCAATCGCAGTTGGTTTATAATCGGCATAAAGAAGTGTAATTTCTCCATGAGTTGCATCTGTATATTTATGAGATCCTGTTAAATCCCAGTTTGCAAATTCTGGAATAGTTTTGCTCATAGTTACTTTTGTAGCATCTAGTTTATCGTAATCTACATCATTAATATTAAGGGCCTTTGAAAGACTTAATTTGAAGGCACTAATATTTTTCCATGTGTTTCTTCCTGTTTGCCAGCCATATGAGAAAGCACCATTTTGTCCAGAAATTCCGCTATTAGCTAGCGTTACTTGGAATTTAAGTGTTACATATTTTGATGTTGCGGTTGTTACAGCTTTTCCATCTTTATCAGATAAAAACGCTTCTGTGTTAGTAAATGGTGTTGGTGTTCCCCATCCGCCAGATCCAGTAACTTGAAGAGTGGTTAAGTCTTCTGCTGTTAATTTAACTGGATGTGCAAATTCAATAATTGCTGATTCAAATGCTGGTCCAGCCGGATATGCTTTTACTATTAAATTAACATTGATATTGCCATCATAAGTAACTTCTACTGGTGGTTCTTCTCCGCCACCACCGCCACCTTCAACATTAGTTTTAACACCGTCTGTTAAAGCTAAAGTTGTATAGATTGCCATATAATCAAAGTTAGGGAACATACCTGCAGTACCTACTGATTTAAGCGAAATTGTGTTTTCTCCCGCAACTAAATCAACATTAAACGCACGAATCGGAGTCCATTCTTGGTTGAAAACTAACATTTCTCCTGATCCCTTAACAACTGTTTCATCAAATGGAACTGCCGTACCATTAACGATAATATTCATTTCTGTCGTGTTGATAGTTTGATTGACTACTACATAACTTTCCATTAAGTTACTTGATAACATAAACTCAATAATCGCTTTGCCTGCGGCTGGAGCAGTAACTTTAAATTCAACTGCGTTATTAGCTCTATTCAAATAACCTAATGATTGTCCGCCACTTGCTGTTGCAGAAGTTTCAACGATGTTTGCTCCGGATGAACTTGGTTCACCAACAAGTGTTCCTTTAGTTTCTGCTTCATAAACATATTTGTGATCAAAGCCTTCAATTGAACCGCCAGTTGATCCACCGCCACCGCCACCTTCGATTTTAACTTTAGTTCCGTCTAAACCAAAATTAGAATGAACTGCTAAATAGTCAAGGTTAGGGAATGTACCATCGATAGATTTAATTACTATTGTATTTGCTCCCGCCTTTAAAGTAACATTATTAACCATTAATGGTGACCAATCTTCGCTCCATACCATTGCGCCAGAACCCACAATCATTTGTTCTTCAAATGTTTGAACTACATCATTAACTTTGATTTCCATATTGGTACTATTTACTGCTTGATCAGGAACTATCCAATTTGTCATATCAAATGCGGTACTTGACATCATAAATTCTAAATCAACTGTTCCTGCTGCATCTGCTGTTACAGTGAATGTTACATAGTTTCCAGCAACAGATAGATAACCTAACGATGATTCACCGCTAGCTGCTGGTACATCTGTTTCCACAAAATCAGCACCCTCTTGAGAAGGAGTACCGGTGACAACACCTTTAGTTTCAGCTTCATAAACATATTTGTGGCTATATTCGCTACCGCCAGAAGCCGCTTCTTTCCACTTAGCATATAATTTAATATCTGAAGTTGGTCCATATGGGAAAGTAATGTTATCTCCCGTACCATCGGCTTTAGTGTTCCATCCAGTTAATGTATAGCCATCACGAGTTGCTACTGGGGCATCCATTGTTTCGTCTTCGTCAACTTGAAGTGTAGCTTCACCAGTTAGAGTACCACCATTAGCATCTAATGTTACAGTAAATGTAGCTACTGGTTGTTTTTCCCATTTAGCATATAGTTTAATTGCTGATGTTGGGGTATATGGGAATGTGATATCATCACCAGTTCCATCAGCTTTAGTATTCCACCCCAAGAAATTATGTTTATCTCTTGTTGCTGTTGGGGCTGTTTGGATATTTTCTCCACTTTCAACAATAACTACGGCATCACCACTTAAAACACCGCCATTTTGATCAAATGTGACTCGATAAGTAACAACAACTACCGCTTCCCACTTAGCATATAAAGTCTTTGGTGCGTCAATCGTTAATGGGAATGTTGCTTTGTTTTGAAGAGCTTCATCTAAATACCAACCTTCAAAAGTATATCCTTCTTTTGCTACACCTGCAGGCAAGTCGGCTTCTTTTAATTGAGAACCCTCTTCAACAGAAACTTCAAGTGAAGTACTAGTTGATGTTCCTCCATTTAAATTAAAGGTGACAACATGTGTTGTTGCTGGCGGAGCTTCATCTTCTTTATAACCAGCATAGAATGTTACATTTCCTGTAACTTTATAAGGGAATTTTACAGCGTCACCTGTTGCAGCTGCTGATGTAAACCAGCCCTTAAACGTATGCCCTGCTTTTGATGCAGTAGGAAGCATACTGCTTGTAACGTTGCTACCAGAATCTACTTCTACTGTAGCATCGCCAACAAGTTGTCCTGTGTTTGCGTTAAATGTAACTGTAAATTTTTCAGTCTTATCGCAACTAAACAGAACTAATGAGATAAAAAGTAATCCAAATACGTACAATATTCTTTTCATAAAATACCTTTCCTTTCTTATACTTTTTTTACTTTTTTAACACTAATTCATAGATCATATCCGCAATTTTCTCTGGCCCACTAGTATCTTTTGTCTTTTTAGCGGCTATGGTCATTGGTTCCATCAATTTACGATTTTTGATGAATGATTCAACTAGTTCTCTAACTTTTTTTACATTAAATACTTTTTTAGCATTTTTAATTTCATTAATGTAATAATCAGCAATCCAAACTTCAATATTAGTAGCCATTGAAGTAACTAGTAATGGATTTTCAAAATATGATGCTTCTGCTAAATTAGAAGCTCCGGATTTACCAATAAATAAATCTGATGCTGCAGCCAGCAGCAACATTTTATCGGTAAAACCATAAACTTTTAAATGAATATTTTCTGGAGCAACAAATTTACTTAGTTTTTGATATAACTTTTCGTTTTTCCCACAGACAACCAAAATATTCATTGTTAATTTTGATTTTAATAGTTCTTTTAAAACGCGATTCATTTTACCGGCGCCGTAAGCGCCATCACATAATAAAATGGTAAATTCATCCTTTAAATCTAATTCTTTTTTATACTCAACCTTTGGTTTTGTATAGTCCTTAATTTCAGGTCGAATCATAAATGGAGCATATTTAATATTAGTTCCTTTAAAGGTTTTAGTATTAAGTGCTTTATCAATTCCTTTATGGCTACTTAAAACCATTAAATCAAATCGCTTGTCCCATTGTAATCCTAAAACTGGATCTGGGCAGTAACAAACTACTTTTGCCTTAGTTAATCCTTGTTCCTTAGCTTCGTTTGCATAATATAGCGTTGAAAAATGAGTATTAAAGATTACGTCTGCATTTAGTAATTTAATATATTCTAATGATGATTTGTATCCAATTTTATATCTTCGTTTATGTAAAAAATTTAATGAAATTTTTTGCCCAAATAACCCCATTAAGAAAAATTGAAGTCTACCTAATCCACGAAACCTATTGTGAAATTTTACTTGTTTAATGAAGTCTTGTTCGATTTTAATTGCTTCTTTATTATCTTGATCGTGGAAAAATTTAGTCTCAATAATTTCTACTTTATCACCATACTTCTGCCGAAAAGCGGTAAGAACCGCTCTCATTGGCATGATATGACCCATTCCGGCTTCGACAAATGGAAAAATTACTCTTTTTCTCATTCAGCCGCTTCTTCCTTAGGTTCAGGCACTTGTTTAAAAATTACTCTAAAGATAGGGAAGAAGACCCAGAAGGATATCGCGCTATTAATAATCATTGTGATGACGTCAGCTATCGTCTCACCAGTTTTACCCCAACCCCATTTATCCATTAATAAATTATAAATAGGGGCTTTATAGAATCCTTGGGCTGCAGCAGCAATTAATGTAATGGCAACATAAGCAATTGCATACCACATTGCGGCTTTAGCCACACTACTATTTGATTTAAATGTAACATTTCTTTGAGCAAAGAAGTTAATTACTTGAGCAATTAATAGTGTTATTTGGACAGCTAAGAAGTACGCTAAACCTCCTCCTGTACCATCTTGTTGAACTGGACCAGCAGCATAGTCAAACATATAATATGGATCTCCACCCATAACCGCTGGTTTATTACCGATTCGACCAACTTGGAAATTGACATCGATAATACTCGTTCCATTAAACATTGCTTTAATTAATGGCATTAATATTAATTGAAGAACGGTAACTCCGTTAGATACCATGAAAAACACGAAAAACTGTGTTAATTTAGGGAATCTTACTTCAAAGAAATAATATACTTGAGCGATAGCGAACCACAGATCATAGAAAAATCTACCAACTTTTGTCCAAAAGTTACCTGGATTTTCTGCACGATATTCGGCTCTCTTTCTTTTATGCTCTTCTTTTACTTCAGCAATTTTAACATCTATTTCTTGTCTTTTTGCATCTCTATCTGGATCATCTTTAGGTATTGCGAATTTTTCCTTATAGAGTTCTTTTAACTTAAGTTCTTTTTCTTTTCTAATTTCTTTTGCTTGATTCATTTTTAATTAACCTCCGTAGCTTTAACCCTTTCTTTTTCTTGTTTTAAAAATTGTTTTTTAGCTTTTCCAGCTTTTCTAAATTGTTTAAAGCCTTTAAAGAATTTACCATTAAACATAGTAATTAAACCATCTAGTTGCGGATAATTTAACATTCCCGCAGTCATTCTTGAAATGGCTCTCATTGGTTGATTTAATACACCCATGATTAAAGTATTGGCATCATTGTATTTGCCGATTGCTTTTAGCAATTTAATGGCAAATCTAATCACCCATGAGAAGAATCTACCAGTCCAGCCTTTAGCTTTTCTTAATTCGGCAACAGTAGTTTCGTGATCAACGATAATTCTTCCTCTCTTATCTGTTGGTTTAACAATTTGTGGAATTGGTCTTCCAAGTAGTGCCTCATAAACTTCATCGCTAATTTCTAAAATATCTCCTGAATAGTAAGGTGCTAAAATTTCTTTATTAGCTACTTTTGGTTTAATTCCTTCTTTTTCAATTTCTCCTTCAAGATGAATATCTCTTACTGAAGAACCAACATATAATTGATAGGTTCCTTTTTCAATTTCGTATTTATTTGTGTTAATATCGAAATATCTAAATGTATATTCATCAAATGGAATTTTAACAGTTTTGGTTTCTTTTGGTTCAAGTTCTACTTTTACAAATCCTTTTAATTCTTTTTTAGGTCTAATCACTTCTGATTTATTAAGACCAACATATAATTGAACAACTTCTTTTCCTTTAACTTTACCAGTATTAGTAACTGTTACTTCAACATGGTCATCATGAACTTCTAATTTATCATACGAGAAAGTTGTATATGATAAACCATAACCAAATGGGAAGTTAACTTCTTTATCAACTGTATCATAATATCTGTATCCAACAAATAGACCTTCTTTATACTCAACAGAATAAGTTACACCAGGGAAATAAGGTGCTGAAGGTGTATCTTCATATTTGTAAGGTAAACTTTCAGATAATTTTCCTGAAGGATTGGTTTTACCAAATAAAACATTTAGTAATCCTTTCATTCCGGCTTGACCAGCTAAATAACCATGTAAAATTGCATCAGCATCATTTAAGACATCAAATTCAACAGCGACTCCGGTTGACATAACTACTACTATTTTCTTGCCTAATGGTCTTAATGCTTTAAATAAATCTAATTGATTTTGAGGTAATCTCATGTGGCTTCTATCGATACCCTCAGCTTCAGTAGCTTCATCTAAACCAACATACAACAAAATAACATCAGCTTGGCTAGCTAATTTAACTGCTTTTTTAATTAGACCTTTACTCTTCTTACCAAAGCGTTTGAATCCTCTTTCAAATCCAACATAGTTATCTGTGTATTCACCAATTAATTTAATTGTTGACTCTAATTTAGTAGGGTTAACCTTTGAACTGCCTGCACCTTGGTATCTTGGAACATTAGCGAAATCACCGATAATACAAACTTTTTCACCACTTAGTGGTAAAACATTTTCATTTTTAAGTAAAACTGCACTTTCCTCAGCTACTTGTAAAGCTAATTCATGGTGTGCTTCAAAATCAGCTGGTTCAGCATTTTTAACCGCTTCATGAGTTGTAAAAATAATTTCAAGTAGACGATCAATATTCTCATCTAATAATTTTTCTTCAACAACTCCTTCTTGAACAGCTCTAACCACTTCATAGTTTGTTTCACCAGCAGTAGTTGGCATTTCTAACTCGGCGTTAGCTTTTAAAGCTTCGACACGATCATTTGAACCGCCCCAGTCAGAAATAACAATTCCCTTATACTTCCACTCTTTTCTTAAAATTTGATTATGAATGTGTGGGTGTTCATTGGTGTAAATACCGTTAAGTTTATTGTAAGATGCCATAATAGTTTTAGTTTTTCCTTCTTTAACTGCCAATTCAAAAGGCATCAAATAAATTTCTCTTAACGTTCTTTCATCAACAATTGAGTCAATTACTAATCTCTTAAATTCTTGGTTATTTGCAGCAAAGTGTTTAGCACATCCAGAAACTCCAGCTTTTTGAATACCGCTAATATGAGCCGCTGTCATTTTTCCTGATAAATATGGATCTTCAGAAAAATATTCGAAGTTTCTCCCTGCTAGAGGATTTCTCTTAATATTCGTTCCAGGCCCTAGAAGAATATTAACCGCTTGCCCTTGAGCCTCTTTTCCTAATGCTATCCCAACTTGATGAATTAAGTTGACATCAAATGAGTTAGCCATTGCAGCACTTGTTGGAAAACAAGTTGCTTCATATGATGGATTTAATCCCAAATGGTCAGCAGCAGCTCTTTGCTTCCTAATTCCATGAGGTCCATCCGCACAAAACATACTAGGAATTCCGTATTTTTGAATGTCTCTAGTTTGCCAAAAATCTTTACCCGAAAGTAAAGAAGCTTTTTCTTCAAGCGTCATTTTGCTTATTAAATCTTTATACTTCAACATCATCCACTCCCTTTCGAATGTAAAAGTAAAGCGTTTTCATGAAACCGGTTTTATATTAACATATAAAAGTAAAAAAACTGCGCATTTCTGCACAGTTTGATTATTTTTAGTCATAACTTGTCGTATTATTTTTTAGGAATTGGAATTAAAATAATGACAGTGAACCAATTGTTCTCTGTGTTAATCCCAATTGTTCCGTGATATTTTTCTACAACTGTTTTAATACTCTTTAATCCATATCCATGAAGTCTCTTATCTTTCTTAGTGGTATGATAGGTTCCATCTTCAAAAATTAATTCTGATTTATAATAGTTTTCCAATCGAACCAATAAGAAACTTTGTTGTTGGAAGATCGCAAGTTTGATAATTCTTTCGTCTTCATTATCAATCTCTTTTACTTCTTCAATTGCATTATCTAATGCATTACCCAACATTGAACACATGTCCATTACTGAAATAAAATCAACTGATGCCCCATCAGCTACTACTGTAAAGTTAATATTATTGTCAGCAATTTGTCCGCTTTTTGACGAAAGAAGAATATCTAAAGCTCGATTTCCAGTTTTATATTGAAGGTCATATAAATGAAGTTCTTCTTCTAATTCAGCCAAATACTTAGATCTTTTTTCTTCACTTTCGCTTCTAATTACTGCAATTTGATGTTTTAAATCGTGATATCTTCGATTGACTAATTCATTAGATTCTTTAAATTGCAAATATTGAGAATATTGTTTATTCAATAAATTTTCAAGCGCAATTACTTCCATTCGTGAATAAGTGGCAAGTTTATATTCTCGAATCGCATAAAATAGGACAACTCCTAATGCATCAACAAGTGTTCTAATGTAGAAAACATCCTGCGGATACCTACCAGAAATAGGTGTATCAATACCAGTAAAACTGATATTTGATATAGCAAATATAGTTACGGTGATGCTAAATGCGGTAAACAAATCAGTTTTAGATGTAACAATTTTAATGTCTCTCGCCTTATGTCGTTTTTCCATTATATATACTAGAGCGAAGACTAGAGCATAAATTGACACCATAACAAAATATTCCAATATTTTAGGATATTTAATGCTGGCATTCATAAAGAAATAATAATAAAATTGCCATTCTAGAGATGCCGCAAATTCTGCCAGAATGAATGCTTGAAATGTGATAAAAGCTTTCCGCAGAATTGGTTGCTCGGTCATTGTAAAAACAAACAAAAACATTAGTCCAACAGCACCAACCATAAACGGAATCCATAAACTGATTGGCATAATTCCAGCTAGTTCTTGATATCCAATAAATACACCTAACCAAACAAATAATAGTGGATAATGAATTTGCTTTTTAAATCTTCGATTACTTACTAAGATAAACACTAACGAAAAAAGCCATTCAGCAATCGCGGTGTGCAATCTAGGGATGTGAATAAAGATTTGACTTTGGGCCATTTGATTAGTTGTTGTATAGACATTTAAGATGTGAAATAACATTTGATTTTGAAACATCATAAGACATTACCTATATATGCGGTTAAGGCGTCCATAAAGCCTTTTCTCCTTGGTCGAGAAATTTTCAATTCTCGACCCTCAATATAACAAATCTCCCCTTCAATTCTTGATACCCATTTTAAATTAACTAAGTAACAGTTATTCATTCGATAGAAATGGTTATTTTTAAGTTTTGCTTCTAAGGATTTAAGAGTTGCTCTAATTTGGAATGTTTCTTCTTTTGTGTGAATAAAGAGGTCATGTTTAAATGATTCTATATATAATACATTATCAACATTTAATCTGATTGTCCCCTTTTCTTGAGGGATTAAAATATGATTTCTTTTTCTTAAACTTATTTTTTCAATTGATTTAAGTATTTCTTCTTTAAACGCAAAATACGAAAGAGGTTTTAATAAGTATCCCATCGCATTTACACTATAACCTTCAATCGCATATCCTGCCATGTTTGTAATAAAAATGATAATTACATCTTCATCAAATTCTCTAATTTGTTTAGCGGCAGTCATCCCATCCATTCTTTTCATTTGAATATCTAAGAAAATTATATGGTATTGAGCAGTGTATTCGTGGGTGATTTCATCACCGTCAAAATAAGATGATACATCAAAACTTAAGTTAGTTTCTTTCTCAATTTTTTCAAGATATAACATAATTAACTTTTGAAAATCTTCACTATCTTCAACAATTGCAATATTATATTTAATCACCTATTATCACCTACTTCTCTATCTATCTTTATTTTACACTGTTTTTGGATTTACAAGGTAATAAACATGTTCAATCCCATTTTTATCAACTTCAAAGTATGTCGATATCATTGTATCTTTAGATAAAATTAAGTCATTTACTGAAACAATAAATCCGTCATCATTTAAACTAAATTTCGGTTTTCCACTTTCATCTAGTATCGTTTGATATGTTCTGCTTATTAAATCAGTACAATAATATTTTTCTTTAGTGTCTAAGAAAAACATATAATTGTATACTACTTCTTTTTCTCCTAGTTCTTTTAGGTAATCAACTGCCTGTTGTCTTTCTTCTTGAGTCGCTTTAACTCTTAATCCAATTGATTTAGTACGATAATATTTACCTCTACTAGATTTTCTAATAAAATAATTCCCTCTAGTATGAAGGACAGCCCCAGAAAATTCGTGTTTGGCCTTCCCTTCTTCATCATATTCAACACGATAAGAAATATAGTCTAAAACCGATTCACCGCGATCAGGAAACCCAGCAATTTCCATAATTCGATTTTTGTCTGTAACCATTGCAGCATGACCACCAAAATAGTATGTAATAAATTCGTGAACTACTGGAATTTCAGGGAATGGCGACTCCCTAGTTACTAAAATATCACCAATATTTCCCATGTAAAAATAATCGTTATGTACGATGTATGTTAAATCATCAAGATGTTCTTTTGATTCTACTTCATAATATTTTCTCATTTCAGTAGATATTTCTTCATTCAAAACACCGGCTTGTTTAAATTCTTCAATCATTTTATCGACTTTCGCGTTTTCATAAATTGAAATACCTAAACTGTAAAAAATACTACCAATTAATATTATAAGCAAAACATTTAAAACTTTTTTCATTATTTTTTAGTTGGTTTAATAATTAAAGATCGCTCTGGACCTTCACCCTCAGAGATGGTTTCAACATCTTTCCACTCAGCTAATTTAGTGTGGATAACTCTTCTTTCGTAAGAGTTCATCGGATCTAACTTAACTTCTATTTTAGTTTTAGCAACTTCTTTTGCCGTTTTGGTCGCTAAAATTTCTAATTGTTTGACACGATTACGGTGATATCCACCAATATCAAGATGAACAATTATTTTGGAATCAGTAAATTGTGATAAATAATTTCTTAAAACAAATTGAAGCGCTTGTAAATTTTTACCGTCTCTACCAATTAATAATGAATTTTCAGTAGTTTCTAAATTATAAAAAATTTGCATTCCACCATCTAATGTACGAAATTCAGTTTTACATTCAATTCCAAGATTAAACAATATCTTTTCTAGATATTCTTTTCCTGCCGTTACTAAATTAACATTTGGTGTTGCTAAGTAGACAGTGCTACCTCCAATTCCAAGTAATCCTTTTTTCTCTTTTACAATTGCTAAATCGATGTAATCTTCAGCAATATTTAATAGTTTAGATGCTTCTTTTAGGGCTTCTTGGTCAGTTTTAGCTTCAATTTCTACTCTTTTCATAATATCCCCCCTAAAGTTTCTTCTTGTTTTTTCTCGTAACGTTTTTTAGCTAGTTGTCTATGGATTAAAGTTTGACCTAATGAGAACAAGTTACCAATAACCCAATATAATGCTAGAGCGTTGCTCCTAAACGCAAAGAACACCATCATAATTACCATAATATAACTAACTATTTTCATCGTTCTTGCGGTTTGAGCTGCTTGATCATCTTTTTTGTGTTCAGTAGTTTTCTTTAAATGTGCTGGTTTTCTTTGTGAAATCCACTGTAATAATAACATCGTAATCCCCACTAGGGCAGCTAAAATATATGATGATGCCCAATGTGAACCAATTGATAAATCTACTCCTAAAAATCTAGTATTACTAATTTTTTCCGCCCAATATCCTCCTGGAACTAAAATTCTAGTTACTGTTTGATACATCGCAATAAAGATTGGCATTTGCAAAAATGGTAAGAAGAATGATCCTAGTCCTATCTTATGTTTCTTATATATTTGCATCATTTCTATTTGCATTTGTTGTTGAGAAGTTTTATCAGTTCGATGGCGATATTTAGCTTGTAAACGTTGTATGTCAGGTTGGGCCTCTGCCATATTCGCTGACATTGAGTTAGTTTTAGCATAAATTGGCCAAGCTAATGTTCTAATTACAATTGTTGCAAAAATAATGCCCAATCCATAGATTCCACCAAATGAAAATAATTGCATTAGCCATCCAATTGGAATTACTAAAATATAATCAAACCAGTTAGCTGATTTTGAGTGAATTGGTTTTTCTCCTCCAATAACAAAAACATCAAAAGACCCTTTAGCTGCTCCACTTTGTAGTTCTACTGGGAACTTTCCGGTTTCATATCTAATTGGAAAATCTTCTTCTGTACTGTTGACAAGATTTGCTGCAACTTCTTCAGTTACATCAGTTTGAACTGTTTCGCCATTAACATTACTAACTTTAAAAATAGTTAAGTATTTGCTAACTTCATCTTTAACAAATGAATATCCAAGATTATGAGTAAATGCATATTTTTTAATCTTAGTATTATTTTCATCTGTAACTTCTTTAAATTGAAACGCTAAAAAGCTATCAATTTCATCAATCGGATCGGTTGCTTTTTGTTTGTTAACTACTCTAATTGAAGTTTCAAGATATCTTTTTTTATCTTTTGGATATTTATAATATTTATCTTCAATATGTATTTCTTCAACTCCAGCTCTTATATTAGATCCGCCTGATACACTTTTAAATTCATAATTATAGCCTCGTTCATCATCAGGATCAACTAACTCAACGGCTCCCGTTTCATAAATGCGATATACTTTCATTGATTTTAAATCGTATGAGCCATCGACTACAACTTGATCTGGAACGCTAGCAATTAGCGCAATTGGTTTAGGATCCCTGCGACATCCTGATAATCCTAAAGCTAACATCAATAGCATTACCGCTATCAATAAAAATCTTTTTTTCATTTAGTTATCCTCCATAATTTTAGCTTTTTTTAATAATTTTAATATTTCTAGTTTTATTGTTTCGAAATCCAATTCGTTTGAATTGGGTTTCACAGCTATTACAAAATCAAAAGCTTTAATTTCATCTTTTGATTCTCTAATAATTTCTCTAATTCTTCGTTTCATTAAGTTTCTTTTAACAGCATTTCCATATTTTTTACCAATTGAAATGGCAAAGCGAAATACCCCAACATCAGATAATTGGTAAAAAATATTAAAATACTTTCCGTTAATTCTAATTTTCTTATTAAAAATAGCATCGATTTCGCTTGTTTTTTTAATTCGATATTTTTTTTGCATTTTTATAAAAATAAAACTACCAGAAAAATCTATTAATATTTTTCAGGTAGTTCAGGTTTTCAAAATATTTTATTTTATTTACTTTTCTTATTCGTCAGAGACTGTTAATCTCGTGCGACCTTTTTTGCGTCTAGCTGCAATAATTTCTCTTCCGCTTGGAGTAGCCATTCTTGCTCTAAAACCGTGGGTCTTTGTGCGTTTTGTATTACTTGGTTGATAAGTTCTTTTCATATTATAACCGCCTTTCGTGCGAAACCATGCTAATCAAGTATAACAAATTAAATTAAATGTTTCAACTATTATAATTATTCTAATTATACGAAAAATAATTACAAAAAAGATACATATTCATCAATATAACAATAATTTGTGAGATTTTTCTAGTTTTTAAAACTTTTATGTTTTATTTTGAATAATTTTAAATTGGTTTTACATTTATTGATAGAATTAACATCATTTTTATAGTATCATACAATTATTGTAGAGTTCTACACAAAGGAGGAATGTTGTATGCAAGATTTATTAGTTGTTAATAATTTAACTAAAACTTTTAAACTCTCCAGAAAACAACAGCGCATTGAAAAAACTAAACTAAAGGTAAAAATTGCTGTTAATGATTTGTCATTTACCACAAAACGTGGTGAAATATATGGATTGCTTGGTCCAAATGGAGCAGGTAAAACCACAACATTAAGAATGCTATCAACTTTAATTAAACCTAATTCGGGTGACGCTTTTGTCGATGGTATCTCGGTTACAAAAAATTCAACTGAGGTGAGAAATAAAATAGGCTTTTTAACTAGCGATTTAAAATTAGAGCCTCATTTCACACCTAATTATTTATTTGATTTTTTTGGTGCTTTACAAAATGTTGATCCAACTATATTAAAAGAAAGAAAAGATATGTTGTTTGAAAAATTTGGCATTGATGAATTTAAAGAAGTCAAAATTGCCAATTTATCATCTGGTATGAAACAAAAAGTATCCCTTGTTGTTTCAATTGTTCATGATCCGGAAATAATTATTTTTGATGAACCTACCAATGGTTTAGATGTTATAACTGCTAAAACGGTAACTGATTTTTTAATAGAACTAAAAAATTTAGGAAAAACAATTATTTTATCTACTCATATTTTTTCACTAGTGGAAAAATTATGTGATCGCGTCGGCATTATTATTGAAGGTAAGATGGTTGCTGATGACTTGCTAGAAAATATGACTAAAGAAAAATCTTTAGAAGATTACTTCTTTGAACTTTATGAAATTCACGGAGGTAATGATTTATGAAAAATATTTTGACAATCTTTAAAAAGGAATTAAGGAGATTTTTCACTGATAAGCGAATGGTAATTTCTTTAATTTTACCGGGTATATTAATTTTCGTCTTATATTCTATTATGGGACAATTTATGGGTGAACAATTAACGGTTGAAGAAGATTATAAATATGAAATTATTATTGTTAATTATGATAATAATTTGGATCCTTATTTCGGATTCTTAACTTCTGATAGTTATAATATCACTCATTTGACTGAAACTGATGACACATATTTGACAAAACTTGCTGATAAAGAATTAGATTTGTATGTTGTATATCCTGATGATTTTTATCAAAATTCGTTAAATTATGATTCTACAATTGATGGAAGTGGAAATTCACCAATCGTTAAAGTCTATTATAATTCAGCTAGAGTTGAATCAAGTTCAGCATATAATATTTATTCTGTTGGACTATTTTCTTTTCATGAAACCATCTCTGAAAAATTTAGAATAAATGCTGGACCAGAAAAATATGATTTAATTACTGAAGAATCAACAACCATTCAAATTATTACAATGCTAGTTCCATTTTTATTAATTACTTTCCTGTTTACAGGTGCAATGGGGATTTCGGTTGAATCTATTGCTGGTGAAAAAGAAAGAGGTACGATGGCAACTATTCTTGCAACACCGATTAAACGCACTGAACTTGCTTTAGGTAAAATATTTGCATTAGGAGTGCTAGCTTTAATCAGTGCTGCTTCAAGTTTTATCGGGTTAATGTTATCAATCCCTAAGTTGATGGCCGGTGTTGATCTAGATTTATCGATTTATGGACCTATCGAATATTTGTTATTGTTGTTTGTTATTATCGCAACCACATTAGTTTATGTTGTGTTAATTTCAATTGTATCAGCATTTGCTAAGTCTATTAAAGAAGCTAGTGCATACGCAGGAATTCTTTCGTTTTTAAATATGGGTGTTGGGGTTACTTCAATGGCTGGATTAAGTTCAAAAAGTGTTGTTTCTTATTTAATTCCGATTTTTAATTCAACTCAAGTTATATCTGCCATTTTATCTTTGGAAGTTAATATTATTAATTTATTAGTAACTACCGCCATTAATTTAGGAATAGTGGTACTTGGTATATTTATTTTAACTAAAATGTTTAATTCAGAAAGAGTTATGTTTAACACTTAAAATATTACAAATAACAAAAAAGGATCGTAAATTGTTACAAATGTATAAAGTAGACTTTTATAAAAGAGGTCTACTTTTTATTTATTTTATTTTACGTTCCTTATTTAATTAATTTTAATTGTTTTGTCTTTAGTTTTGATTATTTTTTAATTTAATCAATGTGTTTTGGTTTGCTAAGTTTCCTAAATGAAAATAGCAAAAGAATAATGCCTATTCCTAATAAAATGTGTGCTAATCCGGCCATACCTGATATTGCTGAATTTTGTCCTCTGGAAATTTCGGTTCCTAAAACTTCTACTATTCCACGAATTATCATCATAACTATCATTAAAATAAGTCCTATATTATAAACAACAGTAAATATTTTGAAAGTTTTAACTTCGTTTAAAACACATTCTCTATCAAAAAGTGCAATTATTAAATAAACTGCTGTTCCTAATAAAAATAAATGTGCATGCACTTTTCCTAACATTGTTACACCAGTAAAATCGTTGAGTTTAGTAAATTCTCGATAAAAAACACCACCAGCCATTGCAGCAATTGCATATCCCAAAGCAAAATTTAAATATCTTTTCATAATTAACACCCTCTAAATAAAAGAGCGCAGGGCGCTCCTTATTTTAATCATTTAAAAGAATTTTTGTCTAGCTTGTTCTTTTACTTCTCTTGAAGCAGTAAATGGAATTCTTGTTGTATATCCTGCTTTTGCAGCTACGATCATTTTAGTAGGCCATGCAAAAATGTCTTGGTTCCATCTTAATACATTATCGTTATAAACTTCTCTAGCGGCAGTGATTTCTCTTTGTAAATAACTATTTTGTTGCATTGCGTCTGCTAAAGTGCTGTGAGATCTTAATTCTGGATATGCTTCAAATGCAACATTAATTGATCTCATTGCAGTATCAAGTTGTCCAGCAACTTCGTTTCTGTTTTCATCTGTTGGATGAATACCACTACGAAGAGCTGCAACCGATGTCATAACTTCTTTATCAAGAGTAACCGATCTTTCAACAATACCAACCGCATTTTGTAAAATTTGAACTCTTTGCTCTAAATAGTTATCAATTTGTGATGCGCTGTGTTGAATTTTTTGTTGTAGTTGGTTTAAGTGTTTTTTGGCACTAATCTTCATAAACAAGAAAATTACTCCTGGGATAATTCCCAAAACCCACAATATGACTTCAAATACTGTTGATCCAACCCCTACCTTAACTGGAATTTGTTTCTCAATAACATTAATGTCTCTGCCTTGTTCGTTAACTGGTCCTTGTAATTCGTCTAATTCGTTAGCCATTATTATTCCTCCGTTTCTTTTTTATTTTTTTAATAATACTAAGAATGTTGATAATTTGAAAATTGATTCTTCGTCAATTTTTTGTTCTTTTAAATTTTCGATAATCTTACTAAATTTATCGCGATATGTTTCTTTTTCTTCCTCTTTTGGAACATTAACTTCAATGTTAGTTGAATTTTCTACAGGAATATATTCTGTCCAGTGAACAGGAATTGTGTGGAGATGTCCATCTCCACCTAATTTTGTTACATAATCAACCCTTGGAATTGCCTCATATCCATAAGCAGTAACCGTAACATAATCACAATAATTCCCGCTCTTAACAGTTGATGTTTTTAAAATGTTTCTAGTTGCAGATAACGGGTGTTTGAAGTGGTCTTCTCCCATCTGGTTAGCAATTTGTTCGTGTTCATAAAATGATACATATGAATCGTATAAACCACTATAAATGTATTCGTGTGGTTTTTGTTGTTGATATAGCGGAATTGCTAAAATTGGAGCAAATGTGAAATAAACATGTTTGAAAAATCTATTTTGATAATCAATAAATTTTGATTTAATTATTTCATAATCATAACTGTGATAATATGATGGTTTTATTGCTAGTTCAATATCTTTTAAATGTTCAGGATAAACTATATTAATCATTTTGTGTTTAGCAAAATTGAAATCATCTCCAAATGCTATTTTTTTATCCTTCATTAGTAACAACAATTCTTTTTGAGCAAGAGGTGTAAAGAGTAATCTAAATTGAACTTCATTATTTCTATCCTGAGCTCGCCATAATACTTCAAATTCATAGTTTCCTAAGATAGTAATTGCCTCCGGATCTTTAGCTGTTTTTCTTTTTAATCTCTTGATCTCTTTTTTAGTATGTTTAACTATCTGTTTTTCTGTCATGTGTTCTGCATCTGAATCTGTTCTTGTAAATTCTAAATCAGGTGCTGCTTCATTACCATAAACTAGAAAAGGTTGTGTTTCATAATATGGACACGGTTTAGTAACTGTTGCGGTTAGTGTTTGTGTGTGGTGTTGTGTTGTTATTCGTCCTTTAGAATCGGTGCTAGTTGTTGTCCAATGAATAACAATTGATCCGGTATAATCCTTAGTTCCTAATTCGTGATATAAATTATCACTTATGAAAAATGGATTTCCGTTCAATTCTCCTGATTGAACATAAAGTGTTGAGCGATCAAGATCAGTATCGCGGTATAAGCCAAACTTTTTTACTAAATATTCTAATCTTCTACTATCGAAAAACTGATCAAGTTTAATTAGGGGTAAGGTTTTTTGGAACAATTCTGTTGACATTTCAGTTCTAAATAGTTCATTTAATGGTGACATCTGGTTCCAAGCTTCACCGTATAACTTTTTAATTTCAATTGATAATTTCTCAGTTTCATCGATTAGTTTTTTTATAACTGGTTTAACTTTTAAAAATATTAATAATATTGATCCTATTGCTAGTAAAATTAACCCTGCGCCAATCAAAATTCTACCGACACTACCTTCTGAAATTAAATAGAAGGCCCCTATAACTAGGGCAATCGCAGCAATTAATAAAAATATTCTTAACGCCTGCCAACGATTTAGTTTTTTCTTAGAATCTTCCATTGTTTTCTCGAGTGCACGAATTTCTTTAACTGTATTTTGATTCTGCTCTATATTGACATTTGATTTAGTAGTTAGAGATTCAAAATATTTTTTTACATTATGATCGTGCATTTCCCTTAAAATAAGATCATATTCTTTTAATGGCTCGTATATATAATCTTGTGAATAAAATTTATAATCCATTTAATCACCCCAATTGCATTTAAGTTGTATATATGAATTATATCATAATTAAGCGATTATTTGAATATAAAAAAGAGATTTTTTATTCTGTTTAATTTTTTCAAATATTAACATAAAAAAACATAATTTTTTCTTGTGTTTTTCTTTCATAAATAAGGAAAATTATGTCTTTAAATTATAATTTTTATTATTAAGTTTTTTTACTTAAATTATGTTTAAAATTTGTTTTAAAAAAGTTAGTAATTTATCGACATTTTATCAACATTTAACAATACTGTTAATTCTTTAAAATACGATAATAATCGCAAAAAACAGTGTTTTTATCCACAATTTTCTGTGGATTTCTATGTTTTCCCTTTATTTTTTGCTTTTTTTATCCACAATTAGTGTGGAAAGTTTTTTTCTTTTTTTATGATACAATCATAATAGATAAATTACTTGAAAAATTTAATGAAAAGGGGATAGGATTATCATGGAAATCTACGAAAAGTTATGGCAAAAAATATTAGGCGACTTACAGTCAATTTATACTCAAGATACCTATGATGATTATTTTGGTAATTTAAATGAAATATACACCTATCAAAATAATCACATTTATATTATCGTTGAGAATGAATGGACTAAAAAGAGAATCAATGATGTCCATTTAATGAAAATCAACGCCTTGGCTAAAAATTATCATCCTGAGCCAATTGATTTTATTTTTATTACTGATCCAAATGAAGTTCCAGGGCTTGCTGCGCCAAGACCCGAGTACTCTTTTGGTGTTAATTATGAAAATACTAATTTAAATCGAAATTATACATTTAATTCATTTGTAGTTGGTCCATCTAATAATTTTGCTGTTAAAGTAGCTATGATTACAGCTGAACAACCTGGTACTGCTCATAATCCTCTATATATTTTCGGTGATGTTGGCCTTGGAAAAACCCACTTGATGCAAGCTATTGGCAATTATATTGTTGAAAAAGATATTAACAAGAAAGTTTTATATGCCAGAGCTAGTGATTTTGTTGAAGATTATACCAAAGATCCTCAATTTAAAAATATGGATGCTTTTTATGAAAAATATAGAACAATTGATGTTTTGTTAATTGATGATATCCAAATGATGAGTCGAGCTTTTAAATCTCAAGATGAGTTTTTTAAAGTATTTGAACTTTTATATAGTGCTAACAAACAAATTGTAGTTACTAGTGATAAACCAGCTAATCAACTTAAAGATTTTAGAGATAGAATTATTAGTCGTTTTGAATGGGGATTGAGTATTGATATTCAAGCTCCAGATCAAGATTTAAGAGTAAAAATTTTAAAATCTAAACTTCAAAGTTCTTATGATCCTAACGATTATAATAATGTCCCTATTGAGAGTTTAGAATATATTGCTAGGATGTTTACATCTAATGTTAGAGAGCTGGAAGGGGCTTTATCAAGAGCTTTAACATATTGTAAGATTAATGATTTAGATTTTAGTGTTAAATCTTTTGAAGAAGCTTTAGAGTCTTTGATTTCATCGAAAAAAGCGTCTGATTCTATTACTCAAAACAACTATATTAAAATTCAAAGTGTTGTTAGTGATTTTTATGGAGTATCTGTTGATGATATAGTTGGTAAAAGTCGAAAATCAACCCATTCACTTCCAAGATTTATTGCTATGTATTTAATTAGAAGATTGTATGATGTACCTTACAATACTATTGGTGAAATGTTTGGCAATCGTGATCATAGTTCTGTAATTAATGCCTGTAATAAAATTGAAGAAGAGATTGATAAAGATTTGCATATGAAAAAAGCGGTTAATGATATTATGAAAAAATTAGGTGTGGATAAATAAAGAAATATTGTTTATAACCTGGGTTAAATATGGTATAATAAATGGGTAGTGAAGCGTTTAATTTATTTTATCCACAAACCCACAGCAACTAATGATTATTATTTAAATTAAACAGATAAAAAGGAGCAATGATTATGATTTTTTCAATTAACAGAAATGTATTATTAGATAACTTACTCGTAATTCAAAGAGGATTACCTAATAAAACCCCTCTTCCAATATTAAATGCTATTAAATTCGTAGTTAATGAAGATCATCTAATACTTACTGCAAGCAATAGTGATTTAGCTATTGAGTTAACTATCGAAAATAAATCATTAAAAGTTAAACAAACTGGAAAAGCTGCAATTCCTGGCCGTTTTTTAATCGAAATTATTAGAAAATTAGAGGCTACAACGATTGAGTTTGCTGTAGTTGAAGATAGAACAGTGATTATTAAAGCAGAAAGATCAGATTTTAAATTAAATTTACCAGATGTTTTAGATTATCCGGAAGTTGATTTCTTAGATTTAAAACAACCACTAATTTTAGATTCTGAAATCATTAAAACAATTATTAAAGAAACAAATTATGCCGCAGCTAACACAGAAAAAAGACCAATTTTAACTGGAGTTAATTTCCAATATGAAAATAATCAATTATTTATTACTGCTACAGATAGTTATCGTCTAAGTAAAAAAGAAATTAAATTAAGAGATAAAATAGATCCATTTAATTTTGTAATACCTAGAAAATCTTTAGAGGAATTATCAAAAATCTTAGATTTAGTTAGTGAAAATGTTGAAATTTATGTAAATCCAAACAAAGTTTTATTTAAATTTCCTAATATTATGTTCCAAACTCGTTTGTTAGAAGGTAGATATCCTGATACATCTAGAATTGTTCCAACTGACTTTCCAGTAGTTATTCCATTTAATAAAGAAGAATTACTTGCAGCTGTTGAAAGAGTTTCGCTTCTATCGCCAAGGGATAGAGATACCAACTACAACATTATTAAATTAACTTTAAGACCTGATCATGTAGTTGAGATTTCATCAACTAACCCCGAAGTTGGAGATGCTTTAGAAGAAATTACTCCTAATGGTAGAGTAGTAGGTTCATCTTTACAAATAGCATTTAGCTCAAGATATTTAATTGAAGCATTAAAATCGTTTGCGTCAAGTGATATTACTATTAGTTTTGCTGGTGAAGTAAGACCATTTGTCTTACACGGACCACTAGATATCGATTTATTACATTTAATATTACCAGTTAGAATTGATTAATAATAACTATAATTGAAAGACGCATAAAAAGCGTCTTTTATTTTATTTAAGAAAAAAGTAAAAGGAGGAAAATTATGATTTTAAAAGAAAAAGTTTTTGTTGTTACCGGAGGCGGTAACGGAATTGGTCGAGAAGTTGTATTAAATTTATTAAAAAAAGGAGCTTTTGTTGCTGCACTAGATTTAGATGTTAAAGGATTAGAAGAAACAGCTAAATTAGCTAAAGAAAACCAAGATAAAATAAGAATTTACGAACTAAATATCACAGATCGTCTTAAAGTTGAAACAATGCCCGAATTAATTTTAAAGGATTTTGGAAGAATTGACGGGTTAATTAATGTTGCTGGAATTATTCAACCTTTTGTTAATGTTAAAGAATTAGATTACAATGCGGTTGATAGGGTTATGAACGTTAACTTTTATGGAACATTATATACGGTCAAGAGTTTTTTACCTCACCTTTTAAAAGATGAACCAACTAGAATAGTTAATGTTTCTAGTATGGGCGGTTTTTTACCAGTTCCAGGGCAAGGAGTATATGGAGCATCTAAAGCTGCTGTAAAATTAATGACAGAGGCATTATATGCGGAATTAAAAGGCACAAATGTAGCTGTTACTTTAGTTTTCCCTGGTGCTATTGCAACAAATATAACAGCAAATTCAAAAGTTGAAATGAAACGCGACGAAAGTTCCGCAAAGGATAACAAAATTAAAATGATGTCAGCTGATAAAGCTGCTGATGAAATTGTTAAAGCCATGATTAAAGGGAAATTATATTCATATGTAGGTAAAGATTCTAAAATTATGAATTTTATGTATCGAAGAATGCCTCAAAAAACAACAAATTTAATTGCTAAAAAGATGGCATCATTAATTAAATAAAATTAACTAAATCCATCATAGAACCAGGTTAAATCCTGGTTTTATTATTTAAATGTAAATAAAATAATTAAAAATTACAATTATACTACCATCATTTTCCTTAAATTACATGTGGTATACTGATAATGAAAAAGGTAGGTAAACAAAATGAGAAAAAAGAAACAACCCAAAAAATTAACAAAGAAGCATAAAAAATTTATAATAAAATATTATAAGCCAATTTTAGTTATATTGTTAATTATTTTTGTAGTTGCAATAATAGTAGGATATCTTTTTCGAGATAAAATATTAGAATTTATTAGAGGACCGGAACCATTAACAAAAAGCGTTACTAATATTAAAATAACTAATGACGGAGTATTAAGTTGGGACAGCATTGGAAATAAAGCAGAATATACGATAAAAATAAATTTAAGAGAAATTAAAACAAACAACACCTATTATGATTTTAAACCACATAAAGATGAAATTAAAAACGGCATAGAAGTTGATATATTTGCAAAATTACCAAACCACCAAATATCAAATAAAAAGTCAATTTTAATTGAATATGACATTGAAACTTTTGTATATTCAATTAGTTATAACTTTATATATGAAGGATATTATCTTGGAATTGACTACAATATGAGTGATGAAGATATATTTAACAATTTACATACCATTATTAGTGTAGTAACTGCTGGAAACGGCACAGAGAACGCATCTTATGGCGAAGCAAGAAACATATTAGTTAAATCAGATCTTGAACCTAAAAAAGATAATTTATGGGGAATTTATGATAATTCTAAAATTTTAGCTGATTGGGGAAACGGTAATATTTTTGAAAGAGAACACGTTTGGCCAAGATCAAGATTAGGACTACCTGATAGTGGATTTAACAATTCCACTCGCGACCAAAGGAGCGATCCACATAATTTGAGAGCCATTATAAGATCAACTAATGCCAGCAGATCTAATCGTTATTTTACATCTGGCAGTGGTATAAAAGGATATACTGTTGGCACTAATGAATATTATCCAGGAAATGATCATCGTGGTGATGTAGCAAGAATATTATTGTATATGGCAGTAAGATATAAAAATATTTTATCATTAGTTGAAACTCCTAATAATTATTCATATACCCCTGAAGGTGCTCAAATGGGAAGGTTAAGTTTACTTCTTAAATGGCACGAGATTGATCCAGTAGATGAGTTTGAATTAAATAGAAATGAAGTTATCTTTGAATATCAAGGCAACAGAAATCCATTTATTGATCATCCAGAATTATTCGAAAGAATTTATCAACATATTTTAGATATAAGTTTAATGTCTCGCAATCCATATAAGACATTAGAAATAATAATCAAAAGTTTAAAAATCCAAACAACAACACATGTTGGTTTAAAGAAAAGATATTTGCTATAAAATAAAAAATAGAAGATTAAAAGCCTTAAATTTCAAGAATTAGGGCTTTTTTTATTAAAAAACGACAAAACTACCTTATTTTATAAATCTATTCTTATTTTGCTATTTTAATCATATTATGTTATAATATGAATATAAAATAGGAGTTACAAAATGGAAATCATCAAAATCGAGACAGAGTACATTACTTTATCTCAATTATTAAAATTAACCGATTTAATAGATACTGGCGGTGAAGCCAAGTATTTTTTATTAGAAAATAAAGTTTACTTAAATGACGTCTTAGAAAATCGTCGGGGTAAAAAATTATATCCTGGAGATAAGATTAAAATTAATAGTTTGAAGTTTGTGATATCGAAATGATTAAAAGAATAGAATTAACTAATTTTAGAAATCACGAATATTTATCTTTAGAATTTGACAATCTTAAATCGTATATTTATGGAAATAATGGAGTAGGTAAAACAGCAATTTTAGAAGCCATTTACTTCGCTTCTACTACTAAGTCAATGAGAACTAATAATGAAAAAGATTTAATAAAAAAAGATGAAAATTTTTCAAAAATTAAAATTCTTTTTGAAAATAATAAAAGAAACGAGATTATTATTTCTAAGACAGGAAAAAGATTAATTGCTAACGGAGTTGAAAAAAGACGTATAAGTGATTATATTGGCAGTTTTAACGTAGTGATGTTTACAACTGAGGATATTCTTCTAATTAAAGGAACACCAATGGATAAGCGCAATTTTATTGATTTAGAGTGGATGTTACTTGATAAGGAATATTTAACACTTCTTAATAAATATAAAAAAATATTAAAGCAAAGAAACGCACTATTAAAAAACATTAATATTGGCGACGATTACACGTTTTTAAATATTTTAGGACAACAATTATTAGAAGTTGGTTCTAAAATAATTGAAAAACGAACGGAAGTTATCGGTTTATTAAACAAAGAACTTAAAAACCAACCATTTACATTCAGCGATGAAAAAATTGAAATTGTTTATAAACCAGATCAAACAATAAAAAGGTTAAAAAACTGGGTTGAAACAAAACAGGATCGAGATATTATTTATGAAAGTACGAATGCTGGGCCACATAAAGATGACTTTATAATTACCATTGGAACAAAAGATAGTAAAGTATTTGCTTCAGCGGGTGAACAAAGATTAATTGTGATTGCAGTAAAAATTGCGTTGCTACAATTAATTACAAAATTTAGCAAACAAAAACCAATCTTATTGCTTGATGATATTTTGAGTGAGTTAGATGAAGAAAATCAAAAAATATTTTTATCGAATTTGCCAAAAGAAAATCAAATAATAATGACAAGCGTTAAAGAAATAAAAAATACAGACAAAATTCAAACAATTAAAATAGAAGGAGAGATGCAACTTGGATAATAAAACAAATAATAATTATAGTGCTGAAAATATTCAGATATTAGAGGGGCTAGAAGCGGTCAGATTAAGACCGGGAATGTACATAGGTAGTACCGGATCAAGAGGACTACATCATTTAGTGTGGGAAATTGTTGATAACGGAATTGATGAAGTTTTAGGTGGTTTTGCCGATCACATAATAGTAGAAATACTAAAAGACGGTTATATCCAAGTTACTGACAACGGTAGAGGTATTCCAGTGGATTTACACCCAAAAAGTGGAAGACCAGCTGTGGAAACTATTTTAACTACGCTTCATGCTGGAGGTAAATTTGATGGTAAATCTTACAAAGTTTCTGGTGGTCTTCACGGAGTTGGTGCTTCAGTAGTAAATGCACTATCTGAATCATTTATCGTTTTTATTAAACGAGATGGACATTCTTACCGTCAAGATTTTTCTTATGGAGAGCCAGTTGGGGAATTACAAGTTTTAGGCGAAAGTGATGAAACTGGAACTAAAATCTTGTTTAAGTTTGATAAAACTGTCTTTGTGGAAACTCAAGAATATGATTACGAAATATTACGCAACAGAATTCAGCAATTAGCTTTTTTAAACAAAGGATTAAAAATAACATTAATTGATGATCGCGGTGAAGTGCCAATTGAAAAGAACTATCAATACGACGGTGGAATCGTTGAATATGTAGAGTTTTTAAACGGAACCAGAACTAAAGTTAACGAAGATGTTATTTTAATTGAAAAAGTAGTTGATGATATTTCAGTTGAGATCGCACTTCAGTATAATGATTCATATTCAACAAATTTAATCTCTTTTGTTAATAACATTACTACACACGAAGGTGGAATGCATGAAGATGGCTTCAAGATGGCATTAACAAGAGTACTAAACAAATATGCTACTGAGGCAAATTTATTGAAAAAAGACGATTCTTTTATTGGAGATGACACTAGAGAAGGCTTAATTGGTGTTATTTCTGTTAAACATCCAAGTCCACAATTTGAAGGACAAACTAAAACAAAATTAGGAAATCCTGAGGTTAGACAAATCACTTCTCAAATTACTCAAGAAGGTTTAGAAAGGTACTTGCTTGAAAACCCACAAGATGCAAAAGCAATCATTGAAAAAGCACTTATGGCATCTCGTGCAAGAATTGCTGCAAGAAAAGCAAGAGAAGCAACCAGGAGAAAGTCACCACTTGAATCATTAGGGTTTGCCTCTAAATTAGCTGATTGTCGCAGTCGAAATCCAGAAATTTCTGAATTGTATATTGTGGAAGGGGATTCAGCAGGTGGTTCAGCTAAACAAGGTAGAGAGTCTGAATTTCAAGCAATTTTACCTTTAAGAGGAAAAATTTTAAATGTTGAAAAAGCAAGATTAGATCGAATTTTATCAAATAGAGAAATTATTTCAATGATTCAAGCGTTAGGTACAGGAATTGGCGAAGAATTTGACCCAAATAAAGCTAGATATCATAAAATTGTAATTATGACAGATGCTGACGTTGACGGGGCACATATTAGAACTCTTCTTCTAACTTTCTTTTATCGTTATATGAAAGGGTTAATTGATTTAGGATATGTTTATATCGCTCAACCTCCTTTATATAAAGTGACTCAAGGAAGGCGTTCAGAATATGTCTATGACGATGAAACATTAGAAAAATTACTAGCAGATATGGGTGGTAGACCACAACTTCAAAGATATAAAGGTCTTGGGGAAATGAATCCGGAGCAATTATGGGAAACGACAATGAATCCAGAAACAAGAACATTGCTTCAAGTTTCACTTAAGGATGCAATTGATGCTGACAATGTATTTACAATGTTAATGGGTGAAGAAGTTGAACCAAGAAAGGAATTTATTCAAGAAAATGCAGTTTATGCGAAAAACATTGATGCATGATAGGAGGTTTTGAAGATGGAAGATATTAAAAAACTAGATGATATTGAAGAAATTGATGAACATGAGCATGAAGAAGAATATAATGATGAAGAACATAATCATGGAAAAATTAAAGAAATAAACATCACATCAGAAATGAAAACCTCATTTTTAAGTTATGCAATGAGTGTTATCGTTTCAAGAGCGTTACCAGATGTAAGAGACGGTATGAAACCAGTTCAACGCCGAATTATTTATGCAATGAATGATTTAGGAATGTATGCAGATAGGCCACATAAAAAATCAGCCAGAATTGTAGGGGAAGTTATTGGTAAGTATCACCCACATGGAGATTCAAGTGTTTATGAGGCTATGGTAAGGATGGCGCAACCGTTTAATTATCGCGAGCCTTTAGTTGACGGGCATGGTAACTTTGGATCAATTGACGGTGATAGTGCGGCAGCGATGCGTTATACTGAAGCAAGAATGTCTAAAATGGCTATGGAATTAGTTCGTGATTTAGATAAAAACACAGTTGATTTTGTTGATAACTACGATAATAGCGAAAAAGAACCAAGCGTATTACCAGCTAGATATCCTAATTTACTAGTCAATGGTGCTAGTGGAATTGCTGTTGGTATGGCAACAGATATTCCACCACACAATTTAGGTGAGGTAATTGATGGAACGTTAGCTTACATTAAAAATCAAGATATTACTATTCCCGAATTAATGGAGCATATCAAAGGGCCAGATTTTCCAACCGGCGGTCAAATTTTAGGATTAACCGGATTAAGAGAGGGTTATGAAACAGGTAATGGCAAAATTGCAGTAAGAGCTACTACTGATATTGTCCATTATAAGAATAAATCAGCAATTATTATTACTGAAATTCCATATCAAGTAAATAAAACTAGATTAATTGATAAAATTGCTGAAATTGTAAAAGATAAAGTTGTTGAAGGAATTACCGATTTACGCGACGAATCAAACCGCAAAGGAATGAGAGTTGTTATTGAATTAAGAAAAGACATTATTCCTGAAGTAATGTTAAATAACTTATATAAATACACTCAATTACAATCATCATATAGTTTAAATATGATTGCATTAGTTGATGGACAACCCAAAACACTTAATTTAAAAGAGATGATTGCTCACTATGTAAATCATCAAGTTGAAGTAATTCACCGAAGAACTGAGTATGATTTAGAAAAAGCTGAAGCAAGACAACATATTTTAGAAGGGTTAATTATAGCATTAAACGATATCGATCGTGCTATTGAAATGATTAAAGAATCTAAAACTGGTGATGAGGCTAGAGAAAAGTTAATCGATAGTTATGAATTATCTGATACACAAGCTAGGGCAATTTTAGACATGCGTTTACAACGCTTAACAGGTCTTGAAATTGAAAAAATTAGAACTGAACATGTTGAATTAGGTATCAAAATTAAAGAATATCATGAGGTTTTAGCTAGTGAAGGTCGTAAGTTTGAAATTATTTCTGAAGAATTATTAGAAATTAAACGCAAATTTGCTACTTCAAGATTATCAGCTATTAATTTACACGCAGATTTAAGTATTGAAAACGAAGATTTAATTCCAGTTGAAGACGTAGTAATCACAATTACTAATCAAGGATACATTAAGCGCATGCCTGTTGAAGACTATAAGAGCCAAAACCGTGGAGGAGTTGGTGTTACCGGTATGCGTGTTCATGATGATGACTTTGTTGAACATATGGGTCTTACTTCGACTCATGATTTTCATTTGTTCTTTACTAATAAAGGTAGAGTTTATAAGATGAAAGGTTATGAGATTCCAGATTTAGGTAGAACTGCAAGAGGATTGCCTATTGTTAATTTATTGAATTTTGATAAAGACGAAACATTAGCTTCGTTTACAAGTATTAAAGACTTTGATGATGAAAACGCCTATCTATTCTTTGTAACTAAGAGCGGAATGGTTAAGCGGACTCCAGTAACAGCATTTAAAAATATTAGAACTACAGGAATTATCGCGATTGCACTTAAAGAGGAAGATGAGTTATTGTCAGTAAGAGCAACCGACGGAAAAAAACATATTATTTTAGGATCAGTTGCAGGAAAATCAATTAGATTTGCTGAATCAGACGTTAGACCAACTGGAAGAAATACTTCAGGAGTTATCGGAATGAGACTCGAAGACGGGGAATACTTAATTGGTGCCGGAGTTATTGAAAATGATAATCAAGATATCTTGGTAATCACTGAAAAAGGCTATGGAAAGCGAACAAGTGTTAATGAGTATCGTTTACAAAATCGCGGTGGAAAAGGTGTATTAACATTAAATGTGACTAAACGAAACGGACAATTATGTGCTTTAAGGGTTGTTACAGTTGAAGATGATTTAATTGTTATTTCTAATCGTGGTATTGTTATTAGAACGCCAATAGCCCAAATTTCTAAAACCAGTAGAGTCACACAAGGGGTTAAAGTTATTAGGTTACGTCCGGATAATTTGGTCTCAACTACTGCCGTTGTTGACCACATTGAAGAAGACGAAGATAATATTGAAACTATCGAGTTTACTCAAAAACAACTTGAATTAAATAATAATCATCAAGAAGAAATTCAAGTGGTTGAGTTAAAACCGATCGTTAATGAAGAAGATGATGAACCCAAAATAACTAAAGAAAGCATTTTTGATGAATAAGGGGGAATTTAAAAATGTTAGATTTAAAATTAATTTGCGAAAATACTGAAGAAGTTATTAATAGATTAAAAACCAGAGGCGGCGACTTCTCATATGTAAAAGAAATCCTTAAATTGGTTGCTGAAAGACGCAATTTGATTGCTGAAGGAGACAAAATAAAGGCAAAAAGAAATAAAACATCTAAACAAATCGGAGCTTATAAAAGAGATGGAAAAGATGTTACCGAAATATTAGCTAATGTTTATAGTTTTGGCGAAGAAATTAAAGAAGTTGACGATAAAATTAAAGCAGTAGAAGAAAAGATCAAAGATGTTTTATTAATTACCCCTAAT
The DNA here is from genome assembly GCA_050953805.1 of Acholeplasmataceae bacterium. Taxonomy (GTDB): domain Bacteria; phylum Bacillota_I; class Bacilli_A; order Acholeplasmatales; family Acholeplasmataceae; genus DUQW01. The sequence goes on along the minus strand of JBMNNE010000002.1, from coordinate 267,745 downwards.
TTACCGGCTCTTGAAGTACCAATAGGAGCAGACGAATCGGCGAATAAAGAAGTAAAAAGATGGGGAGAACCTAAAAAATTTGATTTTCCAGTTAAAGATCACGTAGAATTAGGAGTAAATTTAGGGATATTAGATTTTCAAAGAGCGGCTAAAGTTACCGGCCCTCGTTTTGTTTATGAAGTCGGACTAGGGGCCAGACTTGAACGTGCTTTAATTCAATTTATGATGGATGTTCATTCGCTTGAGGGAGGATATACTGAATGTATGCCACCATACATCGTTAATGCTGATAGTATGTATGGAACTGGTCAGTTTCCTAAGTTTAAAGACGAAGCTTTCAAATTAGAAAAATTCGATTGGTATTTAAATCCAACTGCGGAAGTACCAATGATTAATATGTATCGTGATGAAATTATTGATGGAAATCTACTTCCGCTAAAATATTGCGCATATACTACTGCTTTTCGTTCAGAAGCCGGCTCTGCTGGTAGAGACACAAGAGGTATGTTAAGACAACACCAATTTAATAAAGTAGAATTAATTAAATTTTCAACTCCAGAAGATTCATATAAAGAATTAGATTTTATGTTATCAAGTTCTGAATCGATATTACAAAAGCTAGAATTACCCTATCGTGTGGTTGTATTATCTACTGGAGACATGGGTTTTTCTATGTCTAAAACATATGATATTGAAGTGTGGTTACCTGGACAAGATAAATACCGAGAAATCGCTTCAATAAGCAATGCTGAAGACTATCAAGCTAGACGAGCTAATATTAGGTTTAAACGTACAAAAGACGCTAAAACTGAATATGTACACACGCTTAATGGTTCTGGTATCGCAGTTGGTAGAACTTTGATCGCCATCTTAGAAAATTATCAAAATGAGGACGGAACAATTACTGTTCCAAAAGCTTTAGTCCCTTATTTAAAAACAGATATTATTAAATAATACTGAGAGGAGAATATAATATGAAAATTTATTATGTTGAAGATGAGTTAAATATAGCCGATATCATCACTCGTTATTTAGTTAGAGAAGGTTATGAAGTAAAAGTGTTTCATGATGGAGAAAGCGCGATGAAACATATCACTGATCCAGTTGATTTATGGATTTTAGATATTATGTTACCTGGTGAAATTAGTGGTTTTGATTTAATTACTAAAATTAAAGAAGTTCAACCACAAACTTCTGTTATTTTTACTTCCGCTCGAGATCAAGCAATGGATAAAGTAGAAGGATTGGAATTAGGTAGTGATGATTATATTGCTAAACCATTTGCTCCGAGAGAATTAATACTTAGAGTTAAAGCTGTATTAAGAAGAAATGCTTATTATCAATCATCAGTAATTATGTATGAAACATATGAAATTAATACTGAAAAGAGAGAAATTAAAGAACAAGATCAAATTATTAGGTTAACTAATAAAGAATACGAACTTTTAGCATTCTTCTTAAACAACAAAGGAGAATCATTTGATAGAGACGCTATTTTAAAACATGTTTGGGGATCAGACTACACCGGAAATAGCCGAGTTGTCGACGATTTATTAAGAAGACTTCGTCAAAAAATGCCAAATTTAAGAATTGAAACAATTTACGGACACGGATATCGCTTATTATGAAACGTTGGAAGCTAATTACTCAAATATCAGTAATATTTACAATTGTAACAGTGGTTATATCACTGGTTTTCGTATTGATTTTTGAGTTTGCGCTTCAAAGAGTTTATGACCAATTGAATGTTTCGCAATTACAAACCCATGTAAACGAAGTTTCAGACAAACTAAAAATTAAAGATAGTGTCATTAGACCAAATGAATATAATGGAATTGTCGCTTATAGTTGGAAAAAAGATATAGAAACCGAAGAATACTATATTGATTTAAATCCATATTACCGCTATAATGATGAAGAATTTTTTGAAAATGCTGAATTGGAAGTATTAATTCAAGAAATTGCTACTGGTGAAATTGTTAAAGAATTTCCTATTACAAGAAAAATCGGGAAAAGCACATATCATATTGTTGGAATTAAAAATGAACCCAAAAATGAAGAGGGCGCCTACTTCTATGTTATTGGATTTACTGATGATCGATATACCAAAGCTATTAACGATGATCTAGCTAAAACATTAAGGTTTACTACCTTAACATTAATTACTTTAGGAAATATTTCACTACTTCTATGGGCCAGATTACTTGTTGGTAGAATTAGTTATTTACAGGAAGAGGTATCGTTATTAGTTAAAAGCAACTATGAACGACCAATTGATACAACAGGTCGTGATGAAATTTCGAGTTTAGCTCGTTCAATTGAAGAAATGAGAAATGAAATAATCGAACACGAACAGACGAAACGGGAAATCATGCAAAATATTTCTCATGATTTTAAGACACCTATTTCGGTAATAAAGACATACGGTGAAGCAATAAAAGATGGAATAACTGATGAAAGTGAAATTGATGTTATTATTAGACAAGCGGATCTTCTAAATCACAAAGTTGTTCAGTTATTACAATTAAACAAATTAGCTTATTTAACTAATGATCAAATCCCTGAAGAAATATTTGTTAAAGAAACAATAAAAAATATTGTCAATAAAAATAAATATAAATTTGATAAAGAATTTATTTTAGATTTAGATAATTCTACTTATCTTGCGACTCCGGACAGTTTAGAAATCGCAATTGGTAATGTAATTGATAATGCGATGCGTTACGCACAAACTAAAATAGTTATTATTTTAAAAAATAAAAAACTCACCATCTATAATGACGGTGAGCAAATTAATGAAGAATTTATCGAAAAAATATTTAAACCATATGAAAAAGGACATAAAGGCGAGTTTGGATTAGGTATGAGTATTACTCAACAAACTTTAGCGTTCTTTGATTTATCAATTTCTGTTAAGAATGTAAAAAATGGTGTTATGTTTGTTATAGAGCCGATTTAATTAAATCAGCTCTTTTTGATAAAATATCAAAATTTGAATCTTTTGAATTATTTCCCAATTCAATTGTAATATCATATTCATCGTAACGCGGAATAATGTGCATATGATAATGAAAAACTGTTTGACCGCCAACAACCTCATTATTATTCAAAAGATTTAAACCTTTTGGTTTTAATGAAATTTTGATTGCTTTTGCCAGTTTAACAACAACACTAAAGAGATGTTTTGCAACATTATCATCTAATTCAAAAATATTTTTATATTCTTTTTTTGGAACAACTAAGGTATGACCAGGTGTCGCTTGTGAGATATCCAAAAAAGCAATCACTAAATCATCTTCATAAACAATATGAGCCGGAATTTCTCTTTCAATTATTTTTGTAAAGATAGTTTTCATTCTATCACCTCTAAAAACATTATATCACGGATTATTTAAAGAAAAAGGACAATTAAAATGAAAAAAATATATGTTGTTGAAGGAATTCGCGATGAAGAAATATTAAAAAAACTAAATCCTAATATTATTACAATAAAAACCAACGGTTTTTCATTTGATGATAAATTGATTAAACAACTTCAAAACTTAGAAAAAGATTATCAAATAATTTTAATATTAGACCCCGATTATCCGGGGGGAAAAATAAGAAGAGAATTATCGGAAAAACTTAAAAATCCAGTTCATATTTATATCCCCAGAGAAAAAGCTATTTCAAAAGATAATAAAAAGATTGGACTAGAACATGTTGATGTTAATGAATTAAAAATAATTTTAAATCACAAAGTTATTTTTAATAACGATAAATTAGGCTCATTAACAACAACCGATTTAGTTAATTTAGGTTTAACTGGAAGTCAAGATTCCCAAGAAAGACGATTAAAAATATCTAATCACTATTATTTACCCAAAAGTAATGCTAAAAGACTACTAAATTATTTAAATCAAATGAATATAAGTTATGAAGAAATAGAAAGGATATTAAATGAATCCTAAAAAGAAATTCGGACAAAATTTTATTACCGATACAAATTTAATTAACAAAATTGTTTCATCAGCTAAAATTGATAATAAAAATGTTATCGAAGTCGGTCCTGGAAGAGGAGCTTTAACTAAGGAATTAACTAAGAGAGCTAAAAAGGTTATTGCTTATGAAATCGATCACGATTTAGCAATATATCTAGATGAGATTCAAAAGGAGTTTAATAATTTAGAAATCATATATGATGATTTTTTAAAAAGTGAGATAACAAGCGATGAAAAGTGGGAACTAATTGGAAATTTACCATATTATATTACTACGCCAATTTTATTTAATTTTCTTGAAAACAACATCTATAGTAGTGCGACAATTATGGTTCAAAAAGAAGTTGGAGATAGAATTATATCACCACCAAATTCAAAAAAATATAATGCATTATCAGTAATTGTTCAATATTTAACTAAAGTTGAAAAAGTTGTTAATGTATCAAAAAAATTATTTTATCCTCAACCAAAAGTTGATAGTGTAGTAATAAGACTTGAAAAGAGAAACAACCGTCAAATTAATACCGAAAAAGAGACGAAGTTCTTTGAATTTATTAAAGCTTCATTTACTCAAAAAAGAAAAACATTAACTAATAATTTATCAGAATATTATAAAAAAGAAAAAAATGAGATAAATATCGTATTAAGAGAAAATAATCTTAACGATAACATTAGAGCCGAACAATTATCTCTTGAAGATTTTATTAATTTATTTAATGTGATAGTATGGACATTATTAGAAAATTAGCTTATGCAAAATTGAATTTAGATCTTCATGTGGTTAGGAGAAGACAAGATGGCTTTCACGAATTAAAATCAATCGTGATACCACTTGATTTTTATGATGAAGTTTACTTAGAAATATCAAATAAAAATGAAGTGATATCAAATGTCCAAATTAAAAATAATTTGGTAAAAAGAGTGATTGAAGAATTTCAAAATAGAAAACACATTGATAAAAATGTCAAGGTAACAATTTATAAAAAAATTCCTCTAGCTTCAGGACTCGGTGGGGGTAGTGCCAATGCTGCAGCAGTAATCAATGGTATTGTTGAATTATTTAATTTGCAACTTCCGCCAAGCGAATTAGAGGATATAGCCAATAAATTAGGAAGCGACATCTTATTTTGTTTATATAATAAACCGGCTATTATTCAGGGTCGAGGCGATAAGTTAGAATTTATTGATTACCCCTATTTTGAAACAATTACACTAATTCTTTTGCCGACTAAAAATAATACCGCTGAAGTGTTTAAAAATCACAAAATAAAAGAAAATAGAATCGATTTTAAAAGACAAATCGAACTATTTTCTAATAAAGATCCATCTAAATATTTGTATAATATAAAAAACGATTTACTAGAATCAGCACTAAAAACCAACTATACTTTTGATATATATTATCAAAAGATAAAAGAAATAGCTCCAAATGTTATGATGAGTGGTTCGGGCCCTACCTTATTTATAATAAATTCTAATAAAAATGCCGTTGAAAGATTAAAAAAACTTGAAAATATCCAAGTTTTTGATGTTAAAATCAAAAAATAGTATATACAAATTATAAAAATAATGCTATAATGGCTTTGACAAATACACTCATGAGGAGGATAATTATGAAGATTACTGACGTAAGGGTACGAGTAATTGGATCAGAAAGCAGATTAAAAGGAGTGGCAACCATTACATTTGATAATAGTTTTGTTGTTCATGACATCAAAATTATTGAAGGCGAATCAGGCGTATTTATTGCCATGCCTAGTAAAAAGATGCCAAACGGTTCATATCGCGACATAGCTCACCCAATTAACTCAGAAACAAGAAAAGAACTCGAAGATGCAATCATTGCAGAATATGAAAATGTTCTTGCAAACCCTGTCCTGAACGAAGACGACGACGAGTAGTATTGTTTAGTTAGTTTATTAAGTATTATAAAGAATTGTTTTTTTAGGACTGCAACTAGTGCAGTCCTTTTTTATTCCTTTTTAACCTTCTTTTGAAAAACAAATAATGATAAAGCGAAAAATACGACAAAATACACTAATAAAATGCCACCATTAAACAAAATATTTCCTAAATTAGCGCTTGATTGTTCAACTAATAACCGATTAATTTCGATAGTATATGAAGCAGGAAAGATTTTTCCAAGTGTTAATAGTCCATCTGATAGAAATTCTGCTGGAACGAAAGCGCCAGTAAAGAAACCTTGAGCTAACGCAAGGACTGTGCTTAACATTGATACTATTTCCTGTTTTGAAATAACCAATCCTAAAAATACTGATACCGCAGTTAGTGGTATGACAAACAACAATAAATTCAGCAAGAAATATAAACCACTTAAGGTAAGGGTTGTATTCGGATTAGTAATTGCACTCATTAAAAAGACAAATGCTACCAACCCAAAGGCCATTAATACTGCAGCAAAAATAATTCCAAAAATAAATTTAGTCTTATCATATGGAGCAATTGAAATTCTTCTGAAGATTTCTGTTTTCTTTATTTCAAATATTATTATACCGATAATTAAAACAATATTAGCAGAAATAATATATGTTGAAAAATTAAAAAATGTTCCTAAGAGTTTCACTTTTGCATCTATCGGACTAGAAAGATCAACTTTCACCTCATTAGCAAGATTTTCATTAATTTGATTAACTAAATCATTATTATTAAATACAATATTATTTTCGTGGTAAACATCTAACAAAGAGTAATAAACATTCATATATTTACTAATAGCCAAATCTAATGGTGTAAATTGTGATGTATCTTTAAAACTCGTGTGGAAAATATAAAATACTTGATTTTGATTCAGTTTACTTAAATTACTTGGTAAAATTAAGGCCCCATGAATAATCCCAGTGTAATTAGCGTTATCAACATGTTCGGGTTCCATTTCGTTGTCTCTAACATAATTTAATGTATGATTATATAATCCCTTAGATAAGACATCGTCTGTTGTTGTCAACAACAAATTATTATCTAATAAGTACTCAAATATTTTAGTTTCATCTTTAGGAAGATTATTAATTAAATTATCATTAATTTCAACATAATAAATTGGGGCGTCAATTATTGCTCTTGATTGTACTTGATTGCTAGCTGCTCCAAAAATAAAACTTGAAAGAACTAAAATAAATAAATATGCCGAAGTGACAATAATATTAGATTTTAAAATTTGAAAAAATAATTTAAATCCTCTCATGTTATTTCTCCTTCTTTATATATTTATAAAAAGTAAGCCCCAACAGAACTAAACTAATTATTGATAAAGCTAATATATTGTACCAATAGTTAGTATAGTTTCCAAAATCAAGTTGCAGAAAGGAATCACTAATTAAACCATTAATATTAGTATATGCCATCGGTTTAGCATAAGTCATAACGAAAAATTTTACTGATGATACCATCATGCCAGAAAAGAAACCACCTAAAGTACCAAGTAATATAATAACGGCATTGGCCATACCTTGTGTTAAAGAGTTAAAAAATATACCAAAGAAAAACCCTAAAATATTCATTGATATAATCCCCAATATAATAACTAAAATAGCGAGACCCAAGTTGCTAAAAGTAATTCCAAAAACAGGCAATGCAACTAATAAAAATACAGCCATAATTAAAAATTGAACTACTAAAGCACTTAAAATAGAACTTAAAATAAGTTTAGAACGATTAACTCCACTAACTTTAATTCTTTTAGCATAAGCGTAATTTATAGGTTGATATATTTTTGCTTGTTCAAAAGCTAAAAAAGCCCCATAAATTATAGCCATCGCAATTACTGTATAAAAATAGTTATCAATATAATCTAATTTTTTATTTCCAGATGTTTTTAAATATTCATTTTCATATCCGTCTAAATAAATAGCTAAAGCTTCTTCAAAAGATAGCAAACCATTACTTTCTGTCACAAGTAATAAAGAAATCTTAATTGCATGACTATAATCATTAATAAAACTTTCCAAAATAGCGGTATCAAGATTATGAGTCGATGCTTTAATTACAAAGGTTCCAGTTTCTTTTTCTTTATATAAATGCGGAATTTTATCTTTTTTTAAGTCGTTACTATCAAATATTTTTGGTTGTAATGAAAACAATGATATTATTTTTGTTTTATTGTTACCGATGCTTTTTTCATACTTCGCTTCTTTTAACATCTCATTTATTAAAAAATCTTTATCGTGATTTTCAAAATTAGTATCGTCATAATAAACAGTTATTGTTTCAAAAAAATCTTCGTTTTTGACATCTTGAAAAACGAAATAAAAGATGGTGGTTAAAATAAGAGGAAAAACAAGCGACCAAAAAATTAAAGTTTTATTTTTTAATAATTTTTTTAAGTTGAGAATAAACAAATTTTTCATACTAATCTCTCAACTCTTTTCCAGTTAATTCTAAAAACACATCATTCAGACTTGGTTTACTAGAGTTAATTTTAGAATAATCAATTTTATATTTATCTAATAAATTAATTATTTTGTTTAAGGTTTTATCATCTTGATTAGTTTTAATGACAACTTTAGCATTATTTTTGGTTACTTCAACAACCTCTTTGATATTTTTTATTTCATTTAAAGCATCATCACTAATATTAGTATTGTATTCAATTTCAATAAATTCTACTAAATCAATTTGATCAATTAATTGATCATAAGTTCCGTTAGCAATAATTTTACCTTTATCAATAATTACAATGTAGTCACATAAAAATTCAATTTCTTCCATATAGTGCGATGTATATACGATAGTAGCACCATTTTTATTGAGAAGTTTAATTTGTTCTAAAATGTGATTTCTACTTTGAGGGTCAATTCCAACGGTTGGTTCATCGAAAAAGATAAGTTTTGGTTTATGTGCGATCCCGCAAGCAATATGAAGTCTACGCAATAAACCACCACTTAATTTTGATGGTTTATATTTTAAATAATCTCTAATTTGAACTAGATCGATCGCTTCTTGAACATATCTATCTCTTGTTTTTTTGTCATCAATATATAATCCACAAAAGAAAGTTATATTCTCTAAAACATTTAGTTCGTTAAAAACACCAACTTCTTGACTAATAAAGCCAATATTTCTCTTAACATCAGTTTTATTCAAAAACTCGTTATTAAACAAAACGATTTCGCCCTCTTCATAATTAATTAAGTCTAAAATTGCATTAATAGTAGTTGTTTTACCACTACCATTAGGACCTAAAAAACCAAAAATTTCGCCTTCTCTAACAACAAGATTTAAATCATCAACAGCTTTAGCGCCTTTTTTATATGTTTTACTAAGTCCTTTGATTTCAATTACCCAATTTTTATTCATAAATTAATTTATACTTAATAATTTTAAGTATATCCTCCTTATAAAAAAATAATAACACAACCTATTTTCTAAATAGATTATATACGCCCATATTTTACTACTTTTGTACAATTAGACCAAGTATCTATTAGATAATGAAAAAAAACACATAATTATTTATATTTTAGATAAATAAACACAATAATATGAATAAAAATTCAGATTTTTAAAAAGTATTTAAAATAAAGACTAATTTTAAGATAAATTCATACAATTATTTCCCTTATTTCTTACTTTTTACACTTGAAAAGTGTATACTAATAAAGGGGGAAGGATTAAAATGGTTATTATTGATGGAAAAAAAGTAAAATTATTTACCTTGAGTGGAAATCGGCCGCTAGCAGAAGAAATATCTAAATATTCTAAAATTCCGCTATCAACTGTCAGTGTATTGAAGTTTGCTGATGGAGAAATGACAGTAAATATAGAGGAAAGTGTTAGGGGTTGTCATGTATTTGTAGTACAACCGACTTCAACACCGGTTAATGAACATTATATGGAATTGTTTATTATGATTGATGCTTTAAAAAGAGCATCAGCTGCATCAATCAATATCATAATGCCATATTATGGATATTCTAGACAAGATAGAAAGTCAAGATCAAGAGAACCGATTACTTCAAAAATGATTGCTGATATGCTGCAAACAGTCGGTGCTAGCCGCATTATTTGTATTGACTTACATGCCGGACAAATTCAAGGATTTTTTGATATTCCAATTGATAACTTCCCAGCAGCTCCGCTTCTGGCCAGTTATTTCAAGAGAAAAAGAATTAAAGATTTGGTAATTATTTCACCAGATCACGGAGGAGCAACAAGGGCTAGATCATTTGCTAGACTTTTGGGTGGTGCCCCACTAGCAATCATTGATAAAAGAAGACCAGAACCAAATGTTGCTGAAGTTATTAACATTATTGGTGAGGTCAAGGGGAAAACCGCAATAATTGTTGATGACATCATTGATACTGCTGGAACATTAGTTGCAGCATCAGGAGCTTTAAAGAAGGCTGGTGCCGTTGAAATATATGCAACTGCCACTCATCCGATTTTATCTGATCCAGCAATCGAAAAATTAGAAGAATCTTGTATTAAAGAAGTAATTGTAACTAATACAATTGAACTGAAAAAAACTAGTAAAAAAATTAAACAACTTTCAATTGGTAAGTTATTAGGAGAAACAATCCTACATTTAATGAGAGATGAAGCAATCTCACAAATTTTTAACCGAATGGATGAAGATTAATGAAATTAATAATTGGATTAGGTAATCCAGGATTAAAATATAAAAAAACTAGACATAATTTAGGATTTATGGTGGTTGATGAACTGGCAAGGCAGTTGAAATTAAAATTTAAATACAACCACACTTTTAAATCGGAAATTATTGAAACACTAATCAATAATGAAAAAGTTATTATAGTAAAACCATTTACTTATATGAACCTATCTGGAGCGGCCGTTTCAAAAATCATAAACTATTATAAAATCGATTTTGATGATATGATCGTTATTGTTGATGATTTAGCTCTAGATGTAGGGAAACTAAGGTTAAGAGAATTTGGTAGTGATGGTGGTCATAATGGTTTAAAAAATATTGATACTCATTTATCGAATGCTAAATATAAAAGAATTAGAATTGGTATTGGAGAAAATAAATTACCGGAAGTTAACGATTATGTTTTAGGAACATTTTCTAAAGCAGAAGAGAAAATAATTAAACAAGCAATTCTAGATGCAGTTGATGCCTTAAAATATTTTATAGATAACAAACCATATTTAGATATTATGACACTATACAACACTCCAAAATAAGTTAAAGAGGAAAAGTAAAATCGAAACTTATTTACTAAATCAATACCAAGGTTTATTTGAAAAAATTAAGCCTGGTGAAAAATTTAAGCACTCTAACATTTACTTTAATATGTTAATGATTAAAAACAGTTTTGTTTCTAAAAATAAAACTGTTTTTGTCGTATTACCTAATTTATTTGAAGCTCAAAAATATTATGACAATTTATCAACGATCGCCGGAGAAGAAAATGTTTTATTTTATCCTAGTGATCCAACATTAACGACATTAATGGCTTTAGGATCTTCAGATTTTTTAAATGAAAGATTATATACGATAAGAGCTTTACTAACGAATAAACCATATATTGTGGTAACGACTCACTTAGGACTAAAACGAAGAACCTTATCAGTAGAAGATTATGAAAAATCAGTTAAAAAGTTAAAAACGAATGATGAAATTTCTATTGATAAATTAACTAATATTTTACAAGCTAACGGATATGAAAGAAACTATATAGTCGAAAGACCAGGAGAATTTAGTGTTAGAGGAAATATCATTGATATTTTCACCAAAGAAAACCAATTTCCTTATCGATTAGATTTTTTTGGTGACACTATTGATATTATTAAAATATTTGATATTGACGACCAAAGATCTTTTGATACAGTACAAGAGATTGACATTATGCCATTAAACGAAATCTTTTTTACTGAAGAAATAAAAAATCATGCAATTCAAAGAATTAATAAATATTTTAATGATTATCAGTTAAATGAACGTGAAAAAGAAAAATTATTTAATGATTTAGAAAACATTGAAGAAAGAAGAAATTTTTCAACTTTATTTGTCTATACATCTTTTTTTAACAACAAACCAACTAATATTTTAGATTTTTCTAAAGATAAGGAAGTATTTGTAATTGATAAACATCAAATGATTATTGATGAAAAAAATTTATTTGATGATGTCAAATCGTTTTCAATGAGTTTAGGTAATTCAAAAGCCTATGAACAAATTCCTTTTTATTTATCTTTAGAAGATTCTTTAAAATGTAAATACATTGAAATAAATAATTATGGAATCGACCCCAATAATGTTTTTGAATCGTTAAATATTGATGATATAAATTACTATTCTAATAATTTCGAATTATTTTATTTAGATAATAAAGAATATTTCAATGTTTATACGACAATAGTTACTATTAAAAATAAAGATTTTTATAATAAATTCAAAATTTTTATGAATGAAAAAGGGTATCTATTTAATGAAAATAAGATAATTGAAAAAGAAATAAACCTTTTTCAAGAAGAACATTTTTATAACTTTATTGATAATAAAAATAAGATACTCATTATTTCAGATAGTCATTTAATTTCTAATAAAATTAAGCCGAAAATTAGATACCGAAGCGTTTTAAATGAATCAAGCAAGGTTAGACATGTAAGTGAATTATCTCCAGGTGATTTCGTCGTTCATTATGAACACGGCATCGCCAAATATTTAGGATTAGTAACAATGGATCTTACCGGAGTTAAGCGAGATTATTTACAATTAGAATATGCCAATAATGAAAGTATGTATATTCCGGTTGATCAAATTGATATGATTCTAAAATATGGAAATAAAGAAGGAAAAAACCAAAATTATCTAGATTAGGTGGTAAAACCTGGAGTAAAACTAAAACTAAAGTTAAAAAAAGAATTAAAGACTTATCAGATAAACTATTAAATTTATATGCTAATCGAGAAGTAGCTGAAGCATATCAATTTAATCAACATAAAGTTTTAGAAACCGAATTTGCTCAAGATTTCATGTATGAAGAAACCAAAGATCAACAAAAAGCGATTGAAGAAACATTATTTGATATGAGTAGTTCTAAATTAATGGATCGATTAGTTATTGGGGATGTTGGTTTTGGTAAAACCGAAGTTGCCTTAAGGGCTACCTTTAAAGCAATATTAGACGGAAAACAAGTTGCTTATCTTGTTCCAACAACGATTTTAGCCAGACAACATTATCATACATTTTCTGAAAGACTTGATAAATATGGAGCTAATGTCGCTCTTTTAAGTCGGTTCCAAACTCAAGCGGAACAAAAATTAATCGTTGAAAGACTTAAAAAGGGATTAATTGATGTGGTAATTGGGACACATAGAATTTTATCAAATGATATTGGATTTAAAGATTTAGGATTATTTATTATTGATGAGGAACAACGATTTGGCGTCGAACATAAGGAAAGAATTAAGGAATTAAAAGTTAATGTTGACACTTTAACCTTAACAGCAACCCCAATTCCAAGAACACTTCAAATGTCACTATCTGGTTTAAAAGATATGTCGATGATCGAAACACCACCTCGAAATCGTTATCCAATTCAAACCTATGTTATGGAAAGAAATGATACTATTATTAAAGAAGCAATAGAACGAGAAATAGCAAGAGGTGGACAAGTATATTATTTATATAATCGTGTTCAATCAATTCCAAGAATTGTTGAAAAGCTTGAAAAATTGGTTCCTGAAGCGAAAATCACTTCAGCACATGGTAAAATGAATCGACATGATATTGAAAATGTTTTATCTGATTTTATTAGTCACGAATACAATGTTTTAGTGGCTACTACGATTATTGAAACCGGAATTGATATTCCTAATACTAATACAATTATTATTAATGATGCCGATCAATTAGGATTAGCTCAACTCTATCAAGTTAGAGGTCGTGTTGGTCGAAGTGATAAAATTGCTTACGCTTATTTGATGTATGATAGAAACAAAATACTAACTGATGCAACTAAAAAAAGATTAAGTGCAATTGAAAGATATACCGAATTAGGATCAGGATTTAAAGTGGCAGTTGAGGATTTAACTATTAGAGGTGCAGGCGATCTTTTAGGAAGTGAACAATCAGGATTTATCGATTCAGTTGGTATTGAAATGTATACTGAATTATTAAAAGAAGTAATTACTGGAAAAGAACGAGAAATAATAACGAACAATGAAGTTTATGTATCGCAACATGTTGCACCTGAATATATTGATAATGATTTAGTTAGAATAGAAATCCATAAATCTGTTTCTAAAATTAATACATTTGAAGATGTTGAAAATTTAAAATTAGAGCTAATTGATCGTTTTGGAGAAATTGATCAAGAACTAATTTTATACATGTATGAAAAATTATATAAAAAACAAGCTCATAAAATTGGTATATCAAAAACTGATATTACTCCAAATCAAGTAGAAATTAAAATTTCAAAAGAAAAAAGTAAAGATATAAACGGTAACAAATTATTTCAATTAGCCTCACATTATCAAACCCCAGTTACACTAAGTTATTTAAAGGAACAAGTTGGAATTAGGTTTGATATGAGAAACGAAAAAAAACATTGGTTATTTGTGGTAAATATCTTCCTTAGTAATTATTTAAATTAAATAAAGATAGATAAAGATATATGTTTAGGGTATAATTAAAATGGTGATTCAAGATGTATGATGTGATTATTGTTGGAGCGGGACCTGCAGGAATTTATAACGCTTATGAATTTATGCTTAAGGCACCACATTTGAAAGTTTTATTAATTGATAAAGGATATGATATTTATAATAGAAAATGTCCAATTCTTTTAGGCCATCTAGAAAAATGTCCAATCGACAGAACCGGTTATGTCGGATGTCATCCAGCCTGTTCGATCACATCTGGTTTTGGTGGATCTGGGGCATATTCAGATGGAAAGTTTAATATTACTTCAGAATTTGGCGGCTGGATGACCGATTATCTTAGTAAAGATACAGTTTTAAAGTTAATTAAATATGTTGATAGCATCAATTTAAAACATGGAGCTACTACAATAATTACTGATCCAACTACTCAAAAAATTAAGGAAATTGAAAGAAGAGGGTTAGCTACGGGATTAAAATTATTAAGAGCTCAAGTTAGACATCTTGGTACGGAACAAAACTTAGAAATAATGAAATCAATTTTTGATGAGTTAAAAGGCAAAATTGAAATGCGTTTTACTACCGAAGTTAAAGATATTTTAGTAGAAAATAAAAAAACCGTTGGTGTTGAGTTGAAAGACGGAACTATTATTAAATCAAAATATGTTTTCGTTGGTGCAGGAAGAGAAGGAGCCAGTTGGCTTCATCAAATCGCTAAAGCCCATAAATTAAAAATTACTAACAACCAAATTGATATTGGAGTTAGAGTTGAGACTAATGATTTAATTATGGAAGAAATCAACGAAAACTTGTATGAAGGTAAATTTGTTTTCAATACTAGTGTCGGTACTAGTGTTAGAACTTTTTGTTCTAATCCTAGTGGACACGTGGTTGTTGAAAATCATGGTGGAACAGTTTTAGCTAATGGTCATGCATATAATAATCCAGAATTAGGATCAACAAATACTAATTTCGCTTTACTTGTTTCACATCATTTTAATGAACCATTTTCTAATCCACATCATTATGGACATGCAATTGGTCGAATTGCTAATCAATTAACTGGCGGAACAGTAATTATTCAAAGATATGGTGATTTATTAAGGGGTCGAGCTACTACTGAAAGTGATTTAAAAAATAATTTTGTAACGCCTAGTTTAAAAGAGGCGATACCTGGTGATTTGGGATTAGTTTTACCTTATAACACATTAAAATCGATTACTGAAATGATCGAAGCATTAAATAAAGTTTCTCCAGGAATCGCTAGTGAACATACACTACTATATGGAGTTGAAACTAAATTTTATTCAGCAAGAATTGAAGTTAATGAATATTTTGAAACTAAAATTGAAAATCTATTTATTGGTGGAGACGGAGCTGGAATTACAAGAGGATTAGCCCAAGCTGGTGCTAATGGAGTTTGGGTAGCACAAGAAATTATTAAAAGAGAAGGTGGATTATGAAAACTATTGTTGTAATAGGAACTGCATGGGGAGATGAAGGTAAAGGAAAAATTACCGATTTTTTAGCAGCAAAAGCAGATGTTGTTGCTAGATTTCAAGGAGGAAATAACGCCGGACATACTGTAATCGTTGATGGTAAACATCATTTATTTCAATTACTACCATCGGGAGTTATTAACCCAAAAACAACCAATTTATTAACTAATGGAATGGTTATTGATCCTAAGGGAATTTTAGAAGAAATTGATGAATTAGGTAAAAAAGATTTAAAATTATTTATTTCAAATCGAGCTCATGTAGTTATGCCATATCATCTAGCAATTGAAAGTGCTAATGAGAGAAGAAAAGGTGATAAAAAATTACAAACTACAGGTCATGGAATTGGACCAACATATAGTGATAAAGCGAATCGAATCGGATTAAGAATGGAACAATTTGTTGGGCCAAATTTCAAAAAACAATTAGAAAATATTATTAATTTAAAAAATCTTGAAGCCGATAAATTAGGTATTCCTAGATTTAATTTTAAAGAAATTTACGAAGAGTATAAAGAGTATGCTAAAAGACTTAAACCACATGTAATTGATACTTCACTTTATTTAAATGAACAAATTGAAAAAGGAAAAAAAGTGCTATTTGAAGGAGCTCAAGGTGTGATGTTATGTTTAGAAAATGGAACATATCCATTTGTAACATCATCATCACCTACGGCTGCTGCGGTCCCACTTTATGCAGGAATTGCACCATGGTTACTTGAAGGTGCAGTTGGTGTGGTTAAAGCTTATGCCACTAGAGAAGGGGCCGGTCCAATGCCAACATTAATTCCTGATGATAAAATCCAAGCTCATTTCCATAAAACTAAAGTTGAATATGAACCAAGAACTAAAACCTATCGTCGTGTTGGTTGGTTAGATACAGTAATTTTAAGACACGCTAAGAGAGTTAGTGGTTTAACATATTTGGCAGTTACTGTTTTAGATATATTATCTGGATTAGATGAGTTAAAAATTTGTACATCTTATAATTTAAATGGCGAAGTAATTGATTATATTCCAGCTGATATTAATGAATATGAAAAAGTTACACCTAACTTTATTACGCTACCCGGATGGAAAGAAGATATTAGTCATGTATCATCTTATGAAGAACTTCCGGAAAATGCCAAAAAATATCTAGAAAAAATTGAGAAATTGGTTGGTGTTGAAATCGGGATTTTCTCAGTTGGACCAGCTAGAGAACAAACCATTCAAGTAAAAGATTTTTTCTAAATAAAGGAGTGATACGATGGTCATCATGGACGGCAGAGAAGTATCAAAATTAAGAAATGAAGAATTAAAATTAAAAATAGAAAAGGCGACTACTAAAGTTGGAAGACCTCCATCTTTAGCAGTTATTTTGGTTGGAGATGATCCAGCTAGTCATATCTATGTTAATTCTAAAGTTAAACAGGCTCAACAAGTTGGAATTAATTCAACTGATATTAAATTACCCGAAAGAACAACTTCAAAAGAATTATCAGAAGTTATTAAAAAATTAAACAATGATAATGAAGTAGATGGTATTTTAATTCAATTACCATTACCCAAACATATTAATTCTGGGGAAATGTTAGATTTAGTTGATCCTAGAAAAGATGTTGATGGCTTTAGTGTTTTAAATCAAGGTAAATTATTTCAAAATCGTGATTCGATTTTATCGGCAACTCCAAAAGGAATTATTAATTTAATTGATCATTATCAAATTAATTTATCCGGACTTAATTGCACTGTCATCGGAAGAAGTTTAATTGTTGGTTTACCAATGGCCAAACTATTACTTAATCGTAACGCGACCGTTACGACATGCCATAGATATACCAAAAATTTAGTTGAGCATACTAAAAATGCTGATTTAATTGTTGTAGCCACCGGACAAAAGCACTTGATTACTAAAGAGATGGTAAAAAAAGGTGTTATCATTATTGATGTAGGAATTAACCGTGAAGGGAAAAAGATTTATGGTGATGTTGATTTTGAAAATGTCAAAGAACTAGCCAGTTTTATCACACCAGTGCCCGGAGGAGTTGGTCCGATGACTATCTCAGCATTACTTGAGAATGTTTATGAAGTTTTTTCAAAAAAATATCAACTATAATTAGATATTTTTGACATATAATTGATATTTTGATATTATTATTTATTATAAAGAATGGAGCGATATTATGAATATATGGCACGACGTTAGTGAAGAAAGAATAAAGCCTCAAAGATTTTTAGCTGTAATTGAAATCCCTAAAGGCAGCAAGAAAAAATATGAATTAGATAAAGAAACCGGCATTATAATTCTTGATAGAATTTTATACACTTCAACCCACTATCCAGCAAATTATGGATTCATTCCGAGAACCTATGCTGGAGATAATGATCCACTTGATGTTTTAGTTTTATGTCAAGAAGACTTAGAACCATTAAGCATGGTCGAAGTTTATCCAATTGGGGTGTTGAAAATGATTGACTCGGATCAAGTCGACGAAAAAATTATTGCGATTCCTTTTGGTGACCCATCATTAACTCAATATAGTGATATTAGTGAACTACCAGGTCACGTATTAACTGAAATGGGTCACTTTTTTGAAGTATATAAAGCACTAGAAGGAAAGAAAACATATATTTTAGATATTGAAGGTCATAAAGCTGCTCAAGAAATCGTTCAACATTCAATTGAAAGATATCAAGAAATATTTGGGGAGAAAAAGAATAAATAATGGGAAGAGCTTTTGAAGTTAGGAAATATGCGAAGGAAAAAACAGCTGCAGCTAAAACTAAGGTTTATTCTAAATACGGCAAAGAAATTTATGTTGCTGCCAAAAATGGGCAACCAGATCCAGAACTAAACCAAGAGTTAAAACGAGTTATTGAAAAAGCTAAGAAAGACCAAGTCCCAAACGAAATTATTAATCGGGCG
Organism: Acholeplasmataceae bacterium; assembly: GCA_050953805.1. Lineage (GTDB taxonomy): Bacteria > Bacillota_I > Bacilli_A > Acholeplasmatales > Acholeplasmataceae > DUQW01. The sequence goes on along the minus strand of JBMNNE010000002.1, from coordinate 248,769 downwards.
ATTGAAAAGGCAGCTGGTGGTTCCGAAGAAAATTATACACAATCTCGCTATGAAGGATTTGGGCCAGGTAACTCGATGTTAATTGTTGAATGTCTAACTGACAATGTAAACAGAACCTATGCTGAAGTGAGAAACTGCTTTACTAAGACAAATTCTAAACTTGGAGTTTCGGGATCGGTATTACATTTGTTTTCACATCAAGCTGTTTTTGTAGTAAAAGATTTAACTGAAGATGATATTTTAATTATGGCAGTTGAAGATGATTTAGATATTTTAAATCTTGAATTTGAAGGTGATGAAGTAACAATTTATACTGATGTTACCAATTACTATAAAGTAAAAACATCGCTTCAAAAGTATAAAGAGGATATCGAGTTTGTAATTGATGAGATTACTTGGATTCCATTTACCTATTTGAAATTATCTAGCGAAGACCAAGAAGTATTTGATAAATTAATTACAATGTTAGAAGATTTAGATGATGTTCAATCAATCTCACATAACTTAGAGTAAAATTTGAAAAAGGACAAATTAATAAAATGTCCTTTTTTTAATTTGTTATCTATAAAGCTATACTCGATAAAGGCTTTTACTATGCTTTTATAATTATTTTAAATTATAACCCATAATTTATAGAAATCGTTTAATATATCATATTATTATGATATAATAACCTTTGGAAATATTCGGAAAGGACTATAAAAAAATGGTAAAAGATCAAATAATTTTTGATTTAATTAAAAAAGAAGCCCAACGACAAGAAGATCATATTGAACTGATTGCTAGTGAAAACTTCGTTTCTAACGATGTTTTACAAGCACAAGGTTCAATTTTAACTAATAAATATGCTGAAGGATATCCTAATGCCCGATATTATGGCGGCTGTGAAGTAGTTGATTTAATTGAAAGTGAAGCTCAAAATAGATTAAAAAAATTATTTAATTGTAACTTTGCGAATGTTCAACCACATTCAGGATCCCAAGCAAACGCTTCAGTCTATTTAGCATTATTAAAACCCGGCGATAAAATTTTAGGAATGGATTTAAATGCTGGGGGACACTTAACTCACGGATACAAAGTTAGTTCATCAGGACATTATTATGTCGGAGCTACTTATAGTGTTAATCCAGAAACTGAGTTAATTGATTATGATGAAGTATTAAAAATAGCCAAAAGAGAAAAACCACAACTAATTGTTGCTGGAGCCAGCTCATACTCAAGAGTTATTGATTTTCAAGAGTTTCGAAAAATCGCTGACGAAGTTGGAGCATATCTATTAGTAGATATGGCCCATATTGCAGGATTAGTTGCAACAGGGTTGCACCCATCACCAATACCTTATGCTGATGTGGTAACTTCAACGACTCATAAAACTTTACGAGGTCCAAGAGGTGGCATTATTTTATCTAATAACCCTGAAATAGCTAAAAAAATAAACAAAGCTGTCTTTCCAGGACATCAAGGTGGACCACTAATGCATGTAATTGCAGGTAAGGCGGTAGCATTTGGTGAAGCTTTAAAACCGGAATTTAAGGCATACCAACAAAAAGTTTTAAAAAATGCTAAAACTTTAGCTGATGAATTTTTAAAACTTGGTTATAAAGTTGTTAGTGGTGGAACTGATAACCATTTATTAACAGTGGATGTTTTTAAAACATTAAATATCACTGGGTTAGAAGCCGAAACATTACTTGAAAGTGTTAATATTACATGTAATAAAAATGGTGTTCCTTTTGATCCAAGTAGACCAAAATATACTAGTGGCATTAGACTGGGAACACCAGCGATGACTACTAGAGGTTTAAAAGAAGTAGAAATGGTTTTAATTGCTAGATTAATTGATCGAGCATTAAAAAATAGAAATAATAAAGAAGAATTATTAAAAGTTAAACAAGAAGTCTTACAACTTTTGAAAAAATATCCGTTATATGAAAAGAGGTAATAAAAGATGCAATTAGTAAAAACGAAAATTGTAGACAACAAAAAAAGTTTAGTTGAATTGCCAACGGAAACAGCATGTGATTCGGAAAAACTTTACTATCCAGTCATTAGTGGACGTTGTCCAGTCGGTAGACCATGTGTGGAAGTGGGAGACCGAGTTTTAGTTGGTCAATTAATTGGTGTTAGACAAGGTTCTTTCTTTGACCAAGAAGTACACGCAACTGTTAGTGGGACTGTTTTGAAAAATGAAAAGAAAGTTGATCAAAGCGGCAAATTAGTAGATTGTATGGTGGTGGAAAACGACTTTAAATATGAAGAGTTCAACAAAGACTTTGAAAGAAGTGATGAAGAAATTAGTAAACTTACTCACAAAGAATTTGTTGATATCGCTCATGATGCTGGATTAGTTGGATTAGGTGGGGCTGCATTCCCATCTTATATCAAACTTAATACTGATGAAGAAATTAAAGTTGTTGTAGCTAATGGAGCCGAATGTGAACCATTCTTAATTAGTGATTACAAATTTATGGACGAATTTCCAGAAAAAGTAATTTTAGGACTAAGTTATGTAATGCAAGCAGTTAATGCTCCCGAAGGTGTGATTGCGATTAAGAAAAAACATAAAACTTTAATTGCTAAATTAGAAGAAAAATTACAAGAATTTCCACATTTAAACATTAGGGTTGCTAAAATTAGAGATTTCTATCCGGCCGGATGGGAAATTCAAACGGTAAAATTAGCCACAGGAGTTAATGTTCCTGTCGGAACAATTATGGCTAAATCAGGAGTATTAAATTTTAATACAACCACTCTTGGTTCATTCTATGAAGCGGTTAAGTTTGGAAGACCTTTAACATTTAGATACTTTACAATTGCTGGAGATGGTATTCAAAACATGGCATTTAGAGTTCGTTTAGGAACCCCAGTTCGTAAATTAATTGAAATGGCGGGCGGATATTTAAACAAAGAAGTTCCTAAAGTATTAGTTTTAGGTGGACCGATGATGGGAACGAATGTTACTAATGATGACATCGTTGTGACCGATACAACAACTAGTTTATTAGTCTTTAATCAAAAAGAAGTAAAAGAAGATCCATGTATTATGTGTGCTAGTTGTATTGAAGGTTGTCCTGTTGGATTAGATCCAGTTCTAATTATGAAAGCTCAAAGAGCTAGAGATAAAGATACATTAATGACTTTAGATGTTAATAAATGTATTGAGTGTGGATTATGCTCATATATTTGTCCATCTAAAATACCATTAACTGAAGAAATTAAAAAAGCTAAAAAAACGGTAGGTAGGTGATAACATGCAAAAAGATGTAAAACTTGTTAGATCTCAAAGCCCATTTATTACTAAAAAATGGGATACAAAAAGAGTAATGATCGATGTATTAATTGCCTTACTACCTGCAGTAATATTTGCCGTTGTATATTTTGGAGGCGCATCATTACTTAGAATGGTAGTAGCGGTTGCAGTTGCAATCTTAACCGAAGCATTAATCTTTCCACTATCTCAAAAAGAAGATAGAAAAGCTGAAGGGAAATGGAAAAAGTTTTTATCTAGATATCAAAACTTTTCATCATTAAATATTTTAACTTCAGCAATTACCGGATTAATCTTCGCTCTAACATTACCACCAAAAATTAATGTTTATGTTGTGGTAATGGGTTCTATTTTCGCAATTGCGATTGGTAAAATGGTTTTCGGTGGAACCGGAAACAACATTTTCAATCCAGCAGTTGTTGGTAGAGTTTTTGTGGCTTTAGCTTTCGGATCATTTTTCAATACTGCTGCTAATCCAGAGTTATATGCTGTTGCTGGAGCAACACCATTAACCAACTTAAAACAAGCTGATTTCGCTGGAGCATTAGCTAACTATAGTTTGTTAGATTTATTCCTTGGAACCATTCCTGGTTCAATGGGTGAAGTCAGCGCGATAGCTATCTTAGTTGGTGCGGCATATTTAATTGTTAGAAGAGCTGCAGACTGGAAAATTATGTTATCGGTTGTCGTTCCGACAATGGTGTTTGCTTTAATGGCAGGGTTAGGATTAGGTAATGTTAATATCATTCAATATGTCTTGTTTCATACTTTAACAGGAGGCTTATTATTTGGGGCTGTCTTTATGGCAACTGACCCAGTAACTTCACCATTACATGTAACAACTAAAATGTTATTTGGATTAGTGATTGCTATTATTACCATGTTAAATAGATTGTTTGGACCAATGCCTGAAGGAGTTGCATTCTCAATTTTATTTGCTAACATGATAACACCGATGCTAGATAAAATTCAAGTGTTCAAAAATCGCTTTAACTGGCAATTTGGCGTTACTTATGGAGTTGCATTTATTGCTATGATATTAATCGTTTTCTTCGGAGTAGGAGGGGCGTTATAATGAAAAAACAAATGTTAAAAAATATTTTAGTTTTATCAATTACCGCACTATTAATGGGAGTATTAATAAGTCTAACTCACTTAATTACTGCTCCTACTATTAGAAAAAATCGCGATGCCAAAGTAATTCAAATTGCTGAGAAAGCATATCCAAACGGAAAAGAATTTTTCCGTGCCGGGGATATTCCTAACGACTATAAAAAATCAGGAGCTGTTGCCTTAACCGCTGAGGAAGAGGAACAATTAGCTGATTACCTATTTATCTTTAGTGAATCTAAAGAATATTTAGGAGTTCTTGCAATTGGAAAAGGGAATGGATTTGGTGGAGAAATTGAATTGGCTATTGCGATTAATCGAGGCGGTTTAATCGAAAGTGTCTCAGCAATTTCACATTTAGAAACAACAGGTTATGGCGATAAGGCTATAGCAGATTATGAGATAAAATATAAAAATGCTGAACTAGATTATGAGGCTGAAGTTTTCGCTGGTGCGACTATTACTAGTAAAGCTTTAAATGCGATAATTGCTGAAGTAGTTGCTAACTATAAAACTAATAAACCAGTTATTGAAAAAATAGTTGAATTAAAAGCTATCGTAGTTGACCCAGTTACTAGAATCTTCGGAACTATCACTGAAACATTAGATCCTGAATTTGTTGCAGACGCAATAGTTCTTGCAAGAAATAATTTAGAAGGAACTAGATTATCTGGATACAGTTATGAAGCAGTATCTGGTGGCACTAAATTAAAATTATATTTAGACCAAGCTGGAGTAATCAAACACCACCAAGTTTTAGAGTTCGGTGGTACCGATGAAGTTTTAGAAAAAGTAGATACCTATTTAGCCGCTTTTGCTGATACATCAATAGTTGATGTTGCTGCAACGATCGCAGCTAATACCGAATTAACGGCAGGTATAGGCGAAGCCTTAGTTACTGCTATAAATGAAATGTTAACTAAAGTAAGAGCATCTCATCGTCAAACAGATCCGCTATTTAAATTATTAGGTGACTATTCAAGAGATAAAGATGAAACATTTACTGCAACTGCAGTGTTAGTAGAATCTTATGAATATAATGTTGATGGAGTTAAAAAAGGATTTAGTATCGTTGGCGATAAGAGTCGTAGATTTGAAGCTTACGGCAGTGAAATTGATGGAAACGTTAAACTTGAATTAATTATGGACTTAGAATTTAAGATCATCGGATATAAATTCTTAGAATATAACCATTCAATTGATTATCAATATTCAATTATTGAATATTTAGACAAGTTTATTGGTACAAACGCTAAAGATATTTCAGTAACAATATCTGAAAATAGAAACTTATATGCAGGATCTAGTGAAACCGGAAGATATATTATTGATGTTATCTTAGTTGCAATTGAAGCAGAGGTGAACAAATAATGAGTAAAGAAAAAGTAGTTAAACCAGAAAACCCAGATTCATTAGGATCAGTTTTCAAAAAGGGTATTTTCAAAGAAAACCCAATTTTCATCTCACTTTTAGGGTTATGTCCGGCATTAGCGGTAACTAATTCATTTGAAGGTGCGCTAGGGATGTCATTATTAGTTATTATCATCTTAACAATTACCAACATTATTATTTCAGCAATTCGTAATTTTGTACCTGATGAAATTAGAATTCCAGTATATATTGTTGTAATTGCAACAATCGTAACGGTAATTCAAATGTTAGTTCAAGCATTTTTACCTGAACTATACTCAACACTAGGAGTATTTATCGCCCTAATTACAGTTAATTGTATTATTCTTGGTAGAGCTGAAGCTTTTGCTAGCAAAAATGGTGTCGTTAAATCGATCTTTGATGGACTAGGAATGGGACTTGGATTTGGACTTGCCTTAATATTAATTGGATTTATTAGAGAATTTTTTGGAACAGGGACAATTATAATTGGTAAAGTATTTACTTTCATTCCTGAGTTTTCATTAATTCCTTACAAAGAAGGAAGTCAAGTTCCCAATTACTTTATTGGAATTTTAACAAGTGCTCCAGGAGCGTTCATCGTTATGGGGTTATTATTAGCGTTGTTTGTCTTTGTTGGTGAGAAAAGAGGTGCTAAGAAATGATTGAATTTTTAAAGATTTTTATTGACTCAATGTTAGTCAACAATATCGTTTTATTAGGATTTTTAGGAATCTGCTCATTTTTAGGAGTTTCCACTAAAACTAAAAATGCAGTTGGTATGTCAGCTGCAGTAATGGTAGTATTAATTGTTTCGGTATTAATTACTTGGCCACTATATGAATTTATTTTAAAACCTGCGGGTATTACCTATATTCAAACGATTGCCTTTATTTTAGTAATTGCTTCAGTAGTTCAAATTATTGAAATGTTTATTAAAAAAGCAAGTCCAGCTTTATATCAAGGTTTAGGAATTTTCTTACCACTAATTACCACTAACTGTATTATTTTAGGTCAGGCAATTAATGCGACAGAATATTCAAATTTCTTAGATGTTATCGCTTCAACATTAGGAACTGCAGTTGGTTATACTATTGCGATGATCGTTTTCAGTGCAATTAGAGAAAGACTAATTAAATCTGATGTACCAAAAGCATTCCAAGGTGTACCGATTGCTTTAATTACTGCTGGATTAATGGCATTTGCCTTTATGGGATTAAGAGGACTAATTTAAGATGGAATGGCTTTATGCTCTTCTTGGAATTGTAATCGTACTTGCTTTTGCAGGAATTTATATTCTAACTACGATTATCAACAAGAAAACCAAAGTTCCTGAAGGTTGCGAGTTCGCACATTTAGAAGCGAACTGCGGAGCTTGTTTATCAAAAACATGTGAAATGAAGAAAGAAAAGAAGGTGAATCTATAATGTCGTTTGTATGGCCAATTATCGTATTAACAGTAATGGGAATCATGCTAGCAGTGGCACTAACACTTGCTGATAAATTTCTAAAAGTTAAAGAAGATTTAAGGATTGATGAAGTTGAAAAACTTTTACCTGGGGTTAACTGTGGAGCCTGTGGATTTCCTGGGTGCCGCGCGTTTGCTGAAGGTGTAATAAAAGGAGAAATCAAACAACTTTCTCGTTGTCGTCCTGGAAACCCACAAAAGAATTTCAATCCTATTGTTGAATATTTAAAGGAAAATCCTAATGAGGACGGCTCAATAATTGAAGTTACGGTTTAAAACCCATAATTTTATAATAACATTTTAAAATGCGACTATTGTCGCATTTTTTGTTATTTTAGAGACATAAAATTTAATAAAAGAAATGTAACAATATGTTAAGAGGGTGCGTCTCGTGTTGAATTTTATAAAGTTATGTGATAATATAGAGTTGCTATTAAATTCTATTTAATAGGTTGTATTTATTATAAAAAAATCATATAACCGCAGGAGGTAGAGTATGAAGCAGAATAAACGCAGAGTATTTAAATTTGGAGCGCTATTTTTGTTAATGGGGCTCTTTTTTGTATTGTTAACAGGATGTTTTGAAACGACACCAGTTAGTAATAAGAATTTAGAACTTGCTTACTCGCAAACTCAAATTGATTTTGCAAGTGGGGATACCGAATTAAGCGTTACGCAAAATTTCTTATTACCAAAAACTGTTTCAGGATTTTCAGTAGAATGGATTTCATCAAATCCGAACATTGTTTTAATTAAAGAAAACGGTGATGTTGTTGTAACTCGGACTAATGAAGACCAAGAAGTGTATGTAACTGCTAAAATCGGTAGTGATGGAAATTATGAACTTAAAATCTTTAAACTAGTTATTAAAGGCGATGAAACTGTTGAACCGGTACTAGTTCGATACGAAGTTAAATTCTTTGTTGAAGGAATTCAATGGGGCGAAACTCAATTTGTTGAAGAAGAAGGAAAAGTCTTAATGCCAATCAATCCTCATAAACAAGGACATCGTTTTGAAGGATGGTTTTTAGATAGAGCTTTTAATTATCCGTTTAATGCAGAATCAAAAATTATCGGAGATCTAGAACTATACGGTAAGTTTGTAGCCGGAGGCTATTTAGTAAGATTCTTTGTTCACGGTAACCAATATGGACAAACCCAGGAAGTTAAATATGGAGATAGTGCGGTTATGCCAGATGATCCAACTGAATTACAATTAGGTGATTTTGACTTTGCTGGTTGGGATCGTAACAGTTTAATTGTAATTGACAACTTAGATATCCATGCTAAAGTAACACCAATTCCATATTTTACAGTTGAATTCGTTGATCATGATGGAACAATTTTAAAAGAAGCTCAATCAGTCAGAAGAGATAAAGACGCAGTACCCCCAAATGAACCAACTCGAGAAGGTCATACATTTAAAGAATGGGATACTGCATATACTAATATTCAAGAAACGCTTACGATAACAGCGGTTTATACTGTTAATCGATATAACATTACTTATGTTATTGATGAATCAGCAATTAATGAAGAAACTCGTACTACTTATCCTTATGACTATAATGAACGCATAAATAAACCACAAATACCTGAAGTACCTGGATATACTTTTTCATGGAAACAACAAATTCCTGATAGAATGCCAGCTAATGAAGTAGTAATTCATGGTGCATATGAACCAATTACCTATACAATTACTTATAAAGTTGAAGGTCAAGATGATGTTGTCGAACCTCACGAATTTGGAACGGAAATTGAAATTAGAGACTTACTTAAAAAAGACGGTTATTCTTTCACTTGGAATCGAACTTTACCAGAAACGATGCCGGCAGAAAATATTACGATAACCGGAAAATTTACAATCATCAATTACACAATTACCTATGTGTTAGGTGAAGGTGAACAAAATCACGCTAATAACCCATCAACCTATACAATTAATACACCAACGATTACTTTAGAATCAGCCTCAAAAGAAGGACATACTTTTGATGGATGGTTTGTTGGTGATAATAAAGTAACTAAAATTGAAGAAGGATCAACGGAAAATGTTACTTTAACACCTCAATTTACTATTAATAAATATTTAGTTAGATTTTTAGATTATGACGGAACGGTATTAAAGAGTGATGATGTAGCTCACGGAAGTGATGCTGTTGTACCAGAAGATCCAAGTCGTATAGGCTATACTTTTAAAGGTTGGTATTTAGATAAAGAACTTCAAAATGAAGCAACATTCCCATTGGAAATTGTTGCACCCAAGGATTTATATGCTAAGTATGAAATTATTAATTATACAATTACCTATATGCTAGGTGAAGGTGAACAAAATCATACTGATAATCCACCAACATTTACGATTGAAAATTTACCAATTACTTTAAAATCAGCCACAAAAGAGGGCCATACTTTTGAAGGATGGTATTCAGATGAAGAACTTCAAAATAAAGTAGCAATAATCACACTAGATAATGTAGATAATTTTATTTTAAGACCAGACTTCAAAGAAATTCTTTATACAGTAACTTTATCAAATGAAGAATTAACTTCACAAGATGCATTAGAAAATGTTAAGCCAGAAACTCCGGTAACAATTCAAGTAGAAGTTCCTGCTGGTAAAAGAATTGAAAAATTTTTAGTTGATAACAGATCAGTTCAATTAACTGATGAATTAACATATACCTTAACAGTTACCAAAGATCATACTGTTTCAGTATTATTTAAAGATTATCCTCAATTAGGGACCCCAGGAGTTTTAGAATATACAGTTGGTGAAACTTCAAATATGGGCGGAGGAAATCAAGCAAGAGCCCTAGGGCAAAGTGAAGATTTATTTGTTATTAAAGCTTACCAAGAAGATCCTAACAATAATGTTGGTCTTAATAAAGATGGCTCAATTAGACTATATACCAATAAAACTGGAAATGGTAATAAACTTTTAGTTGAAAATTTAAGTGATAAAAAGATAGTCGGTGTTGAAATCGTTCTTGGTGGCGGCAAAGATGTCATTGAGAGTAATAACCCTTCACTGCAAATTATCTTAGGGGAACAAATTATTAATATTACTGATCTTACTCAATTAAAAGATGTTACACTTACTTACAATGAATTAAATATAGATACTTTTAGTTTACAAAACACACAACTTGAAGGTTCAGGCAATTCCCAAATTTGGATCAAAAAAATTATTGTTACATTTGAGGGCGGAGTACCTGAACCAGAAAAGGTTATTGTTACTTTTGATTTGCAAGGAGGTACCCTTGAAGGATTACAATTAAATCAAGAAGTAACAAAGGGCGATGCTATAGCCGATCCAGGTAATCCAACTAAAGAAGGATATACATTTATTGGGTGGAGATTACCTAATTCAGAAGAAAACTATAATTTTGATACTGCAGTAAATCTATCAATCACATTAAAAGCACACTATGAAAAAGAAGTAATACCAGAACCAGATAAATTTACGGTAACAGTTACCGGAGACGGAGTAACTCATAATCAAGAATCATTAGTTAATCTTGAACTTGATACTAAAGTTCTCTTTACATTTGCAAAAGAAGGATATATTTTAGAAGAAGTTAAAGTTGACGGAACTCCAGTTGAAGTTTCTGAAAATAAATATGAATTAAATGTTAGCGCTAATCATCAAGTAGTGGTAACTTGGTTACCTACAGTAGCAACTGTAAGGGGTCTTGCGGTAGATACTCAAGTAACATTTGTTGGTATCGTAACATATTTTTCTACGTCGAATAATAATGTATACTTAGCTGTTGCTGATGAGACTGATTCAATTTATATTTTTAAAGCCGGAAATGCTTCTGAAATAAATGTTGGCGATAAAATTAAAATTGTTGGAAAGCGCGGAGCATATGAAAGATTAGAACAAATTGTTAATGCAACCGTAACATTTATCTCAGCTAATAATGATCTTCCAGATCCAATTACAATTGATTCGTTAGAAAATATTAAGGATTATCAATCTCAACATATTAACATTTCTAATTTAAGTCCTGTTTCTCTTTCAGAAGACAGTAGAAACTTAACGGTTCAATTAGGTGAACACACTGTTATTATAAGGTCAATTGCTGGTTCAGAAGATGTGTTTAATAAAGTTAAAAATGCCTTAGAAGCTAAAAATATTAACTTAACTAATGTTTATGTTGATTGGTATAGATATAACCCACAACTACTAATAGAAAACGTTAATCAAATGGAAGTTATTGAATTTACAGATGCTGAAAAAGCAGCTGAAATTATTGAAACATTTGATTACCACGGAAAATCATATAATACTGGATCTGTTGTAGAACTTGCTACAACATATCCAAAATACAACCCACAAATTATTTGGAGTTATAATCCTGCCGAAGCAGTAGTTGACAATAAGTGGGTTGCAGTAAATGGTTTAGAAACGACCGTTGTTGCAACGGCAACAATTAAATTTGGTGACTTTGAAGATAAAACCTATCAAGCAACAATTACGGTATTAGCTGAAGAAGAAACATTTACTGTAGAGCTAGAAGGAGATCACTTAACTAGCGAAAATACTTTAACAGATTTATTAGCTAATGAAACAGTAGTAATTAAAGTAATAAATGTTCCAGATAATCAAGAAATAGATCAATTTACAGTAGACGGAATTGCATATGGTTTAACTGATGAATTAACATACACCTTGACAGTGACTGCAAATCATAAAGTTAAAGTTACATTTAAAGATATTGAAATACAGACAGTCATTTTAGGACAAAGTGATTTTGGAACAACAGATAACAATTCAACCAAATATGCAGAATTGTATACTGATGAAGTTAATAACGGAGCCCAAGATCCGAATCCAGATGGAACATCTAGTTGGGATAGACTTGGTGGAAATTATAACAAGTCAGACTGGGATTTTATAAGAGTAGGTGGAAAGGCAGCATCTGTTTTAGATCCTGCAACCGTATATCTAAAAACCAACTTTACCTTTGATAAGGCAGTTAATAAAATAGTTATTAATATTGTTGATTTAGATAAAGCTCAAGGAGATGAAATAATTTATCTACAATCTTCAACTGATGGAGAAACATGGAATAATGTTTCCAATAAAGTTACTATTGTTGGAGATTTAGTATTTGGCGGACTTGATATTGCAGCCGGATCTTATATTAGATTCGTCTTTGAACGAGCTTCTTCAGGTACCAAAAACCAAGGAACTGACATTAAAACTATTACATTCCACAGCGAAGATACATCAATAGTGGAAAAAGTTACTGTTACTTTTGATTTGCAAGGTGGTACCCTTGAAGGATTACAATTAGATCAAAAGGTAACAAAGGGCGATGCTATAGCCGATCCAGGTAATCCAACTAAAGACGGACATGTCTTTATTGGGTGGAGATTACCTAATTCAGAAGAAAACTACAATTTTAATACAGCAGTAGATACTGAAATCAATTTAAAAGCTCATTGGGAAGAAAAGCCACTTACAATTGATGCAAGTGGATCAAAGACAAATACCTTAACTTATACATTTAACCAAGAAGTTAATTTTGCAGCTGATGTAGAGGGAGATAAAGAAACTTTCTTAAAAGCACTATTTACTAGTGAAATAATTTATGAAGAAGCTAATTTAGATAACGTGACAATTAGTTATACAAATAAAGTTTTAACCATTGAATTTGGTGATAATTTAATGAGTAATGAAAAATTTTATTATTACGATTATGTTAGTGAATATGGTAAAGGTAACGGAATCTTAAGATTTAAGTTTACTCTAAAAGATAACGCAATTACTAGTGCGGCTCATGGCGGAAATAGTGGACAAACGCATGAATCATATAATCTAAAACTATTTGTGCCATTTGAAAGTGGAGCAGCTAACTATGAAAAACCAATTCAAGCTTTAGTTTATAATGTTAACGATTTGGAAGCCGATCGATTATTGGATCCTGTATATAGACATGAAGTTACATTTGTTGTTAATGGCGAAAATTATAATGTAGTTGGTGTAGTTCATAACCAAAAAGTAGCTAAACCAAATGATCCGGTTGTTGATGAATATAAATTTATTATATGGAAACTAAATGGAAATAATTACGACTTCAACACAAAGGTTACTAGCGATTTAGAAATTATTGCAGAGATGAAACACTTAGTAGCAACCGTTAAGAATGAAGCTGAATTGAAGGCAGCATTAGCTGATACTGAAATTATTAGAATTGAATTTAGTCAAGATATTACTATTGTAGATGATAGATTACCATTAAGAGCCAATTTAACTATTGATGGTAAAAACCACTCAATTATTCAAACACACGTTGATGGTTGGGGTAGTGACTACGCCTTCCAAGCATATGTAGTTACTGGAGTTACTATTAAGAACTTAACCTTTGATGGTGGTGATGCTGCAATTCTAGTTAATGGTTCAGAAGTTGAAGTAGAAAATGTTACGATTAAGAATATGGAATTTGGCGGTATTGAAGTATCTCAAGGAGTTGAAGTTACCGAAGTTCCTAAATTAACAATTAGCAACTTAACATATTCAGATTTACACTTACCAACAGTATGGCTTGATAAGAGACAAGTTAATGATGGTTGGGTAATTCAAACTGGATTAACTGAAAAAGTTGTTGCCTATAAGAATCAATTATGGTTAGTCGGTAATGACTTTATAGGATTAAAAGTTGTCGTAACAAACGAAACTGAATTAACTCAAGCATTAGGAGTAGTAGCTGTTGATATTATTGAATTTGGTCAAGATATTACTATTGCAGCCGACAGATTACCACTAAGAGCTAATTTAACTATTGATGGTAATAACCATTCAATTATTCAAACTCACGTTGATGGTTGGGGTAGTGACTATGCATTCCAAGCATACGTAGTTACTGGAGTTACGATTAAGAACTTAACCTTTGATGGTGGTGATGCCGCAATTCTAGTTAACGGTTCAGAAGTAGAAGTTAACAATGTTAATATCGTCAATATGGAATTTGGTGGTATTGAAGTATCTCAAGGCAAAGATGTTGTTGCCGTTCCTAAATTAACTGTCAGCAACTTAACATATTCAGATTTACACTTACCAACAGTATGGCTTGATAAGAGACAAGTTAATGATGGCTGGGTAATTCAAACTGGATTAACTGAAAAGGTTGTTGCCTATAAGAATCAATTATGGTTAGTTGGTAATGACTTTATAGGATTAAAAGTTGTCGTAACAAGCGAAGCTGAATTAACTCAAGCATTAGGAGTAGTCGCTGTTGATATTATTGAATTTGGTCAAGATATTACTATCGCAGCCGATAGATTACCATTAAGAGCTAATTTAACTATTGACGGCAATAATCATTCGATTATCCAAACACATGTTGATGGCTGGGGTAGTGACTACGCTTTCCAAGCTTATGTGGTGACAGGAGTTACTATCAAGAACCTAACCTTTGATGGCGGTGATGCTGCAATTCTAGTTAATGGTTCAGAAGTGAAAGTTAACAATGTTAACATCGTCAATATGGAATTTGGAGGTATTGAAGTATCTCAAGGTAAAGATGTCGTTGCCGTTCCTAAACTAACAGTTGATGGTTTAACCCACGCATCAACTAATTTACCAGCAATTTGGATTGCCGGTAAACAAACCAATGACGGATGGGTAGTTCAAACTGAATATACTGAAGAAGCCTATGCATTTAAAAACCAATTATGGTTTGTTGATAATACTTTCGTTGGTGCAATCGTAACTGTTAAGAATGAAACAGAATTAACTGACGCATTAGATGATCCACTAATCGTTCATATTAGTTTTGATAATGATATCGCGATTGAAGCCGATCGATTACCACTGAGAACTAATTTAACTATTGACGGTAATAATCATTCAATTATTCAAACACATGTTGAAGATTGGGGTAGTGACTACGCTTTCCAAGCATACTTGGTTACTGGAGTTACTATCAAGAACCTAACCTTTGATGGTGGAGATGCCGCAATTCTAGTTAACGGTTCAGAAGTGGTAGTAGAAAACATTACGATTAAGAATATGGAATTCGGTGGTATTGAAGTATCTCAAGGGGGAGAAGTTACTGAAGTTCCTAAATTAACAGTTAACGGTACATTTAATTATACATTAACTAATGTTCCACCAATTTGGATTGATGGTAAAACATCAAATGGTGGATGGGTTGTTCAAGATGTAGGATTGGTTGAAGCGACATATCTAACTGCGGATAAGACTCAGTTATTCTTTGTTGAAGGTACACATGATTTGGTTATGACAGTAACATTTAATCATGTCGGTTTTGAACCAGCTAAAGTAATTTATGGTTCAAAAGCAATTAAACCAGCAGTTGATCCAACTAAAGATGGGTACAACTTTGTTAAATGGCAATTAAATGATGAAGAATATAATTTTGATTCACTTGTTACTACTAATATTGCTTTAGATCCATACTTTGTCGCTGGATTAGAAATTACCGCAAGTGGTTCAAAAACTAATCAATTTATTTTAGAATTTAGTGAAGATGTTAACTTTGCTAAAGATATTAACAATAAACAAGAATTTTTAACTTCATTATTTACTGGTGAAGTTGATTTTACACAAGTTAATTTAGATGCAATTACTATTAATTATGATAATGTTAACTTTAAACTAACAATTGAATTTGGTGAAAATGTAATTTCCAACACCGCACTATATCAAATAGACTATGTTAACGGTGATGGAAATGGAATTTACCGACTACACTTTGATCTAGTTAACACAAGTATTACTAGTGTAGCTCATGGTGTTTCAAGTGTCTCGGTTGTTGAAAGACATCGATTAAAATTATTTGTACCATTTGAAAGTGGAGCAGCTAACTATGAAAAATCAGTTCAAACTTTAGTTTATAATGTTGCTGATTGGGAAGCCGATCGATTATTGGATCCTGTATATAAACATGAAGTTACATTTGTTGTTAATGGCGAAAATTATAATGTAGTTGATGTAGTTCATAACCAAAAAGTAGCTAAACCAAATGATCCGGTTGTTGATGAATATAAATTTATTATATGGAAACTAAACGGAAATAATTACGATTTTAACACAAAGGTTACTAGCGATTTAGAAATTGTCGCGGAGATGAAACACTTAGTAGCAACCGTTAAGAATGAAGCTGAATTGAAGGCAGCATTAGCTGATACTGAAATTATTAGAATTGAATTTAGTCAAGATATTACTATTGTAGATGATAGATTACCACTAAGAACTAATTTAACTATCGATGGTAAAAACCACTCAATTATTCAAACACACGTTGATGGTTGGGGTAGTGACTACGCCTTCCAAGCTTATGTGGTAACGGGAGTTACTATTAAGAACCTAACCTTTGATGGCGGTGATGCCGCAATTCTAGTTAATGGTTCAGAAGTTGAAGTAGAAAATGTCAGCATCGTCAATATGGAATTTGGCGGTATTGAAGTATCTCAAGGAGATGAAGTTACCGAAGTTCCTAAATTAACAATTAACAACTTAACATATTCAGATTTACACTTACCAACAGTATGGCTTGATAAGAGACAAGTTAACGATGGTTGGGTAGTTCAAACTGGATTAACTGAAAAGGTTGTTGCCTATAAGAATCAATTATGGTTAGTTGGTAATGACTTTATAGGATTAAAAGTTGTCGTAACAAACGAAGCTGAATTAACTCAAGCATTAGGAGTAGTCGCTGTTGATATTATTGAATTTGGTCAAGATATTACTATCGCAGCCGATAGATTACCACTAAGAGCCAATTTAACTATTGATGGTAAGAATCATTCAATTATTCAAACACACGTTGATGGCTGGGGTAGTGACTACGCTTTCCAAGCATACGTAGTTACTGGAGTTACGATTAAGAACTTAACCTTTGATGGCGGTGATGCTGCAATTCTAGTTAATGGTTCAGAAGTTGAAGTAGAAAATGTCAGCATCGTCAATATGGAATTTGGAGGTATTGAAGTATCTCAAGGTAAAGATGTCGTTGCCGTTCCTAAACTAACAGTTGACGGTTTAACCCACGCATCAACTAATTTACCAGCAATTTGGATTGCCGGTAAACAAACCAATGATGGATGGGTAGTTCAAACTGAATATACTGAAGAAGCCTATGCATTTAGAAACCAATTGTGGTTCGTTGATAATACTTTCGTTGGTGCAATCGTAACTGTTAAGAATGAAACAGAATTAACTGACGCATTAGATGATCCACTAATCGTTCATATTAGTTTTGATAATGATATCGCGATTGAAGCCGATCGATTACTACTGAGAACTAATTTAACTATTGATGGCAATAATCATTCAATTATTCAAACACATGTTGATGGCTGGGGTAGTGACTACGCTTTCCAAGCTTATGTGGTGACAGGAGTTACTATCAAGAACCTAACCTTTGATGGTGGAGATGCCGCAATTTTAGTTAATGGTTCAGAAGTTGAAGTTAACAATGTTAATATCGTCAATATGGAATTTGGAGGTATTGAAGTATCTCAAGGTAAAGATGTCGTCGCCGTTCCTAAACTAACAGTTGACGGTTTAACCCACGCATCAACTAATTTACCAGCAATTTGGATTGCCGGTAAACAAACCAATGATGGATGGGTAGTTCAAACTGAATATACTGAAGAAGCCTATGCATTTAGAAACCAATTATGGTTCGTTGATAATACTTTCGTTGGTGCAATCGCAACCGTTAAGAATGAAGCAGAATTAACTAACGCATTAAATGATGGATTAGTTATTCAAATTAATTTCGCTAATGATATTACTATTGTAGAAGATAGATTACCACTGAAAGCTAATTTAACTATTGACGGTAATAATCATTCAATTATTCAAACGCACGTTGAAGATTGGGGTAGTGACTATGCCTTCCAAGCATACATAGTTACTGGAGTTACGATTAAGAATTTAACCTTTGATGGTGGCGATGCCGCAATTCTAGTTAATGGTTCAGAAGTAGAAGTAGAAAACATTACGATTAAGAATATGGAGTTCGGAGGTATTGAAGTATCTCAAGGAGATGAAGTTACCGAAGTTCCTAAATTAACTGTTTCTGGAACATTTACTCACACTTTAACTACCGTTCCACCAATTTGGATTGATGGAAAGACATCAAATGGTGGATGGGTTGTTCAAGATAAAGGATTAATTGAGATTATCTACATTGAAGGTACTAAGAGACAACTATTCTTTGTTGAATCAGATAATCCATATGTTATGGAAGTAACCTTTACTTTAAATAATGGAACATTAGAAAGTTTAGTTACTCCACAAAAAGTTGCATATGGTAGTGAGATAGATAACCCAGGTAATCCAACTAGAGATGGATATACTTTTGTTGGTTGGAGACTATCAGGAGTCGAAACTAACTATGATTTCACAACCAAAATAATAGTCAAAACTGATTTATTTGCTACATGGAGTCCAAATGAACATACTATATCTTTTGATGAAGCTGGCGGATTAGCTATTTTAGATATGAATGTTGTATACGACCAAGAATTAGTTGAAACTGATTTACCAACAACAACTAAAGAAGGATATGTGTTCAACTGTTGGTTATTAAATGATAACCCATTAAGCTTCCCTTATACAGTTAAGGGAGACCTAAGCTTAGTAGTTGATTGGGTGCTATCAATTGCAACTGTAAGAGGTGACACCTCTGGCGAAAATTTAACATTCTCAGGAATAGTAACTGATATTAGTGATAATAACATTACAGTTCAAGATGCTACGGCAGCAATTAATCTCTATAAGGCAACAAAACCAACTAATTTAGCAGTTGGAGATAAAGTAAAAGTTAGTGGTACTTTAGATGAATACCAAGGATTAATTCAAATTGGTGAAGGAGGAACCGTTGAAATTATTTCATCAAATAATCAACTTCCTGAAACGGTTGCATTAACAACACTAGAAAACGCATCCGATTATATGTCGCAACTTGTTGGCATTGAAGGCTTACTATTTGTTAGAAAAGAAGATTCTAATAGAAATATTGTTGTTAGACTAGGTAATAAAGAACTCGTATTAAGAGCATCTGGGTACTCAGGTGATATCTTTACATTATTAAATACTATTGACAATAGTGTAAAAGTATCAGTTAGTAATTCAGTATTGAACTGGTATAATGGACCACAAATTTTAGTTAATAAAGCAAGCCAAGTAACAATTACTCCGTTAACTGATGCAGAAAAAGTAGAACTTATTAAAGCAGATATTCTTGCCCAATACAATAATCAAGAATATGAAATGGGGTCAAATGTTGAATTAATGTCTACTCATCTAACATATGGAGGAAATATTAGTTGGGCATATACTTGGGCACATGATCCTGAATCACCAGTGGTTGCTGGTAAGTGGGCTGAAGTTACGCAAGATGAGTTAGTAACTGCAACAGCAACTATTGAAGTTGGTGAAACAGCAACTGGCACACAAGCAGTTAGTATTACTATTGTTTGTGCATTAGAAATTTTAAATTTTGATTTGACGGTTAAAACATCGGGTTCATATGCATTGGGAATAGGAGATGGTGAAATTCCTGATGATAAATTAACAATTACAGGAGATCCTACAGGTTTTGAAGACATTTTGACTATAAGTTTCTATAAAAATAATAGCGGAACAACTTCAATATTTAATAACTCCAATGGAGAAATTAGATTATACGGTGGTTCTGGAAATGATGGCGAATTAGTTTTTGAAATTCCTACCACACACAAGTTTAACAGTATAACAGTTACAACAAATACAAATAATGGATATACCATTAACGGTGGTGAAACCATAAAAACTTCGGGAGTAACAACCAATGTAAATGGAACAATAATTAGGTTAAAAAATGTTGCTAGTTCAACTTCACAAGTAAGAATTAAAGAAATTAAACTTTCAATTGAAAAAGTTACTGGCGAAACTAATTATGCTGCTATTGATATAGCATTAATCGACTTGGGGCCATTAACTTTAGATAGATCAACAAAATTAACTTTACCATCCAAAGGATCACAACATAACTCCGATATTACTTGGGAATCTACAAATGAAAGTTATATTAATTCGATTACTGGGGATGTTACAATTCAAGATACTACTCAACCAGTAACATTAAAAGCGACAGTTGTTTCAGGCACTTTTACAGAAGAAAAAAACTTTGTGTTTAGTTTAATTGGTAAGAAAGTCACATTGCAAGCCTCGCTTGACAAATTACCAAATTATGGTCCTGAAATTTCATCTGATTTAATACTTTCAGCTGATATTGATGGGTTTACTATTGATTGGGATTCAACAAATGAAACTGCTTTAAACTCTAATACAGGTGAAATTATACAAACAAATGAATCTCAATTTGTAAAATTAACCGCTACTATTGAATTAGAAATGACAACTTTATCAAGAGAATATGATTTAGAAATTCTTCCGTTGGGTGGCGAAACTGAAGGGACACTAGTTATATATGAAGTTTATGGAGGTGGCGGAAATAGCGGAGCCACATACACACACGATTATATTATTTTATATAACGGTACAAATAATGATATTGATTTATCTGAGTATAGTATTCAATACGGCTCATCTACTACCACCAATCCTTTCTCAAACATTGCTGTATTAAATGGCACAATAACATCAAAAGGATATTATAAAATTCAAGCTGCATCAGGAGGTTCAGCTGGGGCTCCACTTCCATTTACACCAGATATAACAATAGCAATCAACTTGAGTGGTTCTGCAGGAAAAGTTGCTTTAGTTAAAGGGGAAACTCCTATAACTAATCATAATGATTCTGGTGTTGTTGATTTTGTTGGATTTGGAACCAAGGCTAATGATTATGAAGGAACTGCTCCAGCCCCAGCCCCATCAAATACAAAATCTATTAAACGAGTATCTGATCAAGATACAGACGATAATAATAACGATTTTGTTTCTGATGCTATAAACTTAAGTTATTTATCTTAATTATGCTGCTATATTCAAAACTAAAATTTATAGGACAAACTCCGAGCTTCGGCTCGGAGTTAATCTTCAATAAGAATAATTTATATTATTTATGTTAAGAGGAAATTTAAAAATGAAATATATAAAAACTACATTAAAAGTATTATTAGTATTTTTATTATTAATCTTTGTAACAGGATGTCCAAAAGATTTACCTGGATTAACTGAGAAAGAAAAAGAAGAACTGCAAGTTATCGCAGATTTTTCTAATTTGGATTTAATTACTTTTAGTAGTAGTGAAGATATAGATAATGTATATAGCGATATTGCTCTTGTTACAAGTTATAAATCGTATAAAATTTATTGGGAATCAAGTGATGAGAATACGATTAATATTGTTGATGATGTAGGAATCATTCATCGTAAATATGAAGATATACAAGTAACTTTAAAGGCGACAATTATTGTTAGAGATAATTTGTTTTCAGAAAGAGAATTTAAATTAACTGTTAAAAAAGAAACACTTCGCGTTTATAGTAGAGTTACACTTGACTTAGATGGGGGAACATTTACTAATTCAGAGACGGTTTATATTTTAGAAGATGGAATGAGTTTATACTTAGAAGAAGAGCCGATAAAAGAAGGGTATGTTTTTGTTAGATGGACTCTTAATGGGGAAGAATATGACTTAGATGAGCCAGTTTACGGCGATATTGTCTTAGTTGCTGAGTATGAAAAAGTAATAGTTAAACATACCGTTACTTTAAATCTTAATGGCGGAAGTTTCAAAGAAGAAACTTCCTTAACTTATGAAATAATTGATGGCGAATTATTTACTAAACCTGTTACCAATCCAACTAAAGAAAAACATAATTTTGTTGATTGGTATCTAGGTGATACAAAATATGAATTTGATACTCCAGTAACTGATGATATCGAATTAGTAGCTCACTATGAAATAATTAAACACACCGTTAGTTTAAATCTTAACGGCGGAAGCTTCGAAGAAGAAACTTCCTTAACTTATGAAATAATTGATGGTGAATTATTTACTAAACCTGTTACCAATCCAACTAAAGAAAAACATAATTTTGTTGATTGGTATCTAGGTGATACAAAATATGAATTTGATACTCCAGTAACTGATGATATCGAATTAGTAGCTCACTATGAAATAATTAAACACACCGCTAGTTTAAATCTTAACGGCGGAAGCTTCGAAGAAGAAACTTCCTTAACCTATGAAATAATTGATGGTGAATTATTTACTAAACCTGTTACCAATCCAACTAAAGAAAAATATAATTTTGTTGATTGGTATCTAGGTGATATCAAATATGAATTTGATACTCCAGTAACTGATGATATCGAATTAGTAGCTCACTATGAAATAATTAAACACACAGTTACCTTAAATCTTAATGATGGAGTTTTTGAGGAAGAAACTTCCTTAACTTATGAAATAATTGATGGTGAATTATTTACTAAACCTGCCACCAATCCAACTAAAGAAAAACATAATTTTGTTGATTGGTATCTAGGTGATATCAAATATGATTTTAATACTCCGGTGACTGGTGATATAGAAATAATTGCTAATTATGAGATAATTAAACACATCGTTGCTTTAAATCTTAATGATGGAGTTTTTGAAGAAGAAACACCATTAACTTATGAAGTAGTCGACGGTGAGTTATTTACAAGTCCAACTAAAGATCCAATTAAGGAAGGATATGATTTTATTGATTGGTATTTTGGTGATACCAAATATAACTTTAATAATCCGGTTATTAGTAATATAGAATTAGTGGCTAACTATAAAAAAATTAAATATATAATAACGTTAGATCTTAATGGAGGAACCCTCCCAGAAGGGAGTCTAACAACTTATGAAAAAGAATACGGAGATGTTTTTTCAAAACCGACTATCGATCCAACTAAAGAAAATTATGGTTTTATTGGCTGGAATTATAATGGAAAAGCATATGACTTTAACAATCCAGTTACTAGTTATCTAACTTTAGTAGCTCAATATGAACTAACTGCAACTACATATACGGTTACTTTAAATCTTGATGGGGGAGTTCTACCAGAGAGCGTTCCGCTATCATATGTAGTTATTGAAGGTAAAAAACTTCAACCAATAACCGTAAATCCAACTAAACAAAAACATCGTTTTGATAGTTGGTATGTGGGAGATGTAAAATTTGATTTTACTACTCCAATTGAAACTGATCTGACATTAAAAGCTGTTTATGTTCAACAAATCTTAGTTACAATTGATTTAAACGGTGGAACTATTGAAGGTGTTTCAGAACTAAATTATATTGATATAGGGACAGTGTTCCCTGAAATTAATAATCCAACTAAAGAAGGATATGAATTTTTAACTTGGCAAATTAATAATGTAGACTATGATTTTGTAACACCATTAGATGTTGATACAACATTAGTTGCTACTTACCGAGTTGATCCTAATGTAATTATTACAATCATTAAAGAAAGATTAGTAGTTAAATATGAAGGACAGTATGCTCCAGAAGAAAAACTAGTTTTAATTAATCAATATGATGATTATCCTGAGTATCAAATCTCTTGGACAACAACGCCAACTGATTTAATTGATTCGAATGATTTAATTAAATCAAGTTATTCGGGTAGTGCGACATTAAACGCGACCATTACCTTTAATGAAGATTATAGCGAAACAATTGAAATTTCCATAGATGTGAGTGGTGCGATTACTCCACCAGAGGGATTAGGAAACTATTATGATGAAATTACTGCTAGTAGTGGCGATTTGTTAGTTTCGCAACTTCAAGACTTGATTACCGGTAATTTGGGGGCTACTGGTAGCGGTAATATCACTTATGGTGAAGTTAGATACTTATTAGAAGAAGCTGATTTAAAAACTAGTGATTCTGATAAGTTATGGGGAATTTATAATGGAGCTAGCATTAATAATGTTTGGGATAGTGGGGCAACTTGGGATAGAGAACATGTATGGCCGCAATCACGATTGAATTCTAGTGCTAAAAATTCAACTAGAAATATTGCTAGTGACCCTCATAACCTAAGGGCGTGTACTCCATCAGTTAATAGTAGTCGAGGTAATAATTACTTTGTTTCGGGTAGTGGAGCAGTTGGATATTTAACCGGAGGCGGTTATTATCCAGGGGACGCACACAAGGGTGATGTTGCAAGAATCTTATTGTTTATGGCGGTTAGATATCGTGGATATTTAACATTAGTTGATGTACAATCAGGTGATGCAAATACTGCTGGAGGAGCTAATTTGGCGACATTAAGTTTACTCCTAAATTGGCATTTGGAAGACCTTCCAGACGATTTTGAACGTCATAGGAATGAGGTTATCTACAATAAACAAGGTAACCGCAATCCGTTTATTGATGTACCAAATTATTTTAAACCAGTATGGAATGTGTTTATGGCCGAACAAAACTTATTAAAGATTCAAACTGATAAATATTTATTGACAATCAAAACTTATGAAATCTTGCAAACAACTTATGTCGACTTAGATATAAGATATACTTTATAATCAGGAGCGAAACTCCTGATTTTTATTTAAGTAAAGAGCTGTCGTTTTCTAGACAACTCTTTTAATTAGCGGCACGAATTAGTTTAAAAGAACATAGATATCTTGAAATAATAGATTAAAAACGATAAAATAGTATTGCTCGCCAAAGGAAGTGACTTAAAATATGAAAAAACTAATGAAAATATTCAGTTTAATCTTAGTGATGTTGTCACTTTTTTTAATTAGTGGATGTTTCAACGAAGTTTCGCAACTAACTGACCAGCAAAAAGAAGAACTTCAAATTATTAGTGATTTTCTTTCTTTAGATGTAATAACTTTTAACGATAGTGATAGTTTTGATAATGTATCAAATGATGTTATGCTTCTTACTGGTTATAAATCTTATCAAATTCATTGGGAATCTGATAATCCAAGTATTATCAATATTGTTAATGGTGTTGGATATGTTAATCGTCAAAGTGAAGATGTTCTAGTAACACTTCAAGCGACAATTATTGTTAGAGATGATTTGTTTTCAGAAAGACAATTTGATTTAATTGTTAAAAAGATTGTTTCTCCAACATTTTATAATGTAACACTAGATTTAGATGGAGGAATATTAGAAAATAATGTTTTTTCGGTAGAAAGTGGGCAAACCTTTATCATTAGTGAAACCCCAGTTAAAGAGGGCTTTATTTTTTTAGGTTGGACCTTCAATAATGAGGAATATGACTTCACTAAGCCAGTTACTGAAGATATCACTTTA
This sequence comes from Acholeplasmataceae bacterium, assembly GCA_050953805.1. Lineage (GTDB taxonomy): Bacteria > Bacillota_I > Bacilli_A > Acholeplasmatales > Acholeplasmataceae > DUQW01. The sequence continues at coordinate 223,282 of JBMNNE010000002.1, read as the reverse complement.
GTTGCGGTCTATGAAAAAATAATTGTTTATCAAACAATAACTTTAAATCTTAATGGTGGAATTTTCGAAGAAGAGACTCCACTGAGTTATCAAATTATTAAAGGTGAATTGTTTACAGATATATTAAATAGTCCAACTAAAAACGGATATACCTTTGATGGTTGGTATCTTGATGGAGTGTTGTATGAATTTGAGACGCCAGTTAATTATGATGTTATTTTGGAGGCTAAATATACTCCAATTAATTATCAAATTACTTATCAGTTAACCGAAGGAGAAACTAATCATCCGGATAATGTAATTTCATATACGGTTGAATCTGATACGATTATGTTACTTGCCGCATCTAAAGAAGGTCATACCTTTGTTGGCTGGTTTGATAATAACAACAAGAAAGTTGAAATGATTCCAAAAGGATCATTTACTAATTATAATTTAACCGCTAGATTTAATACCGATCAGTTTAGTATCACCGTTGAAGGTGATGGCTATAATGCTAGTTTAACGAGCTTAATAGGTGTTAATTATGGAACTGAGGTTACTTTTACTTTTAATAAGGGTGGATTTATTCTTGATAAAGTTGTAGTTGATAATAATGAAGTGATTGTTGATAATTGTCAATACATCTTAAAAGTTACTGATAATCATATAATTAAGATTACTTGGGAAGAGTTATTTACGGTAACCTTACTAGGAGAAGGATTAAGTTCAGAAGATTTATTAACTAATTTAATATTAGGAGATAAAGTGCTAATATTAGTAGAAGTTCCAGTTAATCAAGAAATTGTTCAATTTAAAGTAGATAACGAAGTTAAAGAATTAACCGATGCTAATAAATATCAATTAATTGTTTCGGGAAACCATAAAATCTCCGTTATTTTCCAAGATATTAAGGTAAATGTAGTTTTAAACCCTAATGGGGGAAGCCTTCCGACGGGTGTTCCGCTTACCCATCAAATTTCGATGGGCAGCATCTTTGATGCTCCAACAACCATCCCGGTTAAAGATGGTTATGAGTTTATTGGGTGGTATTTAAATGGCAAATTATATGAATTTAATTTACCAATTAATAATGATATTACTTTAGTTGCTGAGTATGAAGAAGAGTTAGATATTACTTATTATTCGTTAACTCTTCCCAGTGGTATTACTGCTGATATCAGTAATTTAAATAAAGTTGCTGCTGGAACTGATGTAATGTTATCGGTAGTACCAACTTTAAATAAAGATACTGTAGTTTATGTTGATAATCAATATCATCAACAAGACGAAAATGGAATGATTGAAATTGAAGTAAATAGTGATGTTGTTGTTACTAAAGAATTAATTGATCAAACCATTTCATTATTTGAAGCGAGAAAAATGACGGGCGAATATGTTAATGTTAAGGGGATTGTAACGGGAATTATTCCTGATAGTTATAATAATCAATATATTTATGTTAACGATGGTTCAGCGGCTATTATTTTATATAGTGCAAAACACGGACATTTAGAAATAGGAGATTTGATATTTTTAAAGGATGCTTTAATTAGTGATCATTTTAATAATACAATTATTAATCCAAAAGGGACTGATCGCGTATTAAAGAAAAATCAAATTTTACCACCAGCTGTTTATGCAGCCGATGTGGCATCGGGAACATTGGATTATGTTGGTTTATCACTTCAAGCCCAACGTTTTGATATTGAAAATTTAGTTTTACTTGAAAAACCAACTGCTGGTAAAGACCAAAACTTTATGGTTGAAGACGCTTATGGTAATGAAGTTCAAATTAGATTCCATAAATATTTAACTAACACAATCGGAAATTTAATTTGGAACAAAATTAAAGATGTGCAAATTGGTGATATAATTTCTTTAAGTGGGGCACACTTAGGGCAATATCAAAAGAGTGGTGAACAAAATTATATTATACAATTTATGATTTCACATGCTGATGAAATTATTGTCTTAACACCAGCTAATAGACATAAAGTTACTTTTATTTTAGATAACGGCCAACCTAATATTGAAGTTAATGTGGTTGATGGGAAGACGATTCCGTTAGGAGCTGTTGCTAACCCAACGAAATTAGGATATACATTTATTGATTGGTTTTTTGAGGGGGCGGTATTTGATTTTAATAGTCCTATTTTAGATGCGATATCGTTAACGGCTCATTGGGAAGAAGTAATAGAGCCGGAAAACCCAACAGATCCAGTTGATCCAGGAAATAATGCGGTAGTTATTGCAAATCAAAATGATCCAAAAGTCATTAGTTATTATCAAGGAATTAATTTTTCTAGTGATGCGAGTTCATTAAAATCAAATTTAAAAGTTTTAATTACTAAATCAGCTAGTTCATATGATTCCGCTAAATCGTGGTTATTAGATTCAGACCGTGATATTGCTAATCCTAATAAATTAAGAGGAATTTATGATCAAGCGTTATTTAACCGAGTTTGGGATGGAGCCGCAACATGGAATCGTGAACATGTTTGGCCACAATCCAAATTAGGAAGTGCTCCAAAAGGAGAAGCTCATAATTTAAGAGTTTCTGGAGTTAGAATTAATTCAAGCAGGGGTAACATGATGTTTAGTGAAACATCAAGTTCTACTGGTAACTTAGGGTATAAAATTGGTAATTATTGGTGGCCTGGTGATGTTGATAAGGGTGATGTAGCGAGAATCTTGATGTTTATGAATTTACGATACAATTTATCTTTAAGTAATTCTGGAGAATCAAATATGGGTCAATTAAAATTACTATATAAGTGGCATCTTGAAGATCCGGTTGATGCCTTTGAAATTCAAAGAAATAATACCATTTATGATGTTCAAAAAAATCGAAACCCATTTATCGATCATCCAGAAATATTTGCTAAGTTGTACCAATTAATTGGTGGAGAAGTTCAAGCATCAATCAATAATTATGAAGTGTTTTTACAAACTCAAATTGATTATACAATTAATATGACTAATTTAAATCTAACTTTTTTGGAAAGAAAGTTGATGATAATTTAAGGAGCTTAGCTCCTTTTATTATTCTTTAGAATTTTAGGAAACGGCATAACTAAGACATTTATAAGGGAATAAAAAAATATAGTTATAAGCGAGAGAATCGGTTTAAATTTATCGAAAATTAAGATAATAAAAGGCCAAGTTAATACTTTAATTTATTATATCAACTATGATATAATAATATAATACATAAGAGGATGATATAATGAGATTTAAATTAATTAAAGATAAAATTGAAGGTTACCAAACGATTATAATTCATCGCCATATTCGTCCTGATTTAGACGCTTTAGGGTCACAATTAGGATTAAAAGAGGCGATATTAGCTACTTATCCGGAAAAAGAAGTATATGTAGTTGGCGATGAAAACAACCTAAATCGAGTCGGTGAAATGGATATAATTGATGATCGAAAATATGATGGGGCATTAGTCTTTATTGTTGATGTTGCGATTAGTAAATTAGTCGCAGATAACCGATATAGTTTAGGTAGTGAAATTATCATTATTGATCATCATACTAATGATACTGATATTAATGGAGCGATTGCTTATATTGATAGCGACTATGAGGCGACAGCGGCTTATTTAGCAGATATTTTATTTAGATTAAATTTTAAAATGTCAGCACGAGGTGCCGATTTATTATTATCTGGAATTATTACTGATAGTGGTCGATTTCAATATTTAAAAGATGGAAAAAGACTATTTAAAATTGCTTCGAAACTAATGGAATTAGGAGCAAATCCAGTTGGATTATATGAATGGTTATATATTGAAGATGTTGAAACCAGATTGATGAAATTTGAATTTCAATCAAGAATTAAAATTGAAGATGGTTTTGCCTATTTAAAAAATACTTTAGAAGATGTTTTAAAATATCCTCATGTTGATGCTTTTACGATGTCACGCGGTGTTGTTAACTTAATGGCAGGAATTGATGGTGTTCCCATTTGGGCTAACTTCACCTATGATATAGAACAAGAATTAATTATCGGTGAATTTCGTTCACGCGGTATTAAAATTGTTGATATCGCTAAAAAGTATGGTGGCGGGGGTCATGATAATGCTTGTGGGGCATTCCTTGCCAATTGGGATTTAGTTGATTCAATTATCAAAGATTTTAAAGAATTAATAATAGAAAGTAAGTGAGAGTTATGGGTTTGGATATTATTTTAAGAAAAATTAAAGAGTATAATACGATTATTATTCATGGGCATGTTAGGCCAGATGGTGATTGCTATGGAGCTCAATTTGGGTTAAAAGATATTATTAGTAACACTTTTCCAAAAAAGAATGTTTATGTTGTTGGTGAGACTAGTGATTATGTTGCTTTTGTTGGCGATGTTGATACTATCGATGATAGTGTCTATGAAGGAGCGTTATCAATCGTTGTTGATACGGCAACAAGCGACCGAATTAGCGATCAAAGATATTCTCTAGCAAGAGAAGTTATTAAAATTGATCACCATATTCCAGTTGATCAATACGGTGATATTATTTGGGTAGACACTAATTTTCCAAGTTGCTCACAAATGATTGCTTATTTTTATCAAAAATATCACGGAGAATTAATGTTAACTGAAACTGGAGCGATTGCTTTATATACCGGAATCGTAACCGATACCGGTAGATTTAGACACCGCGGAGTCGACGAGTTAACTCATAGATTGGCCGGAATGTTAGTGACTAAAGGAGCGATTCCTGAAGAAATTGATTTAGAGTTATCACGTGAATCATTAAATAGCGTCAAACTAAAAGGTTATGTATTATCTAATTTTGAAATGAGTAAACATGGTTTTGCTTATTTTAAAATGACTCGTGATATTATTAAAAAATTTAAAGTTAGTGATGAAGATGCGGCCGCTATGGTTTCTATGTTAGGGGGCATTGAAAACCATCCAGTTTGGGCATTAATTATTGAATATCCGGATAGCATCAGAATGAGATTAAGATCTAATGGTCCAATTATTTCGGATATCGCAAATGAGTTTGAGGGTGGTGGCCACGCTCAAGCTGCTGGTGGTAAATTAAATAGTTGGAGAGAAGTAAAAAAATTAATTAAATTAGTTGATGCTAGAATTATTGAATGGCGTAAAAATAAATAAAGGTAAGAGGTGTTAATATGATAGTTTTAAATGTATTAGATCGACAATTACCAGAATTAGTGGGATTAACTTCTTTTGAAGATTATTTATTCAAAATTATTATCCCATTAGTTTTAACATTTTTATTTTCAGGTTTTATTGGACTTGAAAGACAAAATATGGGGAAAGCTGCTGGGATTTCAGCACATATTTTAGTAGCGATTAGTAGTGCTTCATTAGCAATTATGCAAAGGTTAATGATGTTATATGAATTATCAATTACTGATAATGCTTTCCAAGGTCAAAGAGTTATCGCTCAAGTCATTACTGGAATTGGGTTTATTGGTGCCGGAGTAATTATGAAAGACAAATTTACCGTTAAAGGATTAACGACGGCAGCCACGATTTGGACGACAGCGATGATTGGCTTAGTTTTAGGATCGGGATATTTAATTTTAGGTACGGCATTAGGATTAATTGTTTGTTTATTCATTTTAATTAGAGACTTAAACCGAGGTATTAATCCATTCAAACCGTATCGATCACCTCATCATGCCGTCAAAAGATATCGCTTTATTTCTAAAGGTGATCAAGACGATGTTATTGCAGAAGACTTTATTCATGATGAGGAACTTCCACATCTATGAGTGAAAATATTGCTGCGATTGCGACTCCCTTTGGGACCGGTGGCATTAGCGTCATTCGAATTAGTGGATCAACCGCAATTGAAGAATTTCAAAAAATCTTTCAAGGTCCTAACTTATTAAAAGCCAAATCACACACTATTAAATACGGTCATGTTGTTAGTCTAGAAGGAAAGATTTTAGATGAAGTGATGGTTTCTATATTTTTAGCACCCCGTTCTTTTACTGCTGAAAATACGGTTGAAGTTTCAACTCACGGTGGCGTTTTAGTTACCCAATCAGTTTTAAATGAAATTTTAAAACTAGATGTGAGATTAGCTGAGCCCGGTGAATTTACCCAACGGGCATTTTTAAATGGAAGAATTGATTTAGTTGAAGCTGAATCGGTTATGGATTTAATTGAGGCTCAAAACGAAAGTGCTTTAAAAATTGCCAATTTAGGATTATCAAGAAAGACATCATCATTAGTTGAAGATTTATTAGAAGAAGTTTTAAATTTAATTGCACAAATTGAAGTTAATATCGATTATCCTGAATATGATGATGCGGTAGTAATGACAAACGAAATTATTAAACCAATCGTTTTCGATTTAATTAATAAAATGGATAAACTAATTTATCATTCGCAACGTAATCAATTAATTAAAGATGGAATTGATACTGCTATTATTGGTAGACCTAATGTTGGAAAATCAAGTTTATTAAACGCGTTAATTGAAGAAGATAAAGCGATTGTTACTGATATTTCAGGAACAACGAGAGATTTAATCGAAGCTCGATTAAATTTAGGTGGTATTACTTTAAATTTAATTGATACAGCTGGGATTAGAGAAACTGATGATGTTGTTGAATCAATTGGAATTGATCGCTCAATTCAAGCGATTGATCGTGCTAAGTTAGTATTATTAGTTTTAGATCAAAGTTTAAGATTAACTAATGAAGATAAAAGATTACTTGAATTAACGAAAAATAAAAAAAGAATTTTAATTGGAAATAAATCCGATTTAGATAAACAAATTGAACTTGAAGGCTTAGTTTCAATTTCTAGTTTGCATCAAACGGGATTAGATGAATTAGAGCGCGAAATTATTAATCAATTATCGTTAACCGAAATTGAAACAGGAGACTTTAATTATTTGTCTAATGAAAGACAAATTAATAAAATTAAGGAAGCGAAAGCTTCATTAGAAGAAGTTTTAAAAGGGATTGATTTAGAAATGCCAGTCGATTTAATTATGGTTGATTTAACTAATAGTTATTATAGTTTGGCTGATATTTTGGGGAAATCTTATGAAACTAGTATTATCGATCAGTTATTTTCTAAGTTTTGTTTAGGCAAATAATGATATAATTTTGTTGAAAGGAAGTGTCTTATGAACTATATTGCACTATATCGTCAATATCGACCACAAAAGTTTAGTGAAGTTGCTGGACAAAAAGTAATCGTTCAAACTTTAAAAAACGCTTTACTTCGTAATCAAATAGGACATGCCTATTTGTTTAGTGGCCCTCGTGGAACTGGTAAAACAAGTATCGCTAAAATTTTTGGAAAAGCTGTTAACTGTTTACATATGCCAGCTGAAGATGCTTGCGGGGAATGTGATGTTTGTCGTGGTTTACAAGACGGATCAATTGGAGATATTATCGAAATTGACGCGGCTTCAAACAGCCGTGTTGAAGACATGAGAGAGTTAATTTCTAACGCTAATTTTTCACCATCGGTTTGTAAATATAAAGTCTATATTTTAGATGAAGTTCACATGTTATCACAATCAGCGTTTAATGCCTTACTTAAGACATTAGAAGAACCTCCAAAACATGTTATTTTTATTCTTGCTACAACTGAAGTTCATAAGATCCCACCAACCATTTTATCGCGTTGTCAACGCTTCGATTTTAGAAATATTGAAGTTAAAGATATTGTTTCAAAACTAAATGAAATTATTGATGAAGAAGGAATTAATATTGATCCAGATGCAACTCAAGCGATTGCTGAAAATGCTGAAGGGGCACTACGTGATGCCCTAAGTTTATTAGACCAAGTTATTTCTTTTACTGATGATCATATTTCAATTGATGATGTTCATAAAGTAGCTGGATCAGTATCAAGTGAAGTTTTAGGTAATATGGTATTAGCAATTTTAGATAAAGATACTAACGAAGTGATGACCATTTTAGAAAGTTTAATTGATGAAGGTAAAGAAATTACGAAAATTGTCGCTGATTTAACGATGGCGTTAAGAGATATTTTAAGAACTAAAGTAACTGAATTAAAAGATCCGAGATACGAAGCGATCGCTAGTCGAATTAAATTAGAAAAAATTTATTTCTATTTAGATTTACTTAATACCCTACAACAAGACATTAAGTTTACAAACCAAAAGAGAGTTTATGTTGAATTAGCCCTAATCAAAATGATGAGTCATGAAGTTTTAGATAATATTAACAATGAAGCGGAAATTAAAGATCTAAAACGACAAATTTTAGAAATTAATGATCAATTAGCTAGCGGTAATTTTACAGTAAGTGAAACTAAACAAAATAAAAAGCCATTAGTTACTACTGCAGAAATTGAAGAGATATTAAATAATGGAAATAATCAAAAACGAACTTTTATTGAAAGTCAATGGTTATCTAATTTAACTAAAGTTCCTGATGGATTAGAAAAAACTGCAGAAATGTTAATCAAATCAGAAGTTGTTGCTGGTTCTGATCGAGAATTAGTGTTAACGGTTAATGATTTAGATTTAGCTCATAATTTATATCAAGATAATGTTAAAAAACAAGTTTTAAGATTGATTAAACAAATCGATAAACAAATTAAAAATTATTATGTTGTTTTAAGTAGTGATTGGGAAAAGATTTTAAATGTCTTTACTGATCAATGGAAGAGTGGTTGCAAGAAACCAATCTTACCAAAAATTGATTTAAAAATATATGAATATGAAAAAGTAACACCAGAAAATAAAACAGTATCACTAGCTAAAGAATACTTTGGTGATGATAAAGTTATAATAAAGGAGTAAATAATTATGAACCGAGATATGATTAAAAAATTACAAAAAATTCAAAAAGAAATGCAAGAAGCTCAAGAAAAAATTGAATTAACTGAATTTATCGGCAGAGCTAGTGGTTGCGAAGTTGTCGTTCAAGGAACGAGACGATTAATTGATGTTAAGATTTCTAAAGAATTGTTAGAAGATGTTGAAATATTAGAAGAAGTAATTATTGTTGCAGTAAATGATGCCCTAACCCAAATAGATCAAACAACCGAAACGATGATGAGTAAATATGCAGCAATGGGCGGCTTAGGATTTTAATGTATCCCAAAATAATTAAAGAATTAATTGAAGATTTTCAAAAATTACCAGGAATTGGTGAAAAAACCGCTGAGAGATTAGCGCTTTATCTAATTAATAATTTTTCAGATGAAGAGGCTAATAATTTTTCACGTCATATTTTAAATTCAAAAGAAAAATTATCTAATTGTCAAATATGTGGATTAATTACTGATATTAATCCATGTCAGATTTGTGGGAATAAATTAAGAAATGAAGAACTATTAATGATTGTCGCTGAATCAAGAGATGTTTATTTATTAGAGAGAACGAATGTCTTTAAAGGTAAATATCATGTTTTAGGGGGATTAATTGATTTTTCTCGAGGAATTAATGAAAAAGATTTAAATATAGCTAGTTTAATTCCTAGGTTAACTACCGTTAAAGAAGTTGTAATTGCAACTAATTCAACGGTTGAAGGGGAATTAACGGCCCAATATTTAAAACATTTAATGCAAGATTATCAAATTAAAATCACTAGACTAGCTTACGGAATTCCGGCTGGCAGTGATTTAAAATATGCCGATAGTCAAACCCTATCGCAAGCAATTATTAATAGGAGAGATTTTTAATGTTAATTTTAGTCGCTAATTTTTTTCAAGGAATTTATGATAAAATCAATGGTTGGTTTAAAGATTTAATTCAATTTGATGATAAAGTCCAACTTTTTTATGATACGATAATTGCCCCATTACCAGAACTAGTTAAAATGTTAGGACTAGTTTTCGTAGCTCTTCTATTAATTTTAGGGGCAATTTCTTTTATTAAGAAATTTATTAAGACCTCAATAATAATTGGAATAATTATCTTAATTGTTGTACTTTTTGTAGTTTTATAATAATTTACTTGCAAAGTAAAACTATATAGGTTATAATAAACTAGTTTTTAGAGGTGAAGGAGAAAATGATGAAGGAATTATCAATGATAAAAGTAGTTGAACAATTGCTAATAGAAAACGACGCACCATTAGCATTAACTGATATTTTTAAAGAAGTTGCTGAAATTAAAGGTTTTAGCGAAACCGATTATGAGACGCTTAATCAGTTATATTTAGATATCGTAACTAGTGCTAGTTTTGTCTATATGGGACAAGGGTTATGGGATCTAAAAGAAAGAAACTTAGAGTACTGGGATAAAGACGGAACCGATTTTATTAGTGAGTCTGATGCAGGAGATCCAAGTATTTTAGAAGGATATAAAGAAGTTAGTTTTGCTCATGTGGCTCATGAAAAAGTCGAATCAATTATTGGATTAAACCGCACTGAAGAAGATGATGATTTAGATTATGATGACTATGAAGCTGATTTACTTGATGATCTAGAAGATGAAGATTTAGACTTTGATGAATTAGATGAAGAAGAAAAACAAGCATTAATTGAAGAAAAACAATATATGGCCGGAGATTTAGACTTAGCTTCAATTGATGATGATGATTTCGACCTTGATTTAGGTGATATTGATGAAGACGATTATGACGAAGAAGAATATCATGAAATCATGGATGAATACGAAGATATGTATTGATAGTTTAATTATATTTTGATATAATTATTAAGGGCACTGCCTTCCGGCATGCCCTTTTTATTTTATAAATTTTATGGAGGAAATCTATGGCTAAATATATCTTTGTAACTGGTGGAGTTGTCTCTAGTTTAGGAAAAGGAATCGTTGCTGCATCAATCGGCGTTCTATTAAAGTCAAGGGGCCTAAAAGTAACGATGCAAAAGTTTGATCCATATATTAATGTTGACCCAGGTTTAATGTCACCATTACAACACGGTGAAGTTTTTGTCACCAAAGATGGAGCCGAAACGGATTTAGATTTAGGCCATTATGAACGCTTTATTGATGAAAACTTAACAAAATATTCATCGGTTTCTAGCGGTAGAGTTTATAAAGCGGTAATTGATAATGAAAGACAAGGTAAATATTTAGGAAAAACGGTTCAAGTAATTCCACATATTACCGATGAAATAAAAAGATTATTAAAACGAGCAGCGGCTAATACTAAAGCTGATGTCGTAATTGTTGAAGTTGGAGGTACAGTTGGAGATATTGAGTCACTCCCTTTTTTGGAAGCAATTAGACAAACACGCAGAGAGTTTGGCGAAGAAAACACTTTTTATATTCATGCGACATTAGTTCCGTATTTAAAAGCTGCAGGTGAGTTGAAAACTAAGCCAACTCAGCATAGCGTTAAAGAATTAAAATCATTAGGGATTCAACCTGATATGTTAGTGTTAAGATCAGAAGAACCAATTGAACAAGAACATATTGAAAAGATATCGTTATTTACCGATATTAACACTGAAGCTATTTTTCAATCATATGATGTGCCAATTGTTTATGAAATTATTTTAAATCTTCAAAAACAAAAAATTGATGATTTAATTTTAAATCATTTTAAGATTCGCAATTTAAAACCAGCTAATCTTTCAAGATGGGAACAATTAATTCAACAAATCAAACAAACCAAAAATGAAGTCAAAATTGCGATTATTGGTAAATATGTTTCACTTCATGACGCTTATATTTCATTAATTGAATCATTAAAACATGCTGGTTGGAATCAAAATAAACTAATTAATATTATTTGGATTGATTCAGAAAAAACAACTAAAGAAACACTAGTTAAACAACTAGATGAAGTTGACGGTATTTTAATTCCGGGTGGCTTTGGTCAAAGAGGAATTGACGGTAAGATGTGGGCTTTAGAATATGGAAGAACGAACTTAGTACCAACTTTAGGAATTTGTTTTGGGATGCAACTAGCGGCGATTGAATTTGCTAAAAATGTCTTAAAACTTAATGGAGTCTGTTCCGATGAGTTTGATGAATGTGGAAATAATGTTATCCGTAAAAATTACAGCAATCGTTTTAAATTAGGAGAATATGCAACTCAATTTAAAGAAGGAAGTAAGATTAGTGAAATATACGGTGCTAATCAAACTCGAGAAAGACATCGTCACCGTTTTGAATTTAATCATAAATATGTTAAAGATTTCGAAGATAACGGAATGTTAGTTACCGGATTTAACCGTCGAATTAAAGCGGTTGATGTTTTAGAGTTAAAAAATCACCCTTGGTATATCCATGTTCAATATCATCCGGAATATATTTCAAGGCCATTAAAGCCACATCCGCTTTTCATTGATTTCGTTAAAGCGTGTGCCAAAAACCAAAAGGATAAAAACTAATTAAAAAAGTTGTATAATATAGAAAAAGGAGAGATGATTATATATGTTAGTATCAGCTAGAGAAATGTTACAAAAAGCGCATAAAGAAGGTTATGCAGTTGCTCAAATTAATATTAATAATTTAGAGTGGACAAAATTAGTTTTACAAGTTGCAGAAGAATTAAAGTCACCAGTTATTTTAGGAGTATCTGAAGGTGCAGCTAAATATATGGGTGGTTTTAGAACGGTAATGGCGATGGTTAGAGAACTTCATGACCATTTTAAAATTACAGTTCCAGTTGCGGTTCATTTAGACCACGGTACTTATGAAGGAGCTAAAAATGCATTAGCTGCCGGATTTACTTCAATTATGTTTGATGGTTCAAGTTTACCTTTTGAAGAAAACTTAGCTAAAACTAAAGAAATTGTTGAACTTTGCCACGCTAAAGGTGTCTCAGTTGAAGCTGAAGTTGGTTCAATTGGCGGTGAAGAAGACGGAGTTATTGGAGCTGGAGAATTAGCCGACTTAGAAGAATCACGTCAAATTGCGGCTACCGGAGTTGACATGTTTGCCGCTGGAATTGGTAATATTCATGGACCATATCCAGCTAATTGGAAGGGATTAAATTTTGAAGTTTTAAAAGATATTCAAAGAGTTACTGGCGGCATCCCATTAGTTTTACATGGTGGAACTGGTATTCCAGCTGATATGATTGTCAAGGCTATTTCATTAGGTGTTTCTAAAATTAATGTCAACACCGAACTACAACAAGCTTTCGCAGCAGCTACTAGAAAGTATATTGAAGACGGAAAAGACCTACAACCAAAAGGATACGATCCAAGAAAATTATTAAAACCAGGTACTGAAGCGGCAGCTGAAGTAGTTAGAGAAAAATTTAGATTATACGGATCAGTTAATAAAGCCTAATGAAAATTGAAGACGAATTAATATACACCGAATACGCCAACTGGCGTCTTGAAAACGATGAATTAATTACTTTTGTAGAAAATTCTAAAACTTCAATTAAAAACACTTTTGAACACGTTTTACCAGTAGTTGAATATCTTTATAATGATTTAATTGATAACGAAGATTATGGCGAAGAAGAAGATGGAATCTTCCAGTTTGGATTTCAATATCTCGTGTTTAAATATAATGAAATCAAATATATTTTTGATAATTTTTGCAAGGGCGATTACCAAAAATTAGAAGCGATCGCTAAAACCATTAATTTATTATTTCATGTTTTAGAATTTGAACAAGCTCTTTTAGAAAACGATCAAGCTAGTTCTGATGATATTGATGAAATCATTGATTTAGAAAAAGAAATTGAATATTATCTAGAAAGATGCGAAAATGCTCCTGACGAGTTATTTAAAAAAGTTGATGAAAGAACGAATGATATTTTCGTTAAAGGAGATCATGAGTTTGAATCAATTGAATCAATCTTTGCTAGTATCGCAATTAGTCTTGAAATAGATTAAAAATATTTATTCCCAAAGAAAAATCCGCCGCAGCGGATTTTTTTACTTTATATTTTATTTTTTAAGATTTAAAACACCAAGTACACCATTAACTAAAAACGATAATATAGCACAGACACCAGATAGAATAATTCCAGTTCCAGGACTGTAATCTAATTTAATTGGATCGGTGCTAGCACTGAAAATACCAATTTTACCTTGAATTGTTGCTGGGAAAGAAAATAATAAAATTGCTGCAACTAATACTAATACCGTTCCTAATAAATATCTAAGATTACCTTTTAGTGGAACTACTGGCATTACGGTACCAGCAACTAGTAACAATAAGGCTAAAAACCCCAAGAAGTTAAATAGTATTTGTGTTTTAACTCCAAGTAATGACTCTTCAACACCAAAGATTAATTGGAAACCGGTTAATTCAACCGCTTTATCTCCTGATTTGGCAGCTGGTGAAATTAGTAACATTGCAATTGCTGCGACTCCAAACAATAAGGCTAAAAAGCCTCCATACTTTTTAAAAAGTTTCATAATATCAAATTTCCTCCTTTTGTTTTATCGTTATCATTGTATCATGAAATCTGTTAAATGAGATTTGAAATTAGATATCATTTTTTAGGTTTTTGTCTTAAGTGTGGAAAGAGAATAACATCACGAATGCTCTTAGTATTAGTTAGTAGCATAACTAAGCGGTCAATTCCAATTCCTAAGCCACCAGTAGGTGGTAAGCCGTACTCTAAAGCTTCAATGAAATCATCATCCATTTCATTAGCTTCATCATTACCTTTTTCTCTTTCTAGTAATTGAGCTTCGAAACGCTCTTTTTGATCAATCGGATCATTTAATTCGCTATAAGCATTAGCGAATTCCGCTCCTAAAATAAATAATTCAAATCTTTCAGTAAAATTAGGATTATTAACATATTTTTTAGCAAGTGGACTAATTTCAATTGGATATCCATAAACGAAAGTTGGCTGAACAATCGTTGGTTCAACAAATAAATCAAAGAATTCCGCGATAATATGACCAACTGTAAAATGTTTTTCAACAGTAATACCGTGTTTTTTCGCTAATTTAGTTGCTTCTTCGAGTGACATTTCTTGTGAGAAATCATATCCTGATTTTTCTTTAATTGCTTCAACCATACTAATTCGTTTAAACGGTTTTTCAAAACTAATTTCGTGTTCATCAAAAGTAAAAGTAGTCGAACCTAATGCTTCTTGTGCGACTGATTGTAAGCAATCTTCAATTAAATCCATCATGACTTCCATATCAGCATAAGCTAGATAAGCTTCAACAGTAGTAAATTCCGGATTATGAGTTGAATCCATTCCTTCATTTCTAAAAAGTCTGCCAATTTCATAAACAGCTTCCATTCCACCAACAATTAATTTTTTAAGTGGAATTTCAGTAGCAATTCTTAAATAGAATTCCATATCTAAAGCATTATGATGAGTGACAAACGGTCTAGCTGCCGCTCCACCTAAAATTGATTGTAAGACTGGGGTTTCAACTTCAACGAAACCTCTAGAATCGAAGAAGTGTTGAAAGGCCCGAATAATTTTCGGTCTTAAATATGCAACTCTTCGTGCTTCTTCATTAGTAATTAAATCAAGGTATCTTTTTCTTCTTGTTTCTTCAATATCTTGAAGACCGTGATATTTTTCAGGAAGTGGCTTTAAAGCTTTAGTTAGATGAGTATATTGAGTCACATGAACGGTTAATTCACCAGTATTAGTTCTAAATAAAAAGCCTTCGACTCCAATAATATCTCCTAAATCTGATTGTTTCCAAACAGCCGCTTCTAATTCAGTAATAGAATCAGTCCTCACATAAATTTGAATTCTTCCGGTGCGATCTTGAAGGTGCATAAAACCAGCACGACCCTGACCTCTTTTTAAAACAATTCTTCCGGCTATTCGAATATTAATATTTAAATCAATTAATTCTTCTTTAGTTTTATCACCAAAAGCTCTAAAGATTTCATCAGAGTGAGTAGTAACATCATAGCGATGACCAAAAGGAAGAACTCCCAATTTTTCTAGTTCTTTAACTTTATTACGTCTTACGATTTCTTGATCGGTTAAAGTTGCCATATTAAAACCTCTTTTCTTAAAATATAAATCAATTTAGAATTAACCTTGATTTATCTAGTAATTTCCACTTTTAACTCAATTTCAGCAACAAACTTATTATTACAAACGCTAATAATAATTTCTAGTTTTTTGTATCAATTTTGTGACATCCAGTTAATCCAAGGATAATAATAAACGAAAGTAGTGTTATTATTTTTTTCTATTAATTTTTTTAAAATCTTTTTTCTTCTTTTAAAAGAATAAACATTTCTTCATTTTGATTAAGCGAAGTAATTTTGACTTCTCTTATTTTAGAACCGAGAGATACTTGTAAAATATTTCCAGTTTCAACAGAAGAAGATGGCTTGGCCACCTTCCCATTAATTAAAATTAAATTATTGTCTGCTGCCTCTTTCGCAACAGTTCGACGTTTAATTAAGCGTGATATTTTTAAAAACTTATCTAATCTCATTAATTTTCTTTAATTTCAGGAGTCTCTGGAGTCGTTGGTTCTTCACTAGGTTCTAATGTTTTTTGCTCATCATCATAGTGTTTCAAGCCACCAGTTTCTTTAATTTCCATAATATCATTGTAATTAAGAGTTTCAACTAATAATAAGTATTTAGCGATATTATCTAATAAATCACGATTTTCAGTAATAACCTGAGTAGCTTTAGTGTGACATAATTCAATAATTTTTCTAACTTCTTGGTCAATTTCATGAGCAACTTTGTCAGAGAAGTTTTTCTCTTTTAAGTAATCTCTTCCTAAGAAGACACTACCAGATTGTTGTTCGTATTGAATTGGACCTAAATCACTCATACCATATTCAGTAACCATCGCTCTAGCGATTCTAGTTGCTTGTTGGAAGTCGTTATAAGCCCCATTAGTTACAGTTTCAAAGACTACCTCTTCAGCAACACGACCACCAAGAAAACTAGTAATGGTTGCTAGCAATTGGTCTTTAGTATTTAAGAAAGTTTCTTCTTTAGGAACCATTAAGTTATAACCACCAGCTCGACCACGAGGAATAATTGTAACTTTTTGGACAACGTTAGCATGTTCAACTAATAACCCTATTACTGCGTGTCCAGCTTCATGGTAAGCGACAATGCGTCTTTCATTTTCATTATATTTTCTTGATGTTTTAGCTGGCCCCATTAATACTCTGTCAATTCCTTCATCAATATCTTTTAATGAAATAACGGTTCGATTATTTCTTGCTGCAAGTAGGGCAGCTTCATTGAGTAAGTTTTCTAAATCAGCACCACTAAATCCAGGGGTGCGATGAGCAACCGCTTTTAAGTTAACATTTGGATCAAGTTTTTTATTTCGAGCATGAACCGCCAAAATTTGAGCTCTCGCTTTGACATCAGGAAGATGCATCGTAATTTGTCTATCAAATCGACCAGGGCGAAGTAAAGCGGGGTCTAAAACGTCAGGGCGGTTAGTTGCGGCAATCACGATAATTCCTAAATTAGGATTAAATCCATCCATTTCAACTAGTAATTGGTTAAGGGTTTGTTCCCTTTCGTCATGTCCACCACCTAAACCGGCACCACGTTGACGACCAACAGCATCGATTTCATCAATAAAGATAATACAAGGAGCATTTTCAGTTGCAACTTTAAATAAATCTCTAACACGAGAAGCTCCAACCCCAACAAACATTTCAACGAAATCAGAACCACTAATTGTAAAGAAAGGAACACTAGCTTCACCAGCAACTGCCTTGGCAATTAAAGTTTTACCAGTTCCTGGAGGTCCAACTAGTAAGACTCCTTTTGGAATTCGGGCACCAATTTCTTGATATTTTTTTGGATTTTTTAAAAAATCAACCACTTCAGCTAACTCAACCTTTTCTTCATCGGCTCCAGCTACATCATCGAAAGAAACGGTTCTCTTTTTCGCAATTCTAGCACGGCTTTTGGCAAAATCAAAAGCCCGATTATTTTGACTAGCAGCATTGCGATACATTAAAAAGATTAATAGACCGAAGGCGACCCAAGGTAGTAAGTTTAATAAAACAGACCAAAAAGTAATTCCGGTATATGGAATTATTCCAGCATATGCAATTTGATTATCGGCATTATTAACGTTGTTGTGAGTACCAATGCGGTCAATTAATTTACTGACGTCTTTTTCTAAAACTCCGCCAACAATAACGAAACCAGATCCTTTACGAAAATTTTCATATTGAAACTCACGCGAAAAGCGACCAGAAACTTTATAACCATTTAAAGCATATTGGCTAATTGGAGTAATATAAATTTCAGCAACTTTACTCGGATCTTCGAGATTATAAGTTCCTTCAATTATCATATTTTCGAGTTCATGATATTCTAACTCAGCGACTCTTGGTTTTAAAGCGTCACGAATAAAGAAAAAAATTCCGATAAATAAGCCAATCATAATAATGATCACTAATAAATCAGGTTTTCTTCGTGGCGCTACAGGTTTATCTTGTTTTTGCATAATTTACACCTCGTTTTTCTCATACGCAGCAGGTTTTAAGACACCAATATATGGAAGATTGCGATATTTTTCGTTGTAATCTAAGCCGTAACCAACAACGAACTCATTTGGAACAACGGTTCCAATATATTCTGGATTACATTCCATTAATCTTCCTTCTGGCTTATCAAGTAAAGCCACAATCTTGACGCTTTTAGCTCCGCGATGCAATAATAAATTTTTAACAGTTGTTAAAGTAGTACCAGTATCAACGATATCTTCAGCGATTAAAACATGTCGATCAACAATTGATTCGTTTAAATCGAGACGAATTTTAATATCACCTGAAGATTTAGTTCCTTGATAACTACTGACAGCTAGGTAATCAACATCTAACATTAAATCAATATATCGGATTAAATCCGCCATAAATGGATTGCATCCTTTTAATAATCCAACTACCACTAAATCTTTCCCCTGATAATCTTTAGTGATTTCGGCGCCTAGTCTAGCGCAAATCTTTTGAATTTCTTCTTCAGAAATTAAAATTTTTAAAATATCATTTTCCATCTTCTTTTCCCCCGTAAAAAGTTATATATAATGATTTTGCATCCCCCATATTTTGATTAAGATAATATTTAGGAATCCATAAAATTCGATCTTGATTATCGGTAATAATCCATAAATTTTGTCTTTCTTCCATTGGAATTTTTTCATCAATTAAGAATTTTTTAAGTTTTTTTCTACCATAATCATATTCTAAAATATCACCATCTAATCGATTTCTAGCCCATAACGGAAACTCTATTTGATCGTAATTAATTTTTACTTGTAAACAACTAGTATTAATTTTGGTATTTGAATATGAAAATTCATCTATATTAGTTGTACTTTTAGGATCAACTTCTTTAATTTGTATTTTTTTAAAGTAAAATTCAGTAGTTGGTTTTATTTCAGCCTGATCATAAAATTTAACTAATTGGAGTTGATTAGATAAGTCTATAGTTTGATTTGGTTTATCAGAAAGTAAAACATCTCTAATTTGTTCAACTAGTCGATAATTAAGATTAACTTCATTCCTTTCTAATAAATAAGCCACGACATCATCTTGAACCGCCCTTGATAACTCTTTAAATTGCGGAATATCAATAATATCATTTTCATCAAGATATTCAAGGGTTTGATTTCTAATTGAATCAAAAGCGGCAATTAGTTGTTGGTTGTATTGGATAATTACTTCCAACAAGTTAGGATTTTCTTGTTTCATAATTGGAACTAAAGTTAAGCGGTATCGATTCCGCAAGTATTCAGTTGTATAGTTACTTTCATCATCCATATAAGGCACTTGATATCTTGAAGCATAATCGATTAATGACTCTTTATCATGATATAGAAGAGGTTTAACGTAAATGTATTTTCCCATTTCAGTTATTTGTCTCATTCCAGCATAACCTAAAATGTTAGCTCCTCTTGTCAAATTAATTAAAATTGTTTCTAATAGATCATCTAAATGGTGGGCAGTTAAAATATAAGGAGTATTAAGTCTTGAAGCAACTTCTTCAAGATGAAGATGTCTTAAAATTCTGGCCCGATTTTGGAAATCAGAAGAATTAACCGTTAGCTTAAAATAATTATATGGTAAGTGGTATTTTTCACAATAATCATGGACCATTTGCGCTTCAGCATCAGAACTTATCCGCTTTTGATGATTAAAGTGAACCACGACAACTTTTAGATTTGAACGACGTAAAAAATCTAACATTACCATTGAATCAACGCCGCCACTAACAGCCAAAACCAATGGCTTAGTTAAATCGATATCAATTTCTTTATGAAATTGTCGAGAAAATTTGTGCATTAAATCACCTAGTCTTTCCTAATAATTATAACATATTATATTTAAAATATTCGTATATAAGATGTATTGTCAAAAACTAAATTATTTTGCAATTATTGCAAAATATCTTTTTCTAACAACAGATAATGTTAAGTTTATAGAATCTAAGAGGCAAAAAGGTTATAATATAAATTGGAGTTTAACTTAAGGGGGACGAACCAAATGTATGTACTTGCTAGTGCTTCACCAAGAAGAAAAGATATTTTAGAAAAGGCTAATGTTGAATTTGAAATTGTAACATCTAATTATATAGAACGAGACTTAGGAATTAAAAATCCTTATTTATTAGCGGAAGAATTAGCTTTTGGAAAAGCTAGTGAGGTTGCAGAAAGATATCCAAATAGAATCGTTATCGGAGCCGACACAATCGTTGTTGTGGAAGGAGAAGTTATTGGAAAACCTAAGGATTTTGATGATGCCTTTAATATATTAAAAAAACTATCAAATCACTATCAAGAAGTAGTAACTGGTGTAGCAATAATTTATAATGGAAAAGTTTTAAAATTCCATGAAATTAGTGAAGTAATTTTTAGAGAGTTAAACGATCAAGAAATTATTGATTATATTAATACTGGCGAACCTTACGATAAAGCCGGAGCCTATGCAATTCAAGGAAAAGCTAATGATTTTGTAACGAGTTTTACTGGTGAAATTGAAAATATTATGGGGTTTCCAATTCAAAGGTTTTTAAAAGAAGTGGCACAATTTCGAAAGGAAATAAATGTTTAAAATTGGTAATGTTACAATTGAAAATAAACTAATTTTAGCACCTATGGCAGGTGTTTCTAATATCGCTTTTAGAAAGATTTGCAAGGAAATGGGGGCTGGTTTAGTTGTTGGTGAAATGGTATCAGATTATGCGTTACATTATGAAAATAGAAAGACGATTAATCTATTGACAATCGATCCTGACGAATCTCCAATTAGCCAACAAATCTTTGGTAGTAATTTAGAATATTTAGTTAAAGCCGCTAAGTATTTAGATGAATATACTGACTGTGATATTATTGATATTAACATGGGATGTCCCGTCCCAAAAGTTGCCGTAAAATCGCAAGCTGGAGCCGCTTTGCTGAAAGACCCAATAAAAATATATGAAATAGTTAAAACGGTGAAAAACGCCGTTAGAAAGCCAGTAACCGTTAAAATTAGAAGTGGATGGGATTATCATTCAATTAATGCTATTGAAGTGGCAAAAATAATTGAAAAGGCTGGGGCTGATGCGATAACAATCCATGCTCGTACACGTAGCCAAGGATATTCTGGCAAGGCCGATTGGAAGATTATTAAAGAGGTAAAGGAAGCAGTTAACATTCCAGTAATTGGCAATGGCGATGTTACTAACGGTAAATCAGCTAAACAGATGTTAGAAGAGACTGGATGCGATGCTGTAATGATTGGAAGAGCTGCCGTTGGAAATCCGTGGATATTTAGGGAAATTAATTATTTTTTAGAAACAGGAAAAGAATTACCACGACCAACTTATAATGAAATATTAGAGGTAATGATATTACATTTAGATTCGTTAATTGAATTAAAAGGTGAAAAAATAGCGGTTTTAGAAATGCGGGGATTAGGATCAAGTTATCTCTCGGGATTACCTAATAATTCAATTGCCAAACAAAAGTTAGCTAAAACAAATAATAAAGAAGAATATATCAATGTTATTAAAGAATATTTTAATTCATTAAAAAATGATTTACTATAAAAGAGGTGTTACCAAATGCGACGATTTAATAAAAAAATTTCTAGAAAAAATACCGATTGTATTAAATGGGATATGATTGAAGATGGTGTGCTTCCGTTTTCTATTGCTGATAGTGATTATCCAACTTCAAAAGCGATAGTTAAATGTTTAAAGGCACGAGCCAAACACCCGGTATACGGTTATTCTTTTCCAGACGAGGCTTATTTTGAAAGTATTGTTAACTGGAATAAAAGAAGATATAATTATGAAATTACCAAAGACAATATTATTCCAACTAATGGAGTAGTGACATCATTATTTTATGCAATTAATTTTTTAACTGATGTAACTAAAGGAATTATCGTTCAAACTCCAGTTTATAATCCTTTTTACTCAGTTATATTAGATAATAATAAAAAAATTGTTGAAAATAAATTAATTAAAGAAAACAATTATTTTACAATTGATTTTAAAGAATTAGATAAACAATTAAGTAAAAATAAAATATTAATCTTTTGTAACCCGCAAAACCCAACGGGAAGAGTTTTTACTTATGAAGAAGT
The DNA here is from genome assembly GCA_050953805.1 of Acholeplasmataceae bacterium. GTDB lineage: Bacteria > Bacillota_I > Bacilli_A > Acholeplasmatales > Acholeplasmataceae > DUQW01. Next base: position 200,878 of record JBMNNE010000002.1, on the reverse strand, counting down.
TAAGAAAGTTGTTGAATTAGCTAAAAAACATGATGCATATATCTTATCAGATGAAATTCATTGCGATATTATGCTAAATGGCAATGAATTTACTTCGGTTAATCGATTTGCTGATAAACACAGCAAGATGATAGTATTTACATCGATTTCTAAATCTTTTGGATTAGCAGGATTAAAAACTTCTAATATCATTATTAAAGATTTGAAGCTAGCTGAAGCATTTAGACAATTTTTGCAATCTAAACATATTAGTTATGGTAATGTTTTTGGATTAAAAGCGGTTAAAGCCGCTTATAATAAATCTGAAGAGTGGCTTGATAAACAAAATCGTCATTTAAGTAATAATTACCGCATTTTAAGCGAATATTTTGAAAAGAATTATCCAAAAGTAGGGGTAACTAAAGCTGAAGGAACCTTTCTAGCATGGTTAGATTTAAGTTTTCTAGGTTTACCGTGTGAGAAGATGCAAGAAGAATTAGCAAAAATGGGAGTTATGATTAATGAAGGTAAAAGATATTCTGAAGATTGCAAAGGATATATTAGATTTAACTTTGCATGTTCACAAAAACAAATGCTTCAAGGATTAAACATTTTAGGTAATTTCATCGATCAAAACTTAAAAAAATAAAGGAGATATTATGCGAGTATTAAAGACGAATAATTTATCAAAAAAATATGGTAATTATTTAGCAGTTAATGAAGTATCTATGACTATTTATGAAGGTGATATTTATGGATTTATTGGTGAAAATGGAGCTGGAAAAACAACCTTCATTCGATTAGTTGCTGGATTAATACAAAAAAGCGGCGGCGATTTTACTTTATTTGAAGGCGAAAAACATCCTCTTAGTGCTGTTGTTGAAACACCATCCTTGTATTTATATATGACGGCAATGGAAAATTTAATGGCCCAAGGAAAAATGGTCGGTGTTGAAGATGTTGAAAAACATGAAGAACTATTAAAACTAGTTAAATTAGAATATTTAATTAAATCTCGGAAAAAAGTTAAAAATTTTTCTTTAGGAATGAAGCAACGTCTAGGGATTGCGATGGCACTTTTATCTAATCCAAAATTTTTATTGTTAGATGAACCGATGAACGGATTAGACCCAGAAGGTGTTGTTTTAATGAGGGAATTAATTAAATCATTAAGTGAAAAAGGGATTACTTTCTTAATTAGTTCACATATGTTAGAAGAATTATCAAAAGTAGCAACTCGTTATGGATTTATTCATCGCGGACGACTAATCCAAGAAATTACATTAGAAGAATTAAAAACTGAATTAAAAAGTTTTATTAAAGTCAAGGTTAAAGATGTAGATTTAGAATCAGCGATGGAATTATTTGAAAAACATCAAGTTGACTATAAAGTTGATCATAAAACAATTAATGTTTATAATAAAACAATTTCAGATGTTGTAATATTATTATCAAATAACGGAATTGAAGTTGAAGATATTAATCAAGAAAGTTTAGGAATAGAAAATTATTATCTAAAATTAATTGGAGGTTTATATGGAAAAGTTAATCAAGGTTGATTTGTATCGCTATAAAAAAGATAAAACCTCATTAATTGGGTTAATAATTGTAATTGGACTATTATTCTTTTCAGCACTGATGTATTTATCAATGAGTAAATTAATTGATGCAACCGAAATTGAGGGAATGGAACAAATGCTTTATTCCCCGCGATCAATTTATTTTCAATCCTTCATGATGGGAAATAATAGTGGATTAGTTGCAATAATTATTATCGCTGTAATTACTTCTAGAGATTTTGTACAAGATACCGTAAGATTAAAAATTATTAATGGTTTTGATAAAACACAAATATATTTTTCAACATTAATTACTAATATAATTTATGGAGTTGGTATCGTCTTAGGATATGCTCTAGCAATGCTATTAATTTCATCATTAATTTTTGGATATGGTCAAAAATTAGATTCAGAAGAAATTCTTAGTTTACTTGGTTCAACGACAATGGGAATTTTATATATCATATTATATATTTCAGTAGTCACTGGAATTAGTATGAAGGCGCAAAAGATTGGATCCGCAGTTGGATTAAGCATCGCTTTTATTCTTGTTGAAACCTTATTGGCAAGTTTCTTTATTTTATTTCCAATTTTTGCTGGAACTCTTTCAGAAACGATTATCAAAGCAGTTCATATTTTCCCAAGTGTGGGATTACAAACTTTAGGTAGTTCAAGTTTTTCTGGAGATGTGGCGACTATCATGTTAGTTTCAACAGTAATTTTTATCGTATTAGCAAATATTTTGTCAATTTTAGCGTTTCAAAAAAGTGATGTTAAATAAAAAGGCGTAAAGCCTTTTCTATTGTATAATATATTGTTCATATTTTAGAACCTCGCGTGGAGTCAGCGAGGTTTTTATATGCACTCCATTATCTAAATATTTCGCAAAAATTACATGATTATTTTCCTTTAAAATATTAACAATATGACCATCTTTAAATGGAATTAATAAATCTTTTATCATATTATCATTATAGAGATTGTAGTAAATATTAGAAACTAAGAGATCAATATTATCTTTAGTTTTGTTTGAGATAGGTAAAAAATCTTCATCAAGTAAAACTGGTTTATCATAAAGATCTGACTTAGTAACTATAATTAATCGTTCAATTTCATCAGCTTCTAATTTAGTTAATATTTCTCTAGTAATTTTCATTTCTTCAGGAGAAGCATTTAATCCATCAACTATATGCAAGATTAAATCAGCGTCTTTAATATCAGATAATGTAGATTCAAATGAGTTGATTAACTCATGGGGAAGTTTGTGAATAAAACCAACGGTATCAATTAAAATAAATGGTGGTCGATTCTCTCCCTTTAAGACTTTAGATTTGGTATCTAAAGTAGCAAACAGCATATCCTCTTCAAAAGTTAAATTTGGATTATAGTTATCAAGTAATGATACTAATGAATTGTAAGTAGCCGATTTACCAGCGTTGGTATAGCCAACTAAGACAACAATGGGAATTTCATTTTTTCTTCGCCTTTTTCTTGAGGTTGATTTTGCCTTTCTAATTTTAGCTAGTTCCCTTTTAACTCTTGAAATATCATCGAGTAATTTTCTACGGTCCATTTCTAATTTAGTTTCTCCAGGACCCTTTGCATTATATGTTCCCCCACCTTGTCGCGATAATGACTTTCCTAAGCCAACTAAGCGCGGTAACATATATTCGTTTTGAGCTAATCTAACTTCTAAAATAGCTTCATTAGTTTTAGCTCTAATTGAAAATATTTGTAAGATTAAAAAACTTCGATCAATAATTTGAAGTTCTAGTATTTTTTCAAGATTTCTTATTTGTGCCGGCGATAAAGTATCATCGACAATTAAAATAGATGCGTTAATTGATTCGGCAATCATTTTAATTTCTTCAACTTTACCACTACCAAAATAAGTACTTGGCACCGGAGTATCTCGAGATTGAATTATCAATTCTTGTCCATCAATTTCTAATGTTCTAGCTAATGCCTTTAATTCTTCAAGCGAGCGTTTTGTTGATTCTAAAGATTCTCCTTTTGTGATAGTTCCTAAAATTGCAATGTCCATCAAAAAAATCACCTTCTTCGTCCTTTATTATATCACTTAATACATTATATTATGATATAATAAAAAAGAAGATGGCAGGTGATTTTTATGTGGCACGGACATCCAATTTGGAAAATTGTATTAACCGCATATTTAGTTTTAATTTTAATTTATTCATTTTTACGTTTAATGTTTACTAATCGTAAAACATTTAGCGTTTTTTTAGCTGCCCTAATGTTCATGGGTGTTTCAGCAATTTTTTATTTCTTATTGCTATCGGATGAACTTAAGGTCGCTAAAGATATTATTGTTTATGTTAATACGATTGTTTTACCGTTGATTGTAATGATAATTATAGCTCCTGATATTCGCGAAAAATATGATTTTGGGTGGATGCAAGAAGTTAATAAAATATCTGGAATTAGAGTTACCTCAGAACAAACCAAAGAATTTATTATTGATGCGGTAGTTGAATTATCGAATCGTAAAATTGGAGCAATTATTACAATGGAAAACCACAACACTTTAGATCAATTTGCTGAGAAAGCTATTTTAATTAATGGTAAAGTAACTAAAGAATTAATCTTGAATATCTTTACTCCACTAACTCCTCTTCATGACGGTGCAGTAATTATTCGAGGGGACGAAGTTGTTTGTGCGGGGGCATATTTCGTTTTATCAAGAAATGATACATTTGATAAAACGATGGGGTCAAGACACCGTGCCGCTTTAGGTATTAGTGAGATTACTGACAGTTTAACAATCGTAGTTAGTGAAGAAACCGGAGATATCTCAATTGCTGTTGCGAGCATGTTAATTAAACTTAATAGCCGCGAAAAGTTATTAGATTATCTTAATTTATACATTAAGTAAGGGGGAATAAAAATGAAAAAGTTCTTTATAGGATTACACAAATTTATTACGAGACCATTTATTACCATTGCTGCTAATAACACAATTGATCGCGTAGTTAAATTTTTAAATAAACATTCTTATTTACTTTTTATTATTGCCTTAGTTTTAACTGGGGGAATTATTTTTTTAGTATATTTCTTGCTATATTTATAAAGAGGAGAATTAATGGATTTTTTACCACTATCAATACTTCTAATAGCTGCAGTTATTGTATTAATTGTAGTTCTAGAAGCAATTAACAAATCAAAATTACCATTTTATAAAACGATTATCGCTTTAGCCAATTTAGTTATAACGGTAGTCTTTTTCATCATTTATCCAAAATTTATTAAAGACGATGAAATGTTATTAGAAATATATTCTTATTTTGGAATTTTTGAGTTTGTTTTATTAGTAATTTTCATACTAATTTTATTTATTAAAATATTGTATAAGAACAAGGTGTTATCACTCCACACCGAATCAATTAAAAACAGTCCGTGGAACACCTATTTAGTTTTGGATAGAAAAGAAAGAATTAAAGACATTTCTCCTAATTTATTGGAAGATTTAGATATTCCATTAGAAGAAGCATTAAACAAGAAATTTTTTGAGGTATTGAATCGCTCAATTAGAGTAACGCAAATTAATAATAAAAATTATTCAAATCGTGAATTGGAAGATAAATTAAAAGAATTAAAAAAGATAAATAAACCAAACGAGATTCTTAAACTTGAAATAGTATATTTAAATAGCGAAGGAGATACTTCGATTATTCACTTAGTTGACCAAGCGATGTTTTCTAAATTTGGTTATTACGGTAGGTTTTTAATTGGAGAAAAGAAAACTGATTTTAATTTATTGGCGGTAGAAAAACAATTAAAACAAACAACACAAGCTCTTGAAACACTTCAGGAGCAATTCATCGCAACTCTTGAAGTTAGCGATGAAGGACTAGCTTTTACTGATATTGAAGATAAAACAACTTGGATTTCAGATACTTTAACAAATGAACTTGGATTTAATTCCAACAACATTAATACTGAAGACTTTTTAAAGTTAATGCAACCTGATGATTTAAGTCGTTATTTAACTAGAATTAATCAATTAACGCCATCATCGCCTAATATGGATATGAAATATCGTTTATATGCAAATGGCATTTATAAATGGTATTTAGATAAAAGTAAAAAGATTTTCTTGGAAAACAACACGATGATTATGAGTTCTATTAATCAAGTATCAACGAAACATTTTATGCCAACTAACTTATTAAACTTAGATAATATGGGCGATCGAAATGATTTATTAACTAAGTTAAAACAACTAATTGATGAAGAAAGATATTTCCATTTAGTCGTTATTAGACTTAAAAACTTGCCATATATTAATGAACTTCACGGACGTGAAGTTGGTAATATGTCAATTTCTGAATATATTATGAAAGTTGAAAAATCATTTTTATCAGAACCTAATGATATCTTTAGATTAACTGGATCAACTTTTGCCTTTATTTTAGATGATCAAAGAAAGATGGGACTGCTAAGAAAAGGTGTTAAGGGTAATGATGATTATTTAAATATGACATTTGAATATGGGGCTAGTAGATTAGAGTTAGAAGTGTTTGCTGGAATTTCAATTATTAATAATGATGGATATAATGAAAATGAATTAATTGATGCAGCAATGCAGGCATTAAAGGTAGCGGAAAACCCTAAATATAAAGGGCATGTATGTTATTATGGAGACATTAAATAAGAAATATGTTCGCCAATTAATCTTGAAAAAAAGATTAATGTTAACTTTAAGTGATATCGCTTTAGGAAGCGATAAAATAGTTAATCAAATTCGAGAAGATATTAATTATCAAAAGTCAAATATCGTTGGTATATATTTACCAATTAAAAATGAAGTTGATATAAGAAAATTATTAAATGATGATAAAACATTTTGCGTTCCTAAAATAGTAAATAATGAAATTTTCTTTACTAAGATCGATGATAAAACAGAATACCAAGTTGGGAAATATAATATTTTAGAACCAATTAATTTAGAAGTAATTGATGAGATTGATTATTTAATAGTTCCAGCGATTGCCATATATAATAATTATCGACTTGGATTTGGTGGTGGTTATTATGACCGCTATTTACATAAATATAGACCTAAATATGTCGTTGGCGTAATTTATCAATTTCAAGAAATTGAATTTGATGTTAGGTCACATGACGAAAAATTAGATTATTTTTTTAAAGGATAATATGAAACATTCTGCAATTATTGTTGCCGCAGGAAAATCGATGAGATTTTCTAAAGGCGGGCAAAATAAAACTGAAATGATTTTAAAAGGAAAGCCAGTATACTATCATAGTGTTAAGCTATTTTTAGGAATGGGGTTTGAAGTGATTTTAGTAACTAACGAAGATGTTACTATTCCTGGTGTTATTGTTACTAAAGGAGAAACAGAACGAACCGGAAGTGTTTTAAATGGTTTAAAACATGCTACTGGCAAATATGTTTTTATTCATGATGCGGCAAGACCGTTAATTAGTAAGAAATTAGTTAATAAGTTGTTAGAAAACATTGGTAAATATGAAGGTTTTTATTTAGCGAAAAAAATTCATGATTCACTTAAAAAGAATGATAACGGGGAAATTGTTTCGGTTAATCGAGATGATTATTTTGTATCAGAAACGCCGCAAGTATTTAAAAGAGAGTTATTAGCTTCAGCTTATTATCGTTCTTGTCAATCATATAGCGATGAAGTGGCGATGGTTCAACATGTTTTTCCCAATATTGAAATTGTTCCGATTTTTCATAATGAATCAAATGATAAAATTACAGTTTACGAAGATTTTTTAAGAATTAAACAATTAATGAGGAGTAAAAATCGTGTTGGTCATAGTTTTGATATTCATCGTTTAGTTGAGGGGAGAAAATTAATTTTAGGTGGCATTGAAATTGAATCAGAAGTTGGACTTTTAGGTCATAGTGATGCTGACGTGTTATTACATGCCATCACTGAATCAATTCTTGGTGCTTTAGGGTTGGGAGATTTAGGAACTAATTTTCCTGATGATAACCCCAAATATAAAGATATATCTTCGGTTACTTTATTAGAAACAACGATAGCTAAAATGAGGGAAAGCAATTATTCTATCTCTAATATCGATATTATGCTATATTTAGAGAAACCCAAGTTAGTTAAATATCGTGATCTGATATTAAATAATGTTATTAAATTACTAGATGTAGATTTGGATGTTGTTAATTTTAAAGTAACAACTACCGAAAAAATTGGACCAATTGGTCGCAATGAAGCAATAGCTGCTGAAGCTTACTGCTTATTAGAGGAGGTGTGTTAACTATGATTATAGAAACTGAACACGGGAAATTTGATTTAATTAAAAATTATCGCGATGCATTTGATGCTCAAAGTTTTAATGCGAGATATGTTGATGTCACATTCAAACAATATGACTATATTGTTGGTGATGTTTCATCTGGTGTATTAAGATTAAAGGGGTTTGGCGATAATGAAAAGGGAAAAACTAGCTATCGGTTAATTCCAGATTATTTAAATGATTCTTGTAACTATAACACACCATATTTTATATTAAAAAGAATTAAAGGAGAGACGAATGATGGAAAGCGAAGTAAGAAAGATATTAGACCAACTAAGACCGTATCTGAATAGAGATGGTGGCGACATTGAACTTGTTAAAGTTGAAGATGGTATCGTTTATGTTAGAATGTTAGGAGCATGTGTTGGTTGTGCTCTAATTGATACGACTTTATATGACGGGATTGAAAGAATTTTAGTTGAAAAAGTACCAGGGGTTATTGCGGTAGTAGCAGTTTAAATAATGTAATTAAAGATAAATGATAGATTTAAGGGGCTTGATTTTTAATTAATTAAAAACAAGCCTTTATAATTTATAATCGATTATTGTATAATATATATGTAATTTTAGAAATGGGGGCTATTTTAATGTCATACTTGAAGTTAAAAACAGATTTAGCGAAGAAATTCATCAAAGGGGAACTAAAAGAACACCAATCTCGAGTTAATGAAGTTCATGAAATGATTCACAATAAAACGGGATTAGGTAATGATTTTTTAGGATGGCTAACTCTACCGACTGATATTCAAAGTGAAATTGATCGAATTCAAGAAACAGCTAAAAAAATTGCCAATCAAAGCGATGTATTAGTTGTGATTGGAATTGGGGGATCTTTTTTAGGGGCTCAAGCAGCCTTAGATTATTTAGTTAATAAACACGAAAGTCAAATTGAAATAATTTTTGCGGGACATCAAATGTCATCTGGTTATTTAAATCGGTTAGTTAGTTATTTGGAAAATAAAGATTTTTCAATTAATGTTATTTCTAAATCAGGAACTACAACCGAATCAGCGATTGCTTTTAGGATTTTAAAAGAATTAATCTATAAAAAATATGGTAAAGAAGCCAAAGAGCGAATTGTTGTTACTACTGATCCAAAAAAAGGAGCATTGTTTAATTTGTCAATTGAAGAGGGATATGAAAGATTTGTTATTCCAGCTGATGTTGGTGGACGCTTTAGCGTCTTAAGTGCTGTTGGTTTAATTCCATTAGCGGCAGCTGGTTATAACATTAAAGAAATGGTTAAGGGTGCTGAACACGCTATGGTTAAGTACCACAACAGCAACCTTGAAACTAATGAGGCGTACGAGTATGCTTTAACGAGATATTTATTATATAAAGAAGGATTTAAAGTTGAAGCTTTAGCTTTTTACGAATATGAATTATTTTATTTAGCTGAGTGGTGGAAACAATTATTTGGAGAGTCTGAAGGAAAAGATGGGCAAGGATTATTTCCTGCTAGTCTAAACTTAACAACAGATTTACATTCGATGGGACAATATTTCCAAGATGGACCAAGGTTTTTAATGGAAACAGTGTTATCGGTTGATAAAGTTAGTAAAGATATTAAGATTCCATATTTTGAAAATGATAGTGATAATTTAAACTATTTAGCCGGAGCTAAATTAAGTTATGTTAATAAGCAAGCCCAAAAAGGAACAATTGAAGCTCACTATGATGGCGGTGTTCCTATTATGGAACTTGAAATTCCAGAGTTATCAGAATATAGTTTTGGATATTTAGTTTATTTCTTTGAAAAAGCGTGTGCAATGTCAGCATATTTATTAGAAGTTAATCCTTTTAATCAACCAGGAGTTGAAAAATATAAACAAAATATGTTCCGATTATTAGGAAAACCACAAAAATGAAACAAGTAATAACGAATAATGCCCAAGAAACAATAGAGTTAGGTATTCAAATTGGGAAAGTGATTAAACAACCAATGGTAATTTTATTAGACGGTGACTTGGCCGCTGGAAAAACGACATTTACTCAAGGATTAGCTAAAGGATTAGGAATTGAAAAAATAGTTAATAGCCCAAGTTATACAATTATGAAACATTATCCAGGATTAAAATTTGATTTATATCACTTAGATTTATACCGATTAGATAGTTTAGGTGTTGATTTTGATTTAGAAGAATATTTAGATGACGGCGTTGTCGTAATTGAATGGCCGTTTCAAGTTAAAGAGTTGTTACCTAAAAAACATCTATTAATCAAAATCAATAAAATTGGTGATAATCAAAGACAATTTGAATTTATTCCTAATGGCATTACGGATAAAGAGGTATTAAAGTGTTTAGATTAGTTTTAGATAGTTCCACTAAGTTAATGTGGATTGGTCTTACCAAAGACGATCAGTTAGTTGACTTTTATACAAGAGTTGCCAAAAGAGACCATGCCAAATATATGGTTGATGCGATTGATAATTTATTAAAGAAAAATAATATATCAATTAAAGAAATCAAAGAAATTGTAGTTGGTTCTGGTCCTGGATCATATACCGGATTAAGAGTTGCCGGTATGGTTAGCAAGATGCTAGCATATACATTAAATATTCCACTATTTCAAGTTAGTAGCATTTATTTTCTAACTAGTGGATTTAACGGAAAAGTATTGGGGATGATTGATGCCAGAAGAACTCAATACTTTGTTGGGATTTATGAAGGAATAAAAACTATTAAAGAAGATAGTTTGATGTTACATGAAGATATTTTAAAATTAGATAACTACAATCAGTATCAAGTAGTTATGATTAATGAAGACAATTATCAAATTGATGTGTCTAAAATATTAAAGAAAAAAACAAAAATAAAAGATATTCATAAGTATGTACCAAACTATTTAAGAAAGACAGAAGCGGAAATGAAATTATGAAATACAGACGAGCAATAGAAAGTGACATTGAAACAATTATCCAATTACAAAAAGAATCGTTTCCTGATGAATATCCTAATATTTCTTATCAAATGAGTAGTAAAAATTATCGAATTTATGTGGCATGTGATGAGGAAGAGATTATTGGTTATGTATTATATCAAGTAATTGATGATGAGGGAGAAGTATATTTTTTCACAGTTAAAAATGAATATAGGGGTAAAAAGATTGGGCAAAACTTATTAGATTTTTCATTAAATGAATTAAGAAAAGAAAAAATCAAAAAAGTTACATTAGAAACAAGAGCTTCAAATGTAGTAGCACAAAAGATCTATGAAAAATCAGGATTCGTTAATGTTAGTGTTAGAATTAGATATTATACCGATAATCAAGAAGATGCTATTATTTATGTATGGGAGGATAAAACTATATGATAATATTAGCCGTTGAAACGAGTTGCGATGAAACTAGTGTTGCAATATTAAAAGATGGTAAAAAAGTTTTAAGTAATGTTGTTTTATCACAAATTGATATTCATAAAGTTTTTGGAGGCGTTGTCCCAGAAATCGCTTCACGAAACCATATTAGATATTTAACGACGGTATTTGATGAAGCATTAAAAGGAGCGAAAATAACTCCTAAAGAGATTGATTTAGTCGCGGTTACTGAGGGGCCGGGACTAATTGGAGCCCTATTAATCGGGATTAATGCCGCCAGTGCATTTGCATATGCGAATAAGATTCCATTGATTGGAATAAACCATTTGGAAGGACATATTTATGCAGCATCAATTGATAATGAAATAAAATTTCCTGCAATTATTTTATTAATTAGTGGGGGACACACCGAATTAATTTATGCTAAAGATCATTTTGATTTTGAAATCATCGGTCAAACTTATGATGATGCAGTAGGGGAAGCTTATGATAAAGTTGCTAGAACTTTAAGATTAAGTTATCCAGGAGGACCAATTATTGATAGATTGGCTCAGAAAGGAAATCCTATCTATCAGTTTCCAAGACCGGTCATTGATTCAGATGATTTAAACTTTAGTTTTAGTGGATTAAAAAGTTCGGTAATTAACTTTATCCACAACAATAAACAAAAAAATATTGAAGTCGACATTAATGATGTGGCTGCCTCATTCCAAGAAGCAGTTATTGATGTTTTAATTAATAAAACTAGTGAAGCTTTAAAAAGACATCCGGCAAGACAATTAATTATTGGTGGCGGAGTTGCCGCTAATAAAGGGTTACGAAACCGTATTTTTAAAGAAATAACTAATGTAGAAATTATTATTCCCAAATTAGAGTATTGTACTGATAATGCTGCAATGATTGCAGCAGCAGCGTATTATAAAAACAAAAAAGAAGGACCGCTTGATAATTATTTATTGGGTGGATATTCGACATAACGAGGAGGTATAGTTATGAAATGGTTTTTTAGAATTATCCTGATTATGATTGGAGTAATTATTTTAATTCCAATCCTTTTGGTATTATCACTTATTGATGGAGCAAAACCACCGGTTGAAACATATCGTACCCAAGAACAAAAAGGGTTTTCAACTGATGAAGTTTTTTCAGCAGCGGTAGATAATTTTTTAGATGATGCCGAGAATAATGATTTTACGGTTCAATTTACAGAAGATGAAATCAATACGATCATTTATAATCTTTTAAAAGATCAAAATGCTAGGTACTTAACTGGTGCACCTGATGAAGAACAATACGCTATTAAAGAGGGGCCAATTGGAATTGTTGGAGTGTGGACCGAAATTAAAGATAAACAATTAAAAATTAAAGCGAGAGTTGACTTAACAGAACCAATTAAAATTGGAACAAGTATCTCGTTAAATTTTAAAATTGAGTTTAATGTTAAGGGTGAGCCACGCAAAATGAAGTTGGAGTTATCATCAGTAAGAATTGGAAACTTGCCTCTACCTAAAAGCTTAGTTAATTTTGTTTTAGACAAGGTTGGATTCAGTTTGAGCGAAGTAATTGATTCATTTTTGACACAAAATGATATTAAATTTGGAACATTTGATGGTGAAAATTGGATTTTAACTATTGATAAAATAAAATTAGTTAACGCGCTAATGGATGATGGACAATCACCGGTTTCTACTGTAGTTAAAATTTTAACTTTTAATGAATTGTTAGATGTTAAATTCGAAGAAAATTCCGTTAAAGCCGAATTAAAAACAACTAAACTTTATTCTGATAAAGATTTAGAGGTAGTTGATAAACCCTTCCAAAGTAGCGAAGAAATGGATGACTTGTTAAAAACTAAAGTTACTAACTTACTTCTTTCATCAATTAAGAGTGGTGATGGGGAATTATATGTTAACTTAACACAAAAAGAAATTAATAGATTGATTGAATTTGAGTTGCGTGATCAAGAGTTAAATTCGACAGTAACTTTAGGTGAAAATGAATATCAAGTTAAGATTTCGATTCCAACGATGGATGTGAAAAAAGTAGAAGGGTTACATCTCAATCTTAAAATTTCTTTGACTCGCAAAGATAATCCGGCAAAGAAATTTGTGACAACCATGAGAATCGGAATTAGTACAGATAAAAGCGATCGTAACGTTCAATTTATCTTGGGCGATCTTCAAATTGGTGACAATATTCACTTAACCGCTCAAGAGACCGCAGATTTATTAAGTATGTTTGGGGCTACCGATTTTATTGAAGGAGATAGGCTAGTTTTAGGTGATTTCTTAAATAACTTCGGAAGTGAAAAAGTTAAAATGAAAGGCTTTGAAGCTCAAGAAGGTTATATTAAAGTAATTATTGAAACAACTCAAACTGAAGACCTTGTTACTATTACTAAAGTTAAAGATAATATTTTAGGGGCATTAGAAACTGTTGGAGCTGAAAATCCAAATGTTCAAAATATTTATGATCAAATTATGACTACTGGACAAGAAAACTTAACTGAAGAAGATATGTCTGATATTATTGAACAAGTTGCTGATTTACCAGAAGAAGAGATTATGGCAATTAAAGATGAACTATTGGCTGCATTCGAAGGTGATATCCCTGATCTAGATAGTTTCCTTGCTGGATATGACTTCGGCGGCGGTGATATTCCAGATATCCCAGATATTCCAGATATTCCGGGAGGAGATCCAGATGGTTCTGAACAACCCGGAGATCAACAACCATAATAAAATTTAAAATACAATTTTTAAAGAAAGCCAAGTCGTTATGATTTGGCTTTTCTATATTTAGATATAGTATCAATATATTAACTATGAACAATTTTATATTAACGAATTTACGACAATATCAGACAAAAAACTTGTTCATAAAGTTGTACAATAAAATGTTTAATTATTTTACAGAAAAATAAACCCTAATCGATTTTTAAGGACCTAAGGGTCCTTTTTCACTTTTTAAATTAGAATTAAAATAAATAAATAAAGAAATGTAAGCGTTTTTTAAAAAAGGCTTGACACCGCTTTCATTATGTGGTATTATTAGGCTATCATACAGGTTAAATGTTGTATATACAGCTTTTAACAAAAAAATATAAGGAGGATATGATGAAAAAATTTTTAATGACACTATTGATTTTAGTATTGGGGCTAGTTATCGTTGGTTGTGGCGACGATGAAGGCCAGTATGATGTAATTTTAGTTACAGACCATGGTCCAGTTAATGACAACTCATTTAACCAAGGAAGCTGGGAAGGTGTTGAAGCTTATGGTAAAGATCATAAGATTAAATATCACTATTTAAGACCTTCTGAAAACAGTGCTGCTGGTAGAATGGCGGCAATTGACTTAGCTGCCGAAAGTGGAGCTAAAGTAATTGTTACACCAGGATTCTCATTTGCTGGTCCAATTTTTGAAGCACAAACTAAGTATCCAAACATTAAATTTATTTTATTGGATGCAACACCTTCAAAAGATGGTCAAACTAATATTGCAGAAAACACAATTTCTATTTTCTATGATGAGGCACAATCAGGTTTCTTATTAGGTTATGCGGCAGTTCATGATGGATTTAGAAATTTAGGTTACATGGGTGGAGCTGGAGTTCCAGCAGTAATTAGATTTGGTAGCGGATTTATTCAAGGAGCAGAAAAAGCAGCTAATGAATTAACCTTAGAAGATAATTCAGTTAAAGTTAAGTATACTCACCTAGGCGGATTCCAACCAAATACCGAATTTAACGTTATGGCTACCTCTTGGTATAATGACGATGTTGAATTAATTTTCTGTGCTGCTGGTACAGCAATTAATAACATCATTACCGCAGCTGAAAGCCATCCAAGTGGCCAAAAATGGGTTATGGGAGCTAACGTTCCACAAAACCATTTATCGGAAAAAATTATTTCATCAGGGTTAAAACAATTAAAGAACTCTGTTTACCAACAATTAGAATTATATTATAAAGGTAAATTCGTTGGTGGTAAATCAATTACTCTAGATGCTAGCAACGCAGGCGTCGGAATTACTGATGATTTCTCAAGATTCAAAACATTTACTAAAGCTAAATACGAAGAAATGTTTGGTAAATTAGCTAACGGTACTGTTACTGTAAATACTAGTGGAGAAATTTCAGTATTAACTCAATTAGGATTGAAAAAAGTAGTAGTCGACAACCAATTATAATTATTTGAAAATACATTGTAAGGAAAAGTAACTATGGATTATATTTTAGAAATGCGTAATATAACTAAAGTATTTCCTGGGATTAAAGCTAACGACAATGTTACATTTCAATTACGCAAAGGAGAAATTCACGCATTATTGGGGGAAAATGGTTCAGGAAAAACGACTTTAATGAACTGTCTTTTCGGAATCTATAAACAAGAAGAAGGAGACATTTATATTAGAGGAGAAAAAGTAAACATTGATAACCCACACCAAGCGTATGCTCTTAATATCGGAATGGTTCACCAGCACTTTAGGCTGGTGAACACATTCAGCGTAATTGATAACATTATTTTAGGTAATGAAGACTCAACAATGGGCTTTATTAAAAGAAAAGAAGCCAGACAAAAAGTTGAAGATATATCTAAGAGATATGGGTTAGAAGTTGACTTAGATGCACTTGTCAGTGATATAACCGTAGGGATGCAACAAAGAGTTGAGATTTTAAAGATCTTGTATCGAGATGCTGAAATCTTAATTTTTGACGAGCCAACTGCGGTTTTAACACCGGGACAAATTGATGCACTAATGGAAACGATGAGACAACTTAAAAATGAAGGTAAATCAATTATCTTTATATCGCATAAACTAGATGAAATTATGGCGATTACTGATAGAGTCTCAGTTTTAAAAACAGGACAATACATCGGGACAGTCAATACCGCAGAAACTACACCTCAAGAATTATCACAAATGATGGTTGGGCGAACCATCAAATTTGACGTTCCAAGAGAAAAAGTAGAAACTGATGAAGTAGTTTTATCAATTAAAGATTTAGATATGGTCGACCATAGAACTGAGAAAAAACTACTAGATAATATTTCTTTTGATGTAAAAGCGGGAGAAATTTTAGCAATTGCTGGTATTGATGGTAACGGTCAAAATGAATTAGTTGAAAGTATTACAGGATTATTAAAAGGTGCTACAGGATCAATTAAATTAGGCGATGTAGAATTAATTGATCTTTCAATTCGAGAAAGAACCGAAAGCGGACTTTCACATATTCCTGAAGACAGACATAAGCATGGATTAGTTTTAGATTATCCAGTTGACTATAATGCTGCTCTTCAAGAATATTATAAAGAACCATTTTCTAAGAGTGGATTATTAAAGTTTGATGTCATTAGAGAACACTCAGACGAATTAATTGAAAAATTTGATATTAGGTCAGCTCTAGGTTCAAGAACCATTGCTAGAAGTATGAGTGGTGGTAATCAACAAAAAGTTATTCTAGCAAGAGAAATTTCAAGAGACACAAAATTAATTATTGCAGTTCAACCAACAAGAGGATTAGATGTTGGAGCAATTGATTATGTACATAAAGCTTTAATTAATGAAAGAAACAACGGTAGAGGAATATTGTTAGTTTCATTTGAATTAGATGAAGTTTTTAAATTAAGTGATAGAGTTTTAGTTATGTTTGAAGGTAGAGTTACTGCCGAAGTTGATCCTAAAGAAACAACTTATGAAGAAATCGGACTCTATATGTCAGGAGGTAAAGTTTAATGGAAAAGGTAAAAAACTTTTTTGTCAGACTAGGCCAAAAAATTAAACAATCGTGTGTTAACTTTTGGCATAAAGTTAAACACGGAGCCGTTAAGTTTGGTGTTGGTGTGAAAAATTTCTTCCTCGGAATTCCTGGTTTCTTTGTTAGATTAGGACATTCAATTAAGACTAAATCAATTAAGTTTGGTAAAGGATTTGTTAGATTTTTCAAAAACTTACCAAGAAATTTAAAAGAATTTTTTGTCGGTTTTGGCAAAGGCTTTGTGAAATTCTTTAAAGAGTTACCAGGAAAAGTTAAAAACTTTTTCGTTAACTTTCCGAAGAATTTCGTCAATTTCTTTAAAACATTACCACAAAAAGTTAGAAGCGAAACTGGAGTTAAAGCATTTTCAATCTTTTTTGCGATTGTTGCCGGTATTTTATTTGGATTATTAATTCTTTTAGTAATTGCACCTAATAAAGCATTCGGAGCGATGGGCACTCTATTAACCGCAGGTTTTAGAAATGCTAGATCGATAGGTAATGTCTTTTATTATGCAACACCGATTATTTTAACAGGGTTATCGGTAGCTGTAGCATATCGGACCGGAATGTTTAATATTGGGGCTACTGGACAATTATTAGTGGGTGGATTTGTTGCAATTTATACTGCACATAATGGACCATTTGGTGCTGCCAACTGGTTTTTTGGGGTAGTTTTTGCTGCTATAGTTGGTGCACTTTGGGCGTTTTTACCAGCACTACTTAAAGTTAAGAAAAACATTCACGAAACGGTAACAACAATTATGCTTAACTATATTGCATTATATTTAGTTAACTATTTAGTTAGAACAACTGTTTATAACGCAAACAATAACCAATCATTACCAATTCCATAAGGAACAGCAGTTCCAAGATTTGGTTTAGATAAAATTTTCTCAGGATCATTTATTCAAGGTAGTTTATTAATTGCTTTATTACTGGTATTTTTAGTGTGGTTTATCTTTAAGAAAACAACTATCGGATACGAGTTTACAGCAGTTGGAATGAATAAAGATGCTGGAGAGTATGCGGGTATTGACCATATTAAGAGAAGCGTTCAATCATTTATGTTAGCGGGAGCGATCGCCGGAGTTGCCGGAGCTTCAATGTATTTAAGTACTACCGGTAAATATATAAATGTTGGTAATGCTTTACCAAGTGAAGGGTTTATGGGTATTTCAGTTGCCTTGCTCGGTCAAAATAATCCATGGGGTGTAATGTTAGCCGGTCTCTTCTTTGGGTATTTAACTCAAGGTGGAACTTTTATGGAAATTAGAGGATTACAACCAGAAATTATTGACGTTATTGCCGCGGCAATTGTTTACTTCACAGCGATTATTTATATTTTCGGTAACGCTGTTAGAAAACTCTTCAGAGTTAATGTGAAAGACGGGGTGTAAGCATGATTGTATTTTTACAAGAATCACTTAAATTTATATTACCATTACTAATTGTTGCTCTTGCTGGTTATATGTCAGAAAAATCTGGTATTGTTAACATTGCATTAGAAGGAACAATGGTATTTGGTGCATTTATTGGAGTATTATTTTTAAACCAAAATCCACAATTACAAGGACAAGGCACTTTATTACTAGCGATTTTAATTGCGGCTCTTGGAGGCGCGGTTTTTCAATTATTACATGCCGCAGCATCAATTTCTATGCGGGCCAACCAGTCCATTAGCGGGATGTCACTTAATATGTTGGCTCCTGCAATTGCGATTTTTATTACGAAAATGATGTTAGATGGAGCTGAAGAAATTCCATTTACTCAAAAGTTCTTAATTGGTGAAGTATCAGGATTAAGTAAAATTCCTATAATCGGTCCAATCTTTTTTGAACAAACTTTCTTAACAACATTTGTTGCCATTGGTTTATACATATTATTCTTAATTGTTATTAATTATACTAAATTCGGATTACATGTTAGAGCCTCAGGTGAACATCCACATGCATTAGATGCTGCCGGAGTTAATGTTAAAAAAATTAGATACACTTCAGTTCTAATTTCAGGAGCATTAGCTGGATTTGGTGGATTATTATTCTTTATTCCAACTTCAGGTAGTTCAGCTGCCAATGTTCAAGGATATGGGTTCTTAGCGATTGCGATTTTAGTCTTTAGTAGATGGAATATTGGATCAATTTTCTGGTCAGCATTATTCTTTGGATTAATGAAGACAATTTCAGTCATGGGGTCAGAAATTCCATTTATTAATAATATGAATATTCCAAAAGAATTTTTAAATATGCTACCTTATGTAGCAACAATCTTAATCTTAGCGTTATCTAGCAGCAAGTCAAAAGCACCAAGCGCTGTTGGAAAACCATACGATATGACACTTAGATAATAATATATAAAAGGAGAGATAAATATGAGTAAGCGTCAAATGCATATTAATTTAACAAAGGAAGAAACGGCAAAGTACGTTTTCGTTCCTGGTTCAATCGAAAGAGTTGAAAGAATTGCTCAACAAATGGACAACCCTAAGTTTGTTACTCAAAAGAGAGAATATACTACTTGGGAAGGTTATATTGAAGGTGAAAGAGTTATCGTTACTTCAACTGGTATTGGTGGTCCAAGTGCGGGAATCGCGATGGAAGAATTAGTAAAAAATGGAGCTGATACTTTCATTAGAATCGGAAGCTGTGCAACATTATCACCAAGAGTTAAACGTGGTGACGTTGTTATTCCTAACGGAGTTGTAAGAATGGATGGCGTTAGCTATCACTATGCTAAAGCTGAGTTTCCAGCTGTTCCTAACTATGAAATTTTAAATAACTTAGTTGATGGAGCTAAAAATTTAGGTCATGAACCAAAAGTTGGAATCAACATTACTAAAGACTCATTCTATACTCAAACTGAACCACATACAAAACCAGTTGGTGAAGAATTAATTTATCGTTGGAATTCTTACATTAAAGCTGGTGCTGAAACTACTTCAATGGAAGAAGCAACATTATTTGTTGCAGGATCTTCATTAGGTGTTAGAGTTGGTTCAATTATGGTTTGTGCAACAAACTATGAAACAACGAAAGATCATCAACTATACACTGATGATGATGAATTAAAATCAATTAAAGCGGGTATCGAAGGTATGCGCTTAACGATTTTAAGAGATCGCGAAAAAGCTGCAAAAGCTAAAAAATAATATAATTATGTCTAACTACATTGACAAGCATGATGTCACGGCTAATGTTAGACAATATCATATCTCCTTAGAACCAGGGGACATTGGGGAGTATGTATTACTCCCCGGCGATCCTGCTAGATGTGATATGGTAGCCAAATATTTAGATGATGCTAAATTAGTCGGACATAATCGTGAACATAAAACTTACACTGGATTTTATAAAGGTGTAAAAATGAGCGTCTGCTCAACTGGTATGGGATGTCCATCAGCGGCGATTGCTGCTGAAGAATTAATCAATATTGGGGCTAAAGTTTTAGTTAGAATTGGATCAACTGCCGCCATTAAAGACGGAATTAAAATTGGTGATTTAGTTATCACTACTGCGTGTATGAAAAATGAAGGAACTTCAAAATTTTATGTTCCTGAAAGTTTTCCGGCAGTTCCTGATTTTGATTTAACTCATTTATTACTTAGTACTGCTAGAGATTTAAAAGACAAATTACAAATTAGTAATATTCACTACGGTATTAGTTCAACCGATGATGCCTTTTACGGTGAAACACCAGAATTTATTCAAAGGTTAATGAGTTATGATATTACCAATATTGAAATGGAAGCATCTGCAATTTTTACAGTCTCACATTTAAGGGGAATTAAGGCAGCTTGTATTTGTGGTGTTTCAGGTAATTTAAAGACTGGTGAAGTCATTTATCAAACGAAAAATGAAAAATTAGCTGAAGCCTGGGATAAAGAAATTCAAGTTGTTTTAGAGACATTTTATCGATATCATACAAACTTAAAAAAAGTAGAGGTAAAATAACTTGCAACCGTCAAAGAAATATTTATATGTTGAGATTTATGAAAAACTCTATGAAGAAATTGTATCTGGCAAGTATCAAACAGGGGATAAACTACCAAGTGAAAATGATTTAAGTCAGATGCTAGATGTTAGTAGAGGAACGCTTAGACAGGCCCTTTTGCTATTAAAAGAAAATGGGTATATTTATAATGTTAAAGGCTCTGGTTCTTATATAGCAGATTACAATATTCAAGATCGCAAAACTCTTGATAAATTACATATGATTCCTAAAGCATTTGCTATTCATGAACTAACTGAAAAAATAGAAAAGTTTGTTTATGAAGTACCGACTACATACTCAGCGAAACAATTAAATTTAAATAAATCACAACTTACATTAAATTGTCATAAAATTTTTAAACATAAGGGCGAACCAGTAGCTTATTCTTTTATTGTGGTTCCAGTTTTGATTATTGAAAAGTATCAAGTAGATATTACTAAAGAATCAAACATTGCCAAATTTATTGACAACATTATCGATCTTGCAAGTTATTCAAAAGCGAAAATTATCTATACTGAAGCAGGAGAATTTTTAAAGAAAAAGTTTCAAATTAAACTACATGAAAAAATAGTAGTAATTGAAGAAATTTTCTACTCAGAAGATTCCACTCCACTTGCTTCAATGAGACACTCAATGGTGCCTGATAATTTTGAGTTTTTTATTAATCGAACAAGAAATAGATAAAGAGGTATAATAATGGATTGGTTAAGAGCGTTTGGTCTTTTAGGATCATTTACTATTTTAATTGCACTATTAATGCCAAATATTAAACATTTGCGCATTATTAACTCTTTTGGAGCTTTAATTATGATTTCCTATGGAGCACTTAGGAAAGATATTCCAGTAGTTGTGATGAACTCTGGAAGTTTCATGATTAACATTTATCACTTAACAAGAATTTTTAAACATAAAGCTAAATACCAATTAGTTTTAACTGATAAAAACGATCTTCATCTACAACAAATGATGAAAGTTGGTAATTTAGATTTAAAGGCATATTTAGACGATACTAAATATAGTATTTATTTATTGTTAAACGATGCTTTAATCGCTGGTGTTTATGTTTTTGAAGATGTTGGAGATAAATTAAATTTTGTATATAAATTTAGCCCAAGACATAAAAGAGATCAACTGCAAGGAAAATATTTATTTGATACTTTAAGCGAATCACTAGCTGGAAAATATCAACGAGTTGAAGGAAATACAGCCAGCTGTTTCCGTGACAAAAAATACTATGAAAAATTAGGTTTTGAAGTTAAGGAAGAAGAAAAAGTGTTGTATTTTTCAAAACAACTTTAATAAAATTTACTAAGGCACCTAAAAAAGGTGCTTTTTTTATATAATTATTTGGTATAATTAAAGTAAAGAAGGAGAGGACACTTATGAAAGATAAAAAATTGCTTATAGTAAGAATTCTTTATTTAGTGATAACACTCGCTGGATTTGGAGTTTATTTAATTTTGTCGCCAAATTATAACGAAGCGATATTTTTGGGACCAGCCTTTTTATTGGGTGTGATAGTAACATTATTCCAATTATTTGGTAAAGATACTAGTTTTAAATTATCATGGAAGTTTATTTTTCTAACTGGATTTGAAATAATTTTCTTATTATCTATTATGCTGATGTATGGAGTTGCCCAACTATTTACTACGATTTTGTTAAGTCGTGTTATTGCGGTAATTCTTGGGCTAGTTTTAGTTATTTTAGAAATAATATTTATGAGTAAAAATCAATTGATGCATATCAAACAGGGAGTTAAAAATAAAGAAATTTTAATGATTAGAACGGTTTTTGCAATAGCAGTTTTAATGTCGTTTTTAGCATCATTAATCTATTGGGAACTTCATGAAAAAATAATAATTTATTTATCAGCTAGTTTCGGATTATTTTTAATTTTTAATTTACTTCAAATTAAACAAAACGATAACCATATGTTCGTTACTTTTAAAGCTAGTGCGTCAATATCCTTTTATGCAGGATACTTCTTATGGCACTTTTTCCCATATAATTGGGAAATCCTTTTAGAAAAAGAGTTAGTTATTACTTATTTTTCAATAATTGCCTTTTTAATGTTGTATGTTGTTGAATCAATTCTAATGTTTAAAAATAAAGAAACCACTACAGAAAATGGTGAAGCGATCCCTCAAAACTTAGAAGAGATGACAGAAGACGAAGAAATAGTAACAGAAAATATTGAATAATATTATTTATTATGAGAGCTAGGATTAATAAAATTCCTAGCTTTTTTTTGGATGTTCTTCTACGGTTAACTCTGCTTGTGAAAAAGCGAATATTATTATATAATATTTTAGAAGGGGCGATAATGTGAAAGACCAATCAAACTTTATTAAAACGATTATGGAAAATGATTTAGAAAGCGGCAAACACACCGAAATTATTACTCGTTTTCCGCCAGAACCAAACGGTTATTTACATATAGGACACGCAAGAGCGATCGTTATTAATTTTGAACTAGCAAAACACTTTGGGGGTTATACTAACCTCCGTTTTGACGATACTAATCCAGAAAAGGAAGAATTAAAATTTGTTAAATCAATTGAAAACGATGTCAGATGGCTAGGTTATGAACCTAAAGCAGTTTATTTTGCTTCTGATTATTTTCAAGAAATGTTTGACCGTGCTATTTTACTAATTAAAAAAGGATTAGCTTATGTGTGTGA
The DNA here is from genome assembly GCA_050953805.1 of Acholeplasmataceae bacterium. Taxonomy (GTDB): domain Bacteria; phylum Bacillota_I; class Bacilli_A; order Acholeplasmatales; family Acholeplasmataceae; genus DUQW01. Next base: position 177,269 of record JBMNNE010000002.1, on the reverse strand, counting down.
CTTAACAGCCGAAGAAATTTCCGAATATCGTGGGACAATTACTACTCCAGGAACTAATTCACCATATCGTAATCGATCAGTTGAAGAAAACTTAGAACTTTTCTACAATATGAAAAACGGTAAATATGCCGAAGGTGAAAAAGTTTTAAGAGCGAAAATTGATATGGCTAGCCCAAATATGAACATGCGTGACCCTGTAGTTTACCGCATTAGTTATGAAGAACATCATAATACCGGAAATGATTGGGTAATCTATCCGATGTATGATTATGCTCATCCACTTGAAGATGCCATTGAAGGAATTACTCACTCTTTATGTAGTTTAGAGTTTGAAGATCACCGACCATTATATGATTGGTTCGTCGAACACACAGAAATGCCGAAAGTGCCAAGACAAATTGAATTCGGTAGATTAAATGTTGAACGCACCGCGATGTCAAAAAGATATTTAAGAATGTTTGTTGAACAAGGTTTAGTCTTTGGTTGGGATGACCCAAGACTCCCCACCCTACAAGGGTTAAGACGTCGTGGCTATACTCCAAATGCGATTAGAAACTTTATTTTAGCTTCAGGATTATCAAAAACTAACGGTTCAGCATCAATTGACATGGTTGAACACTTTGTTAGAGAGGATCTCCAAAAAACAACCAACCGACTAATGGCAGTTAAAAAACCATTAAAAGTAACAATCACTAATTATCCCAAAGGACAAATTGAAGAGTTAACCGTTACTTTAAATGAAGAAATTAGTGATGCCACTAGAACGATGTATTTTTCTCGTAATATTTATATCGAACAAGACGATTTCGTTTTAGAAAAACCAAATCGTCAATATCGTCGACTATATTTAGGCGGTGAAGTTAGATTAATGAACGCTTACTTTATCAAAGCTAATGAAGTTAAATATGATGATCAAGGAAACATTATTGAAGTACTTGCAACCTATGATATTGAAACTAAGAGTGGTACTAATTTTACTGGTAGGAAACCAAATGGTACGATTCACTTTGTCGAAGCTTCGACAGCAGTTAAAGCTGAATTTAGAAGATTTGAACCACTTTTAGATGAAAATGAAGACTCAGGAGACTATCTAGAAAGATTTAACCATGATTCAATTTTTATTGATCGTGGTTATGTTGAAAACTATTTGAAAGATGTTCAAGTTGAAGAAAAATTTCAATTTATTCGTCAAGGCTTTTATTCGGTTGATTATGATTCAACATCTGAAGAGATTGTTTTTAATCAAGTGGTAGCTTTAAAGAGTTCTTATAAAGGGTAATGGAATCTAAAATATTAGAAAAACTAAACTATGAACAACGCCAAGCGGTCAAGTATAACGATGGACCGCTTTTTATAATTGCTGGAGCTGGTACCGGTAAAACGATGACTTTAACTTCCAAAGTTGCATATTTAATCGCTAGCGGTGTCGCTCCCCAAAAAATATTAACTTTAACTTTTACCAATAAAGCTGCTAAAGAAATGAAAGAAAGAATTTTAGATATGGTTGGTCCTGCAGCTAATTTGTCATGGATCTCAACTTTTCACTCTTTTGGTTTAAGATTTTTAAGAAGACATATTAGTCTTTTAGAAAATGGACTTGATGAAGGGTTTATCATTATTGATGAAGATGATGCTAAAAAAATAATAAGAGATACGATTAAAGAGTTAGAAATAGATGAAAAGACATTTCCTACAACCGATATTTATAATCAAGTCTCAGCACTAAAAGTAGGATATGAAAGATTTTATTTAAAAAGTGATGATTTAATTCGTGTTTTAGAAAAATATCAAGAATATTTATTAAATAACAATTTAGCTGATTTTGATGACTTAATTTTATATACATTACAAATTTTAGAAAAAGAATCAACAATTAGAGAGCACTATGCTAATCAATTTGAATATATTTTAATTGATGAATTTCAAGATACTGATTTTCTTCAATACCGTATCTTACAATTATTATCAGCTGATAAACGAAATAAAAAAATATGTGTTGTTGGGGATCCCGATCAATCAATCTATTCATTTAGAGGAGCTAGATACGAAAATAATTTGGATTTCATTAACGATTACGGAGCTAAAGTAATTACATTATCGAAAAACTATCGCTCCACTAATCGGATTTTAAATGTCGCTAATAAGTTAATTAAAGAAAATATTTATCGTTATCCAAACTATAACGATAAATACTTACAAAGTGACTTAGGAAATGGATATGCCCCAGTATTTAGACAATTTAATCGCGATATTGATGAAGTAATTTATGTTGCTGAAAAAATTAATGAATTAACTTCATTTGATGGCTATAAACCAAATGAGATTGCGATATTATATCGCAGCAACTATTTATCAAGAATTTTTGAAGAAACATTTATTAGATATCAAATTCCTTATGTTGTCTATGGTGGGTTATCATTTTTTCAAAGAAGAGAAGTTAAAGATATTTTAGCTTATGTTAGATTAGCGTTAGATCACGGACAAGATTTCTTTTTAAAAAGAATTATTAATGTTCCTAAAAGAAAAATTGGTGATGTTACAGTTCAACGTTTAGAAGAATATGCTAGATATATTGGCAAATCAATATTTGACGCAATTCCGTCATTTGAAGTAACTAGAGGTACAAAAACAGAATTAGATAAGTTTTATCAATTAATTAAAGATTTTAGCAATTTAATTGATAAAAATACCGATTTATCGGATTTAATTAATCATATTTTAAATTTATCGGGTTATAAAGATATGTTGCTTGCTGAAGGTGAAAAAGGACAAGACCGTATTTTTAATATTTTAGAATTAAGGGGAATCTTTAAACGTGGTGAATTTTTATATGATGGTTCTACTAGAGAAAAATTAGCTAAAATTTTAGATGAAATTTCATTAATGACTGATGTTGATAAAAATATAGCAACTTCTGATAAAGTCATTTTATCAACGTATCATCAAGTCAAAGGATTAGAATTTAAAGCTGTCTTTATGGTAGCGATGGAAGAAGAGATCTTTCCTAATCCTAATTCTATATCCTTGCAAGAAAGTTTAGAAGAAGAAAGAAGAATTGCGTATGTTGGAATTACTCGAGCTCAAAAAAATTTATATTTAACTCACGCTTCTTCAAGATATCGTTTTGGACGACCAGAATATAATAAACCATCAAGATTTTATCTTGAAGCTTTAGATGAAGTTGGAAGAGTTCGACATCAATTAGGCGCATTTGAGGTTGAAGATGAACCATCATTTGAAGTTGGTGATAAAGTTGATCATCAATTATTTGGGCCGGGAATTATTATCACTATCGAAGGAGAAGTGGCCGTTATTGCCTTTTCTTCAGAACACGGAATCAAGAAAATCATTTTAGGTCACCCATCACTTAAAAAAGTAAAAAAATAAATCATTGTCTACTATAAAACAGGGGTGGATTAATGGAATTATCAAATGAGCAAATTAAAGCGGTAACTTCCCAAGACCGCTTTATTTTTTTGTTAGCAGGTGCCGGTAGCGGTAAGACCAGAGTTGTAATTGAAAGGATTAAATATTTAATTAATCAAGGTGTAGATCCAAACGATATTTTAGCAATTACTTTTACGAGAAAAGCTAGTAAAGAGATGAAAAAAAGATTAGAAAATGATGAGGTAAATATCAATACATTTCACGGATTTTGTTATCAAGAACTATTAAAAGATGGCTTTAATAAGCAAATTATTGACCCTAAAGATTTACCATTCACCCAAAGTGAACTTTTGAGGGTTTCTAAGTATAAAAACGCTTTACAAAGCGCTAAACCACCTTTGATTTTTGACACATATCAAAATTATTTAACGATTCGTAACTCAATTGATTTTGATGATATTATGACGATATTTCTGAAGCGATACCAACGAAACAATTTTCAATTTAAATACATATTTATTGATGAATTTCAAGATACTAACAATCTACAGTATCAAATTTTAAAATTGCTAATTAAAAATGATACTTATGTATTTGCAGTTGGTGATCCTGATCAATCAATATATCGATTCAGAGGAGCTAATTCAAAAATTATCGATACCTATTTAAACGATTTTAAAGCAACCCTACTTACTTTAGGAAACAATTATCGCTCATCAACCAAGATAATCGATGAAGCTAATTATACAATTAGTAAAAATCGTAATCGAATAAAAAAAGAATTAATTCCTAATAAAATTGAACCTGGAGTATTCGACATTTTTTCGTTTGATAATTTAGAAGATGAAGCACATTTTATTATTAGAAAATTAAAATATCTAATTAATAGTGGCTATCAGCTTAGCGAAATTGCGATAATTTATCGCAATCATAGTCGTGCAACCACATTTAAAAAAAGATATTTAGATAACTATTTAATTCAAGTTAATCCTAATATAGCTACGCTTTCATGTCATGAGGCCAAGGGGTTAGAGTTTAAAATAGTTTTTCTAATTGGACTAGAAGAGGGGTTGTTTCCTTCTTTATATGAAAATCGGATTTCAGAACTAGAAGAAGAAAGAAGATTATTTTTTGTAGCGATCACTAGGGCCATGGATCAATTATTTATAACATACTCAAAAAAAGATGAATTTGACAACATCAGAAAACCATCAAGATTTATAGTAGAATTGAACCGCGAAATAAGGAAAATATCATATAGAATATGATATAATAATTCTGGTGATAACGTGGATATTTTAAAAAGAATAAAAGAGCTAATTAAAATAATTAATCAAGCTAATATTGATTATCATACTTACGATAATCCAACGATGTCAGATTATCAGTATGATATGTTATTAAAAGAATTAATTGAACTTGAATTAACTTATCCAGAATACAAACAACCAAACTCACCAACTGATCGAGTTGGGGGAGTTGTTTTAGATCGCTTTGTTAAAGTTAACCACGATATTCCAATGACATCATTAGCTAATGCCTTTGACTTTGAAGAGTTAGAAGCATTTTATAGTCGAATAAGTAAAGAAATCGATAATTTTGAATTAATCTCAGAATTAAAAATTGATGGCTTAGCTATCAGTTTAATTTATGAAAATGGTAATTTTGTTAAAGCGATAACTCGAGGTGACGGTCAAATTGGTGAAGATGTAACTGAAAATGTTAAAACAATTAAAAGTTTACCGCTAACTTTAACACGACCATTAAATACGACAGTACGTGGTGAAATTTATTTACCTTACGAAAAATTTGAAAAACTCAATCATGAAAGGGAAAAAGAAGGATTACCTTTATTTGCCAACCCAAGAAATGCTGCTAGCGGAACGATTCGGCAACTAGATTCATCGATCGTTAGTAAACGTGGATTAGATATCTTTTTATATACAATTGCTAATAGCGATGATTTTTCAATTGAAAATCAACACGAAGCCCTAAATTTATTATATGAATTAGGCTTTAAAATTAACCGAAACTTTAAAGTTTCAACAACGTTTGAAGAATTGATTAATAACATTAACCATTTTGATGAAAAAAGGAAAAACTTAAATTATGCAACTGATGGTGTTGTAGTTAAAGTCAATGATTTTCATAATCAAAGGGAATTAGGTTATACTGCAAGACATCCCAAATGGGCTATTGCATATAAATTTAGTCCTGAAGTTGTTGAAACAAAGTTATTAAAGATTACTTTTCAAGTTGGAAGAACTGGTGTAATTACCCCAGTAGCTAATTTAAAGACAGTTGAAGTTAGTGGTTCCAACGTTTCAAGGGCAACGCTTCATAACGAAGGATTTATTAAAGATAAAGATATTCGCGAAGGCGATTATGTTTTCTTGCAGAAAGCTGGAGAAATTATTCCCGAAATAATTTCGGTAAATATGGATAAAAGAGACACCCAAAAACCTTTTGAAATGATTACTAATTGTCCTGATTGTAATTCAGTTTTAGAAAAGAAAGAAAGTGATGCTGATCACTTTTGTATTAACCCAAATTGTCCATCACGAAACATTAATCAAATTATTCATTTTGCTAGCAGAAATGCAATGAATATAGATACCCTTGGTGAAAAAGTTGTTGAGACTTTTCATGGTCTAGGATACTTAAATAATATTGTTGATATTTATCATTTAAAAAATCATTATAATGAATTAATTAAATTACCTGGTTTTGGTAAAAGATCAATTGATAAATTACTAGAAGCCATTGAAAACAGCAAAACAATGCCGTTTTCAAAGTTATTTTTTGGTTTAGGAATTAAAAATGTTGGAGCAAAAGTAGCTCAAATTATTGTTGATGAATTATCAGATATTGATACAATTATCGGGGCAACCGAAGAAGAATTAACTAGTATTTTTGAAATTGGTGATGTCATTGCAAATAGTGTGATTACTTATTTTAAAGATAGTAATAATTTAGAGGTTATTAAATTTTTTAAAGAGAACGGATTTAATTTATCCCAAGAAAAAATGGAAAAATTAAGCGATCATTATTTTTCAAATAAGACGGTTGTTTTAACTGGAAAATTAGAAAACTTTTCAAGGGATGAACTAAGTGAAAAATTAGTGCTATTAGGAGCTAAAGTTTCATCACAAGTTAGTAAAAAAACAGACATTGTTATTGCTGGTGAAGCTGCTGGATCAAAACTAACTAAAGCTAATGAACTGCAAGTAAAAGTAATAACCGAAAAAGAACTAATGGAGATTTTAAATGAAGAATAAAGAAATTATTAGGATTATTGGAGCTAAAGAAAATAATCTAAAAAATATAAATATTGATATACCTAAAAATCAATTTGTAGTAATGACAGGACTATCCGGAAGCGGAAAGTCCTCTTTAGCCTTTGATACTCTATATCAAGAGGGACAAAGAAGATATGTTGAATCATTAAGTGCTTATGCCAGACAATTTTTGGGGAGTTTTGAAAAACCAAAGGTTGATGCAATTGAAGGATTGTCGCCATCAATTAGCATTGATCAACGAACAACTTCTCAAAATCCTAGATCAACCGTTGGAACAGTTACTGAGATTTATGATTTCTACAGATTGATATATGCTAAAATTGGAGTTCCATATTGTCCTAATTCTGATAAACCACTAACTAAACAAACGATTCAAGAGATGACCGATATTACTTTAGGAAATAGCGAATTAAAAGATAGAATTATTGTTTTGGCTCCGGTAGTAATCAGACAAAAAGGAACTCACGCTAATTTAATTGAAAAATTTTTAAAAGATGGATTTAATCGTGCTATTATCGATGATGAAGAATATTTATTAGAAGAAGCACCAGCACTTGATCGTAATAAAAACCATTCGATTTCTATTGTTGTTGACAGATTAATTAGAAATGACGAGATTAAATCGAGATTATATGAATCATTAGAGTTAGCGACTCGGATTGCTGATGGCAAAGCGATCGTTAAAATTAATGATAATTATCGATTTTTTAATGAAAAATATGCTTGTGAAGATGAATCATTTGTGATACCGGAGTTAGAAACGAGACTTTTTTCATTTAATACTCCACTTGGAGCTTGTCCGTCATGTAATGGACTAGGGGTTAAACTCAAAATGGATTTAGATTTAGTTTTAGCTCCAGATAAACCACTTGTTAATGGTGGTTTTATTCCATATAAAAATACTGAGGATGATAATTTAAATATTCAAGAACTAGAACAAGTTGCAAAACATTATAATATTGATATTTTAAAGCCTGTTTCCAAATTAACTAAAAAAGAGTTAGATATCTTTTTATATGGTACAGAAGAAGAAATTAGTTTTATGTTAATCTCAAGTTCAGGTCGAGTCCATAGCAGAGTTAGTAAATTTGAGGGATTAATTAACCATTTAGAAAGAAGACACCGTGAAACAACTAGTGAGTGGATTAGAGAGTGGCTTGAAGGATTTATGCGCGAAATAGATTGTGAAGTTTGTGGTGGTAAACGACTCAATCCGGCGGCACTATCGGTTAGAGTTGGTGGAACTAATATTTATGAATTAACCACTTATTCAGTTGATAAGACGTTAGAATTTTTTGAAAATTTAAAATTAACTCAAACTGAAAGGGAAATTGCTAAGTTAGCGTTAGAAGAAATTAAGACGCGTCTTATTTTCTTAAAAAATGTTGGACTTGGTTATTTAACATTATCTAGAAGAGCTGGGACTTTATCAGGTGGAGAAGCTCAAAGAATAAGATTAGCTACTCAAATTGGATCAAAATTAAGTGGAGTTTTATATGTTTTAGATGAACCATCGATTGGACTTCATCAACGAGATAATATTAGACTAATTAACGCGTTAAAAGAAATGCGAGACTTAGGTAATACTTTAATTGTAGTTGAACATGATCATGAGACAATGTTAAGTGCTGATCATTTAATTGATATTGGTCCTGGTGCAGGAGATGCTGGGGGCTATATCGTAGCTCAAGGGACTCCTGCAGAAGTGATGGCCAATAATGAAAGCATTACTGGTCGTTATTTAAGCGGTAAAGAATTTATTGAAGTGCCGAAAAAAAGAAGAAAACTAAATGGTTCATATATCAATATTAAAGGCGCTGCCGAAAACAATCTAAAAGATTTAGATGTTGATATTCCACTTGGATTATTAACGGTTGTTAGTGGTGTTTCCGGAAGCGGAAAGTCGACATTAGTTAATACGATCTTACTTAACGGGTTAAGACAAAAATACTATAAAAGTAAAGTAAAACCAGGAAAACATCAGAGTTTAGATGACCATGAATTGATTAATAAGGTTGTTGAAATTTCGCAATCACCAATTGGTAGAACACCGCGTAGTAATCCGGTTACCTATACCGGAGTCTTTGATGATATTCGTGATGTCTTCGCTTTAACTAAAGAAGCTCAAGTTAGGGGTTATAAAAAGGGGAGATTTTCATTTAATGTTAAAGGTGGACGCTGTGAAACATGTCAAGGTGATGGTGTTAAAAGAATTTCGATGCATTTTTTACCAGATGTCTATGTTAAATGTGAAGTGTGTGAAGGTAAACGATATAATCACGAAACACTTCAAATTAAATATCGCGGGAAGACAATTAGTGATATTTTAGAAATGACAGTTGATGATGCAGTTGAGTTTTTCAAAAATCATCGGAAAATTCATGGTAAGTTATTAACGATGAAAAATGTTGGTTTAGGTTATATTAAATTGGGGCAACCAGCACCCACATTATCTGGTGGGGAAGCTCAAAGAGTTAAACTAGCGAGTGAACTACAAAAAAGAATTACTCCACAAACAATCTTTATTTTAGATGAACCAACTACTGGACTTCATACTGATGATGTCAAACGGTTATTAAAAGTACTGCAAACAATTGTTGACGAAGGTGCCACAATGGTAATAATTGAACATAATCTAGATGTCATTAAATCGGCTGATTATATTATCGACTTGGGTCCTGAGGGCGGGGATAAAGGTGGCACGATTGTGGCAACTGGCACCCCTGAAGAAATTGCTAAAGTTAAAGAGAGTTATACTGGTCAATATTTAAAACCACTTTTAAAGTAAAATAAAGCCGACTTCATCGGCTTTTCTTAATAATAACATATCTCAATATGTTATAATAGTTAGAGATGTAAATTTATGGAAAATCGTGAGAATAAACAAAAATTTAAAGAAGCTAAGATAAAATTTGCGGTTGCGATTGGTTATTTTAACCACGCAAGCGTCTTTTTGAATGTGATTATAACGACATTAATTACAGTTTTAGCTGGTATGGCGACTATTGGATTAACTAATACATTATATCCATTAATTGTCGGTAATTATGTCCATATGATCTTTATGTTATTGTTTTTTGCGATCTTTGAGTTGGTATTAAGATATACATTGTATGTCTTTAGTTTTAAAACTATTTTAAGAACTAAAGGAGTGCTGTTACTTCCATATAATCTTATTTCAATTTTTATATTAGTATTTTTCTTAGAGATTCAGTTTACTAGTTTTTTTGCCATATTTATATTTGTGATATTATTTAGCATAATTAGAAGTGGTGTTAATTATATATTTTATTCAATTCAAAGATATTTTTCTAAAGAGGTGGAATTATGAAAAAGACATTAAAAATCAGAAAGTTGATTAAAGATTGCGAATTAGAAGTTTTAGGTGGTCATAAAGGAGTTGACTATTCAGTTGAGGTCGAGATGATTAGTCGTCCTCAATTTGAAATCATGGGTAATTTTGAATTTTCTGATCCACAAAGATTAATGATTATTGGAGTTCAAGAATCTAATTTTTTAGATAGCCAAAATGAAGAGACAAGAGATAAAATGATTCGCGGGTTATTTGAATTAAAACCTCCAGCGATTGTTTTTCCGGTTAATAAAGAAGTTGAAAAAGTTTTAGATCTTTTTAGAGAAATGGGAAATGAATATGATATCCCAGTTTTAAGAAGCACCCTTAATACGACACCACTTAACTCAATGTTATATGTTTATTTACATCGTGAGTTATCAGAAACAATTGGTGTTCATGGAGTTTTAATGGATATCCATGGTATGGGAACTTTAATTATTGGAGCCAGTGGTATTGGTAAAAGTGAAACGGCTCTTGAATTAATTAAAAGAGGACATATTTTAGTTTCTGATGATTTAGTTGAGATATATGAATCAACAGCTGGTAGTTTAATTGGGACAGCACCCAAGATTTTAAGACGTTTTTTAGAGATTCGTGGTATTGGAATCGTTGATGTTATTTCAATGTTTGGTAGTGGCTCTTATCGTGATCGAAAAAGAGTCCATATGGTTGTTGAATTAGAATATTGGCAAAAAGATAAAGAATATGATCGATTAGGAATTTCAACTGAAACTGTTCGATATTTTAATACTGATATTCCAAAAATTACGATTCCAATTTTGCCAGGAAGAAACATTGCAACTTTAGTTGAGAGTGCCGCAACCAATGAAAAATTAAAACAAATGGGTTATAACGCTGCAGTAACGTTTACCCAAAATGTATCATCACTAGCAAGAGGAGAATATGATGATGAAGAAATGTGAAAAAGAGTGTAAACCTTGTAAGGTTAAACAAAAAATAGAACAATTTAAAGAAACCAAAGTTGGACAATTTATTATGAGAGTACCCGAGGTGGTAATTGGACCATTAATGATGTTGTGGGTATTTATCTTAATTGTGATTGCCACGAGAGGTTTAGGATTAATTCCTCAAACTGAGGTTTTTAAAATTGGATCAATTAGTGTCCAATGGTATGCCGCTTTTATTTTAACAGGAATTATCTTTGCCGCAATTTACGGATATTATGAATTTCCTAAAATCGGTATTTCACGAGACACACTAACTGATGGATTATTAGTTATTGTTCCACTATCAATTTTAGGAACGAGATTATATTATGTTATTTTTGATTCCCAATCAACATATCGCACCTTAATGGATGTTTTAGATTTAACTGATGGTGGACTTGCGATTCATGGAGGAATCATTACAGCGATAATTTCCGTTTTTGTTTTCGCTAAAATAAAAAAGACTAGAGTCTGGTATTTTTTAGATGTCTTAGTTATTGGCTTTTTAATTGGTCAAACTATTGGCCGTTGGGGTAACTTTATTAATCAAGAAGCTTATGGACCAGCAGTTGAAAATAGTTGGATTTTTCATAATTTAGTTCCTAAATTCGTGAAAATCAATATGGAAATTCGGGGAATTACCTATCACCCAACATTTTTATATGAAAGTTTTTTAAACTTTATTTTCTTAGTGTTTTTATTAGTAATTAGAAAATTTAAAGTTTTAAAAGTTGGTGATTCATTAGGATTATACTTAATTTATTATGGATTTATTCGTGGCGTAATTATTGAACCATTAAGACAAGACCCTTTGTATATTGGGACTTTAAAAGTTAATATTTGGCTTTCACTAATTTTATTCGTTGGTGGTGGAATTTTATTTTTAGTTTTAAAATATATCTTCGTTAAAAATTTACCATATTATTATGATTTAGCGATTACTGACAATCTTTACTTAAAAGGATTAGAAGGTAGAGAATATAAAAGAAAACTAAAAGAAGAAAAGAGAAAATTAAAAGAAGAAAGAATTAAAGCCGAACAAGAAAAATATCAAGTTCCTGATGAGGAAATAATTGCTGAACTTAATAAAATGGAAGCTAATAGAAAGAAAGATGAATCAAATGATTAAAGGAGTATTATTTGATTTAGACGGAACTTTAATTGATAGTGCCCCTTCAATTTTTAGATGCTTTGATGAAGCTTTTGAAATTGTTTTTCCGCATGTTACTTTAACAGAAGCCGATCGAATATCATTTTTTGGACCGACATTAGTTAATACATTTACCAAATATACCGATGATTTACAAATTGTTGATCAAGCAGTTGAAGTATATATTAAATGTAGTCACCGCGAACATGATGAAAATTTAATTTTAGCGTTTCCTAACGCCAAAGAAACTTTAAAAGAATTACAACAACAAGGCTATAAAATTGGAGTAGTTACCTCAAAGCGTAATTTAATGGCAAGACGAGGTTTAAAAAATAATAAGCTTTTAAAATATGTTGACGTTGTCGTTGGTTTTGATAATGTTACTAATCATAAACCCAATCCAGAATCACTACTTAAAGCTAGTGAGTTGTTAAATTTAAAACCGGAAGAATTAGTTTATGTAGGAGATCATGTTAATGATGTCTTTGCAGCTAAAGCTTGCAACATGAAAAGCGTTGCAGTTGAATTTAGTTATTTTATTGATAAAATTAAAATGCATAATCCTGATTACATAATCAAGGATTTGTTAGAAATATTAGAAATAGTAAAGGAGGAAAATTATGTATGATTTAATTATTATTGGCGCCGGTGCCGCAGGCATGACTGCCGGTATTTATGCTAAACGCGCTAATTTAAATTTATTAATTATTGAAAAAAGTGCACCAGGAGGTCAAATGGTAACGACTGGTGATATCGAAAATTATCCAGGAGTTGGAAAGATGACTGGACCAGAACTATCAATGGCGATGTATAATCACGCTGATTCATTAGGTGTTCCTTTTGAATTTCAAGAAGTAGTTGAGGTTAAAGCCAAAGGTAAAGTTAAAGTTGTTGTATTAGAAGATGGAACCGAATTAGAAACTAAAAGTATTTTAATTACGACTGGAGCGGTACCCAGAACTTTAGGTGTACCTAACGAAGACAAGTTTACTGGTAGAGGTATTAGCTGGTGTGCTATTTGTGATGGAGCTTTTTATAAGGATAAAAAAGTGGTCTTTGTTGGTGGTGGCAATAGTGCAGTTGATGAAGCACTTCATATGACTGGAGTAGCTAGTGAAGTTGAAGTGATTCAAAACTTAAGTCATTTAACGGCAGATTCACAAACTGCTGAAAGATTATTAAATTGCAAAAACGTTAAAGTTCACTTCAACTCACAAGTTGTTGAATTTATTGGAGACGAAGTTTTAGAAGGTGTTAAAGTCGTTGATAATGAAGGTAAAGAATCAATTATTAAAACTGATGGTGTTTTTGAATACATCGGTTTAAAACCGTCAACATCAATTGTGAAAAATTTTGATTTATTTGATAATTGGGGATACATCACCGTTAATGAACGTTTAGAAACTAAGGAACAAGGCATTTTTGCTGCTGGAGATGTAATTTCTAAAAGTATTCGCCAAATTGTTACAGCAACTAGTGACGGTGCCGTTGCTGTTCAATCAATTTTAAAATATTTAGAAAGTTGGAAGTAAAATTTGAGTTTTGCTAAATCAGTAAAAAAAGAAATGACGACAATTCCAGTTAATCAAAGTGAAATGTTAGCTGAAATTTCAGCGTTTTTTCACTTGAGCTGTGAAATTGATGAGCAAAACTCAAAACCAGTTATAACTTATAAATCTAAAAATGCGACAGTCGCGATTAGATTTTTAAAATTACTTCGTTCACTATATCCATCAAGTGTTAAACTTAATATTAAAGATGAAAAAGTTTTACAATATCGGAAATCTATTAATCTTAAAATTTTATCACCAATCGATGAAATTATTAGTGAACATGGACTTGGCCAAAAAGAAGATAATCGGGAATTGTTATTAAGCACCCCTGAAACTAAACAAGCTTATCTTAGAGCTGCATTTTTAATCGGAGGATCAGTTAATGATCCAAGCACTTCAAATTATCATTTAGAGATATTTGCTAAAAAGACTGATGATATCGTTTTAATTCAATCAATAATGAACTATTTTAATTTAAATGCCAAAATTATTAAAAGAAGAAACGGATTCATTGCGTATTTAAAAGATTCAGAACAAATTTCTAACTTTTTAATTTTAACGAAAGCACAAAATTCATTATTTAAATTTGAAGATGTTAGAATTCAAAGAGATTTTAATAATTCAATTAACCGAATTATTAATATGGAAGTGGCTAATGAACAAAAAGTTATCGCTTCATCATCAAGACAAGTTGATGATATTAATTATATTAAAAGACATTTAACATTAAATGTCCTAAATCCAAAATTGAAAGAAGTAGCGTTATTAAGATTAGAAAATCCCACCTTGAGTTTATCTGAACTTCAAGATGCTTATTTTGAAAAATATAATCGGAAAATTTCAAGATCAGGATTAAATCATCGATTTATTAAAATTAGAGAAATTCGTTTAGAAGACGAAGAAAGAGGGAAAATATGATTTATGAAGATGAAAATATTAATGCTGAATTTTTTGAGAATTTAGAAAAAAAAGAAAAGGATGATAAAAAAGTTAAAGCTTATCTAGGAGTATTTTTATCATTTTATACAATTTTAGTAATTGTCATATACATGATATTAGGAGTCTTAGTTGATTGGCATCCTTATTGGATTATCTTTTTTACAGTTCCATTATTTTATTCATTAATTGAAGCTATTTTAAGAAAGAAACCACAGTTATTTTCAATTGAATTTTTAGCTATAATCGTCTATATTATTTTAGGCGAAGTTTTAGGAGTATGGCACCCAACATGGATTGTCTTGTTGGTTATTCCATTATATCGTTCAATTTTATCAGCAATTAAAAAAATAAAATATATTAAAAACAATTAAACGACATAAATTGTATTAAATATTTAAAAATAGTATAATAAGACAGAATGGAAGTTGATAATATGTCAAAAAAATCAAAAAAAGAAACTAAAAAACCAGTTGCACCTTCTAAATCAGGAGTAAGACGAGGAGAACCAGAAGATTCAAAAGCAGCCAAAATATTAACGGTAACAGGACTTGCGTTATTAGGAGCCTTAGTTTTAGCTTTAGTTATTTCATTAATTGTAGTTAGTATCGCTAATAAAAAACCAAAGGATAGTCCATTTCAAGATTTACCACATTTAAGTTATGATCAAGTAGTTAATGTGGTAGTTGATCATCAATTAGCGGCACTAAATGAAGAAGAACACTCACGTGAAGCTTATCGTGAATTAATTAAAACTAAATCTTATATTATTTTTTATCGAACTGAAGATTTAAAAGATGAGAAGTTTGTCGAAGCCGCTAAAGCTTTAAAGAGTGATAATGTTGGAGTGGTATTTTTTAATCTATCATTGAACCCACAAATCCTTGAAGAAGGAAGTGCCGTCTTAACCCATGAAGTCTTGCCGTATTCAGATCCAAAACTATTACCATTTGTTATTGTAATTACTGAATCGCAAAGTGAATTTACTTTTATTGGTGAGATGGATCGAGTTTTAAACGAAATTAAAAAGTAATTGTAAAGCCGGTTATCCGGCTTTTACTTTGCCTAGATTTATTGAAATTATACCATTGAAATGGTATAATAATTTAGAAGTTTATATGTAATGGAAAGGTATTGATTAGATGAATGAACAAGTATTAAGAGAAGTTAGCGAATCATTAAATATTAGCTTAAAACAAATCAACAGCGTTTTAACTTTATTAGATGAAGGCAATACAATTCCCTTTATTGCGAGATATCGTAAAGAGGCAACTGGTGGATTAGATGAGGAACAAATTAATGCGATTCATAAAGAATGGGAATACGCTAATAACTTATTTAATCGTAAAGAAGATGTTATTAGATTAATTGATGAACGTGGTATGTTAACTCCGGAGTTAAAAGAAGCGATTTTAAAAGCGGAAAAGTTAGTCGATGTTGAAGACTTATACCGCCCATATAAAGAAAAGAAGAAAACGAAAGCGACTGAAGCGATTGCTAAAGGTTTAGAACCATTAGCTGATTGGATGTTAAAGTTTCCTAAAACCGATGTTATTGAAGAAGCTAAAAAATATCTTACTGAAGAAGTACCAACAACGGAAGAAGCGATCGAAGGTGCCAAGTTTATTATTGCTGAACGAGTTAGTGATGAAGCCGAATATCGTAAAGTCTTACGTGATATGTTAAGGGATTATGGTGATATCGTTTCAACTAAAAGAAGAGGCGCCGAAGATGAAAGAATGGTTTATGAAATTTATTATGAATATCAAGAACCGGTCTCTAAAATTAAACCACACCGCACATTAGCGATTAATCGCGCTGAAAAAGAAAAAGTTATTAATGTTAAAATTGATCTTGAGCGCCAGATGATGATTGAATATTTAAATAAACAAGTGATTAAAGACGAATTATCAACCGCTACTCCTTATATTAAGGAAGCGATTGATGACTCGTTAAAACGATTAATTTTTCCTAGTTTAGAGCGTGAAATTCGTTCCGAATTAACTGAGGTAGCCGAAGATCAAGCGATTGATATTTTCGCCCTTAACTTACACAATTTATTACTACAACCACCGCTTAAAGGGAGGGTAATTTTAGGAGTGGACCCCGCATTTCGTACCGGTTGTAAGTTAGCGGTAGTTAATAAACTAGGAAAGGTTTTAGAAGTTGATACTATTTATCCTCATATTTTTGGAGAATCAAGAAGATTAGAGGCAGCCAGAAAAGTCTTTACGATTGTCAATCGTCATAAAGTTGAACTAATTGCCATTGGTAATGGTACAGCTTCAAGAGAAACCGAAGAGTTTATTGCCGACTTAATTAAAGAAACTAATTTAAAAGTTCAATATGTTATCGTTAATGAAGCTGGAGCTTCAGTTTATTCAGCTAGTGAACTAGCTAGAGAAGAGTTTCCGGACTTAGAAGTGGAACAACGCTCAGCGGCATCAATTGCCAGACGACTTCAAGATCCATTATCTGAATTAGTTAAAATAGATCCAAAATCAATCGGTGTTGGTCAATACCAACACGATGTAACTCCAAAGAAGTTAAACGATCAGTTAAACTTCGTTGTCACCCAGGCAGTAAACTCGGTTGGAGTTGATGTTAATACAGCCTCAAAAGCGTTATTAATTTATGTTTCCGGATTAACTAAGCGTACTGCTGATAGTATCGTTGAAAGAAGAAATAAATTAGGTAGATATAATTCTCGTGAAGAACTCCTAGATGTCCCTTATCTAGGCGAAAAATCATATGAACAAGCTGTCGGATTTTTAAGAATCAGAGATGGTCAAGAAGCATTAGATATGACATCAATTCACCCGGAAAGTTATTTAGTAGCAAAAGAAATTATGAAGAAATTTAATATTACTGGTGATATGTTTGGTAAACCAGAAATTGAACTACTATTTTATAATGTTGACCGTAATGCTTTAGCGAAAGAATTAAATGTTGACCGCTATACTCTTGATGATATTATGGATTCATTTGTCGCTCCGCTTCGTGACCCACGTGATGAATTCCCACAACCAATTTTAAAATCAGGAGTGCTATCGCTTGATGATTTACATGAAGGAATGGAACTTCAAGGAACGGTCAGAAATGTCGTTGACTTTGGCGCCTTTATTGATGTTGGTCTTCATGAAGATGGATTGTTACATATTTCTAAGATGAGAAAATCATATGTGAAGCACCCGTCAGACGTGGTCTCCGTTGGTGATATTGTTAAGGTGTATGTCTTAAGCGTCGATAAAGATCGCGGTAAAGTCGCACTGACAATGATTAAAAATTGACAAAACTAATAAAATAAGTTATATTATAAAGGCGCACCTAGTTGCGCCAAGACGGAGGAATACTCAAGAGGCCGAAGAGGACGCACTGCTAACGCGTTAGACTGGGAGACCGGTGCGAGGGTTCAAATCCCTCTTCCTCCGCCATTATTTTTAAAATAACGAATGGGAGCTTAGGCCCCCATTTTTTAATTAATTATCACAATCTTAATTGAAGATATTAAGATTGTGTGATAAGATTATTTATATAAATGAAACATATAAAATGTTATGTGAGGGCTTAAAAATGATTTATTGTAGTAATTGTGGTGAAAAAATCAAAGCGAGTTCTAACTTTTGTTCAAAATGTGGTAGTCCGGTTGACCATAACTATCAAGAACCAGAAAAAAATAAAAAGAAAACCGGTGAGTTAAGAAGTGACTTATGTCCTAATTGTGGATCGATATTAAGCGGATCTGAAATTAGATGTAAAAGTTGCGGTTATGATTTAAGAAGAACGACCGTGGTTAGAGATTTTGATGAAAGATTAGAAAGAGCTAATACCGTTAAAAAAAGAAACCAATTAATTTACAACTTTTATCTTCCTAATTTAATTGAAGATATGTATGATTTTTTCATTTTAGCCATTTCAAACTTAAATACTGATTTGCAGTGTGAAGACGCTTGGAAACAAAAAGTTGATCAAATTTACCATAAAGCCCAAACTTCATTTAAACGAACTCCAGAGTTTCAACACATGAAACAACTATATCAAAAAGGAATGAAAGAATATAAAAGAAGAATGCGCCTTAGAGCTTTTAAAAACTTTTGGAAAGTTATCATTGGACTAGTTTTATCATTAGGGGCTCTAGCCTTATTAATTTTTGGAGTTATGCAAGTGGTTGAATCAAACGATTCTAGTTCACCATATTACATTTTAATTGCGGTTGCGGTTGTTATTTTCTTTGTCGGTGGAGGGATGATGTTTTCAGTATTACGTCGTCGCAAACCAAGAAGAGACGATGAAGAAGGCGACGAGGAAGAATAGGAAAGGTAAATAAAAATAGACCAAGATAAAAATTTATGAGCAAATACACCCAAGCATTTTTAATTTACATGATGTTTATTTTCGTGGGACAATTATTTTTAAAATTGTGGTCACTTTTTAGTGTGAAAGTTCATGCTTATAACCAAAAAAATTATCCAGATACAGATGGTTTTGAACCATTGTATTTTACGATCTACTTTTTATCTTATTTTTTTAATTTAGGTGTTGTTTATATTTCAACCGCTCTCAATAGTGAGGTTAAATATTTTATATTTTTAATATTAGCGTTTAATATTTTTATTACCATCTTACTTTATAAAAAAATTAATCCGGATTTAACGAGAACGGTAAGTTCGGAAAGTGTTTATTTAGAATCAAAATTTATTACTAAAGTTAAAGATAGAGAAAAAGTAATTAACACCAATTACTTTTTAAATACTTTTTATCAAGTTTCAGTAATTATTAATACGATTATTACAATAACTATTTATTTGATTGGACTTCTTATTTAATAAAAGAGTTTTCAAAACTCTTTTTTATTATAAAATAATAATAATTTAACTTTTAGTTTATAATGATTATGCAACAAATTGTTGCGTGACATTATAAAATATCGGTGTTACAATATAGATGAGGAAGAAAAATGATTGATGCTTATGAAGTTGGAAGAAAAATTTCATCATTAAGACTAAATCAAAATTTAACTCAAGAAGAGTTAGCGGAAAAGCTTTATGTGACGCGTCAAGCTTTATCGCGGTGGGAGCGAGGCCAAGCGGTACCACCAGTGGAAATAGTCGTTGAATTAGGACGAATTTTTAATGTTTCTTTCGATGAGATTTTATGCCTTAATGAAAGTTTTGAAGTTGACCCTGAAAATATCTTTAAAAATCATGATCGGCAATTAATTATTAATCGGATTATTAGTGGTGAATTAAAAGTAGATATTCCCAATATCTTCTATCAATTATCACCACTAGAAAGAATTTATATTTTATCCAAGATAAAAGATGAAACCATCAAAACTAACTTACCAGAATTAATTGTTAAATTAACTCCCTCAGAACTTAAATTTTTAGGAGGAACCAAAAATGAATGAAAACTTTGTAAACCGTAGAAAAGCGAAACGATTAAGTGAACAAAATAAAGATAACGAAATCACTTTAAAAATTGAAATTATTACGAAAGATTTAGATTTAGCTAAAGCTCAATTTGGTGATGCTGTTGAGTTGTTTGAAAAAACTAAAGCGACAATGATTGATGAAGTGGTTGAAGTAATTGAAGAAGTCATTGAAGATATTCACGAAGACATTAAATTAGTCTCAGAAGATTTTGAGGAATTAAAAAGAATTTACTCGGAAATTGAAGAGAAAAAATTAAAATTTAAATTAGATCGCACTAGTCACCAAGAAAAATTTTTGACGATGATGGAAAATTTACTTTTTAATTTCGATGATTTAGAAGAAGAAGTTGATGATTTAAATGATGAAATTATTAATTTATATCAAAAAATTTCTAACTCTAAAGATGAACATCTTCGTCGCGATGATAAAAAAGCGCCACGCTTTGAATCAATCGAAGATGTTTCTGAAGTAATTAATAAAGCTTTCGGTAAATTAAAAGATACATTTTCGTTTGATTTTAGTAATGAAAAAAATAGTCGAACTCAAACATTAGTATCATTATTACCATTTTTAGATGATGAAGAATTAGATGAAATTGCCAAAATGATTATTGATAATCATGAAGACTTAAAAGGATTAAAACTATCAACGATTTTTCCATTTTTAAAAGAAGAACAATGCGATGCAATCTTTAACGCTAAAATGTCCTCGTTAAGCCAAAGTGAGATATCATCGATTATTCCATTTGTTAGTAAAAAAGTTTTATCTAAATTAGTTGATGAGTACTTAGCTGGTCGTTTACCAAAAGTTAACATGAATGCCCTTTATCCATTTTTAGATAAAGAAGATATTAAACGAATTTTCTTTTTTGAATTAAAAAAAGGTAATTAAATTAAATCAATTCCGATAATATTACCTACTTCAAGAGGAATATTATCTAAATAAATCAATTTATTTAAATGATCAATTTTAGTAATTAATCCATAAAGATTATTTGTATAACCATTTTTAAAATAGATAACGATAATTTGGCGATTTTGATAAATCGCCTCTTTTATTGTTAGATCCATGTAATGAAGTTGTTCATCAGATAAAATCGGTTTATCTTTTTTATTTAAGTTATATTTTAAAGTTAAATATAAATCATTAAATCCAGCTAACCCATCAAAAGGGGCCCATTTAATAATTCCTCGATCGACATAATCACTCATGATGACCTCCAACAAATTTGTTTCTTTCTTTGATGGTTGAAGCTTTAGTTAAAGATGATAAACGGTTAACTGAATTTTTACCGAAATTAAGCTTTAATTCATCTAATGCAGCTAACAACTTTTCTTCTTTTTCTAGTCGTTCCCAATCTTCAAATAGAGATAATTGGTGAACCTGACTAACTTCAGAAAGTCCACTAGCTGAAACACTAATCGCTCTAATCGCACTTGCACCATCATAGTGACCATTAAAAATGGATAGTGCCATTTCAAAAAGATGAGAAAAAGATGAACTCGGATAATCCAATTGTCGTTGGCGACTAAAGCCTCCGCCAAAATCTTTCGAATATCTAATTCCTAAAGTTAAGGTTTTCGCTTCTTTTTTAGCTAATCTTAATCTTCTTGATAATTCATCTATCATCTCTAAAATAATAGTATAAATTTCAGGAATATAATAGTCTTCAAATAAAACTTGAGAATTCCCAAAACTTTTATTATAACTACGAAGTTTATCTTTATCTTGAATTAAACTCATATCAATTCCATGGGCATGATAATATAATTCTTCACCAATAATGCCGAATCGTCTTTTTAATTGAGTGACAGAATAATTAGCTAAATCACCAATTGAATAGATGCCCATTAAATTTAGATGGCGCTCAATGCGGCGTCCAATTCCCCACATTTTTGAAAGTGGGGAAACGGGCCACAATTTTTCTTTAAAGTTTTGATAAGTCCATTTAGCCGGTTTCCCCTTTAAATATTTTCCTTCTAAATCAAGAGCGAGTTTAGCTAATAACATATTCGGACCAACTCCGCAACTTACAGGAAGTTTTAATTTAGTTTCAATTTCTTGAATAATCATCTCTGCTAATTCAACATCACTTACTTTATAATAATTTAAATAGTTAGTGACATCTAAAAAAGCTTCATCGATAGAATAAACATATAAATCTTCATCAGCAATAAAACTAAGATAAATTTCAATTAACTTCATTGTATATTCTAAATATGTTTTCATGCGCGGGCGCGCATAAATGATATCATCTTTTAAATGTTCTGGTAATTCAAAAATGCGACCGCGACTAGGAGCTCCTAATGATTTTAAGTATGGAGTTGTCGCTAAACAAATTGAGCCGTCACCTCTTTGTTTATCAGCGACAACTAACATTGTCGTAAATGGGTCAAGTCCTCTTAAGGCACATTCAACAGAGGCATAAAAACTCTTTAAGTCAATACAAATAATATTTCGATTGATTTGATATTTTTCCATAACTTGCCTCCTTGTGTGAAGTACTTTAACACATTAAAACGTTTAATACAATGAAAGAGATATTGAAAATAAATTAATTAGATACAATCTAAATATTAAAATAAAGTTAGATTAATTGACGCAAAGAATAAATAAAGAGTACAATGGTATGGTTTTAAAAATAAGGCAATTTTAGGAGGGCTAAAAATGAAGAATAAAGTTAACAAATTAGGAGTGATTTTTGTTTCTATTTTATTATTTTTGTCTCTAACTTCATGTAAAAGAAGCCAATATGATAATGAAATTACGGCAATTACTCGATTTTTAAAATATCATCAAGAACCTGTACTCGCAATTAACACTCTTGAAAAGCATGAAATATCCAAAAGCGAAATTTATTACTTTGTTAATTGGGGATACCCTGAAGAGGACGAAAAAACTCGTGAACTATTAATTGTTTATAATCCGAAAACGAAACATTTTGAATTATCCTTCTTCCCAGATATGGAAATGGGATTAAGCCCCAATGTTAAGAAAAATTGGGATTAAGTTAAAGGAAATCCAGATCAAATTTTTACTAAAGATGAAATAACCTATATTTTAGAAACGGCTAATAAGGAATATAATCGAATAAAAATTGATTTTAAATAAATATAACCGCTCAAGTTTAATTTTCTACCTGAGTGGTTTTATTTTGAAATAAGGGTTAAGTTCATAATATGCTTTGAAGATGTAACTTAAAAAGTGGTATACTAATAAAAGATAGGGTGTGATTTTATGTTTAACGAAATGATTAAAAAACTTAAAGGACAAAATAAAAGAATCGTCTTTACTGAAGGTGAAGATATTCGGGTTTTAACTGCTGCAGCACGATTGTTAAATGAAAATGTTTTAGTGCCAGTAGTTCTCGGAAGACGCGATGTTATTTCGAAATTAGCTAAAGAAAATAATTTAGATGTAGCTAATATGGAAATTATTGAAATTGAAAAGTTTGACAAAATGGATGAATTAGTGGAAAGAATGTTTGAACTACGAAAAGGAAAGATGACTCTTCCGGAAGTCAAACAACTATTAACTAAAGGTAATTACTTTGGAACTATGTTAGTTGAAAGAGGCTATGCTCATGGTTTATTAGGTGGAGCCACCTATTCAACTGCTGATACTGTTAGACCGGCCTTACAAATTATTAAAACTAAACCGGGATGTAATCTAGTTTCAAGTTCGTTTATAATGAGACGTGTTAAGGACGGTAAAGAAGAAAGATATGTTATGGCCGACTGTGCGATTAACTTACATCCAGATGAAAACCAAATTGTTGAAATCGCATTACAAAGCGCTGAAACCGCTAAAATCTTTGGTATTGATCCAAAAGTAGTTTTACTTTCTTATTCTAGTTACGGTTCAGGTAAGGGCGAAGATGTAGAGAAGATGACTAATGCCGCATGTAGATTGAAAGGTATGGAATTAGATTATCCGGTTGACGGCGAATTACAATTTGATGCCGCTTTCTCGATGGATGTTGCTAAAATCAAAGCGCCAAAATCTGATGTTGCTGGACGTGCTAATGTCTTTATTTTCCCAGATATTAACGCCGGTAATATTGGATATAAAATCGCGCAAAGATTGGGCGATTTTGAAGCATTAGGACCGATTTTACAAGGCTTAAATGCTCCAATCAATGATTTATCTAGAGGTTGTAATACTGAAGAAGTTTATAAAATGGCAATTATTACAGCCCTACAAAAATAAAATTTTAACTAATTAAAATATTTAGAGCTTGACCTTTGGTCAGGCTCTTATTTTTTCACATATTTTTTGACTAATATGATTTGAAATAACATTTTAAATTTTCAATTAATGAAAAACAAGAGAAATATATGAAAAGTTACTGAAAAAAAGCTGAAAAATCAGTCATTTTACTTTCATTTCTTTTTTGCTTGTATTTGGACTTTCTATCAACTATAATGGAAGTACACGATTTTTAGGTGATTAAAAAAAGGGGGAGTAAAAATGATTAAACAAATTAGAAAACGAGACGGTAGATTACAAAAATTTGATCCAGCCAAAATTGCTATTGCAATTAATAAAGCTTTTGGTGGAACCAGAGATTTGGAATCTTTTTCATATGCGCATGATATTGTTAAGACATTAAATGAAAGAAATGTCGAAGTGATTGATATTGAAGAAGTTCAAGACGAAGTTGAAAAGTATTTAATGGGGATTGAACCAGAGACAGCGAAGAAATACATTTTATATCGTCGCGATCGCGAAAGAGCTCGCCACGCCAAAGAAACAGTCTTTAATTATAAAAAGACTGTTGAAGACTATTTAAAGATTGAAGACTGGAGAGTTAAAGAAAATTCAACGGTTAATTATTCTTTAGGTGGATTAATCTTAAATAACTCAGGAGCAATTACTGCTAATTATTGGTTATCTGAAGTTTATGATGAAGAAATTGGTAATGCTCACCGTAATGCTGATATTCATATTCATGACTTATCAATGTTATCAGCATATTGTGCTGGCTGGGATTTAGAGCAACTAATTAAAGAAGGTGTTGGTGGGGTTGAAGGAAAAATTACTTCTAAACCAGCTAAACACTTAGGAACTTTAGCTAACCAAATGGTTAACTTTTTAGGTATCATGCAAAATGAATGGGCTGGAGCTCAAGCTTTTTCTTCGTTTGATACATATTTAGCTCCTTTCGTTAAAGTTGATAATTTATCATATGATGAAGTCAAACAAGCCATTCAATCATTTATCTTTGGTGTTAACACCCCAAGCCGTTGGGGATGTCAAGCTCCATTTACTAATATTACCTTAGACTGGACTGTTCCTCATGACTTAGCTGAAAGACAAGCGATTGTTGGTGGCGAAGAAATGGATTTCAAATATAAAGATTGTCAAAAAGAAATGGATATGGTTAATAAAGCGTTTCTAGAAGTAATGATTGAAGGAGATGCTAACGGAAGAGGCTTCCAATATCCAATTCCAACTTACTCGATTACTACTGAATTTGATTGGTCAGATACTGAAAATAACCGTTTATTATTTGAAATGACAGCTAAATATGGTACTCCTTACTTCTCTAACTATATTAACTCTGATATGGAACCATCAGATGTTAGATCAATGTGCTGCCGCTTAAGATTAGACTTAAGAGAGTTAAGAAAGAAATCTGGAGGATACTTTGGTTCAGGATCTAACACCGGTTCAATTGGAGTAGTTACTATTAACTTACCAAGAATTGCTTATCTAGCAACCGATGAACAAGATTTCTATAAAAGATTAAGTGACTTAATGGATTTATCAGCTCGTTCACTTAAGATGAAACGCGATGTAGTCACTCAATTATTAGAAGCTGGATTATATCCATATACTAAACGTTACTTAGGACATTTTAACAATCACTTTTCAACTATCGGTTTAATCGGAATGAACGAAGCTGGATTAAACGCTAGTTGGTTAAGAAAAGACTTAACTCACATTGAAACTCAAGATTTTGCTGAAGATGTCTTAAACTTTATGAGAGAAAGATTATCAGATTATCAAGAATTATATGGAGATTTATATAATTTAGAAGCGACTCCAGCTGAATCAACAACTTATCGCTTAGCGAAACATGATCGAATGAGATATTCTGATATTATTACGGCATCAGAAAATGGAGAAACACCATATTATACTAACTCATCACATTTACCTGTTGGTTATACCGATTCAGTTTCTAAAGCACTTCAAATTCAAGACCGATTACAAGTATTATATACATCAGGAACTGTTTTCCACGCTTTCTTAGGCCAAAAACTTCAAAGCTGGCAAGCAGCAGCTAATGTAGTAAGAAAAATTGCTGAAAACTTCAAACTTCCATATTTTACTCTTTCTCCAACTTATTCAATTTGTCCAGAACACGGGTACTTAAATGGAGAAGAAAAAGCTTGTCATATTTGTGGTGCTGAAACTGAAGTTTATTCAAGAATTACTGGTTACTATCGTCCACTTAAAAACTGGAACGATGGTAAACAAAAAGAGTTTGCTGATCGTAAAGAATACGTAATTAATACATCAGATATTATTGAAAACGCGATCAAACAAGCCCAACAAGAAATTAAATCAAACGGTAACTCAAAAGAAAATGCCCACTTAATGTTATTTACTACTGATGCCTGCCCTAACTGTCATATGATTAAAGAATTTTTGAAAAAAGAAAATATTAAATATGATATCGTTATTGCTGATAAAGAATTAGAGTTAACTAACAAATATCAAATTAAACAAGTTCCAACTTTAGTTGTTGAATCTGATAATTCAGTAGAAAAATATAATAACTTTTCAAACATAGTAAAATATATTACTAGTTAACATCAAAAAAGAGGCATTGATTGCCTCTTTTTACAATAATAAGGTCAAACCATATGATTAGTAAAATTAGAAAACGTGATGGACGTTATGTCAAATTTAATGAAATTAAAATTACTGAAGCCATTCAAAAGGCGATTTTAGCCGTGGGGGCTGAAGTAACTTTAAATAAAATCTATGAAATGACCCAAGAAGTAGTCAGAAGAGTTGAAGCGGAAACTCCAGAAGGAAGAGTACCAACGGTTGAAAGTGTTCAAGATATTGTTGAAAAAGTATTGATGGTATCAAAGTTACCCGAAGTTGCTAAAGCTTATATTTTATATCGAGAAGAGCGAAGTAAAGTTCGCGATCGTGAATCGAGATTAATGAAAACTTTTCAAGAGATTGAACATGAGAAAAAAACGACTTCTAACTTCTTATTAAAGCGTGGGGATTTTCACTATGAAAATCCAACCAAATCAATTCTTTCTTATGGCCGCGAAGGGGCTAAAGAATATAATAAAATGTTTACAATTGATCCTGAATATGTAAAAATGCATGAAGACGGAGATATTTATATTAAAGAAATAGAATATTATGCTTCATCATTTTACACACTACAAATTGACGCTTCTAAATTAATTGAAAATGGCATTATTAAGGATAATATCGTCTTTCAAAAATGTGAAACAATTGATGATTTTTTTGACTGTTTATTATATATTATTACTAAGGCTGAAAATGATATATATGGGGGAATTCAAATTCCAGATTTTGATTTTTTAATCGCTAAAGCGGTTAAGAAAAATTATGAAATGATTTTATTATCTAATTTAGAAAAATTTGCTAGATTTAATCGTCTTCAAATTAATTTTGATCAAATTAAGAATTTAAATCAAATTGATGAAACATTAAAATCTTTAGCTATATCTGACGATTTAATCAAGCAAATTAAAGAAGTTACTTATGAAGAATTAGAAGAAAAATTATTTTCTTCAATCGCTAAATTTTTATTAAATTTAAAAATAATGCCAACGAAAAATCAAAGTGGAATTGTCAATTTATCAATCGCTTATGGTACCGATACTAGTAATTATGGACGAATGGTGACAAAAAATATTTTACTAGCAACCCAAGAAGGAGCTAGAGGTCATTTATATTCAACTCCAGTTCAAATCTTTAAAATTAAAGAAGGAATTAATTTTAATAAACGCGATCCAAACTATGATTTATACTTATTAGCTGTTGAAACGCAAGCCGTTAGTATGTATCCGAATTTTATGTTTTTAGATTCAAAAGCGAATCAAT
Source organism: Acholeplasmataceae bacterium (assembly GCA_050953805.1). Classification (GTDB taxonomy): domain Bacteria; phylum Bacillota_I; class Bacilli_A; order Acholeplasmatales; family Acholeplasmataceae; genus DUQW01. The sequence continues at coordinate 149,101 of JBMNNE010000002.1, read as the reverse complement.
TTGATGAAGTTAATAATTTAAAAGAAGTTTCTTATGGAACTACGAGAAATAGAATTATTAGTAATGTTATTGATTATAATCAATCACCATTAGGTCGGGGCAGTTTAGGAGAAACAACGATTAATTTACCAAGGATTGCCTTAAATTCGAAGTCAATCGCTGATTTTTATGAAAAACTAGAAGTAGTCTTACGAAAAGTAATTAATCAATTATTAGAAAAATATCGTAACTTATCGAATTTAAAAACGCTCCATCTACCATTTTTAATGAAAGATCAAGCGTGGCGTGATTCTCAGAGTTTAACGTTAAATGATAATATTAGTCAAGTTATTAAAAATGGGTCACTTGATATTGGCTTTATTGGATTAGCTGAAACCTTGCAAGCTTTAGTGGGAGCCCATCATGGGGAAAGTGAAGAAGCTCGTAATTTAGGTTTAGAAATTATTTCGTTTATGAATGAAATTATTAGTTTATCAATTGATAAATATGGACTTAATTATCAATTAGTCGCTTCATCAAAAGTTGATTTATTAGAAAATTTCGTCTTAAAAGATCAACAAAAATATGGAATTATTAAAAATATTACCGATAAATCATTTTATACTGATTCTTTCCATATTCCATCTAATTGTCAAATTAATGCCGAAACTAAAATTGATATCGAGGCCCCTTATCACGCTTTAATTCCTGGAGGGCATATTACTTTTATTGAATTAGGTGGTGAACAAAAAAATAAAGTTAGTTCGATTTTAGGATTATTAAAAATGATGAGAAAGAAAGGCATTGGCTATGCCGCAATTAATCATCATTTGGATTTTGATCCAGATTGTGGTTTTATTGGTAAAATTGAAGGCAGCAAATGTCCAAATTGTCAGCGGATTGAATCGCTTCAAAAACCATTTTTAAAGTACCGAAGAATTAATGATTTATTAATTGCCCCAATTAACTTAGAAACATTTGAACACGAAGAAGTTGATTTAAGAGTAGCTCATCTTAATAATTTAATGAGAATTTCGGGGTTCGTTAACGATTCTATCGTTGACGGACCGGGATTAAGATTTGTCGTTTTTACCCAAGGTTGTCTTATTGGTTGTAAGGGATGCCATAATCCGGAAACATGGGATCCTGAAGGCGGAATTTTAGTAGAATTAGATGATATCGTTAAGATGTGGCAACAAAACCCATTAATTGAAGGAGTAACCTTTAGTGGTGGGGATCCGCTCTTGCAAGCCGATAAAACTCTTTATTTAGTTAAAAAAGCGAAAGAAACAAAGTTATCGGTTGTCATATATTCTGGTAGATATTATGAAGATTTATTAGCCGAAAATAATCCTTTTATTACTGAAATCTTAGAACTTTCAGATATTTTAATTGATGGTCCCTTTGAAATCGATAAATTAAATTTAAGTTTACAATATCGCGGAAGCGATAATCAAAGAGTAATTGATTTAAATAAAACTAGAGATAGTGGAAAAATTGAATTATTAGTAGTATAATAAAATTAATGAAAGCGATTTTGTTAGTAAATCCAGCAAGTGGACGAGAAAATGTTGATCACATCGTTAAAGTAGCGAAACGTAAGTTTGAAGAAAAAGGATATCATTTAGACGTTTATTTTTCAACTTGCACTAACGATCTAACAGAAAAAGCCTTTTTATGGGCGACAAAATATGATACTTATCTTGTCTGTGGTGGTGATGGCACCATTAATGAAGTCATCAATGGACTAATGAGATCAGAGATTAGACCGAAAATTGCCATCGTTCCAATTGGTACCGTTAATGATTTCGCTAAGATTTTAGGAGTTCCTAAAAAGATTGAAAAAAACATCGATTTTATTTTTAATAACGAAGCGGTTGCCACTGATGTCAACCAAATTAATGATAAATATTTTATTTATGTAACGGCAGCCGGATATTTAACTTCGGTTAGTTATGAAGCGAAGCGCGAAGAGAAGAAAAAATACGGTTCAATGGCATATTTTAGAGCTGGAATTAGAAGTTTAAATAAAAAACCATTTTTTAGAGCTAGAATTGAGTATGATGATAAAGTATGCGAAAAAGATGTTTCATTAATGTTAGCTTTATCAGCTAATCAATTTGGCGGATTAAAGCTATTCCGTTTTTCTAAAAAAACTAAACTCAATGATGGTTTAGTTGACATTAGAATTTTTACCGACCGTAATTTAGCTTTAATTTTAAGACTAGTTATGTTTATTTTATTAGCTGGGAAGAAACAATATAAGGAACTCCATATCTCAACCGATCACGCTATCATTACCCCTCTTAATGGAGAAGATGTTAAATGGAATTGCGATGGCGAATTACTGGCTGAAGGAAAGATTGAACTAAAAGTAATTCCGAGAGCGATTGAATTTTACGCTCATCCAAAACAAATCAAAAAATTTTATTAAAGAAGTTAATCTCAAAATGATGATTGACTTCTTTTTTATGTAACAAAACTAAATATATGAATATATTCCGTTTTATTGAATAACGATTACTTATCAAAAAACGGTCTTTAGTTTTGTTGTAAACAACATTATGAATTGTCGATGAATAAATATCATTATCATTATATTAAAAGAATTACGGATAATTATATTAAATAAACTTACAAAAATGTAAAGAATTATTAAGGAAAAACTAAAACCGGTAACATTGCCAATAACTAAAGCATTTTATAATAATTTTAAATAGCGGTTATGTAAAATAAGAAGTAGAGGTGATATAAAAATATGAAAAAATATCGAGCACCAGCCATTTTAATGATTATCCACGGCGGATTAATGGAATTAGCCGGAGTGGTAATGTTAGTCATTACTTCAATTTTAAGTAATGGTGGGATTGATGTTAATCAATACTTTTCTTTTCGCTTACAATACTTACAAGACAATATAGTAATGATGACAATTATGGGGGTAATCTTTGGAGTTTTAAGAATTATTGGAGCCGTTGGCTTACTTAAAAATAGAATGTGGGGACTAGCTCTATCAATTATTAATTCAGTAGTAACGATGATATTAATGATGTTTATGCTGCCAGCTGGAATTCCAGATGGCTTATTGGCAGGAAGCGCATTAGTCTTAATGTTACTAGGATATTTTGGTGATAAAAAAATTATCGAAAATAATTAAAAAAATTAAATATAACTTTAGGGGATTTTATCCCCTATTTTTATTTTAAAAAAATTTTTACAATTTTCTTAATAAAAAGTGTTGACAAACCCCTATACTTCGTGATACGATGTATTATGTAAGAGGAGGTATACAGTGGATGTTCAATTAAAGCGTGGCCTTTTAGAGGTTTGTGTCCTAGCGGTAATTCGCAATCAACCATCATATGGGTACCGAATCATTAAAGATATGGAACCATATGTTAGCATTTCTGAATCAACGCTATACACAATTTTAAAAAGATTAGAAGATACCGACATGTTGACCGTTAAAACGGTCGAACATAACTCGCGACTTCGTAAGTATTATCAGATTACGAAGTTGGGATTAAAAAAAATAGAAGAGTTTAAGGAGTATTGGACTGATATGGAAGCGATGGCAAAGTTTATTATTAGGGAGGATGTCGTATGACAAAAGAAAAGTTTTTATCAGAACTTAGGTTAAAATTAAAAGGATTGCCTAAAGAAGATATTGAAGATCGAATATCATTTTATTCAGAAATGATTGATGATCGTATGGAAGAAGGTTTAAGTGAAGAAGATGCAATCAATGAAATCGGCACCTCTGATGCTGTAGCGGCTAAAGTCATTGAGGCAACGCCACTGGCAAGGATCGTTAAAGAAAAAGTTAAACCAAAAAGAAAACTAGAAAATTGGGAAATTATACTAATTATTTTGGGATTTCCACTATGGTTTCCGCTATTAGTAATGCTTCTCGCATTTCTCTTCGTTTTTGCAATATTACTATGGTCGGCGGTAATTGTCTTATGGTCAGTTGAGGGTTCACTAGTTGCTGGAGGGATTAGTTTTCTAATCGATTCAATTATTCATCTTTTTGATGGCTATTTATTAGCTAGTGCCGGTATGTTTGGGTTAAGTTTACTTTGTGTAGGTGTGGCTATATTCTTATTTTATTTATGTGTTAAAGTCACAGAGTTAACAGCTAAGTTAACCCAAAAAATAATATTAAGCATTAAAAAAGCACTTGTTGGTGGGGAGAGTTAAAATGAAAAAAGGAATAAAAATATCATTAATTATCGCTTCGGTTTTAGTAGTATTTGGATTAGCTATATTTATTACAGTATTAGCGGTCAATGATTTTAGTTATAAGAAATTAAACGGAAGAGACGATTCAGAAAATAAAGAAAAAATCTTAACTGAAGATTTTAATCTTATCAAGATTAGTGCTGACGTAACTGATATCGTTTTAATTAAAACTAACGATCCTACTGGTAAAATTATTTACCAAGAAAGAAAAAGATTAACTTATGAGATTAATGTCGTTAATGATACACTTAAAATTCGCGAAGTTAATACTAAGAAATGGCATTTCTTTACTAATTTATTATTTGAAAAAGAAAAAATGGAAATATACTTACCAAAAGATACTTATGATTCATTAGTAATAACGACCGCAGTCGGTAATATTGAAATACCAAAAGAGTTCAATTTTAATGTCGTTAATATTGATACTGAAACAGGTAAAATTCAGTTATTTGCCGATGCGAAAGATATTACTATTCAAACAGAAACTGGATCGGTTAAATTAAAAAATCTTAATGCGGATAACATTAATATCGAAACATCAACTGGTATTTATAACTTAGAAAATATCAATGCTACTAATCAAATTAGATTAAAATCAAGTACCGGATATTTCACATTAAAAGATGTTAATTGTGATAGTTTAAGAATTAATACTTCCACTGGAAGAATGAACTTAACCAATGTAATAGCGACTAATAGTTTTAATTTTAACGCGAGCACTGGAAGAGTTATCTTTGATGGTTGTGATGCGGGAGAAATTTATATTAAAACATCAACCGGTAGTGTTACTGGAACACTATTAACTAGTAAAATCTTTTATGCAACTACTGAAAATGGCAAGGTTGATGTACCTAGAACCACTACCGGTGGGATATGTGAAATTCAAACTGATACCGGAAATATTAGTATAAGAATTGTCGATTAATAGTTGATTAGAAAAAATTATAAAATATTAATGAAAAGTAGGCCCTTAAAAAGCTTACTTTTTATTGAAATTTGATAAAAAAGATATTTAATTACAACTTTAACAGCAGTTTTATTAATTTTTTCATCAAAAACGGATGATAATTATATTTCTATTAAAATTAACAATTTGATAAAATTTTTCTTCAAATCTAAATTTAATTGTAGTTTTATTGATAATTTTATCAAAAACTGTTGATTACTATAATTTTATGAAAATAATAATTTTGATAAAAATTTTAATAAATTATATGTTGTATGACATCAAAATGGTGGTTGCTAATTGAAGATTTAAATAATGCATATAGATTTTTGTAGAAGAAGTTATCAATTATTAAATAATCTGTTGTCATACTTTTTAAGGAAAGATAAACTACAACAAAAAAAGTAGATCTCTTTTTATTAGAGTCTACTTTTAAAATTCTATATCAAAAATGTAATATGAAAACTGTATCACTAAATATTAAACATTTTTGTTTATTTTATGTATTTACTTTGAAGGTGTTATAATCATTTATCTAAGTTTTTTTCTTATTTTAACCAAGCATTAACGAAGGCGCAAACCCAAAACGTAATTAGATGGAGCAGTAGAAAGGTAACTGTTCCACATAACATAATATAAATAATCATTACCAATATATTCTGGATTCTTAGATTCGGTCCAATAACTTCTTGAATTATCTGTGTTGTATATTGCCCAAGGTATAATAGAACGCTTACCCTCTAATACAGCTTGTGCATAATCAGTTGGATAAGATACTATTTCATCATAACTAGGGAAATAAGTGGAATTTTCTATAGTTTCTTTATTAAGTAAACTTGGAGGACTATATTTAACTTTTGCTTTAAATACATCGTGTATATAGTGATACATATAACTATTATAGTATGTGTTTGTGTTAGCTTCGCCACTATCAAATGGGGCAAAATCTAATATGTATTTAGTATAAGCTACATGATCTTCTGTTAGATACCAAATAATTAGTTCGTATTTATAATAATCATTTCCTAATTTTTCATATCTCTCTTCATTATAAGTAATTACATTCCACACTTCAGTAAATGTTTGACCACCTCTTGAAGTGATTGTGGCACTTTTCATTACTATATCTCGTTGGTCTAAAGCAGCGATTAAATCTAAATCTGTTACCTTAGATTGTGGATAGTAACCTTCGCGGTAAAATTTACGCCATTTAGCTGATAAGGTGTAATCACGATAAGAAACTAATTTTTCACGCTTGGATCCATCAGTATCAAAAAATCCGCCGAATTCAAATTCATAAAACTCTATACCACCAGGGGCAGGTATTTTTTCTTTAGTAGGTATAGGTAGATAATATGGGTTTTGATAAGTCATCTGATGTTTTTCTAAATATATTGTTTCAGTGTAGCCTTCAGGCAATGTTCCACCATTTAAAATAAGAGTTATTTTATATAGTTGGAGCCAGACCGCATATAATCTAAATTCTCCACTTTTAGCGAGGTTTATAACTTGGTGTTCATCGTTATATACTTTCCCACCGCTAGGTTCAATGGCCCAGCCTAAAAATTTATAACCTTCTCTTGTATATTCCATTTTTGTTAATGTTGTTAATTGGTCATAAGTAGCTTGCAAGTCATACATGACCCCAGAATAATCTGAACAATTTGGATTAAAATGGATTAGATAAGTATTCGCTTTCCACTTAGCTACTAACACGAGATCATTATCTGGCATTTTGTATTCGGCTGTTACTAATGTGTCAGTTCCTTGTATAATCCATCCTTCTATATGATAACCAGTTTTAAGAGGTGTTTGATCTAAAACTAAAATATCAATTACCTCTTCGCCGTAATAGATATTGTTAATTGGACTTGGAGTGATATCAACATTAGTAATAAAGCTAATATTATGTTTATTTCTTGTATACTTAACCTCTACCATTTGGCTATCTCCTGAATCAACAGTATAAGTAGCTGGATTAGTTGTATCAAAAGTGAACCCAGTAAAACTCTTTTGCGGCATATCATAGCTGACGGTTGCAATAACATCAACAGTTTCAGTTAATAATGAAGTAGTGTAATTGCCAGTTAAATCTTTACCAATATGTTTAATAGTTACAATCCGCCACTGAGATGTATCTACATCAACTAAAGCATTATATACTAACGGTTCTGTCGCCGAAGCTGTTGGATCAAATACTGGATCCCAATCTCCGTCTGAAGTATTTTGATAACCAATATTTGGTGTAACAGTTGGCGGTTCAACGACTTTATCTTGATTTTCGCCATTAAATGGATGATTTTTAAGTACTATAAAGACATTAGTACCTTCTAATGTCGCATTTTCTCCTGGCGAAAATGTAACTGTTGTATATAAATCACTATCAAAAAAGACTTTAGAATAATATATTATTGGTTCATTAGTAGTTCCTTGGGGGTGGAATGCTGGTGACCAGCAATCATTAGGGTTAATCTTATAACCAAACTTAGCTGTAATCTCTGGTGGTGTAATTGGTAATTGGATTGGCATATGGAACGGAATTCCTTTGATTACCTCAAACACAGCTTCAAATACCGTTGAATCTGGACCTGATGTAAAAGTTAAAGTTGTCCATTGTGTTGGATCTTTCGCATAGTAAACATTTAATATATTATTTGCAGTATTATCTGTAATTTCTATTGTTGTTTTAGTTGTTGATGGTTTATACCCAGAAAATACCGGGTGTGGTGCTAATTGTAGTGTTCCTATATGATGTTGATCTCTTTTAGGATTAAGTAATACTCTTTCGGTTTCTTCTTCTAAATAGTTAATTTGGTACGCAAATTTAACATTAGTATCAACTGCATATTGGGCAACAAATACTGTATTTTCTGTAACATTCATAGAAGGATTAAACCCCGGAGACCAAGGATTAGCGGTATTATGTTTATATCCGGGATAACTTTCCACCCTTGGACCGCTTGTAATTGGTTTAGGTTGCGTTGTTGAATTTAAGGAAACCCCTTTAATTACATCATAACTAGTAATATCACTCCAAACCACACCGTGATCTCCACCAGAAAATTCTACTGTGACCCATTTATCTAAATCTCTTACATAGTAAACATTTATATAGTTATAATCATTAGGATAAATTTCTAAATTAGTATTTTGTCCTTCAACTAATTTATAACCATAAACATCAGGATGAGATCCTAGATCTAAATTACCCACATGATGATATCCTGTTTTAGCTGGATGTACTTCTAGTCCGCCGCCATCTTTTTGGTAATAAAATACTTGATATTTATATTGTTGGGATTCATCGACTACGATATTTGTATAAAATGTCGTGTCTTCTTCAAGTGTTAAGTCATTGTAAAATGCTGGAGTCCAATCATTGTCGCCAGCTTTTTTATATCCAGTGTATATCCCTTCAATATTTCGTAAGACAATATTGGGTTGGTTTCTTCCGTTAAGTGGGTGGTTTTTAATGACTTCATATGATGAAGCTCCTGGGCCACCCATGGTACAATATCTACTTATAAATTCAATGATTATCCATTGAGTTGGATCTTTTACATAATAAATGGTAAAACGATTATAGTATTCATGATTTTGAATTTCAAATTCTCTATTTTCCGTTTGTAATGTATAACCAGGAATTACTGGATGTTCAGGTACTATTACTGTTCCAAGATGATGTGTTCCGGTTACCCTTTCAGCAAGCTCACTACCATACTCTCTATCTTCCTTGTAATAAACTGTATATTCAAATTTTTGGTCTTCATCAATTATTACTTGAGCTACAATTTCTAAATCTTTAGTAACCATTAAAACTTCTGTAATATCAACTGACCATTTGCCATCAGGATTAATTTTATATCCAGCTTCAGTTTCAAAATCTGGTACATGAATCTCTGGTTGATTTTCTCCATCTAATGGATGATTTTTAATTACTTCATAAGAAGTAGGTTTAAATCCAATTTGAGTAGCATGTTCTCCAAATAAAAAAGTAATGGTTGCCCATTGACTTGGATCTTTAACATAATATACATTTAACACATTATCATCTGACAAACTAGGTTTGATTTTAAGGGTTGTTACGGTTGTTTTTAAAGTATAACCTGGAATCACAGGGTGTGGTTCTAAATTAAGAATTTCATCTTCCGGTAACCTCCCGGTTAACTTTGTGTGTAACACTTTATTGGTAGTCTCTTCCAAATAGTTGATAGTATACGGATATTTATTGATTTGTACTATCGGAACAACCGTCACTTCAATTATTTGAATTTCACTTCCAAAAACAATAACTAGTGTCTCTTGATTAGGATCAGCTACTCTATGAGTACCTGCTCGTAATTCGGGTGTAAATTCTTGATTGGATCCGATTTCACCAACAACTTCATCATAATCAAAGAAGATGCCTTGCTCATCAAGATACTTAATAATTACTATCCCTTCATTAGGACGAGTAGGGTGAATTGGTATATAAGGAATATAAAAATCAATCATTGGATCCCCATACATAATAGTAAAGGGCCCCTCTATTAGACACATAAAACCGTTGACTTTAGGAATCTCTATCGCTTCAGATTTTCCTAATGTTCCCTCCATTATAATCGGTTCACCAATTAACTCTCTTGTATCAAAACACATCAAATTGATTTGGGCTTTACCTTTTTGTTTATTATCATTTCCGCCATTATCCGTTAGATCACAACCAAAAAGCCCAAATAACAAAAACATAAATATAACTAATAAACCTAATAATCTTCTCGGTTTCATAATAAAAACCTCCTTTTTATACAATAATTGCCCTTATCTGCCCTCCATTTATAGTTTTTATATTTGCTTACACATACTATATTATAAATAATATCTAAAAACAACATAAAATTAAAATTTTAAAAAACGTTTGAATTTATGAAATTTTCAGAAAAATTTCACAAAAGCCACTAAAAATATCGCATTTGAATTCAGTTATCTACATTTTTAGGACAACTGAAACAGGTATATTTATAAATTCAACCGCATTACCTAAATTGCAAGAGTTTTATTACCTATTTTGCAGATTGATTAAGAATCCTCATTACAATATCTTCCTTTGCCCTAACAACTTATAACTTTCTCTTGCTTTCAACTTTTCAGATTTATTTAATTCTTGAAAGTCATTTTTTAAATTTTTTGTTGTACTTAGACATAATAAAATGGATGGTATATAATAAAGTAGACACAAAGATAAGAGAATAATGATAGTATGTAAATAAAGAGGTGTTTACTTATGAGGGAAAAATATTCAAGAGAATTTAAAATACAAGCAGTAAAGTTGGTTATTGAGGAAGGCTTATTGAAATATTTTTTAAGTGTATTTATATGAGATTTTTTATATTGCTAAATGTTTCGTTAATTGGAAATAAATATTTATTGTTACTATGGAATATATTGTCATATGCTATAAAATATGAATCAATCTTATAGCTTAATTTGTAATAATAAAATATTTCTTTGTCTGATATTTGATTTCTTATTTCAATCGGTAAATCTTTATATTTAATTTGTGTTATTACCACGATAACTCCTCCTGATTTTTTTTACAAAAATTATGGCCTCAAACAACCAAGAGGGACAACATATATACCGTCTTCCGGTCTTTGATATGCTATCTTAGTATTAGTTAATACCCTCATGAACTATCTTTCAATTCAACAATTAAATCTATTTCTAATTTGATTGAATCATTGTAATGATTACTATCTTTTAGTTATTTCAGCTAAATTTTCATTTAATAGAAAATCTTTTAAATTAATATAAAAAATTCCATCCTTATCATAAAATGAACCGGTATAGTTTTTGATAACTATGATTTTAATAAAGTTATCTTTTATTTTATTTAATGGTCTTGTTTCTCTTTCTATTGTTTTTAGATCATCTAAAGTTAGAACAGATTGTATATAGTATCGTTCATTTGCACCTGTTACCATAAAATCAACTTCCAACTGTTTTTGTGTTAGTTTTCCGTCAACCCTGTAATTATCACGCACTATTCCAACATCTACTTTATATCCTCTTTTTATTAAGTCTATATATATTATGTTTTCCATAATATGCCCTTGATCTTTTAGAAAAAAATTAAGTCTAGCGTTTCTTAATCCTACATCATTGTAATAGTACTTATTATTGGTTTGATAATACCTTGCTCCACTTACATCGTATCTATTAGCTTTTGATAATACGAATGCATCATCAAAATATTCTAAATATCTATCGACTGTAGCACTAGATATTTTTATATTTTGCTCAGACAAAAACCTATTAGAAATTTTAAAAGGACTAATTAAAGACCCAACGCTAGATGATATAAAATCGAGAAGTGTTCCTAATACAAATTTATCATTTTGAATATTGTTTCTTTCTAAAACATCTTTTATATAAGTTTCCTCAAAAAGGTATTTAAGATAGTCTCTTTTAGCTTCTTCATTATGAAACTTAGTATATATTTCTGGCATACCACCATACATAAAATAACTATCTAATAAATCTGGAGTGTTTCCAAAATGTTTATATAGTTCACTAAAAGATAGTGGAAGTAATCTTATTTGATGGGTTCTACCTCTAAATTGGGTTAATATATCTTTAGATAACATTTTAGAGTTCGATCCAGTAATATAGATATCTAAATTATCTAATTTTACAAACTCTAACATAAGGTCAACAAAAGTTATTATATCTTTAGATTCAACATAAGGGTTTTGCACTGGATGAACATTTTGAATCTCATCAATGAAAAGATAATATTTTTTACTATCATCTTTTATTCTCGATTTTATGCTCGCGTATAAAACATTTATATTTCTTAGATGTATATTCTCATACCCTTCCAAACTATAGGCAATAATTTGGTCTTCACTTATACCTTGACTTAACAAATATTCCTTATATAGTTTAAATAATAGATAAGATTTACCACATCTTCGTAAACCAGTTATCACTTTAACTTTTCCATTGCCTTTACTATTTATTAACTTATTAATGTAGAAATCTCTTTTTATCATTTTACCAACTCCTAAAATCAAGTCATAATGTTGACGATTTTTCATGTGTATTTTAACATTATTGTCAAAAATAGTCAACATGTTTGTTATTTTTGACATTGTTTTGCGTTTAAAATGAATATCACTTTCAATTTTTTAAATTTTTATATTGTTGTAACCCGATTTCACACTAGCTTCTTTATTTTTAAAATATCTAATTGGGCATGAATTCAGTCGTCCACATTTTTAGGACAACTGAAATAAATATTGCTTATAAATTAAACTGCAATTCCGTGTTTTTCAAGAGTTTTATTCCGTGTTTTTCAGATTTATTAATTACCTATATTATAATGTTTCCCTTTTACTAGATTTCTAAACATCTATTTATAAAAAAATAGCTCAACGAGCTATTTACTAATCAAATATTTAAATGGCAGGGGTAGAAGGATTCGAACCCTCACTTAAGGTTTTGGAGACCCGCGTGCTGCCGTTGACACCATACCCCTAGCACAATTAATTATATCATAAGTTGACTTAAAGTGAAATTTAAAGTGATTTAGTTGATATGTTTAGTTTCATCCTCAACTTCAGTAACCGGTTCACTTTCAGTAAAGTCGGCTTCTATGGTAGTTTGAGAAACAATCGAACTAGCTTGTTGGGCAGCAATTCTTTTGGTTGTTCGTTTTTGTTGAATTTTAGTCATAACGATTCTATTAAAGAACATAAAGTAAGCTGCTAATAATACGATTAATACTATTACAATAGTAGAACCAATAACGGTACCGTTATAAGGCGATAAATCTAATTTTTGATAAGATAAGTTTAATGTTTGAACCTCAGCATTAGTTGGTAAATCACCAGCAATTTCGTTTGTACTAAAAGTATATTTATCTCTTGATACTGATAAATCGTGAACATATAACGGATTATCACCGTGAGTTTTAAGACCATCAGAGTTTAAAACAAATAAAGTTTCTTTATTATTCAAATCAGCATTTTTTTCAGCATCATATGGAATATGATCAACTCTAATTTCAAGAAGTTCAGTAAAAGTGCCGTCTCCTAAATCTAAAATATCATTAGAAACAACAAAAGGTAATCTTGGATCTAATTGATAATTATATGGATTAGTGCGATTTAAATCAACATTTGGTTTGGTTGAATATCGAAGATATACACCAAACAAATGAATTGGCGGTTCAGTATTATAATAAGCACGATTTAACTCCATAATGTCTTCGCCATTATATTTTAAATCTTTAAATTGAATAATAAAACCATTATTAATTTTTTCTTGTCTAAAGAAATAAAATTTATAAGTAACATCAGTAAATCTAGCACGATAAATATTTAGTGTAAACTCTAAAGGAGAAGCTTCACGATCATTTTGTTTATAAGTATAAATTGGATTTTGATCATAAAATCCATTAAAGGCCATAACATAGCCATCAAAATATTCATTATTTTGATCGTATGATTGATAAAGTGGATAAACTTCTTTTTCATAAAGTTTAGTATATCGTGATAGTTTAGCAGTACTGCTAAACATCCCGATTAACATAATTCCGGCAATCGCAAACAAGATATAGCCAATATATTTAACAAATCCCCCTTTTCTGGGATTATTTTGTTGATTTTGTGTATTCATAATCTATTTCACCTCAGTCTATATAATAATATCAAATTGTGACTCTATTATTCAAATTAAAAGATACACCAATTTCAATAAATATTAATATAATCTAATATAAACACCATATGTGTTGTCATATAATTATTTCATTTGGACAAATTATCAAAGTATTGTATAATAAATATTGCATGATTATATGGCGGTTGTGGCGAAGGGGTCAACGCATCGGGTTGTGGTCCCGACATTCGCCGGTTCGAATCCGGTCAGCCGCCCCACCAAATATAGGCCCGTAGCCAAGCGGTAAGGCATCAGACTTTGACTCTGACACTCGTTGGTTCGAATCCAGCCGGGCCTGCCATAAAAGTATTTAATTAGTAGAAATACAATCAAACAAATGGCTTAATAAAGCCATTTTATTTTTATAAAAGTTTGTTGAGAGTTTAAATTATAACTCAAAACAGACTTTTTTATTTAGGCTGTACAAACTATATTATTATAGAACACGAGTTTGAACCTTATATAAAACACGAGTTCGAACTCAAATCAGAATAAATGCTTTTGGTATCAATTAGTTAAATTTAATAAAAAAATAATGTTTGAATAAGTTAATTCGGGGAAATTACAGTTGTTTTATCAAATATATGATAAAATTAATTATACATAAGTAAGATAAGCGGGTGGAAAATATGTTAAATAGATCAGCAATAAAAGATTATATCGAAAGACAGCCCATTAAGGTTGTTAAGAATATTGATTTAAATAACAATTTAATAGAATATTCTGAAATTATTCAACACAGAGAAATTAAAATTATATCTGGTGACGAAGAATTAGTACGTGCTTTTTTATTGACTAAATTAGTAAATGAACTTGGATATAAATCGAATAAAATTGAAATCGAAAAGGAATATACATCCGGAAGACCACAAACAATTACTTCAAGAATAGATATAATTGTTAGAGATTCAAACGATAAAGCGTTTCTTTTTATAGAAGTAAAATCTCCTCAAGATTATTTGAAAAACAAAGACCAAGTTATTGAAGACCAATTATTTAAGCTTTCAGCTCAAGAAAACGAAGAAAAAGGCGTTAAATACTTGGTCTTATATACTATTAATGATGAATTTGGGAGCGAAATAGAAGACGACTGCATTGTTATAGATAAAGACAAAACCAAAACTTTCGGTGAATGGGAAGGTGAGAGACAATATCTCAATCAGTTACCTATAAATTATGGTAGAGCTCAAAAGACACCTTATATTAAGGGTGGAGAAAATGATTTGAGAACAAATTTTTCTACGGAATATTTAGATTCATTACAAAAAAATCTTCACAATGTTCTTTGGGGTGGTGGAGGGACAGATGATAATGAGGTTTTTGCTTCATTAGTCAACTTAATACTAGCTAAAATTCAAGATGAAGATGAAAAAGACGATGGAGAAATATACGATTTTCAGTCTTTAGTCTATAAAATAGATACTGGAGAAGAATTCGAGACTAACGAAGCCCTATTTGATAGGATTAACAATTTATATAGATCTGCATTAAGAAAAAAATTAAATGTTGTAGATGAAAAAGAATTAGAAAAATCATTTGTGATTGATACCAAAAAATTTTCATTATCAAAATTAAAATATACAGTTCAACAATTAGAACATTTGTCATTTGTTGATGGGAAAAATAGTTTAAATGGAAAAGATATTCTGGGAGATTTTTTTGAGGGAATAATTAGGGATGGTTTTAAGCAAACAAAAGGACAATTTTTTACTTCAATTAATATAGTTAAATTTATGCTATGGGGGAGTCAACTAGATAGATTGGCTATAAAACGAATAAGAGAAGATGAAGTAATTCCGTTCATGATTGATCCTTCTGCAGGCAGTGGAACATTTTTAATTGAATATATGAAGTTTATTACTTATACAATGAAATATATGAATGCAGATGGGGGAAAATATAATAAAGAATTAGGAAACTCTAGAGCCGTAAGAGATAAAGTCGAAACAGAATGGTTTTATCCTGATCATCGAGAAAATCGTTGGGCGAAAGATTATATTTATGGTTCGGAAATAAATTTTAATTTAGGAACAGCTTCTAAAGTAAATATGATTTTACATGGGGATGGTTCAACAAATATATTTGTAAAAGATGGGCTTTTGCCATTTTCGGAATATGAAAAAGAACAAGAACCAAATGTTTTGAGACAAAGTGTTATTGACACTACATATAAAATGCAAAATAAAAATATTAGAGTCAATAATGAGTTTGATATCGTGCTTTCGAATCCTCCTTTTAGTGTTGACTTAGACAATGAAACAAAAAAGTCGGTTCAAAAAAGTTTTATGTTTGGAGACAAGAAAAGTTCCGAAAATTTGTTCATAGAAAGATATTATCAACTATTAAGAGAAAATGGGCGTATGGCTATTATTTTACCCGAAAATGTTTTTGATACAATAGATAATAAATATATTAGACTTTTTATATACAAATATTTTAAGGTGAAAGCTGTTGTTTCATTACCACAATTAACATTTGCCCCATTTACTCAAACTAAAACAAGTATACTTTTTGCTCAAAAGAAAACAAAAGAAGAAGTTTTGGTTTGGGATAAACTTTGGTCCGAAAGTAGTGCTGAATATTCTAAAATAAAAAGAAAAGTTGAAAATATTATTAAAGTTTTTGATGGTAAAGCTGAAAAGCATAAACTTCCATCGATTAAAGGCCTGAGTGAAAAACAAGAAAAGGAAAGCTTAATAAGAATGCTTAAGAATTATTATAATGAAAAAGACGAACCCCTTTCAAAAAATGAGTTAATAATCAAATATAGGGAAGAACTTGAGGAATTATGTAAATATGATAAAGATACGATAGAAATGTTGGGACATGTAAATTCGTGGTGGGTGTTCGGAGAAGTTGCGAAGAATTTGAATTATGATATTTTCATGGCTGAAGTTGAAGAAATAGGTTATAAAAGAACCAAGAGGGGAGTTCAAGAGCGACCTAACGAATTATTTAGAGTTGACTCTAATGGTAATATTAAAGTTGATGATGGAGTTAAAGAAACTATTTTAGATTACTTGAGAGATATCAAATGGGAGTAAGAAGATGAGAATTTTTAAAAGTTGTTTTTCAAATATATCTAATCAGAAATATTTAAATATCAATACGGGATATAGATACGTTTTTGATATCCAAGAGGGGAGAATATTTAATAATTCATTTCAAATTAGATTAGATAATGTTTTGAAAAAGTTACCTGTAACAGTTTTAAAAAAGGGTGAACTAGACCAAGAATATAAATTAGTCGATATGAATAATGTTTCTTCTAAAATTAATTTTATATATGACTATGATATTGTTGATAAAATAGATTCTGATAAAAATTTAATGAAAGAAGGAAATATAATAATTCCTAAAATGAGTACGTGGCAAGGGAAATTCATTCTTAATGAAGAAAATAAAGAACTTCTTTGTTCTACTGAGTTTATGGAATACAACATAAATGAGCGTTTATATATTCCTAAGTATTTGTATTACTTAATTAGAACAAATAAATTTTTAACTTCACTTAAAAATTTAGAAACAGGTATTGCACAAAGAAGAATAAATGATTATAGTTTGTCTATGCTTTATATTCCGTTAACATCATTAGATGAACAAAGAAACATCCTAAAATACGTGAAACCAATTGAGAATGAAATTGAAAAATTATATCAAAAAATAAAATCTACGCAAGAGATTATAGATGAAACGTTTTCTAGTTTATTTAATTATAATTATGTAAATAAGTTAGCGGAAGAAAAACGGGAGTTTGTATGTCAGTTTTCTGATTTTGCAAATGACGAGTTAAAGTTTGCTACGAGTTTAAAAACAAGACACATATTTAATGAAGTTATGAGTAACATTAAAGAGATAGAATGGATAAATTTAGGAAAAATCGCAATAATAAAAGGCGGAAAGAGACTTCCAAAAGGGGAATCTGTTACAGAGGAAGAAACAGGTTTTAAATATGTGCGGGTAGAAGATTTGAATAAAGATGGAACGTTTAATATAGAAGATGTAAAATATATAAAAGAAGAAACACAACAAAAAATTAAAAAATATACCGCACAAGAAAACGATTTGTTAATTACAATTGTTGGTTCAATAGGTAAAATAGGTGTAGTGCCAGAGGATTTATCTGGCGAGAATATTAGTGAAAATTTTGCAAAAGTTTCTTTTAAAGATCCGGTTCATTATAACTCCAAGTTTATAAACTATTATATGTTGACGAGATTATGTAAAACACAACTTAGGGAATTAACAACTAAATCATCACAAGGTAAAATAGGAATGTTTAGGGTAAGAAAAATATTGGTTCCAAAAATCGCTATTGAAATGCAAGATTCTATTGCAAAAAACATAGAATCGGAAATTAGGAAACAGATAGATTCTGAAGACAAGATACGAGAATTGCAATCGAAAATTTCAGCAATAATCATTGAAAACCTTAACAAATATAATTGAATAAAAGGTAGTATATTACATAGAAGTTAAGAAGGGAAAGATATCAATGAATAAAATGGGATATTTTAATTATATTGAGGAAAAATTTAATTTATTATGTACTAGAATTGAACGGAGAGGTAAAATCAATTTATTAGACTTAAACATACATTCTGAAAATTTTTTTGCAGATTTGTTTAATATGGTATTTAATTTAAATTTTGTTAACGCTAACGAAATTAATCAAAATATTGATGGAATAGATTTAATAGATAACACTAATAAAGTTGTGGCACAGGTTTCCGCCACTTGTAATAAAGCGAAAATTGAGCAATCATTAAGTAGAGAACGAATTAAAGAATATAAAGAATATAATTATATATTTATTTCAATTGCTAAGGATGCCTCTACCAAATTAAAAAAGCAAGAATTTAATAACCCCCATATGATTAATTTTGATTCAAATAAAAACATTTGGGATCCAACTAGTTTGTTACGTAAAATGCAAAATAAATCTACTTTAGAGCTTCGGGAGTTATATGATTTTTTTCAATATGAACTTGGCGAACAAAGAGAATATGTTAAGGTTGAAACTAATCTTGCACACATTGTGGAAGTTTTATCCAAAGAAAATTTATCAACAGACCTTCAATCTCCGGGACTTAATGAATATGCTATAGAAGAAAAAATAGAGCATAATAATCTGATGAGTATTAAAAAAATCATTGATGATTATAAAATTTATTATAGTAAATTAGATGGTATTTATAGTGAATTTGATAGCAATGCAAAAAATGCTAGTTTTTCCGTTTTGCAAAATATAGGGAGGGAATATCAAAAATTAAAAGATAAAGGATTAAGTTCTCGTGAAATATTTTTTGAAATTATTGAGAAACTCATAACTAAAGTGAGAATGAGTAGTAACTATATAGAGTTGCCATTCGAAGAATTACAACTCTGTATAGATATTATTGTAGTAGATGCATTTATAAGATGCAAAATATTTGAAAATCCAGGAGGATATAAAGATGTTATTACCAGATAATATTCGCCCAGAATTATGTGTGTATTATAATGGTGCTATAGTTTTAAGTGAATTAAATAAAAATCCAAGTCAAAACATTCTGGATTTATATTCTAGAATAGTAGAGAGGCATGACATGACTTTTTCAATGTATATATTAAGTTTAGATTGGTTGTATATAATTGATTTTGCGAAAATAGATGAAGAAGGAGTTGTTAGAAAATGTTTATAAAAAACTTAAAAATTTCTAAAGGGCTAGAAGTTATTAGGGATATGGAATTTAAAAAAGGGTTAAATTTAATAATTGACAACACTCCGACTGATGATCAAAGGCAAACGGGTAATAATGTTGGGAAAACAACAGTATTAA
The DNA here is from genome assembly GCA_050953805.1 of Acholeplasmataceae bacterium. Taxonomy (GTDB): domain Bacteria; phylum Bacillota_I; class Bacilli_A; order Acholeplasmatales; family Acholeplasmataceae; genus DUQW01. The sequence continues at coordinate 129,409 of JBMNNE010000002.1, read as the reverse complement.
AACTTATAAATTATTGCTTGGGCGGCGATGGAAAAGAAATTTATACTGATGAAGAAAACAAAAAAAATATATATAACGAAGTTAAAGATTTTTTAATTGATAATGAGATTTTAATATCTTTAAAACTCGTAGATAATTTGGATATTCGCAATCCTAAAACAATTATTATTGAGCGAGATTTTTTGTCTAGTAAAAATGGCATAAGAAGAATTAACGGAGAACAAATATCAGTTAAAGATTTTGATAACACATTAAAAACATTAATTTTCCCAAATTTAGATAGCGAAAAACCTAGTTTTAGACAATTAATTTCGCATAATATTAGATATAAAGATGATAGCGTAAATAATACATTAAAAACTTTGAATAAGTATACTACAGATGTTGAATATGAAACATTGTATTTATATTTGTTAGGATGTACATTTCAAAATGCCGATAGAAAACTCTCTATTTCAACTCAATTGAGTCAGGAAAAAAACTATAAAGATAGGTTAGAAAAGAATCAAACTAAAAATTCATATGAAGTAGCGCTAGATTTAATAGAGAGCGAAATTGAAGATTTAAATGAAAAAAAATCATTATTAAAAGTAAATGAAAATTTTGATTTAGATTTAAACCTATTAAATAAAACAAGATATGAAATAAATAAAAGTGTATCATTAATAAGCAAGTTGAATATAAGAAAGGACATAATAATAGACGCTCAAACAGAAATGAAACAAAACATATCAAATATTGATATTGATCAATTAAAAATATTGTATAGTGAAGCGAATAAATATTTGGAAAAAATAACAAAGACTTTTGAAGATTTAGTAAAGTATCATAATAAAATGATCATTGAAAAAATAACATTTATAACTAAAGAATTACCAGATATTGAAAATAAAATTAATGTTGAACAACAAAAACTTCATGATAATTTAGCGTTAGAAAAAAATCTGAACGAAAAAATATCAAAAAGTGATTCATTTGAAGACTTGGAAAGGATAATTTCTGATTTAACTGAAAAATTTCAAAAAAAAGGAGAATATGAAGCTATAATTGCACAAATTAACGAGGTTAACGATAATATAAATGCATTAGAGAATGAATTAAGTGAAATAGATAACATTCTTTATTCAGAAGAGTTTGAAGAAAGGATTAAAGAACAATTGAAAAAATTCAATAAAAAATTTTCTGAAATATCTTATGAATTGTATGGGGAAAAATATGCGTTAAAATATGAAAAAGAAACAAATAAGAAAACAAATAAACCAGTTTATAAATTTAGCGCATTTAATTTAAATATGAGTTCTGGTAAAAAGCAAGGTGAAATTTTGTGCTTTGATTTGGCTTATATTCTATTTGCGGATGAAGAAGAGATGTCTGCTTTGCACTTCTTGTTAAATGATAAAAAAGAATTAATGCATGATAATCAATTGATTAAAGTGGAAGAATTCGTAACAAATAACAATATTCAATTAGTTGTATCCATGTTAAGAGACAAGCTGCCTGAAGGGTTATTGCAAAACGCTCATATTGTAGTAGAATTATCTCAAAATGATAAACTTTTTAGAATAGAAGAACAAAAATAAGACGATATTTCATCGTCTTTCTGGGTGTTTTAGAGGTGAAAATGCATTGTTTTCCTAAAACTTTATATAAATATAGAAAGTTTGATGAATATACAGTTGATATGTTAAAAACGGGGTATATTTATTTTAGCCCTGCAAACAAACTTGATGATCCATCAGAGTGTTCAGTTGAGATTTCCGAAAATCTTAAAAATGAAAACATAGAAAAAGAAGCGGAAGTAATTTTGGATTTTATACAATCACTGATAAAGCCTTACTCGAATAATTATTTAGATATTGATTGGCTCTCATTTTTTAAAGATGGTATCTGGGATAAAACCCCAATGTTTAATACAGCAAAAAATTACTTTTCTGAAATAGATCAAAACGTGTTAGAGAAAGTCATAGAAGTCATTGATATTCCAAATAAGTTAGATGAAACTACAATCTCAAATTTTAAGGATGCAATGTATAAGTTGATAAATGCTCCTGAACTAACAGGAATTTGTTCATTAACAGAACTAAATAATAGTAATGAAATGTGGAACAATTATGCAGCAAATAATACCGGTTACTGCATAGAATATGATGTAGAGGAATTTTTAATTAAAAACCCTAAATATAAAAAAGATTTATTTAAAGTAGTTTATAATGATTATAGGGATAACAATCCAATTGAAATTATACTTAAAGAATTCTATTTTAGATTATTTATTCTATTTGGAATCTCAAAAGGAACATATGATTTAGAAGATGCAATCGGCAAAATATTTTATACAAAATCCGTTTCTTGGTCTTATCAAAGGGAGTGGAGATTTATTGGTGAGCCAAACGACAATACATTATGCTTACCAATTAAAGCTGTTTATATTGGGAAAAATATGACGGAAGAAGACAAGAATGTGATTCTTGATATTTCAAAACAATGCGGTTTTAATGTTTATACATAGGTATTTAATTGTGTAAATAAATAGATTGAATTTGAGTAGAAAATGGTTAAAATTTCTTAATTTTCCCTCAAATGGTATCATAAAAGACTTTTTAACCAGTTTTAGACAAATACCGAAAAGGTAGCAGCTTTACCCTAAAATACCCAAGAATACCTTAAAAGGTATGATAACGGATTTTTTTAGTAGTTTAGCACCAACAAGCCATTTTCTACTATACCTTTTATGTCAAAATTGGTGGGAATACCTTAATTGGAACTTTGATATATTTATGTTTCTATAATATAAAAAAATTATCTTATATTTACATTGAAGACGCCAATAATGATGTGAATCTCTAAATTTGGATTAACCAAATTAAGGGGTTTAGTTAGTTATGGTGTTTTTTTTGTGATAAATGTTTAGTTTGTAATAAGATTGAAAGATTCTCAGGATTTGGTTATGATATATGATAAAATAATATCAAGTAAGCTTGAGGAGGTAAATTATGAATAATTTGTTATCTTTATCAGAATTATTTAATAATAAAATATTTAGAATACCTGATTATCAAAGAGGATATGCTTGGGATAGGGAACAATTAGAAGATTTTTGGGAAGACTTAGAAAATTTAACGATGAATCGAAATCATTATTTTGGAATGTTTTCACTAAAAGAAGTTAAAGAAGATGTTTATAATAAATGGGAAGAAGAAAGATGGATTATTACTGACAAGAGATATAAACCTTATCATGTAGTTGATGGTCAACAAAGACTAACAACCTTTGTTATTTTTGTTAGTTGTATTTTAAATTTAGCTAAATCTAAAAAGATTGGTTATTTAAATGGAGTTGAACTAGAAAGAATTAAAGAAAAATATATTATTGAACATAAACTACCCGGAAGAATTGCTAAAGCTTATAAGTTTGGTTATGAAAAAGATAATCCTAGTTTTAATTATCTTCGTTATAAAATTTTAGGTGAAGAAGCACCTAGTGAATCAGTTGAAACTTTTTATACGAATAATCTTAAAGAAGCTAAAAATTACTTTGACCAGCAATTAGAACGGTTTTATTATGAAAAAGGTGAAGTGGAATTAGAAAAATTATTTATTAAAGTTATTAATAATCTTCAATTTAATATTCACTTTATCGATGATGATTTTGATGTTTTTGTGGCTTTTGAGACGATGAATAATCGTGGTAAAAAGTTATCTAATTTAGAAATTCTTAAAAACAGATTAATTTATTTAACTACGATCTATGATGATTCAATTCTTGATATAGATTCAAAAAACCAGTTAAGAAAAGACATTAATGAAGCTTGGAAAGAAGTTTATTATCAATTAGGAAGAAAGAATAGTAGTAAACCTTTAAATGATGATGCCTACTTAAGAAATCATTGGACTTTATTTTTCAAATATTCGAGAAATAGAGGCGATGATTATATTAAATTTCTTTTGGGACAACATTTTACCCCAAAAGCTGTTTTTGGGAAAGTTAGAGAAGTAATTTTAGATGAACCAATTGAAGATGATTATGATGATGATATTGAAGAAAAAATAGAAAAAGTAGTTGCTTTTGAGGGGATGTTAGATCCCCAAAGAGATATTAAAGAGTATGTTAGTAGTTTAAAACTAGTTTCTAAATATTGGTATTATTCATATAACCCCAGTGAATCTGGGGATATTATGAATGATGAAGAGAAAAAATGGGTTGACAAATTAAATCGAATTGGAATCAACTATTTTAGAACACTAGTTGTCGCTTCACTTGTTAACAAGTCAATTACTTCCGAACAAAGAATTAGACTATTTAAAGTGATTGAAAAAACTATATTTGTATTCTTTAGAATGGCTCAGTATCGCAGTAATTGGCGAAGTTCTGAAACTTATAATCGTGCTCGAGAATTAATGAAAGGTGAAGTTGATATTGAAGATGTAATATTAGAATTAGACACCAACTTTGAAAGAAATAAAGATGAAGCCGTTTTATCTTTTATTAGTAAAATTACTTCACTATTTAAAAATAATGATGGTTATTATAGTTGGAATTCTAGGTGGTATTTTTTATTTGAATATGAAATGGAATTAGCTAAAAAAACTTTAGTTCAAAAAATTACTAATTGGAGCGCCTTTACAAAAAATCCAAAAGATCATATTTCAATTGAACATATTTACCCGCAACAAGCGAATCGCTTTTATTGGCGAAACCAGTTTAGAGATTATCATGATGAAGAAAAAAAGATCCTTACCAATTCATTAGGTAATTTGTTAGCTTTATCTCAAAGTGTTAATTCATCGTTACAAAACGATGAATATTATGATAAAAGAGATGGTAATAATCGAAGAGAAAGAGGATATAAAAACGGATCTAATTCTGAAATTGAAGTGGCCTTAAATTATCCTGATTGGACACCAGATGCAATCAAAAAACGTGGTCTTCATTTATTATCATTTATGGAAAAAAGATGGGACTTTAAATTTGCTAATGAAGATGATAAATTAAAGGCTTTAGGCCTTGAATTTATGAAAGAAGAAAGAGTAACTAGTCAAGAGATAGATGAAGTAATTATCCATTTGCGAAGTCAAGAAATGATTGATTATTTAGATAATTATCAAGAAGGTGTGGTCCGTCTTTATACATCATTATTTTCTTTATTAGTTAAAGAGATTCCGAAAATTAAAGAAAAAGCGGTTTTAGATTATATTGCGATTAAAAATGCTAATGATCAAAATATTTGTGAGATTAAACTCTATAAGAGACAACATCGAATTAAAATTAATATTTTTGAACCTCAAGATGAAGAATTAAGAAAAATAGGCGAATATGAAAAAGATCCGAATTATGTGCATAAATTTTATATTAATTTAAAAACTGAAGAAGATATCAATCAAGCGGTTGAGGCAATTATCGATTCTTATCATCAAATGTAAATAATTTATAGGTAATAAAATGTTAGATAAAGCGATTAAACTTTATGAAGATAAAGAATATGAAGAGTCATATCGATTATTTAAAGAACTAGTTAAAACCGATGATAAAGTTGCGGGATACTATTTAGGCTCACATTTTTTAGAAGGAAGAGCTGTTGAAAAAGATGAAAAAGAAGGTTTTAAGTGGTTCTTTAAGTCTGCCAACAAAGATTATGCTCCGAGTCAGTATGTTGTTAGTCAATATTATTTAATGAGAAAATTAAGAAAAGGAATTGTTTTTTCAATAGAAGAACTTGAAGAAAATGACGAGATAATTTTAAAAGATCCTTTTTTATTTCCTGGCGGATCATTTAACGGAATCAGCAACAAAATATATCTTAATCAAGGATTAAAGTGGTTATTAAAATCAGCTAATAACGGTTTTAATGCAGCAAAAGAAGCATTAGAAGATCGGTTTGATAATTTAAGAGAAAATAAAAATTTCTTATATTTATGCAATAACGAAACAATTGATGAATTAATCAATTATCAAATTAATGAATATAACAGGGGAAGCGAAGATTCGGCTAATTTGATTGGAATGTTATATGAAAATGAATTTGGACAGCATCATGATTATAAAAATGCCTTTAAATGGTATGGAATTGGAGCTACCCAATATCAAATAGCATATTCAGAATATCGATTAGGAGTTTTTTATAAAAATGGACATGGAACAATTAAAGATATAAAAAAATCATTATTTTATCTTAATAAAGTAATTGAAAGAGAAGAATTTTATAATTTTAAAAGTGATGCCTTATTTCATATAGGAAAAATTTATTTTGAAAACGAGGAATATGAAAAGGGATTAAGTTTAATTAAAGAAGCCGGAACTTTTGGTGATTCAAATTTATCTGGACTTTGGTTTTTATTTTATGATGAAAATAATATTAAAGAATCTGAAGATAAATTTGATTTGGCAATATCTACAAATTCAATTAACTATAATTATTTTTATTTTTATGATAAACATGGTAATTTAAATGAAAAAGTTATTGAGGATGGAATTAAAGGATTAGTATTATTGGGGTATAATTATGCTCATAATACTTTTGGAGTTATTGATTATTTAAAAGCGTATCATCTTTATCAAAGAGCGATAACAATAAATATAAAGGCTCCGGAATTATTAAGAGACGAAATATTTAATATCTTATTCTATGGTTATAGTATTGGTGATGCCGGTTATGCTGCCCTTAAGGGAGATGTTGGAGCACAACTCTATAAAGGGTGTTTATACCAGTGGGGATATGAGATACCAAAAGACTTAGAAAAAGCGATGTTTTGGTATGAAATGGCAGCTGAAAATGGAAGTAGTGAAGCTATAAAACAAATCGAAATTATTAAACAAGAAACAGTAAAATAGAGAAAAGATAAATTTAATGAAAAAACGCCTTGTAAGGCGTTTTTAATAATATTTTTAAAAGTTATTTTAGTGATTTATTTTTTGTATCGTAAAGTACTTTTTCTTCATACATTTGTCGGTCTAGTTCATGGAAGAATAAGTCTAAACTTGTACCACTAGTATTGGTCGTCGATGCGCCCATTGAAACGGATAATTTATAAGGTTTTTCTGCAGTTTCATTGAATTCAGATATTCGTTCATTAATTGTTAAACGTAACTTTTCTATATCGGCTTCAGTTCCGTCTAGGAGAAGTACGACAAATTCATCACCGCCAGTACGGAAAGCAGTTATGTTGGCCGTACTGATATTGGCTAGAAGCCAGCCGATGCTCCGAATCGCATCGTCACCAACTGAGTGACCCCATTCATCGTTAATACGCTTGAATTGGTTAATATCAATCATGATAGCACCAATAGTTCGATTTTTAGTGCTACGTGTTAATTTTTCTACCATCCAAACGAAGTACTTACGGTTATATAAACCGGAAAGTTCATCTTCATAGGCGTTTTGATTTGAAATATGTAATTGGACAAATAGTAAGGCAATACTTGTTAGTGACCAACCGACAGATAATCCATAAAATATGCCTTGAACTAAGGTTCCGATAAGGGAAGGTATTACAAAGTAGTGAACTGGGAAAAAGCGAATATGACCATTCCGCTTGACAGCGAGAATAGCAAGAATCAAAGTGATCCAATAACAAATAAAGACAAAAGTGAATGATAGACTGACAAATTTACCTCTTGCATATTGATTCGCTTCGGTGATTGTAAAAATAATTCCCATTCCAAACAAGTCTAGGATAATAAATAAAACTAAAATAGCGTATGGGATTATTAAGACTTTTAACCACCTTTTGACTCTACCAATACTACGGAAAATACGAATATCAACAAATAACACCCAAAGTATGCCCACACAACTTGAGGCTAGAAAAAGGTAAGCGTTAGTTAAATACTGAAAGAAGTTAACTAACGCACCTGGTTTTTTATCCAGCAAAAAAGTTATCGTTTCGGCAATCAAGGCAATGAAAATAACCCAAACCATTCCGTCAAATATTTTCAAGCTTAAGTGCCTTTCTTTTCTTATTTCAATTCGAGATAGCAGATAAATAATCAGTACGAGTAAACCGACCGCATTAGCTACTATAATTTCTTCTAGTATAGGTTCTTTGACAACCATTTTAATCAATGTCCTCTCAATTTTTTGATTGTTTATTGTAAATAGATATTACAATTAATTTTACTACATAATCGCTAAAATTGCAACAGCAGAAAAAAATGGTAATGCAGTTGACTGTGATTCTACTTTTTGAGGAAGCATTTTTTTAAAAATATAAAGAAAGAAAAAGAAAATGTATATGTATTTATACTTAAAACGGTGAAAATATGTAATAATTTAAATATTATTTAAAATATTAATTGAATTTATGTAGACTTATTTTAAGATTTATATTAAAATATGATATATATGTATAAAACAGTATGATAGGAGGCTTCTGTATGAAAATCAGGAAAATATTAGGCGTGATGTTATCATTTATCCTGCTACTTGCTTTATTTGCTTGTGATCAAACTGGCAATAGAGGCCCAAGTAGTAAGAACAAGACGGTTCCAGTCTATAGAGGAATGGAAATTACAAGGGAGATACAACAAAGAAATGTTGTAAATAAACCATTATCATTTTCGCCACACTTCTTAAATGAAGGTGAAATTGATGATGTTGATCAAGAGGATCCATTCGATAATCCTGATGGAAAGACTATCGAAGAAGAAATAGAAACCTCCTTGGATGTAGTTACTAGTGAAAAGGTAGAATATTTTACGGGTAAGAATCAGACCTTTTTTATCACGGTTAAATTAAGTAACCCTGATAATTTTGAAATCTTATCTTTTATTTTAAATGGAGTCTTTTATCAGAGTTATCAATTTGAATATGGTAGTGATTCAGAAAATTTAATTTTGAAAGTTAATTCAGGTAATGTTGCCGGAATTAAAGACTATACCATTGATAAAATTAAATATGTTGATGGAACTGATATTAAAGATGTAGTTTTTGATGGTAAGAGAACAGTAAAAGTTGGAGTTACCTATGATTATGCTCCTACTGCAACAGTCTCCCAACTTATTATTGATATTGATAGTGTTGAATTTGATGCGAAAATTAGTGATCATAGTCAATTACTAGCTATTGAAGGAAATGCGGTTGGGGTATTTTTATTTGATGGTGAAGAAATCATCAACAAGCAAAAATTGAGCGTTGGTAATAATACACTATTTTTTGAAAATTTAAAACCGAATACTTTATATCAGTATGCAATTGTTGCCAACTATGATATTTTGGATGGTTATGGTGGCCGAATTGATGTTCTCCAAAAACACGCGTTTTGTACTAATAAGGTGCTTAACATATCTAATAGTAAAATAACTCAAGATAGTTTTAATTTTGATTTTTCAATTTCTTCAAAAGCTAAATCGGTAACAGTATCATCAATTAAACTTTTTAAAGATGATACATTAATTGAAAATTTACAAGATTTAACAGTAAGAGAATTTAAAAACTTACTATCAAATAATGAATACAAAATAGAAGTTATATATACTTATGATCTCAATGACGGTGCAGGAGCTCAAACGGTTGTTGAAGAACATTTTTTAACAACCGCAGCGAAAGCGACACCAAAAGTTGTGATAACTGATATTGAAACAACTTATACTTCAGTTAACTTCAAGGTATCGATCCAAGATGTTGATTCAGTTGGAAACATTACTGCAATTCAATTGTATCAAGATGGAGAAATTGTTAAAACATTGGAAGATTTAAGTGTTAGAGAATTTATAGGACTACTATCAGATAATGTATATAAAATTGAGGTTACATATAAATACGATTTAAATGATGGTTTTGGAGAATCGATAGTATTAGTTCCGCAAACTTTTATAACCAAAGCCAAAACGGTTCCAAATGTCGAGCTAGTAGACATTGAGGCAACTCAGGAAACAGTTAGTTTTGATTTGATAATAAGTGACCCAGATGCAATTGGAGAGTTAGCTACAATCCAATTACTTAAAGATGGAGAAGTTGTTAAAACGCTTGAAGATTTAAGTGTTAGAGAATTTGTTGGATTATTATCAAATAATGAATATAAAATTGTTGTAACTTATAAATATAATCTTAATGATGGTGTGGGTGTGCGATTAGTTACTAAGGAACATCTACTAACAACCACAGCGAAAGCCACACCAACTGTTGAATTAGTTAATGTTTTAGCGGGTGATACAACCGTTGGTTTTGATCTGGTTATTAATGATAGTGATAATGTTGGAGAAATTACTGCAATTGAACTTTATCAAGATGGCGAAGTAGTTCATGTAATAGATGAAGTAGATGGTAGAGTAGTCTTTACTGAATTGTCATCAGATACTGATTATGAGGTTGTTGTAACTTACACTTATAATTTAAATGATGGCACTGGTGCTCATGAATACATGACAACAACTAGAAACTATCCAAGTTTAGCTGATTTTATATCGTTAAGTGTACGAAACGGATATTCAATTTTACAAGTAGCAGAAATCAATGAATATTTTTCATACTCTGATGTATTATTAAAAGATGAAACTGGAACTATGTGGGTTAATGTTCCAAATGAGGAAATTACATATGTAGTTGGTAATTATGTAAAAATTAACTTATCTTCATGGCAAGATGGATATTCTGGGGAAGGTTATGTAACTTATGATAATTATCCAGTTCTTATAACAGAAGTACCAGCGGCAACGACAGTTCAAAAGCCGAAAGTTAGCCTTAGAACTTTACCTAAAGAAATTCCAAGTCTTGAAATAGTTAATGTTGTTGCTGATCTTAATTCTATTACTTTTGAACTTGATATCAATGATGTCAGTCAAGTAGGTTCAATTGTGGCAATTGAATTATATAAAGGTGGTACGCTAGTTGATTCTTTAGAAGATTTAGCCGCTAGAGAATTTACTGGATTATTATCAAATACTGAATATGAAATTGTTGTAACTTACAAATATGATTTAAATGATGGTTCAGGGGTTCAAGAATATCAAACAATTAGCAGAAACTATCCAAGTTTAGCTGATTTTAGAGCGTACTATGTTAATCAAGGTTATACCGTTTTACAACTTACTGATATTTATGAATATTGGGCAATTTCAAGATTGACGCTAGAAGATGAAACTGGTGTTTTTCAAATTGACGTCTTAAGTGAATTAGTAACCTATGAAGTTGGTGACTATTTAGGAATGACTCTTTATTCATATCAAAGTTTATATACAGGAGAAGGACACATTTATAATTATGAAGGTTTAACTGAAGTCGAAGAGCCAGAAACATTTACTGTCTCTAAACCACGAGTAAGTATTAAAACTCGCGGTAAAGAAGCTCCAGTTCTTGAATTAGTTAATGTTTTGGCAACTACTGAATCAATCGCTTTTGAAATTGACATTACTGATGTTGATAAAGTTGGAGCTATTACATCAATTGAATTACATAAAGATGGTGAAAAGGTACAATCACTAGTAGATTTAACTGATAGAGAATTTACTGGATTATTATCTAATAACAAATATGAAATTGTCGTAACTTATACCTATGATTTAGGTGATGGTTTAGGTGAAAGAGTCTTTACGCTTTCAGGTAAGAGCCAAAAATCAACTTCAGGAATTAATGTTAATGCTGAAGGTTTAGTTACTCACTACAGTGGTTCGCGTGATGTTGTTTATATTAATGAAAAAGGAATTATGGCATCAGCGTTTATTGGTAACTATGAAATGAGAAAAGTTATTATCGGTGAGAATGTTGAATTTATCGGTCAACAAGCCTTTGGAAATAGTTGGGAAGGAGTTCCTAACTTAACTGAGGTATATTTCTTATCAACTAATCCACCATTATTAGGATATGATTTATTTGGAACGACATGGAATTCAGAATTATTTAAGATTTATGTTCCAATTGGAATGAAGGATATTTATTATCAATTAATTCATGAACAAGATCCACAAAGTTGGGTAAGCGAAGATGATATTATCGAAATCTCAGCTTCAGAAGTTCCAATTGAAAATATTAATATTAGGACATTAGCTAAAAAGACTCCAGTTGTTGAGTTAGTTAATGTTATTCCAGATTTCGGATCAATTACCTTTGATATTGATGTTACTGATATCGATAAAGTTGGAGCTATTACCGCAATTGAACTCTATAAAGATGGTGAAGTGGTACAATCACTAACAGATTTAGATGTTAGAAAATTTACCGGACTATTATTAAACAATGAATATGAAATTGTTGTAACTTATGAATATGATTTAAGTGATGGTAAAGGTGTTCAAGAATATGCCATAATCAATCGCCACTATCCAAGTTTGGCTGATTTCAAAGCATATAAAAACACTCAAGATCTAACCATTTTACAAGTAGAAAAAATTAATAAATATTATTCATACTCAGATGTCTTAGTTAAAGATGAAACGGGAGAATTATGGGTTTATGTATCAAATGATCATGTTACATTTGATGTAGGAGATTATATTGGATTATACGTCCATCAATTTGCAGAATTAGTTAACGGTGAAGTGGTTCTTTATTCTTATGATTTTCCGATTACTTACGAAGAAGTACCAGAAATAATGACTATCGACAAATTAAAAACTAGCATTAGAACTTTAGCTAAAGCAGCACCTGTTGTCGATATTCTTAGTGTTTCATCGACTAGCGATACAATTACTTTTGAGATTGAAGTTACTGATGATGATGAAGTAGGAGCTATTACCGCAATTGAACTCTATAAAGATGGTGAAGTGGTACAATCACTAACGGACTTAAATGCTAGAAAGTTTACTGAATTATTATCTAATAATGAATATGAAGTTGTTGTAACTTATACTTATGATTTAAGTGATGGTAAAGGTGTTCAAGAATATGCCATAATCAACCGCTACTATCCAAGTTTGGCTGATTTTAAAGCATATAAAAACACTCAAAATTTAACCATTTTACAAGTAGAAAAGATTAATGAAAATAATTCATACTCGGATGTCTTAGTTAAAGATGAGACAGGAGAATTATGGATTTCTGTATCAAATGATCATGTTACATTTGATGTAGGAGATTATATTGGAGTATATGTCGATCAATATGCAGAACTAGTTAACGGGGAAGCGGTTCTTTATTCTTATGATGTTCCGATTACTTACGAAGAAGTACCAGAAATAATGACTATCGACAAATTAAAAACTAGCATTAGAACTTTAGCTAAAACAACCCCAGTGGTTGAGTTAGTTGATGTTTTAGCAACTACTGATTCAATTACTTTTGATATTAACATTACTGATCCAGACGAAGTTGGAGCTATTACCGCAATTGAATTATTTAAAGATGGTGAAATAGCACAAGTACTAACAAACTTTAATGTTAAAGAATTTACTGAGCTATTATCAAATACTGAATATGAACTTGTTGTAACTTATACTTATGATTTAAGCGATGGTATTGGTCCTCGAGATTATATAATAACGACTAGAAATTATCCAACTTTAGCTGATTTTAGAGCTTTAACCGCACAAAACAGTTATACAATTTTACAAGTTGCTGAAATCACCAAGCGTTTTTCATACTCTGATGTTACATTAAAAGACGAAACCGGTACTTTTTTGATTTATCCCGATAATGACACAATTGACTATGAAGTTGGTGATTATGTCGGAATTAAGTTAGGGTCTTATCAAAGTGGTTATGATGGAGAAGTACGTGTATATAATTATGGGGATCCAGTTCTTTTAACAGAAGTACCAGCTATGACAACATCTGAAAAACCAAATGCTAGTATCAAAACTTTAACTAAAGTAACCCCAACTATCAAAATCGTTAATGTTGAAATGACTACTGATTCAGTTGCTTTTGAGATTGATATTACTGATGTTGAAAAACTAGGAGCTATTACCGCAATTGAATTATTTAAAGATGGTGAAATATCACATGTATTAACAGACTTTAATGATAGAGAATTTACTGAATTATTAGCAAATAATAACTACAAAATCCAAGTCAGTTATACTTATGATTTAAATGATGGTGTCGGAGAACAAGTTGCAGTTGGAGAATATCGATTAAGAACACCATCTAAAACTACCCCAGTGGTTGAGATAGTTGACGTTGAAGTGACTAATGAATCAATTTCATTTGAGATTGATATTACTGATCCAGACGAAGTCGGAGCCATTAGCGCGATTGAATTATATCAAGGTGATGAGATGGTACAATCACTGGCAGACTTAACTGCTAGAAAATTTACCGGATTATTATCGAATAATGAGTATAAAGTTGTCGTAACTTATAAATATGATTTAGCAGATGGTATGGGCGTTCGCACATATGCAATTATTGATAGACATTATCCAAGTTTGGCTGATTTTAAAGCACATAATTATTATTCTGCCGAGACAATTATTCAGGTTGCTAAAATTAATAAGAATTCTTATGATTCTGATGTTTTAATTAAAGATGAAACCGGATATTTATGGATTAATGTACCAAACAATTCAGTTACATTTGAAGAAGGAGATTATGTTGTCATAACTCTATGGGGAGGTGCAGAACCAGATACTGGATATGTACAATTGTATTATAGGAACATAAGAATTTGTACAGAAGTACCAAATATCATGACAACCTATGAACTGAAAGCTAATGCGACAACAAAACCTAAAGTGATGCCGTACTTTAAGATAGTTGATGTCTCATTTACTACAGACTCAATTACTTTTGATATTGATATTACCGATGTTGATGAAACCGGAACAATCACAGCTATTAAACTTTATAAAGATGGCGAGGTAGTACAATCACTAACCGATTTAACTAATAAAGAATTTATTGGATTATTAGCAAATAACGAATATGAGATTGTCTTAACTGGCACATATGACTTAAATGATGGTGAAGGAAGTCATGAATATGAAATGAGTAATGAACGAAAAGTTCGCGTTAGAACATTAGCTAAAGCGACTCCAGTTGTTGAGATAGTTGATGTTGAAGTGACTACTGAATCAATTTCATTTGAGATTGATATTATTGATCCGGACGAAGTTGGAGCCATTAGTGCGATTGAATTACGTAAAGACGGAGTCGTAATTCAAACATTAGAAGATTTAACCGATAGAGAATTTACGGGATTATTATCGAATAACGAATATGAAATTGCCGTAACTTATAAATATGATTTAGCAGATGGTGTGGGCGTTCGCACATATGCAATTATTGATAGACATTATCCAAGTTTAGCTGATTTTAGATCACTTAAAGTAAATCAAGCAATAACATTTATCCAAGTTGTTAAAATCAATAAAAAAGCTGAAACTTCAGATATTTTAGTCAAAGATGAGACGGGTGATTTATGGTTTGAAATTAGCAATAGCTTAATTACATTTGAAGTAGGAGACTACATCGAAATAGTTTTAGGTAGTTGGATGGAAGCAGAAACTAACTATTTACACTTAAATACTTATGCTGTTGCAGGTGGTTTAACAGAAATACCAGAAATCATGACTATCCATGAACTAAAAGCCAATGTTAGAACTCAAGCTAAAACAACCCCAGTGGTTGAGTTAGTTGATGTTTTAGCAACTACTGATTCAATTACTTTTGATATTGACATTACTGATCCAGACGAAGTTGGCGCTATTACCGCAATTGAATTATTTAAAGACACTGAAATAGTACAAGTACTAACAGACTTTAATGTTAAAGAGTTTACTGAACTATTATCAAATACTGAATATGAACTTGTTGTAACTTACACTTATGATTTAAATGATGGTTTTGGTGAACAAGACTATTTATTAGTTACTAGACATTATCCAAGTTTGGCCGATATTCAATCTTCTGTTGTAGAAAGAGCTTATACAATTTTAGAAGTGGTTGAATTAACTCAACGTTATTCATATTCAGAAGTCTTGTTGCAAGATGAAACTGGTACTATTTGGGTTTATCCTAATAATGACACAGTTACATATGAAGTTGGTGATTATGTCGGAATTTATTTATGGTCATATCAAAGTTCTTATGATGGAGAAATATATGTATCTTCTTTAGACAGTCCAGTTCTTTTAACAGAAGTACCAAAAATCATGACGACCCATAAGCCAAGTGCTTATATCAGCACGCAATTTAATACGACCCCAGTTATTGAGATAGATAATGTTAAGGCAACAACTAACTCAGTTACCTTTGATATTTATATCACTGATCCAGACGGAGTCGGAGTAATTACGGCAATTGAATTATTTAAAGATGGTGAAAAGGTACAATCACTAGAAGACTTAACTGCTAGAGAATTTACTGGATTATTATCAAATAATGAATATGAGATTATTGTAACTTATACTTATGATTTAAATGATGGTGTTGGCGAACAAGATTGTTTAGTAACTACTAGAAATTATCCAAGTTTGGCTGATTTTAAAGCATTAAATTTAATTTTGACATATACAATTTTACAAGTTGTTGAAATCCAACAATATTTTTCAGTATCTGATGTCACATTAGGAGATGAAACCGGAACTATTGTGGCTCATCTTGATAATGATAAAGTTACCTATGAAGTTGGAGATTATGTCGGAATAACTTTAAACTCATACCAAAACGCTTATGATGGTGAAATATATATTTATCTTCAGGATGCTCCGGTTCTTTTAACCGATGTCCCAGAAATAAAAACCATTCATAAACCAAATATTTATTTTAGAACTCAAACTAAAGAGATTCCAGTTGTTGAGATATGTAATGTTGAAATAACTACTGACTCAGTCACCTTTGGTATCAATATCACTGATACAGATGAAGTCGGAGCAATTACCGCAGTTGAACTCTATAAAGACGGCGAAAAAGTACAATCACTAGAAGACTTAACCGCTAAAACATTTACTGGATTATTATCAGATAACATATACTTAATTAAAGTAGTCTACACATATAATTTAGATGATGGTGTTGGTGAGCACGTTATAGTTAGAGAACATCAATTAAGAACACAATCTAAAACAACCCCAGTTATTGAAATAGTTAATGTTTTATCAACTACCGACTCAATTACTTTTGGTATTAATATCACTGATCCAGACGGAGTCGGAGCAATTACCGCAATTGAATTACATAAAGACGGCGAAAAGGTACAATCACTAGAAGATTTAACCGCTAGAACATTTACTGGATTATTATCAAATAATAAATATGAGATTGTTGTAACTTACACTTATGATTTAAATGATGGTACCGGAGAAAAAATTGTAGTTAGAAACTACTCTATAAGAACATTTACTAAAGCGACTCCAGATGTTAGGATAGTTAATATTGAAGCAACTACTGACTCAATCACCTTTGGTATTAATATCACTGATGTTGATGAAGTCGGAGCAATTACCACAATTCAATTACTTAGAGGCGAATTAGTAGTTCAAACATTAGAAGATTTTAACGTTAAAGAATTTACTGGTTTATTATCAAATAATGAATATGGTATTGCTGTAACTTATACTTACGATTTAAATGATGGTGTTGGAGAACGAACTATAGTTAACTACGGTTATGCAATGACTCAAAGTAAAGTGACTCCGCTTGCTTGGGTAACTAATATTGAAGCAACTACTGACTCAGTCACATTTGATATCAATATTATTGATACGGATGAAGTTGGAGCACTTACCGCGATTGAACTCTATAAAGATGGTGAAAAGGTACAATCACTAGAAGACTTAACCGCTAAAACATTTACTGGATTATTATCAGATAACATATACTCAATTAAAGTAGTCTACACATATAATTTAGATGATGGTGTTGGTGAGCAAGTTATAGTTAGAGAATATGAATTAAGAACACAATCTAAGACAATCCCATTTATTGAGATAGTTGATGTCTTATCAACAACTAACTCAGTTACTCTCGGTATTAATATTACTGATGTTGATGCTGTCGGAGCAATTACCGCTATTGAACTCTATAAAGATGACGAATTAGTACAATCACTAATAGATTTAACTGCTAGAACATTTACTGGATTATTATCAAATAATGAATATGAGATTGTTGTAACTTACACTTATGATTTAAATGATGGTACCGGAGAAAAAATTGTAGTTAGAAACAACTTTATAAGAACATTAACTAATGCGACTCCAGACGTTAGGATAATTAATATTGAAACAACTACTGACTCAGTCACCTTTGGTATCAATATTACTGATACAGATGAAGTTGGAGCTATTACCACAATTCAATTACTTAGAGACGGATTAGTAGTTCAAACATTAGAAGATTTAAACGTTAGAGAATTTACTGGCTTATTATCAAATAATGTATATAAAATTAAATTGGTTTATACATATGATTTAAATGATGGTGTCGGAGAACGAACTATAGTTAACTACGGTTATGTAATAACTCAAACTAAAGCGACTCCAGATGTTAGGATAGTTAATGTTGAAGCAACTACTGACTCAGTAACCTTTAGTATCAATATCACTGATACAGATGAAGTTGGAGCAATTACTGCGATTGAACTCTATCATTATGATGAAAAGGTACAATCACTGGAAGACTTAACTGCTAGAGAATTTACTGGTTTATTATCAAGTAATGTGTATAAAATTGAAGTAGTTTATACATATGATTTAAATACCGGTTTTGGCGAACAAGCTGTATCCGGCTACCAATATGTAACGACTCAAAGTAAAGCAACTCCAGTTTTTGAGATAGTTAATGTTTTATCAACTACTGACTCAATCACCTTTGGTATCAATATTACTGATACAGATGAAGTTGGAGCAATTACCGCAATTGAATTATTTAAAGATGGTGAAAAGGTACAATCACTAACAGACTTTAATGTTAAAGAATTTACTGATTTATTATCAAACACTGAATATGAGATTGTTGCAACTTACACTTATGATTTAAATGACGGTTTTGGTGAGAAAGTTGTAGTTAGAGAACATCAATTAAGAACACAATCTAAAACAACCCCAGTTATTGAAATAATTAATGTTTTATCAACCATCGACTCAATTACTTTTGGTATTAATATCACTGATCCAGACGAAGTCGGAGCAATTACCGTCATTGAACTCTATAAAGACGGAGTAGTAGTTCAAACATTAGAAGATTTAACTGCTAGAACATTTACCGGATTATTATCAAATAATGAATATGAGGTTGTCATAACTTACACTTATGATTTAAATGATGGTGTCGGTGAACAAGATTGTTTAGTAGTTACTAGATATTATCCAAGTTTGGCTGATCTTAAATCTTCTGTTGTAGAAAGTGCCTATACAATTTTAGAAGTGGTTGAATTAACTCAACGTTATTCATATTCAGAAGTCTTGTTGCAAGATGAAACTGGTACTATTTGGGTTTATCCTAATAATGACAAAGTTACCTATGAAGTTGGTGATTATGTCGGAATTTATTTATGCTCATATCAAAGTTCTTATGATGGAGAAATATATGTAACTTATATGGATGATCCGGTTCTTTTAACAGAAGTGCCAAAAATCATGACTATCCATAAACCAAATGCTTACATTAGCACACAAGTTAAGGCGACACCTGTTGTTGAGATAGTTAATGTTGAAGCAACTATTAACTCAGTTACCTTTGATATTAATATCACCGATCCGGATGAAGTCGGAGCCATTACCGCGATTGAACTCTATAAAGATGGAGTAGCAATCCAATCACTAGAAGATTTAACTGCTGGAACATTTACCGGTTTATTATCAAATAATGAATATGAGATTGTTGTAACTTATACTTATGATTTAAATGATGGTGTTGGCGAACAAGATTGTTTAGTAACTACTAGACGTTATCCAAGTTTAGCTGATTTTAGAGCATATCGTGTCAATCAAGGTTATACTATTTTAAAACTTATTAATATTTATGAATATTGGGCAATTTCAAGATTAACACTAGAAGATGAAACTGGTACATTTGTAATCGATGTTTTAAGTGAATCAGTGACATATCAAGTCGGTGATTATCTCGGAATGACACTTTATGCATATCAAAGTTTATATACAGGAGAAGGACATATTTATACTTATGACAATTTAACTGAAGTAGGAGAACAAGAAATGTTTACTACTTCTAAACCAAAAGCAAGTATCAGAACAAGAAGTAAAGACACTCCAACTCTTGAATTAGTTAATGTTTCGGCAACTACCGGATCAATTACCTTTGATATTATGGTAACTGATGTTCATGAAGTCGGAGCCATTACCGCTATTGAATTACATAAAGACGGCGAAATGGTACAATCACTAGAAGATTTAACTGCTAGAACATTTACCGGATTATTATCAAATAATGAGTATGAGATTGTTGTAACTTATACTTATGATTTAAGCGATGGCGTTGGCGAAAGAACTTTCGTACTTTCAGGTAAGAGTCAAGAGTCAACCGCTGGACTTGTTATCAACGAAGAAGGCTTAGTTGACCGATATGATGGTACGCAAGAAGTCGTTTATATCAACGAAAAAGGTATTATGAAATATGCATTTATTAACAATAATACAATGAGAAAAGTTATTATTGGTGAGAATGTCGAATTTATTGGCCAACAAGCCTTTGGAGACAATCAGTACGGAGTTCCTAACTTAACTGAAGTTTATTTCTTATCAAATACTCCACCACTATTTGGATTTAGTCCATTTGGAACAACATGGAATTCAGAAGCATTTAAGATTTATGTCCCAATTGGTATGAAAGCTATTTATTATCAATTAATCCACGAACAAGATCCAATGGGTTATTTAAGCGAAGATGATATTATTGAAATTCCAACTTCATCAGTTCCGATTGACAACATTAATATTAAGACATTGGCTAAAGATACTCCAACTGTTGAGATAGTTAATCTTCAATCAACTGTCAACTCAATTACCTTTGAGATTGATATTACTGATGTTCACGAAGTGGGTTCAATTGCTGCTATTGAATTATATCAAGGTGATACACTAGTTCAATCATTAGAAGATCTAGAAGCTAGAGAGTTTACCGAATTATCATCAAATACTGAATATAAAATTGTAGTAACTTATCAATATGATCTAAATGATGGTAAAGGTGTTCAAGATTATGTGTTAGCGATTAGACATTATTCAAGTCTGGCTGATTTCAGAGCCCTTAGGGTAAATAAAGCGTTTGTTATTATAGAAGTAGCTGCAATTAGAAGGTATTTCGCGTATTCAGATATCTTAATTAAAGATGAAACTGGAGATGCTTGGATACATATATCAAATAACTTAATTACATTTGAAGTAGGAGATTATATTGGTCTAACTCTACAAGCATATCAAGATGCATATTCTGGAGAGGTACATTTCTATCTAGATGGTAATATAGTTACTTACACCGAAGTTCCAGAAATTATGACTACTTATAAACCAAATGCTCTTATCAAGACTAGACCTTTAGATATTTCAATAAATACAATTGAAGTCTTAAATACACAAATACTTAATGGAGATGTTATTCTGTTTAGTGTTGGTATTACAAATCCAGATAATGTTCAAATGAAAAGTATTATTGTTGATGGTACTGAAATTAGATTAGAATCATCAAGCACCACAACTAACTTACGCTTCAAGAAGAGTGTCTTTGGCGAATATGAAACCGTAACTTATACAATTCAAGGAGTGGTATTAAAAGATCGTGATATTACTTTAGAAGTAAGCGATAATAACATAATTGAGATATTTGTACTTCCTAAAATTGAAATATTAAGTGCTGGTCAAAAGAACGGTCGTTATTATGGAACATATACTGATTCATATGATGTTAAATTTAATAAACCAATTGCTTCAAGTTTAGTTAGTATTACAACCAATCGTGGTGGAAAAATTGAACAAGGAAATATTACAGTAGTTAATCCGTACACGATAAGAGTTAACTTAACAAGCACCTATGGTGGAACGACAGATTTTAATATTACTGCAATCGAAATTAAGATTGATGATATTATTTACCCAATCAATATTTCTTATAGTTTTGATATGTTTTTAGTTTATAGTATCGACCCTGTAGATATTGAAACTGTTGACGATTTAATTTCATTCGCTAATTCAAACCAAGTATTGAATTTAAAGAATGATCTTGATTTTGAAGGAATAACTTGGACACCAATCCAATTTTATGGAGTTTTATTGGGTAACGGTTATAAATCCAAAAACATTAAAATGATAGATCACAGCACCACCGAAGTTACGACATACGCATTATTTACTCAAGTACACGGAGTTATTGATAACTTACATATTGATAATCTATTCATTTCAATGGAAAAACCAAATTTAAGCGGTGTTGCCGGCCTAACGCATAGTAATAATGGATTTATTACTAATGTTAGTGTTAGCGGAAGCATTGCGGTAACAACTGATAGCCACATATATATCGGTGGAATTGCGACTTATAATGGTCGTTTAATCGAAAATAGTAGCGTTGACATCGGTATCTTTAATCAATCTATCGATTATTCGCGTATTGGAGGAGTTGCGGCTTATAATTATCAAAAGGCGGAAATTAGAAATATCAATGCATTAGTAACCATCAATTCTTCTGCTAAGGATAATCTTCAATATATATCACACTTCATAGGAGGATTAGTGGGATATAATGAAGGATTCATTGAAAAAGTTCAAGTTAATGCATCAATAGAAGTCAATGCACATAAAATTTTAGCCGGTGGAATTGCAGGAGAAAATAATGGAACTATTGAAAATAGCTATGTAGAAGGATTAGTAAATATTACACCAACCTCTACTAGTAATCATCTTTATACTGCGGGCTTTGCCGGATATAATAGTCCACAAGGTAGAATTAAAAACAGTTATTCAATTGTGACTTCTAATGTAGATAATAGCAATTTCTCTTATTCAGCAGGTTTTGTTGGAGACAATGCTGGTCGCATCGAAAATTCATTTAGTGTTGGACAAGGATTTAGTCAACCATTTGTGAAGCATTCAGGTGGTGTATTAACTAACAACTATGCAATAAGAACAACAAATAATGTACAATATGAAGGATTAATCTATAAAGATTCGATCAATGAAATAATAGTTGAAATTGATGATGTATGGAATCATACCATTTGGGATTTCTCACAAATAGATTACATCTTAAAACATTATCCAGAATTTAAATAATACTCAAAAGTGAAACTTTACTTACAAGGTAAAGCTCTTAATTTAATAAAAAAACGGGTTTATAAATTTACCCGTTAAAAGTTAAATTAATTACTAACACCTTCGTATATAACGAAATATACGGAGGTGTTTTCTTTTTTATTATGTTAAATTATCAATCGATAATTTCACTTAAATCCATTTTACCTAAAGCATTAACTTTATTTAGTAAATATTCAGCCATGGCTTCTTTAGTCTTTGAAATATCTTTAAGTTCGCTATAAAGTAACGGTTTATCAAATAAATAAACATTTTCCTTAGCTCTTAAGTAACAAGCATAAATCGGAATATCATAACCACGTCTATATAATCTTTCAGCTAGTAAGGCAAAACCAGCATAAAACTCTTTTAATTCCTCAAAGTAACCCTCACTAGAATTTTCAGGAAATATAACAACATTACCGCCATTATTAATGACTTCAATACTTTCATTGATGGTATGTTTTAACCGGTAATCTTCATATGAAGAAATTAAATTTAAACCTTTATAAAATAAATTAGTTAGTGGCGCAGCAATAAGACAAAATAATCTGGCGAGATGGATATTCCACCCCTTTTTTTGATGATAATAAGTTTGAGTTAAATAACGATAAGCCAATTTAAGTCCAGAATTCATTTCATAAGTTCCTCAAAACCTAATGGGAAAATCGGCATATACCTCTAATGTTAATGGGGCTCTAGCTCCAATATGATTAGATAAAATTAAATTTTTAGTCGTTGGCTTTTCACCCAAATAGACAAATTTAGGTTTTCTATATCTTAATTTTAATAAATTTTTAAAACCACGAAACCATAGTTTGCGATCTTGATGAAACTTTTTAGTTTTCTTTTTACCCATTAGACACCTCTTTATATCTCCATTATCATTTTATCACTATCGTTAAGAAAAGAGAATATGGCTACTCGATATCATTTGACAAATCCATTTTTCCTAAGCTATTGCATCTCTCTACTAAGTATTTACAAATTTCTTTTCGATTAGAAAAATCCTGTTTAAGTTTACTATAAAAAATTGGTTTATCAAAGAGATATACTTTCTCTTTGATTTTAAAATACGCTACATAAACCGATAAATCAATTCCCTTTTTTAAACATGTTTCCGCTAGAAGAGTAAACCCTTGATAAAAACCTTTTAATTCATCTAGATAACCATCATCGGATATTTCTGGAAAAACTACGATGTTTTCGCCGTTTTTAATCGCTTTTTTACTTTCTTGAATTGTATGTCTAAAACGATGATCGCGATAAGTAGAAATTAATTTTAACCCCTTATAAAATAAATTAGTTAAAGGACTAGCCAATAAACAGAAGAGTCTAGCTAGGTGGAGGTTCCACCCCTTTTTCTCATGATAGTAGACTCTCGTTTGATAGCGATACATTTTTCTTAAGCCCGAATTCATTTCATGAGTTCCCCAAATCCGAATTGGAAACTCGGCATAAATTTCTAAAGACATTGGGGCATCAGTACCAACATGATTTGATAGAATTAAACTTTGAGTTGTTGGCTTATCACCTAAAAAGATAAATTTAGGCTTTTTATAACGAATTTTTAAAATATTTTTAAAACCACGATACCATAATTTCCGCTCTTGACGGAATTTTTTAACTTTCTTAGTTGCCATTTTATCACCTATACAACGATAATAGCATAATTTATCTTGAGAATAAACAAAACCTCAAATTAAGGGATTATTTGTAAATTAGTCTTAAATTTTGGTAAAAAGGATTTTAGATCATTTAATAAGATAAATTTGAAATTTGGAAAATGTTTAGGCTTATGATATATTTGAGATAAGAATTGTAATAAAGAAAGGGATTTTAATGATTAAAGTTAAAGGTAAATTTAATGAAGCGACCATCTTTACTGATGATGTCGATGCCGTAACTCTTGAACAAGTTGAAAGATTAGTAAATCAAGAGTTTACACAAGATTCAAAAATTAAAATTATGCCTGATTGTCACGCTGGAGTTGGTTGCGTAATTGGTACGACCATGACCATTACTGATAAAATTGTTCCTAATTTAGTTGGCGTTGATATTGGTTGTGGATTAATCGTTATTGAGTTAGGCAAAATTGATATTAATCTAATTAAATTAGATGATTTTATTACGGCTAATATTCCATCTGGATTTGATGTTAATGATAAAGTTTTAGATGATTCAATTGATTTATCAAAAATGAAGTGTTACGACAATTTAAAAAACAAAAATTATTTAATGAGATCAATTGGTTCTCTAGGTTCAGGTAACCATTTTATTGAAATTGATATTGATAATGAAGGTAATAAATATTTGATAATTCACTCAGGATCAAGAAACTTAGGAACTCAAGTTGCCGAATACTATCAGAAAGAAGCGGTGAGATATCACCGCAATAAAATCTTAAATATTGATCAAGAACGAATGCGAATTATCGAAGAATATCACAAGACCGGTCGCAAGAAAGAAATTGATAAGGCTTTAAAAAAACTATCTAAAACTAAAATTGATATTGGAATGCCTGATGATTTAGCTTATCTAGAAGGGAACCTTTTTGATGATTATATTCATGATATGGTTATCACCCAAAAATTTGCTAGTTTAAACCGTCAAACAATGGCAAAAACTATCCTTAAGTATCTAGATTTAGATTATGATTTCCTACCTAAATTTGAAACTATCCATAACTATATTAATACGAAAGATATGATATTAAGAAAAGGCGCGATTTCGGCTTACGAAGGCGAAAGATTGATTATTCCAATTAATATGAAAGATGGCTGTATAATTGGCGTTGGGAAGTCTTATGAACCGTATAATTTTTCAGCACCGCATGGTGCTGGAAGATTAATGTCAAGAACCGAAGCCTTCAAACAAATATCACTTAAAGAATTTAAAGATTCAATGAAAGAAATTTATTCAACTTCGGTTACAAAAGAAACAATTGATGAAGCACCGTTTGTCTATAAGCCAATAGAAATGATTATTGATAATATTAGTGAAACCGTAGAAATTGAAAAGATTATCGTGCCAATATATAATTTTAAGGCTAAATAAATCAGCTTACATAAATAAAGAATTAACTTCTTAATTTTACAAATAGAATTTCTTGACAAAAAATATAGATAATGCTAAACTTTTTATTGCGCGGGTGTGGCGGAATTGGCAGACGCACTAGACTTAGGATCTAGCGCCGCGAGGCATGCAGGTTCAACTCCTGTCACCCGCACCATAAAAATATAACGGCTAGAAGCCGTTTTTTTATAAAAAAAAGAAGTAGTGCTTGCCGAACCAATTAAGGCTAGCATCAGTTACAAAGTAACCCCCTAACTTCTTTAATTTTAATTATATTATATTAACTTTAAAAATGCAATATGAACCATTATTTCTCGCATCAGGCAGAATTAAACGACTATTTTTTAATGGTCGTTTTTTTAAATAAAAAAGTAAGTGCGCGTGCCAAACATTCTAATTAGAATATTAGCTCTCATCTAATCAGATGGTGCCATCTTACTTTATTGTAAGTATATCACATATTATTATAGAAATATAATGTAAAATGTGTGAACAAAGTCAAACCATTTAAACCAGAAATTGTAAAATTCAAATGTACGATAAAAACGTACATTAACAAGTTGTACGGTAGATGCGTACAACTGGAATTGAAGTAAACGATTAATTGTCGTCCATTGAATTGAACTATTAAGATTTACTTAAAAGTTCAAGTTATTAAGAAAAACTTAATAATCGCTTGTTTTTAGGGAACAAAATGGTATAATTAATATGTAAAAGTTCCCTAAAAGGAGGTTTTGTTATGATAGATGTTAAAAATATTCAAAATTTATTACAGTCTAAAGCTGAATATCAAGCAAGATTAAATTTAATACCATATAAAGGAACCATTGAAATAAAGAAAATAAGCGGCAGGAAATATTTATATATTAGAAAAAGAGAAAACAATAAACTTAAATCCACTTATGTTGGATTATATTCTGAAGAACTTCACCAAATATTACTTAATGGCGTTAAAGATGCTAGAGATTTAGAAAGAAAAATTAAAAACATTGAGAAAGAGTTGGATGCTTTAGGATATAGTGAAAAAGAACTTCCGAAGCATGTTCTTTTAAATTTGGAATTTGCTAGAGCTAATATGAAACAGCTAATTTATGATCAAGCAATTCTAGAAGGAATAGCTACTACATTTCCAGATACTGAAAAGATCTTAGATAATGCTAAAATTAGTAATATAAGTGCTAGTGATGTTCAAAAGATATTAAACTTAAAAC
Organism: Acholeplasmataceae bacterium; assembly: GCA_050953805.1. Taxonomy (GTDB): domain Bacteria; phylum Bacillota_I; class Bacilli_A; order Acholeplasmatales; family Acholeplasmataceae; genus DUQW01. Next base: position 102,011 of record JBMNNE010000002.1, on the reverse strand, counting down.
ATGCTTGGGAGTTTATTCTAGACAAAGATGTTATTCAAACTCCAACTAATTACTATTTATCACAATATATTGCTAAATTAGTTAATCAAGGCTTTTATAGTGATGGTGGTAGAATTAGAGCCGTCCTAGTCAAAATAGGGGGAACATCATATGTTCCTAAAGTCCCTCATGAACACGAAGTTCATGAAGAAATCAACGAAATTGTTTTAAGTAGTGCTGATGATGTTCAAGTAGCAATAGATCTTGTTTTATATGTAATGAAAACTCAGGTATTTAATGATGGTAATAAAAGAACGGCCGTAATTTTTGCTAATCATTATTTAATTAGCAAAGGCAAAGGGTTAATAATAATACCTGATAATTTAGTTGAAGAGTTTAGAAAATTATTAATCAATTATTATGAAGGAAATGACACAAGTCTAATAAGAGATTTCTTATTAAGTAAGTGTTATAAGTTGATAAAGTAGGTGCTGAAAAAATGAGTATAAAAATTAAAATAATATGTTTTGATGAAGCAACTGAGGCGATCGCCATAAGAAGCGTTTTAGAAAGATTTCATTTTAAAGTTGAATTAGCTCATGTAGGAAGACCTAATGACTTTTTAAATGAGTTAAATGATCCTGATTCTAAATATATAATTCTTTCTGGTCACGGTTCAAGCAAACAATTTAATATGCCTGAGCTAGGAGAGGGAGTTTATGAAACTTGCGAACCAAAGAACATCACGAGCGAAGTTATAAAAGAAAGGATAAATGTTAGTAACAAGGTAATTATTTCTACAGCGTGTTCAACTGGAAGCGAAGAACTAGCCAAAGAATTTATAAACAAACAAAATATTTACATCGCACCAAGAGATGATATAGAGGAGCCAGCTTCATTATTATTTGTTATAAGATTTTTCTATGAGCATTTAGTTATGAATAAATCCATAAAAGAGTCTTTTAATATTGTTAGAGAAAATGACAATGAAACAAACTTGTACAAACTATTTATGGAATAATAGTGCTTTTCACTTCTTAATAATAAGATTAAAGACATATTTTGACGCAGGACCTGTCACCCGCACCATAAACATATTTAGAAATCTTGATGGCAACATCAAGATTTTTTATTTCAAACCGACTTGATAAAAACTAATTGAAAAAGATAAATTAAATGAAATTTATTTAAATATTATATCAAATTAAAACTTCATGAATGGCTTCACTTAGCGAACGGTATTTGGTATAATATTTTTGGGCGGAGGTGTTATCATGAATGAAGTTAAATTATATGAAAACAAAGAAATTCGTGCCGTTTGGGATGATGAAACTGAAGAGTGGTATTTTTCGGTTGTTGATGTAGTTGCTGTTTTAACAGAGAGTAAGGATCCATCTGCGTATTGGAGAAAGTTAAAGCAAAGATTAAAAGATGAAGGAAATGAGTCTGTGACAAATTGTCACGCACTGAAAATGAGATCGCGTAAAGACAGGAAAATGTATAAGACCGATGTTGCTGATGTGAAAGGAATCTTTCGCGTTATCCAAACTATACCATCTCCTAAAGCTGAACCTTTTAAAATGTGGTTAGCACAAGTAGGTAAAGAAAGAATAGATGAAGTTATAGATCCAGAATTAACAATTGATAGAGCTTTAAAGACATATCTTAAAAAGGATATTCAAGAGAATGGATCAATCAAAGACTTCAGGCAATTCAAGTAAGAAAGGAATTGACGGATACTTGGCAAGATCATGGCATTAAAGAAAACAAAGAGTTTGCCATACTTACTAATGAAATTACTAAAGCGTGGTCTGGGATGACCACAAGAGAATACAAAAACTTTAAAAATCTTACAAAAGAAAATCTAAGAGATAATATGTCAACATTAGAATTGGTTTTAAATATGCTAGCAGAAGCGACTACTACAGAATTAACTAAAACGAAAAATCCAGAAGGATTGGAAGAAAATAAAGAGATAGCCAAAGAAGGCGGACATTGAAATACAAAAACCGGACATTGAACTAGCTAAAACACCATTAACAAAGAAAACAAAAGGAAACATTATTAAGTTATATCAAGGAATACAACAGAATATTTTTGGAAGAAAAGATATAATTGAGATATTAGGTTTATCTTCATCGAGATCTTCCGAACTAATTAAACAAATGTTAGAATTTAATATAATAAATCCTGTTTCCGGATTTGGAAAAGGTAGATACAAATTTAATATTTGAATTATAATAAAATATTAAGAAAGGAAATTTATACTTTATTTACTATAATTTTGGTGTTTAGAGTATGCAACAATCTTATGATTTATTGGATAAACGGACCATATGGTGTAGGAAAATCTGCATTAGCAGAAAAACTTCATAAACTAAATCCAAATAGTTTTATTTTTGATGCTGAAGAAGTAGGAAACGCAATTAGAGATAATATGCCAAAAGAATTATTTAATGGATATATTTTTGAAGGCTATGATCTTTGGTTTGAAACGATAGTTGCGTTATTAAAAGAAATAACTAAAAAATATAATGGTGATATCTATATTCCAATGACTTTAGTTTACAAAGACTCTTTTGACAAAATTAGAAAACCTTTAGCAAAAGAAAATATAAAAATTAAACATATTTTATTAGAATCAACATATGATGTTATCAAAGATAGAATATTAGCAAGAGGCGAAGATGAAGATTCTTGGTGTATGCAAAATATAAATTTGTGTTTAGAAAATCAAAGAGAATTTACTGAAGTCATAAGGATTAAAACAATTGGAGATAATATTTGTAAATTAGCTGATCAAGTTATAAAAATAAAGTAAGTCTTATTTCATAATCAAATATTTGAAGTGTTTTAACGCCGGACTTATCCTCCGATTCGTAAAAGAATTTAGAAATCTTGATGACAGCATCAAGATTTTTTAATTATAAATGATTAAAAATAATAAATGTTTTAATATTTCTAATAAAATAGGCATAGCCATAATCATTTTTATGTATAAAAAATGATATAATGAAATAAAGGAGCGGTATATGAAAATATTAGTTATCGGTGGAACCAATATTGATATTAATGCAACATCTATTAATCCAATAGTCTTAAGAGATTCTAATATTGGAAATATTGAAATCTCAATTGGCGGGGTTGCTAAAAATATTGCTGAAAATTTAGCAAGATTAAATTTGGATGTTTCTTTTTTGACGATTTTAGGAAATGATCATTATGCTAATGTTGCAGTTGATTATTTAAAGGGATTAAATCTAAATTTAATTTATGGCAAATCAAAAAAATATCCAACTTCAACTTACTTGGCGGTCTTTGATCATAATCATGATATGGAAATCGGAATTAATGATATGAAGGCAACCGATGAGTTAAATAAAGCTTTTATTAAAAAGAAAGTAGATTTTAATTTATTTGATTTAGTGGTAATTGATTCTAATTTATGCCCAGAAACATTAGAATATATTGTTTCTAATTGTCGTAAACCAATTTATGCGGAATCAATTTCTGTTAATAAAGTTAAAAGATTAAAACCGTTTTTACCGAAATTAACGGCAATTAAATGTAATATTTATGAAGCTTTAGCACTAGCTAATAATCCCAATGAAAAAGATTTAGCCTCAGTTATTAAAGATATTGCTAGTCAAGGAGTTAAAGAAGTTTTTGTTACTGATGGCGGTAACGGCAGTTATGTATATCGGAATAACCAACTTTACCATATGCCATCATATCAAGTTGAAATTGTTAATACAACCGGAGCCGGAGATGCATTTTACTCAGGTGTAATTTATGCGAAAGCATTAGGGAAAAATGAACTAAAATATGGTAATGCTTTAGCGAAAATTACGCTTGAATGTAATAAATCAAATAACCCAAATTTAACCCAAACATTATTAGAAAAGGTGGTAAAAGAAAATGAGAATTGAAATTAAAGAAGAAGTATTAAAGGCGTTAGAAGCGAATAAAGCGGTAGTTGCTTTAGAATCAACAATTATTTCTCACGGGATGCCCTATCCTCAAAATTATGAAATGGCACAAAAAGTTGAAAACATTATTCGCGATGAAGGAGCCATGCCAGCAACCATTGCGATTATTGACGGCGTAATTAAAGTTGGTTTAAGTAATGAAGAACTATTATATTTATCACAAGCAAAAAATGTCTTAAAAGTTAGTAAAAGAGACTTTGGTTATTGTGTATCCAAAAAACTTACTGGAGCAACCACAGTCTCAGGAACAATGATTGTTGCTGATTTAGCTGGAATTGAAGTGTTTGCTACTGGTGGCATTGGTGGTGTTCACCGTGAAGGAGAAACCACTTTTGATATTTCTCGCGACTTAGAAGAATTAGCTCAATTGAATGTCGCGGTTGTTTGTGCTGGCGCTAAATCAATTTTAGATTTAGGTTTAACCATGGAATACTTAGAAACTAAAGGAGTTGAAGTTATTGGTTATCAAACCGATAAACTTCCAGCATTCTTTACTAGATCAAGTGCATTTAATGTAACTCATCGATTAAACACACCAAAAGAAATAGCGGCGTTACTTGATGCTAAATGGAGTTTAATTGATGGTGGAGTTGTTGTTGCCAATCCAATTCCAGAGGCCGATAGTCTCGATGAAAAATTAATTAATAAAATTATTGAAGATGCATTAGTAGAAGCGAAAGAAAACAACATTTCTGGAAAAGAAACTACTCCATTTTTATTAGCTAAAGTTAAAGATTTAACCGAAAATAAATCTTTAGAAGCTAATTTAGCTTTAGTCTACAACAACGCTAAATTAGCGGCTCAAATTGCTCTTGAACTAGAAAGAATTGCATACGATGAATAAGAAAAATGAAAGGCAATTAAAGACACCTTTTTTTACTAAATTAAAAGCATATACTGAATCAAAACCAGTAGCCCTTGATGTTCCCGGACATAAATTAGGAAGAATCAATAATGAATTATTAGAATATACTGGATCTAATATTTTTAAACTTGATGCTAATGCTCCCCGTGGTTTAGATAATTTATCAAAACCAACTGGAGTCATTAAAGAAGCTCAAGAGTTAATGGTCGAAGCCTTTGGTGCTGACAGAGCTTACTTTTTAACTAACGGAACTACTCAAGGAATACTTGCAGTAATAATGTCAGTTTGTCGTGCTAATCATAAAATTCTACTGCCAAGAAATGTCCATAAATCGGTGATTAATGGACTCATTTTAAGTGGGGCTGTTCCAATTTTTATGAAACCGAATATTGATAATAATTTAGGAATTGCGAACGGAATCTCACTAGCAACAGCTAAACAAGCAATAGAAGAAAATCCAGAAGCGAAGGCGATTTTTCTTATCAATCCAACCTACTTTGGAGTTGTTAGTGATTTAAAAGAAATTGTTAAGCTAGCTCACGAACACGATATGAAAGTCATTGTCGATGAAGCTCACGGCGGTCACTTTTATTTTTCAGATAAATTACCATTAGGAGCAATTGAAGCCGGAGCTGATTTGTCAGTGGTTTCAATTCACAAAACGGTTGGATCTTTAACTCAAAGTTCAGCTATCTTAACAAAAGGAAATCGGATTGATCACCCAAGATTAGAGGCCACTTTAAATATTTTAAATTCGACATCACCAAGTGGACTTTTAATGGCTAGTTTAGATGTTGCCAGAAAAACCATATACATGGAAGGTCCAAAAAGGATTTCTAAGCTAATTGAAATGACTAAAACTGCTAGAGATAAGATCAACCAAATACCCGGTATTGAAGCGATTACCAGGGATTACTTCATTAAAAAAGGTGAGTTTGGTGCTGATGAATCAAGAATCATCGTTAAGGTCTCAGATTTAGGGATTACCGGCTTTGAAGCTTATAATGAATTAAGAGATATTTATAATATTCAATTGGAATTAGCTGAAACTCATTTAATTTTAGCGTTTCTAACAATCGGAACAACTAAAGAAGATTTGAAAAAATTTGTTTCAACCTTATCGAAAATTTCGGAAAAATATTTGAAAGAAAATAAAGATCCGATTCATCAAAAGTTAGTTTATAATGAACCAATTTATTATATGAGACCGCGCGAAGCTTATCACGGATATAAAAAATATGTCGCTCTTGAAGAGGCGGAAAATGAAGTAGCTGCTGAATCAATTATGGTCTATCCTCCAGGAATTCCAATTGTCATTCCCGGAGAAGTGATTACTGAAGAAATCATTGAAGATTTAAAATTATATCGCTCTCGCGGTTCAACTATCTTAAGTGATTCTGATAATTTTTTAATCAAAGTTGTTGATTTAGAAAAGTCAGGCCCAGAGGAGGATTAATATATGAAAAAAGTTGATTTATCATTTCAAAGTTGTAATGCTGAATATCAAGATAGTGATGTCGTAATTTTTAGTGTTCCGCTTGATACAACGACTTCATATCGTCCCGGCACGAGATTTGCCGGTAACGCAATTCGCGTTGAATCAATTGGCATTGAATGGTATAGCCCATATCAAGATTTAAATTTAAAAAATTTTAAAACTTGTGATGTCGGCGATCTTGAGTTACCAATGGGAGATGTTTTTCAATCGCTTGATATTATTTACCAAACGACTAAAAAACTTTTGAATGACAAAAAGTTGCCAATGATGGTTGGAGGCGAACATTTATCGTCATATCCTGTTATCAAAGCGTTACATGAAAAATACTCAAATTTACATGTGATTCATTTAGATGCTCATACCGATTTAAGAGAAGAATTTTTAGGAATGAAATATTCTCATGCTACATTTATGAGACATGCACATAAATTTTTAGGTGATGGTCGCATTTATCAATTTGGTATTCGTAGTGGGGATGAAGCTGAATTTAACTGGGTTAAAGAAGGACATGTTTTCCAACAAAAATATAATTTAGATGGATTAGATAAAGTAGTTGAAAAATTAAAAGACATACCGGTTTACATTACGATTGATCTCGATGTTTTAGACCCAAGTGTTTTTCCTGGAACTGGCACACCAGAACCAGGAGGAATTACTTATCAAGAATTATTATGGGCTTTTTCGCAATTTAGTAAATTAAATAATATTGTTGGCGCTGACTTAGTTGAATTAGCACCAAACTTAGATGCAACCGGAGTTTCAACGATTGTTGCAGCTAAAAGTTTAAGAGAAATGGTATTAATATTACATAACAATTTAAAGAAGAGAGGGGAGTAATAATGTATAATGAAACGATTAAATCAATTTTAGAAAGACGTAGTATTAGAAGATACGAAGATCGTCAAATTAAAGAAGAAGATTTAGATTTGATTTTAAAAGCTGGTACTTATGCTGCTAGTGGTAGAGGAGCTCAAGCACCAATTATTATTTCAATTCAAAGTCCAGAAGTAATTCGAGAATTATCTAAAATCAACGCTTCAATCTTCAATAGAGAGACAGATCCATTTTTTGGAGCACCAACAGTAATTATGGTTTTAACTGATAAATCCAGAAACACTGGAGTTGAAGATGCTAGTTTAGTTTTAGGCAATATGATGTTAGCGGCTCACTCATTAGGTTTGGGAACATGTTGGGTTCATCGCGCTAAAGAAGAATTAGATTTTCCTTTTGTTCAAGGAATGTTAAAAGCTTTGGGAATTGATCACACCAAGTATCGTGGTGTTGGCCATATTACCTTAGGTTATCCAGCGGTAACTGGGTTAAAAGCCGCCCCTAGAAAAGATAATTATATTTACAAGATTAAATAAACAAATAAATAAAAGTTATAAAACCTCAACACAATGTTGAGGTTTTTCATAATATAATTACCTTTTAGGTAATTTTTTTATTGACACAAATTTTAAGTTGTAGTATAATGTTTTTAGAATTACCTTTTAGGTAAGAAAGGAGAGTTATTGTGAAAATTAAATACGACAACAAAAAGGTCCAAACTCTCTTTGAAGACTTTGAGTTAATGGCTAAAAATAAAGGAATCAAAACAACAAGAATGATTAAAAAAAGGTATAATGAATTACTTGCAGCAACAACATTTTATGAATATAGATCGTATGGGTTAGGTAAACCACACCCACTAACCCAAAATAAAAAAGGTTTATATGCGGTTTGGGTTACTAATAATATTCGATTAATTATAGAACCCATAGCGAAAGATTTAAGTGATGAGGAACTTATGAAGTGCACAGAAGTGATAATAAAAGGAGCGGAGGATTATCATGGGAGTAAAACAACAACATATATCCCTTGATGAATTATTAATTCATCCGGGAGATACTCTTCTTGAAGCAATTCAAGATCGAAATATTACACAAAAAGAATTGGCAATTAGAACTGGTTATACAGAAAAACATATATCTACGGTCATTAGCGGGCAAAAAAGTATTTCGGCAGAATTTGCCAAAAGTTTGGAATATGCCTTAAATATATCAGCATCTTTTTGGCGTAATCTTCAAACAAATTATGATTTAGAAGTCGTGGATTTTAATGAAAAACACAATATTACCGAACAGGAAAGAAAAATAGCTAGAGAAATAAAGCCAACTATTGAGTTATTAATTGGAAAATCGTTAAAAGCTGATAAAGGCTTAGAGTCAGTTTACACCATTAGAAAATTATTAGGAGTTAGTAATTTAAACTCAATTATTAATTTAAACCCAGCACAATACAGAGCTCAATTTACTAAAAATACTAGTGATTATGTAATTTACACTTGGCAATATTTAATTGAAGAGAAAGTGCAAAATCAAACCAATAATATTTTAGATGTAAGAAAATTAAAAGATAATTTGAATCAAATAAAAGAGATTATGCACCAAGATTCGGTGCAACATATCTCTCTTATCCGAAAAATATTAAATGATTGCGGGATATTATTTACTGTTGAAAAACACGGAAAGAACACACCGATTAATGGGTTGACGACACGGACAAAAACAAACCAAGTAATGATTGCCTTAACGATTAGGGGTAAGTTTGTCGATGTTTTCTGGTTTACACTATTTCATGAAATAGCTCACGTTATAAACGGTGATTATTTGAAAAAACCAGAAGTTTGGGAGAAAGATAGTTTGATTGAAAATAGAGCCAATAAGTTTGCTTCAGACACATTAATTGATCCTAAAAAATATTTAAGATTTGTCAAAACGGGCAACTTTAATGATTATGCAATCGAAATTTTTGCAAGAGAGAATGGTGTATTAAAAACGATTGTTTATGGAAGGTTGATGCATGATAAAATAATTCCGTGGAACAACAATTTAAGAGAAATATATGAGTGGATAGATTAAAAATACGAGAAAAGCGAATGAAACCTCAACCGAATGGTGTTGAGGTTTTTATTTTTTCCAACAAATAAAAGTGAAAAAAATTGACAATAAATCTAAGTTATTATATAATATACGTGTTGCGCGAAATGCACAATGAAATCAATATTGAATTAACGGCTTTAATAAGCCAATAGAAGCATAATAAAACACGTGGATGCGTGAATATAAGAGAAGGAGACTGAAATATGCCAACAATTCAACAATTAGTTACAAAAGGTCGTCAATCAAAAACGACAAAATCTAAATCTCCGGCATTAGGTTATGGTTATAATAGTTTACAAAAGAAAACTAGCTACTACAACTCACCACAAAAAAGAGGAGTTTGTACTAGAGTTACTACAATGACACCTAAAAAACCAAACTCAGCTTTAAGAAAATACGCGAGAGTTAGATTATCAAACGGTACTGAAGTTACCGCATATATTCCTGGAATTGGACACACTTTACAAGAACACAGTGTCGTTTTAATTCGTGGTGGTAGAGTTAAAGACTTGCCAGGGGTACGTTACCACATCGTTAGAGGAACTCTAGATACAGCTGGAGTACAAAAGAGGAAACAAGCCCGTTCTAAATACGGTGCTAAGAAACCTAAATAATTGAAAGGAAAGGTGACTACAAATGCCAAGAAAAGGACACATACCAAAAAGAGATGTATTACCTGACCCAATTTACAACTCTAAATTAGTAACAAAAGCTATTAATGCCATTATGTTAGATGGTAAAAAAGGTACAGCTCAAAGTATTTTATACGGAGCTTTAAAGAAAGTTGAAAACGAAACTGGTCGTGATGGTTTAGAAGTATTTGAACAAGCATTAGGAAACATTATGCCAGTAATTGAAACAAGATCTAGAAGGATTGGTGGGCAAAACTATCAAGTACCAACTGAAGTTAGACCTGAAAGAAAGCAAGCTCTAGGTTTAAGATGGTTAGTGCAATACGCTAGATTAAGACATGAAAAAACCATGGAAGATCGATTAGCCAGAGAAATCTTAGACGCTTCAAACGGCACTGGTGCCTCAGTTAAGAAGCGTGATGATGTACACAGAATGGCTGAAGCTAATAAAGCGTTTGCTCACTACCGTTGGTAAGGAGCAATACTTATGCCAAGAGAAACAAGTTTAGAGAAAACTAGAAATATTGGAATCATGGCGCATATTGACGCTGGTAAAACAACTACCAGCGAAAGAATTTTATACCATACGGGTAAAATTCATAAAATGGGCGAGACTCATGATGGAGCCGCTCAAATGGACTGGATGGAACAAGAACAAGAAAGAGGTATTACCATTACTTCAGCCGCAACTACCGCTTATTGGAAAGGCTATAGAATTAACGTAATTGATACTCCAGGACACGTCGACTTCACGGTCGAGGTGTCACGCTCATTAAGAGTCTTAGACGGTGCAGTAACAGTCTTAGATGCTCAAGCTGGAGTTGAACCCCAAACTGAAACAGTTTGGCGTCAAGCTACAGATTACAAAGTCCCAAGAATCGTCTTTGTTAATAAAATGGATAAAATTGGAGCCGACTTTGAAAACGCAATTAAAACAATTCATCACCGTTTAGGAGTTAAAGCCTATGCCGTTCAATGGCCAATCGGTGCGGAAAATAATTTCAGTGGAATTGTTGATTTAATTGAAATGAAAGCTTATCACTATGATGGTGGAATTGATGAAGATACGACTGAAATTCCAATTCCAGAACATTTAGTTGATAAAGTTAATGAAAAAAGAATTGAACTGATTGAAGCGATTGCTGATTTCAATGAAGAATTAATGATTATGTACTTAGAAGGTGAAGACCTTCCAATCGACTTAATCAAACAAACTATTAGAAAAGCAACATTAGAAGTTAAATTCTTCCCAGTATTTTGTGGGACAGCTTTCAAAAATCGTGGCGTTAAAAAAATCTTAGATGGTATTATTGATTACTTGCCAGCACCAACTGATGTTGAAGGCATCGTTGGTCATAAAGAAGACGGTACTAAAGTAGTAAGACAACCAAGTGATAATGAACCATTTACAGCTTTAGCCTTTAAAGTAATGACTGATCCATATGTTGGTAAATTGACTTTCTTTAGAGTTTATTCGGGATCAGTTAAAGCTGGAAGTTATGTTAGAAATGCTTCAAAAGATACTCGTGAACGTTTTGGTAGAATCTTATTGATGCACGCTAACCACCGTGAAGAAGTTAATGAAGTTTTCGCTGGTGATATTGCTGCAGTCATTGGGTTAAAAGAAACAACAACAGGAAACACGTTGTGCGGAGAAAGAGACGATATTATTTTAGAGTCAATGATCTTTCCAGAACCAGTTATCGATATTGCAATTGAACCAAAGACTAAACAAGACCAAGACCGAATGTCAACTGCGTTAACTAAACTAGCTGAAGAAGATCCAACCTTTAGAACTTATATTGACCGAGAAACCGGACAAACAATTATTGCCGGAATGGGAGAATTACACTTAGACATTATTGTTGATCGTTTAAGAAGAGAATTTAAAGTAGAGGCAAATGTTGCTGAACCTCAAGTCTCTTATCGCGAGACAATTACAGTTCCAGCAACGATTGAAGGAAAATTCGTACGCCAATCAGGTGGACGTGGACAATATGGACATGTTATTATCGAATTTGAACCAAACCCAGGTAAAGGATTTGAATTCGTTGATAAAATTGTTGGTGGAGTCGTGCCAAGAGAATATATTCCAGCAGTTCAAAAAGGTTTAGAAGAAGCGATGCCAAATGGAATCATCGCCGGATATCCAATATTAGATATTAAAGCAACTTTAATTGATGGATCATATCATGATGTTGACTCATCAGAAATGGCGTTTAAAATTGCCGCCTCATTAGCGCTAAAAGAATTAGCTGATAAAGGAAAGCCAACCATTTTAGAGCCAATTATGACTGTTGAAGTTGTCGTACCAAATGAATATGTTGGTAATGTTATCGGAGATTTAACTAGTCGTCGTGGACGTCTAGATAATCAAGAAGGAAGAGGTAATGCGGTGGCACTTAAGGCATTCGTCCCCCTTTCAGAAATGTTCGGTTATGCAACCGCATTACGCTCTAATACTCAAGGTCGTGCTAACTTCGTAATGCAATTTGCACACTATGAGCCAACACCGCGTCAAATTACTGATAATATTATTAAAAAACGCGGAACAAATTAATCGTTTTTAATTAAATGGTGGTAATATCGCCACATTAGTAACTAATAACTTGCAAAAGTTAGTAGTTTAAGATAAAATATTAAGAGTAAGTTAAAAAGAAAATTAATCAAAAAAAGAATCTTATTTAGGAGGAAAAAATAATGGCAAAGAAAAAATTTGAAAGAACCAAACCACACGTTAACGTTGGTACAATCGGTCACGTTGACCATGGTAAAACTACATTAACTGCAGCAATCACTTCAGTATTAGCTAAAAAAGGATTGTCTGAAAAGAAAGATTATGCGCAAATTGATGGTGCTCCAGAAGAAAAAGAAAGAGGAATCACTATTAATACAGCACACGTTGAGTACGAAACTGAAAATCGTCACTATGCACACGTTGACTGTCCAGGACACGCTGACTATGTTAAAAACATGATTACTGGTGCAGCTCAAATGGACGGCGGAATCTTAGTTGTTTCGGCAGCAGACGGAATGATGCCACAAACTAGAGAACACGTATTATTAGCTCGTCAAGTTGGCGTACCTAAATTAGTTGTTTTCTTAAACAAAGCTGATTTAGTTGATGACGAAGAATTATTAGAACTTGTTGAAATGGAAATTAGAGAATTATTATCTGATTACGAATTCCCAGGTGATGATATTCCATTTGTTGCAGGATCAGCATTAAAAGCGTTAGAAGGAGATCCAGCTAACGAAGAAAAAATCTTAGAATTAATGGCAGCAGTTGATGCTTATGTTGATGAGCCAGTTAGAGAAACTGATAAACCATTCTTAATGCCAGTTGAAGACGTATTTACTATTACTGGTCGTGGTACAGTTGCGACTGGACGTGTTGAACGTGGTATGTTAAAAGTTGGAGACGAAGTTGAAATCGTTGGAATTAGACCAACTAGAAAAACTGTTGTTACTGGCGTTGAAATGTTTAGAAAATTACTAGACTATGCAGAAGCTGGAGACAACATTGGTGCATTATTACGTGGAGTTCCACGTGATGAAATTGAACGCGGTCAAGTATTAGCTAAACCAGGTTCAGTTAAACCACACACTAAGTTTGAAGCACAAGTTTACGTGTTATCAAAAGAAGAAGGTGGACGTCATACTCCATTCTTCTCAAACTATCGTCCACAATTCTATTTCAGAACAACTGACGTTACTGGAGTTATTAACTTAAAACCAGGAACTGAAATGGTTATGCCAGGCGATAACACTGAAATGATCGTTGAATTAATTCACCCAATCGCTGTTGAACAAGGTACTAAGTTCTCAATCCGTGAAGGCGGTAGAACTGTTGGTGCTGGTTCAGTTACTAAAATTCTTGTATAATTAAACGAAAAAAAATTAAAGGGACTGCACGTGCAGTCCCTTTTTCAGTTATTAGTAGTATTTAAATTTATTCTGATAATTCATTGTCTTTAGTTATAATAAAGTTATGAAAAATATTAATAGTCGCTTCCACCGCTTCTTTTGATACTTTATCAACCGTATCATCTGGTGTATGGTATGAAGCACTACGGTTAGCATTACTCCAAGGCATGCCCATAATGGTAGTGGCTTCTACGCCAATTTTACCAAATTCACCAGCATCAGTTCCACCAGTTAAAACAGCAATGTCCTTCATCTCAGTTTTAATATTAAGGTTACTAGCAATATCAACTAGTGATTGAGCTAGTTCACGACTTAATTTAACACTATTATTAATATCACTAGTTAAAAAGAATAGTTCATTGACATCATATAGACATTCAATATTTAATACATAAGTTTTGATTGCTAATAAGATGTCTTTATTATTTTTAACGAAGGCTCGCGCTCCTCTTAAACCTTCTTCTTCAGCATCAAATGAAGTAAAGATAATTCGAGTATGTTTTAACTGATTTTGAGTTCCTTTTAAACTATGATAATATTTTCCCATTTGAAATGCAATTTGCGTTGAAGCTAAATTATCACCAGCACCTGGTGTTGCCCTACGACTTTTAAAAAACCACATTTGCCCAACTAGTAAAAGACCTAATCCAAGTACGCCAATTGAAATATAAAATAAGATATCATTATCAACAATTAAATTAACAATCGATAATACCAAACTTAAAATCACGAAAATAATCGAGCCAGTAACTCTTAAACCGTATAATTTTGGTTGATGGATAAAGAAGTTAAAAATAGGGGCACTATCATGGTGACCACTAATGATAATTTGTTGTTTGGTTTTCCCTTTTGGTTCAACGATTCCATAAACATTTCGCGCTTTTCGTTTTGGAAATAAAAAGTCAATCACAGGTAAATATCTAATAAATTGTAAATATAAAATTAATAAGCTAAGAACCATTAAAATTAACGTTATTACTGGATAACCAAGAAAAAAGAAGAAAAACCCAATGATATAAGCAATAACTAAAATATTAATCCATCCAAGAAAAGCGCCTTTATGAATTTGAAAATCTTCAAAATGGGCACTATCACTATAGATTCTAGCATCTTCAAATAAATAATTGGCAGCACGAAGAGATTCTGGAGTTCCAGCAAGTCGTGGACCAATTCTTTCAATTATTATTTCTGTTTCTCTTAAGACATTTTTTGTCATTTCTTGTGCGTTCATCATCAACAACTCCTTACATTTTTAATTCTAACATATTATTAGTATTAAATAAATAGTAAAAAACCAAAATATTTTTATATAATTTGATAGTTAAGCCGATTGTTTTAGAATTTTATCAATTTTCTATAAAAAAATAAGATAAATGATTATTTTAATAAAAGTTTTTTCAAAAGCATAAACATAAAATTATTATACATAATTTCAAAAGAGATAATATTACAAAATGAATAGTTTTAACTATTTTTTAAATTTTAAATACCGTAAATAATGAGAAAAAGTATTTAATTAATTATATTAATTATTAAATATCTAATTAATTGACTTTTTAAATTATATTTGCTAATCTACTTGTAGAAGAACTCCGAATCATTTCGAGTGGGGGACCCATTTATCTCTGGGGTGAATCTCGTTAATCCGAGTAAGGCAACTTAATTGTCTGAACCCGTCAGCTAACCTCATAGGAGTGATTAAGCGTATAACTTGGTTATGCGTTTTTTTATTTATTAAATAAGAGGAGTTGAAGAGATGGAAATGAATTTATTATTAAAAGTCGCAATTGTCTTAATTGTTGGATTTGTTGGTGGACAAGTTGCTAGAAAATTAAAATTGCCCAATGTATCTGGTTACTTGTTATTTGGGTTATTGCTCGGGCCGTCACTAGGATTAATTATTCCTGGATATGAAGGATTAATTACATCTAGTGATCAAAATGCATTAAGGTTTATTAGTGAAATAGCTTTAGCTTTTATCGCTTTTAGTATTGGAAGTGAGTTCAATATTCAAAGCGTTAAAAAAATGGGAAAAGAAGTTAATGTTATTACTTTAATGGAAGTAACCGGAGCGATCATGTTGGTTTTCCTATTTATGTTAGTTGTTCCGAAACCGGCAAGTTTCAATAATGATCATGGTATAACTACATATAATCCGTTTACTAAGCCAAATATCGCTTTTGCAATGATTCTTGCAAGTATGTCAGCAGCAACCGCTCCAGCAGCGACATTAATGGTAGTTAGACAGTACCGCGCGTATGGACCGGTTACTAAAAAAATCTTACCAATTACGGCAATGGATGATATTTATGGAATTGTTGTTTTTGGATTCTTTATTTCATTTGCCCAAATCTTAGTTCCATCAGGCGAACAACTACCATTATGGTTAATGATTTCTAAACCATTTATTGAAGTCTTTGGTTCTCTAATTATTGGAGCATTAATTGGATATCCGTTAGCGCTTCTTGCCAAAAAATTTGACAGAGAGCGTGATGATATTCAAGTACTAGCAATTACAGCTGTCTTATTATCAGTTGGTTTCATTAGTTTTTTAAATAGTGAAAAAGTGTTAGGCCAGTATCAAATTAGTTTTTCAGCATTACTTTCTAATATTATTACAGGAGCGATGATCGCTAATTTAACAAGAAGACCAATTAGAACCTTTAATGCAGTTAACGATTTTACTACACCATTTTATGTTATGTTTTTCACATTAGCTGGAGCTGGACTCGATTTAGCAATTATCAAACAAGAATGGTTGATTGCTTTAATTAGTGTTATTTATATGTTAGGTCGCGGTTTTGGTAAGTATCTTGGTACATATTTAGGGGCAACAATGATGAAGAGTGAAGAGTCGGTTAGAAAATATCTTGGTCTTGGGCTCTTGCCACAAGGAGGGGTCTCGATTGGACTTCTAGTTATAGTTAGCCAAACGATGAAATCAATGTACCCATTAATCTCAACCATTATTATGTTAAGTATTTTAGTTTATGAAACATCAGGACCAATCTTTGCAAAGATTGCCATCTCTAAAGCTGGAGAAATTGGTGGTCTTGATAAACTTGATCAATTATCAAGTGTAGACGATTTAGTCTTAGAAGCGGAAGGAGTATAAAAATGAATGTATTAGTTATTGTTTTAAATGATTTAGTTTATTTGGATGAAATTTTAGAAAAATTTGTTGATCTTAAAGTAAGGGGTGCAACCATTATTGAATCTCAAGGAATGGCATCAGCGATTTTAAATAGCGAAGGATTAAACTTTTTAATGCAAGGTTTGTTTAAAGGTAGAACTGATGAAGAACAAAAATATTCGAAAACTATTTTTACAGTTATTCCTGATGAAGAGACTTTAGTAAAAACTGTTGAAGCTGTTAGAAAGATCGTAGAAAGATCAAGAAAGAAAACTGTTGGCTTTATGTTTACCCTTCCTGTTTCAGGAATCTATCCATTAACACCAAAGAAAAAATAAATAATATTTATTATTTGACAATTACAAGTCAATAGTATAAAATACTATCGTTGGTAAAAAAGCAGGCTATGCCAATTAATAAAACCAATCCCTACTCTATAGGAGCTCGTAGTAACTTATTTTCTGCTTATAAGCGAGGCGGACATCGGGATTATTTATTAGAAGTCATCGCAATTTTTACCACTAAAAAAATATATAAGGAGGTAAAAATTATGTCACGTTACACTGGACCAACATGGAAAGTTTCACGCCGTTTAGGTTATTCAATTACTGAAACCGGTAAAGAACTTCAAAGACGAAACTACGCACCAGGACAACACGGTCAAAGACGCGCTAAATTAAGTGATTACGGACAACAATTAGCTGAGAAACAAAAAGTTAGATTTACTTATGGTGTCTCAGAAAAACAATTCCGTAAAACATTTAATGAAGCAAGAAAAATGGCTGGCGTTCACGGTGAAAACTTCTTAAAGTTATTAGAATCTCGTCTTGATAACGTCGTATATCGCTTAGGGCTTGCCAAAACACGCCCACAAGCGAGACAATTAGTAAATCATGGTCATGTATTAGTTGATGGTAAAAAAGTCGATATTCCGTCACTAAGACTACAACCAGGTCAACAAGTTTCTTTAAGAGATAGATCAAAAGATTTAAAAATTGTCACTGACGCTAGAGAAGCTCAATATGTAACTCTTGATTTTGTTTCTTGGAATCCAGAAACCGGAGTTGGGGTTTTCTCAAGATATCCTGAAAGAAACGAAATCTTACCAGAAATCAACGAACAATTAATTGTTGAGTTCTACAACCGTTAATCTTAACATGTTGAAGGAGCGAATTTCGCTCCTTTTTTGTTAAATATTATTAACTAGGATTAAAATAATCCTAATTAAATATGATAAAATGATAATGGTGGTTAAATGTATAAGAAAATGATATTAATCCGTTTTGGTGATTTAATGTTAAAAGGAAAAAACCAACGAACATTCACTAACGCGATTAAAAGATTAATTAAAGATAAACTAAGTGATTTAAATGTGACGATTATTGATACTTATAATCGTGTTTATTTAGAATTAAACGATGTTAATCCTGATTTAGTAGTTGAAAGACTAATGTTAGTATCTGGCTTACATTCTTTTAGTTTTGTTTATCAAACATCACTTGAATTAGAAGATATCAAAAACACAGCAGTTAAATTATTAGAAGATGAATTAATCGATTATAACCATTTTAAAATTGAAACCAAAAGAGCTAATAAACAATTTCCTTATACTAGTTTAGAATTTAGTAAATTAATTGCCCCGGAAGTGTTAAAACACTTTGGAGGAAAAATTAAAGTTGATGTTAAAAATCCAACTGATATTTTGACAATTGAAATTAGAGAAAATGCCACATATTTATTTTTAAAGACAATTAAAGGATTAGGTGGCTACCCAGTTGGTACAAGTGGGAGAGGATTGGTAATGTTAAGTGGTGGGATTGATTCACCGGTAGCCGGATTTCTTGCCCTTAAACAAGGTGTAGAAATCGAATTAATCCACTTTGAATCAAGTCCTATGACTCCACTTGAATCAGTTGATAAGGTGTTAAAAATTAGCCGAAAATTAGCCAGATATATGCCAAAAGGTAAAATCAAACTTCATGTTGTTCACTTTACTAAGATTCATGAACAATTACTAGAAAACATACCTGATCCGTATTTAATTACGATTATGAGACGGATGATGTATCGAATTGCCGAAAGATTTGCTAATAAAAGATTTATCTTAGTGTTAATTAATGGGGAATCAATTGGACAAGTTGCTAGTCAAACTTTAGAAAGCTTAAGTGTTGTTGAAGAAGTAACCAAAATTCCAATTATTCGGCCACTAGCCACTTATGATAAAAATGATATTATTAAAATTGCTCATCAAATTGACACATATGAAACATCAATTATTCCATTTGAAGATTGTTGCACCGTCTATGTCCCCAAAAAACCAGTCACAAAACCAAAGAGTGAAATTTGCCAACATGTTGAATCAAATTTTAATTATGAAACTTTAATCGAAGAAGCTGTTAATAATATTACTACGATTACCGTTTTAGAGCATCAAGAAATAAAATTAGCGAACTATGGATTTGATTTCAAAGATGCGTATGAGGGGTGGAAAGATGATAACTAGTCGCCAAAATGAAACGATTAAACAACACCTTAAATTAAAACAAAAAAAATATCGAGATGCCAGATCTCAATTTTTAGTATACGGTGACCACTTAATTGAAATGGCTAAAAAAAGAGGGAATATTGAATTAATTATTACCTCTAACGAAACTAAAGAAGGGCTTCTAGTTTCCAAAGAAATTATGGATGAATTTAGTCAAACTGAAACTACTTTTGACACGTTAGCGGTATGTAATAAAATGAATCACCCACAAAAATCAAATCAGATTTTAATCTTAGATGATATTCAAAATCCTGATAATGCAGGCGCTTTAATTAGAAGCGCCTCAGCATTCGGATTTAATCATGTTGTTTTTAGCTTAAAGAGTGCTGACTTTTATAATGAAAAAACGATAAGGGCTTCGCAAGGCGCTATTTTTGATGTTTATCATGAAAGAACTGATTTAGTTGATTGCATAAATAAACTCAAAAAAGATGGTTATACAATCGTTGGTGCAACCGCCCATGGCGAATCTTTTAAAAATAAGACTCAAGAAAAAATCGCTTTAGTTTTAGGAAATGAAGGTGCCGGAATTTCATCAGAAGTAAAAGGGTTATTAGATTTAGAAACGACCATCAGAACTGAAAATGTTGAGAGTTTAAATGTTGCCATTGCTGGAAGTATTTTAATGTATGAATGGAGTAAATAATGAAAATTGCTAGTTATTTTGATTATTATGATTGGACAATCGATAAACAAATTAAACTTTTCGAAACGAATGAACTTGACTATTTTATTTTAAGAAAAGTAAACGGATTAAAGTTTACTTCTTATTTAAATCGATTAGGTGAAGTTTCTTTTAAATTAAGAAATGTTGATGTTGGTTTTTTTGATCCGCTTTTAGACCCAATCGATTTAAATAATGAAAATACGATTAATCAATTAACTTTAGCTGTTAAATTTGCTAAAAAAATTAAAACGAAAAATATTGTTATTCAAATTAAAAAGTTTAGTGACCAAACAACCAAACGGGAACTAAAAAAATATTTAAAGAGAATTAAAAAACTTACTAAAAGATTAAATGTTTTAATTAAAATTGATGATGATAATGAGATGTATCTTTTTCATAAAATTGCGAATAAAATCAAACTAAGAAAAATATCTCTTGTTTTTAATCCGGCTGTAGTTTATTTAAAAAACAATTCACCACTCAGTTCATATTCATTAATGAGTCCCAAAATTGGGTTATTTGAAGTTGCTGATACTACTGAAGATGGAGAAGACATTTTAGTTGGTTATGGTGATATTGAGATGAAAGAGTTATTTAAAAATTTATATAAAGATAAATATAAAGGATTAATTACTTTAAATTCTAATTTAGATAGTGTTTTTAAAAACTTTGGAATTAATCCACTAGATGTTGAGAAAAAAGATAAGCGTGATAACTTAAGAAAATATTTAGATATTATTCAAAAAATGGGCTACGTTATCTACGACAAAGATAACGAAGTCCCATTTGAAGATATTATTGCTCATCAAATTAAATTATTAAAAATCGTTTTTAAATAAAAAAGACCTCTAAAGGTCTTCATCATGTACGATTTCAAATGCTGGTTCAGCATTTTCTAGTTTATCATATAATTTAGAAACGAATAAGATTCCTTCTAGGTGATCAAATTCGTGTTGAAAGACAATGGCTGGATAACCAGTTAGACTTAATTTATTTGGCATGACCTTATTAGTTTTAGGATCAAAATCCATAAACTCAATTTCAATATCGCGGTATCTTGGGGTTAAACCTTCAGTTTCATAATCGACACTGAGACATCCCTCACCACCAGGTAAATAAATTAACTCTTCACTGCGATATGTAATAACTGGATTAATAACGACATGCGAATACCATTCTCCAGCAAAATCAAAATGAACGGCAAACATTCGTTTTAAAATATTAACTTGTGGTGCCGCTAGTCCTACCGCCGCTCTTAGGTTATATTTTTCACGAATAACTTTATCTTGTGAGTTGACAACAAACTCATGCAGTTCACGAGCTAAACGTTTATCGGCAAAAGAAAGTGGCATTTTCACCGGATTTGATACTTTTAATAAATTTGGATGTCCGTCAACGATTATATTACGCATTGTAATCATTTTATCACCAAAATTATTATATCATAAGGAGGCTTGCAATATGAATCAAAAGGCTATTATTTATACTTCATACCATCATCAAAACACTTATAATTTAATTAAAAGTGTTGTTAGTGAAAAAGAGTATGACTGGGTTAATTTATTAGAAAATGCAGAAGTTAATCTTGAACACTATAAAACAATTATTTTCGCATCGGGTATTTATGGTTTTCGGATGCATGAAAATTTAATGAAATTTATTAAAAATAATCAAACTCTTTTAAAAAATAAACAACTAGCTTTAGTAATTACTTCTAGCATGAATCCTGATAATCATGCTAGAAGAGCGTTTAAATTTTTTAATAAGTTAAATTTAGGACATATCGTTATTTTTGGCACTCGTGGGTTTAATACCTTTGGTCCTTTTAAACTATTTGGTGGAGCCAATAAAAATCGACCAAATGAAGAAGATCAATTAAACTTAAAAGAATTCATTGCCGAAAATGAATTATAAGGAGAGGTTGAAACGATGAACCAAAAAGCGATTATTTATACTTCATATCATCATAATAACACGATTAATTTATTAAAAGACGCAGTTAACGAATTAGAATATGATTGGCACAATCTATTAAGAGATAAAGAAGAATTAATTGATTTATCAAAATATGATACAATCATTTTTGGCTCGGGAATTTATTATTCAAAAGTTCATAAAATGATGATTAGATTTTTAGAAGAAAAAAAAGAAGAATTAAAAGAGAAAAAGATTGGTATCGTTATTACTGCAGGGATGAATCCAAAAGGCTACCAGAGAAGAGTTAGTAATTATTTTAAAAAACTTGATTTAGAAAACGTGTTAATGTTTTCGTGTATCGGTTTTGATACTTATGGGCCATTAAAATTAATTGGCGGTGTTAACCGCAATCGCCCTAATCAAGATGATGTCGTAAAATTACAGGAGTTTTTATTAAAAAATAATTTATGATGAGATTAGATCGATTACTCGCTAATATGAAATTTGGCTCGAGAAGAGAAGTTCAAGATATGATTTTCTTAGGCCAAGTTACTATTAATGGAGAAGTTACTACTAAAAAAGATAGAAAAGTAAATCCGAATTTAGATAAGATAGTCGTTAATGGGGAAGAAATTTATTATAAAGAAGAAATTATTTTAGCGATGAATAAACCAATTGGTTATTTATCAGCTAACCGCGATGATATGCATCCGGTAGTAATAGATTTATTAAAACCACCATATCATCGCCATAATTTTAAAATTGCTGGTAGACTTGATTTAGATGCTGAAGGTTTATTAATTTTGACAACCAGCGGAAAAACAGTTCATTTAATTAGTAATCCCAATCAAAATATCGTTAAAACATACGAAGTAACGACAAATCTTTCAATTAATGATAAAATGTTATTAAGATTATTAGAACCAATTAGATTACTTGATGGGATGAATAATCCTTATTTAGCGAAAGCGATTGAAGTTTCTAAAATAGGTAATAATATCGCAACCATCTCAATTGATTCGGGAAAGTATCATCAAGTTAAACGGATGTTTAAAGCCATTGGTTATGAGGTAACTAATTTAAAAAGAATTAAAATTGGGAAATACTTATTATCAAACTTGAAACCAGGAGAGTATCTTGAAATAGCGTTAGAAGATATTTTATAAAGGGGGAAATTACTATGAAACAAGAAAATTTAACTGATCGCGGAGCTTATATTATTTTTTATTCAAATAAAGCTTTGTTAAAAAGATTAGAAAAAATGCCATTAAGAATTTCATATATTTCAGAAGCAAACAAACAAGTCTTAGTCTATTTTGATAACCGACTTAAAAAAGATATTGAGCGACAATTAAAAAAAGCGAAAGGTTTTGTTAGTATTGAAGAATCAGCCCTTTTCCAAGAAGAAGTCTTGAATTTTTAACTATATTAAAAAAATATACAATAAATTTAAGGTGTTAAGTGTTTTTGCTTGACACCTTTTATTTTATTTAGTATTATATACTAGGAAAAATAATTAAAGGAGTGAAAATATGGCTGTAAAAATTAGATTACAAAGATTTGGAGCTAAGAAAAGACCATTTTACCGCGTTGTCGCTAGTGAATCAACTAGAGCGAGAGACGGTAAGTTCTTAGAAATTTTAGGAACATATAATCCACTAGATGGTACCGTTAATATTGATGGCGAAAAAGTTGAAAAATGGTTAAACAACGGTGCTCAACCAACAGATACAGTTAAAAGTTTATTAAAAAAACATAACGTCTTAACAAAATAATAGAAGGGGGATTATAAAATGGCAATAAATTTTGAAAAACTTGTTAGTGATATAGTTAAGCCATTGGTAGTTTACCCTGATGATATTTTAGTTAAGGTTTTATCAGAAGATGATAACTCAGTTGTCGTTCAATTATTAGTTCATCCTGATGACTTAGGACGAGTAATTGGTCGTGGTGGTCGCACCGCTAGTGCGATTAGAACTATTTTATATGCTGGCGCAACTTTAGGAAATGTTAGAGTTAAGCTAGATATTGACTCGTATTAATAATGTATCGCATTGGAGTAGTTGTTAATACACACGGTATTAAAGGTGAAGTTAAGGTCCAATCAACTAGTGATTTCGAGCGATTTATTAAAGGTAAAATTATTTATTATTATGAAAATGATGAAAAAGTTTACTTAGAAATTAAATCGGTAAGATATCAGCATGAAATTCTTTTAATTAAATTTGTTGGCTTTGAAACATTAACTGCAGCCGAAAAATTAAAAGGATTACAATTATTTACCAGTGAAAGACCGCAACTAGATCCCGATGAATATTTAAAAGAAGACTTAATTAATTTATTAGTCTACACAACTGATCATAAATTAATTGGCAAAGTCATCGATTTAAAATTTCTTCCCTCACAAGAACTGCTTGTAGTTAAAGGGAATGATCAGAAAAAAATTTTAATACCATTTGTCGACGAGTTTATCGTAAGTATTACTGATAAAATAGTTATCAAGGTAATTGAGGGATTAATATGATTATTGATATCATTACCATTTTTCCGGAAATGTTTTCTGACTTTTTACGAACATCAATCGTTAAAAGGGCAATTGAAGAAGGAAAAGTAATTATAAATTTACATGACTTAAGAGACTATTCACATAATAAACACCGCAACATTGACGATACCCCATATGGTGGTGGTAGCGGTATGTTGATGGCGTTTCCACCTTTTTACGATGTCATAACTAAGTTAAAAAAAGAAAACTCAAAGGTTATTTATTTATCGCCTCAAGGGAAGATTTTAGATCAACAAAAAGCTTTCAAATTAGCTAAAATAGAACACTTAATTTTATTATGTGGTCATTATGAAGGAATTGATGAAAGAGTTTTAAATTTCGTTGATTTAGAAATTTCAATTGGCAATTATATTCTAACGGGTGGTGAATTAGCAGTAATGGTGTTAGTTGATGCCGTTACTCGATTAATTCCTGGTGTTATTACCGAAGAATCGGTTATGGAAGATTCATTAAGTGACGGGTTATTAAAATACCCGCAGTATACAAAACCTCGAACATATAAAGGTTTTGGAGTTCCTGATATTTTGTTATCAGGACATCACGAAGAAATTAGTAAGTGGCGTCAAAAAGAAAGTTTAAAACAAACTTTAAAAAAACGTCCTGATTTATTAGAAAAGAAAGAATTATCTAGTGAAGAACTAGAAATAATTAAATCGATCAAGAATAATTAATTAGTATGTTATAATAATTAATGTGTAAAAAAAATCACGGTAGTCCGCTGTTAACTATGTAATATGAATACCGGTAGTAATAGGAGAGTGAAATTTATGTCAAGACCAAAAGGGCAAGCCTTAATGGAAGCTGTAACTAAAGATTATTTAAAAACAGATATTCCTGAATTTAATGCTGGTGATACGGTTAAAGTTAACGTTATTATTCGTGAGGGTAACCGTCAAAGAATCCAAGTATTTGAGGGTCTCGTGATCAAAAGACAAGGTGGAGGAATTGAAGAATCGTTCACCGTACGTAAAGTTTCTTATGGAATTGGAGTTGAAAGAACTTTCCCAGTTCATTCACCTGCAATTGAATCAATTGAAGTAGTACGTTACGGTAAAGTAAGAAGAGCTAAACTTCATTATATTCGTAAATTGTCTGCGAAAGCGGCTAGAATCAAAGAAAAAAGATAATTTTAGCATTTACATAAAGAAGGCAACCGCCTTCTTTTTCTTTGTTTGTTTCTTTGATGAAATGCCGCTTTTTGACAAATTAAGACTCATTTGTAACAATTTATGAAAAACTTTCAGTAAATTGTCAGGAAGCATTGAAAGCACTTTCAATGTATGCTATAATTAGCGTGGATATTTTTATTAAAATGGAGGGATAAATATGAGCACAAATGTTACAATATATGATGTTGCCGCAGCATCAGGGTACTCCTTAGCGACGATCTCAAGAGTGTTAAATCACCCCGAAAAAGTGAGACCGTCAACTCGCGATAAAGTATTAAAGGTGATTGATGAATTAGGATATCGTCCAAATATGGTGGCTAGAGGGTTAGCCTCAAGAAAAACAACTACAGTTGGAATTATTATTTCCGATATCACTCGTGCCTCAGTGGCTGAAATGATCGGTGGAATTATGGATATTTCGGATACTTATGATTATTCGATTAAAATTTTCCAAATCCACGACGATATTCATGTAAAAGATGTGATGAGAAATGTGGTTGCTGAACAAGTTGATGGCGTCTTATACTTAAACGATGAGTTATCTGAAGGGGCAACTGAAGAAATTAAAGAAACTTTAAAACAAGCTAATATTCCGTTTGTTTTTACTAATGTCTTAAATGAAGATAAAAATACAGCTTCAGTGGCAATTGATTATCTAAAAGCTAGTTATGATATGACTAGAACGTTAATTAATCAAGGTAAAAAACATATTTACTTGCTATCGACAGCAAGACGTTATACAGTTAATACTTCAAAAGAAGCTGGATATTTGAAAGCGATGAAAGAATTTGATTTAGAACCGATGATCTTTAGAACGAGTGGAGACACTTCAATTAATGAAGCTCATTTTAAAGAATTTTTTAAAGATAAAGAAATTGATGCAGCAATTGCGGTAAGAAACTCAATTGCAGTCTCATTTTTAAATGTCGCAATTAATAACGGATATCGTGTTCCTGAAGATATTGCAGTAGCTAGTTTTCAAAATACAAGATATTCGGTCTTAGCTAGACCTAAATTAACGGTAATTGATATTCCGGTTTATGACATTGGAGCGGTTGGCATGAGACTTTTAACGAAGTTAATGTCAAAGAAAACGAAAGATGTTGGTAATACTAAAATTATCTTACCGCACAATATTATTGTTAGAGAATCAACTATCTAATAATAAAATAATATGGTACAGGAGGAGAAAAAGTGAAGTTATTTGATGAATTGCTTTGGCGGGGCATGATTAAAGATATTAGTGATTATGAACTGGCTGAAAAAAGAATAAATGAAGAACAATTACGATTTTACATTGGGTTTGATCCCACTGGAAAATCATTAACAATTGGACATTTAGTTCAAATTGTAAGAATGCGTTTAATGCAATTAAGGGGACACCACCCAATTGTATTAATTGGTGGTGCCACCGGATTAATTGGTGATCCAAGAGAAACTAGTGAAAGAAAATTATTAATGGTTGAAGAATCATTAGAAAATGCGAAATTAATTGAAAAACAAATTTCTCAATATTTAGATCCAAAAGATACGATTTATGTTAATAACTATGATTGGATTAGCCAAATTGATATGATTAGCTTTTTAAGAGATTACGGTAAACATTTTAATATCAATTATATGTTATCAAAAGAAATTATCTCAAAAAGACTAAGTACCGGTATTTCATATACTGAATTTAGTTACATGATCTTACAAAGTATCGATTTTCTTAATTTATATCAAAATTATAACTGCCAAATGCAATTTGGCGGTAGTGACCAATGGGGAAATATTACGGCTGGTTTAGAACTAATTAGAAAGATAGTTGGCGATAATGATGCCATCGGTATCTCAAGTCCACTTTTATTAAAAGAAGATGGTGAAAAATTTGGCAAGAGCGAAAGTGGAGCCATCTGGCTTGATCCAGAACTAACTTCTCCATATGAGTTATATCAATATTTTTTAAATACTTCAGACGCTGATATCGTTGAAGTATTAAAAAAATTAACATTATTAGATGTTAATGAAATTAAAAATTTAGAAAATGAAATTAAAATTAACCCTGAAGCGAGAAAAGCTCAAAGAGTGGCTGCAGAAGAAATTGTCAAATTTGTTCATGGTGAAGCTGAATTAATAGAAGCCCAAAAAATTACTGAAGCCCTATTTAATGGTAACTTTAGTGATTTAAAAGAATCTAATTTCAAACAAATAGTTAAAATTATTAATGGTATTAAAATAGAAGAAAACTCAAATTTAGTTGATGTATTAGTTGAAACCCAATTAGCTAGTTCCAAAAGAGAAGCTCGTGAATTTATTAATAACGGAGCGATTAGTGTAAATGATGAAAAAATTAATGACACATCACATACCTTGAATTCTGAAGATGCTTATTATCATAATTATTGTGTTATTAAACGAGGGCGTCGCCGTCATGCGGTTACGTATTTCAAATAATGTATTTAATATTATATAATCCCATTTCACGAAATGGCGCTAATACAAAAGTAGTGGAAAAAATTGTCAAAAAGATGAAGAAAAAACATGAACAAGTTGAAGTTCAGTCACTACTTGATATTAAAGATACTAAAGAGTTTTTAAAAAATATTGATCCTAATACCAAAATTGTCCTTGTTGGTGGCGATGGGACTTTAAACCGAATCGCTAATGAAATTAGAGGTATTGAACAATTACCAGAAGTTTATTTATATAAAGCTGGAACGGGTAATGATTTTAGAAGATCGATTAAAACTAGAAAAAAACTAGCTAGAATTGATCAATATTTAGTTGATTTACCAACGGTTAATTTTAAAGACCATAACATGGTCTTCTTAAATGGAATTGGACTCGGATTTGACGCTTTAGTGTGTCATACCGTTGAAGAATCAAAGAAGAAGAAAAATAAACTTAATTTCTTCGCGAGCGTCTTCCGCTCACTTAAAAATTTCCAACCATTTGATTTCGAAGTTGAAATTGATGGTGTCAAAAGAAGATATGAAGATGCGTGGTTCGTTAGTATTATGAATTCTAAATTTTTTGGTGGTGGAATGAGAATTGCTCCGAAAGCTAATCGTGAAAGTAACACTTTAGAAGTTGTTATTATTAGTGGAATTTCAAAATTAAAATTATCGATTTTATTTCCATTAATTTATTTAGGATGGCATACAATAATTAAAAATGTTCAAATCTTTACCGGAAAAGAAATTAAAGTTTATTCAGATTATCCATCACACATTCAAATTGATGGTGAAGTTTTTAATAGTGTTTTAGAAATTGATGTTAAACGATAAATAATTAAACTAAAAAGAAAAAAGACCTTTGCATGATATGAGCCCCTTCCTCCGGATATTCCGGATTTAGGGGCTCAGTATCGCAAAGGTCTTTTATTTCTTTCTACCTAAACCAACTCGGTGGTAAACTCGTTCGATTTTTCGATTGGAGATTGCGATTGCTCGATCACGTCCCCGATCTAAAACTTCATCTAAGTACTGGCTATTAATAATTTCTTGATATCTTTCTTGAATTGGTTTTAATTTATTAACAATTAAGTTACCTAAATCAGCTTTAAATTCTTGGTAAGATTTATTTTGATACATTAATTCAATATCCTTAATTGATAAGTCAGAAAATCCCGAATAAATTGATAACAAATTAGAAATACCAGGTTTATTTACTTCATCGAAGACAATTTTAGTATCAGAATCGGTAACAGCACTACCAATTTTATTTTTGATTCGATTTGGTTCATCATCAAGTAAAATATATGAGCGTTCAATTTCATCAGATTTACTCATTTTCTTTAAAGGATCAGCTAAAGATTTAATTCTAATGACTTCTTTATTGTAATAAGGCTGTGGGATTTCAAAAGTTTTACCATATTGATTATTAAATCTTTCACCAATAAGCCTAGTTAGTTCGAGGTGTTGATTTTGGTCATCACCAATCGGAACTAAATTGGCATCATACAGCAATATATCAGCCGCCATTAATGCTGGATAAGTTAGAAGTGATGTTTTAATTCCTTCAACTTGACGCAATCTTTTATCTTTGTATTGAGTCATTCTTTCCATTTCACCAATATAAGCAGTTGACTCCATAATATATCCTAATTGATTATGTGCGGGAACTTCAGATTGGATAAAAATATTTACTTTTTCCGGGTCTAATCCGCAAGCGATATACATTGCGGCAACTTCTTTAATATGTTGTCGTAGTTTTAATCTATCTTGAGTGACGGTAATTGCATGTAAATCAGCAACAAAGAAGAAAAATTCAGCTTCACTAAATTCTTCTTGAAGTTTAACAAAACTTTTAATCGCTCCTAAATAATTTCCAATGGTTAGTTTTCCACTTGGTTGAACTCCTGAAACAATTCTTTTTACCATAGTTTTTCCTCCTTTTAAATAATAAAAGCATCCCAAGAAAAATCTCTAAGGACGCTTGAAATGCGCGGTGCCACCTTAGTTCTATACTCTACGAGTATAGCTCTCTTTTTTTATGATTCTCACTCCTAAGTCCATTCGCACTTTTTAGTTCCGCTTGGCTTCCACCATTCCAAGCTCTCTTGAGGCTATCAAAATGTTACTATTCTTAATCATTGTGATTATGTAAATAATAACACATTAATTATAAAAAAACAACATTATTTATATTGATTTAAAAATTGAAAGCATTTACATTAATAAAAATGAAAAATGATATTGAAATATAGTATTCCATGCGTTATAATTATATTGCTATTTATAATTTAATTAGAAAAGGAGGGATGAAAAATGATTACAATTTACACAACACCAAGCTGTTCATCATGTCGAAAAGCGAAAAAATGGTTAGATGATCACCGTATCCCTTATTCCGAAAAAAATATATTTAATGAGAACATCACAGAAGATGATATCGACTTAATGTTAGAACATTCTCAAAATGGTTTTGAAGATATTATTTCAACAAGATCAAAAATAATTAGAGAAAATGATTTAGACATTGAAACGATGAGAACTAATGAATTAAAAAAGTTCATTTTGGATAATCCTAGTGTATTAAAAAGACCGATTATGATTGACCCATCTGATAACAAAATGCAAGTAGGATATAACGATGAGGAAATAAGAGTTTTTATTCCTAAAAGACTACGCGAATTGATTGTTTATTCAAGCTTTAGTCAAGGCAATTTCTCATATGAAAAAGCATTAGAAATATATTTTGAAGAAATGGAATTACGAAACGATAAGTCTAACAATTAATAAAGGATGCGGAAACGTCATCCTTTATTTTTTATACCCATCCAACCAGCAAAAAACGACTTATTAAAGAGTTTTCAAGTCGAATTTAAAAAAAATTTAGAAAACCTTTTCATAAATTAAGTGAAATATGATATTATAATACTATGATAACCTAATGTTTGGAGGGTTGATAAAGTGAAGCCACTTAATTATGATGGGAAACTTAAAATTAGAAGAAAAGATTACAAGGTCAATAAATTAATTGACAGTTTGATGAATTTACCGAGCATCGACGTTAAAGCTTTCTTTGAAAAAATTGGATTAACCATACCAAAATCATTAAGAATGCAAGTACTCCGAGAAGTTTTAAAAGAGCCAGTAGAAAGCACTCTAGCTGAACGCTCACGTTTAGCTGACGAGCTCGGATATCGTCTATCTTGGGTTGATTATTTTTGTGAATATCAATTAGAAAATCTTCTCAAATATTTCGATTTAGAAAGGCTTAATGAAGAATATTTAACCAAATTATGGTTAAATATTTTAGCTTACATGATTGAGAAGAAAGTTGATGAACAAGATGTTTTAGCGTTAGTTGAACAAGCTGAAAAAGCTAAAAAAAAGCGAGAAGACATCTTGGGTTACAACTTAGAACTAAAGGATGTATTCCATGATGAACCCGGTGAAATTGACGGAGTACCGATTGATCAATTTAGAACTATTTTATTTAAGAGTTCAACGGTAAATGAGATTCGAGAAATTGGTCAAAAATATGGGGTTAATGTTCCAAAAAGATTGAAAAAAGAAGAATTAGCCAATATTGTCGTTCAAGCCTTAATTGATCGAGGTGATCATACATCAGAATTAGAAGAAAAGGTTAGATCTCTTTCAATCGTTTTACTTCAAAGATATGCTAAAGATAATGACATTAAAGCTTCAATTGAACTTAAAAAAGAAGAAGTAATTGAATACATTTTGGCTCACGCAAGCCAAACTAAAGAGGCATACTTCTTACCTTCTGATGTATCGGTATATGAAAGAGAGTTAAGATCCGAAGAACAAATCGAAGCTCTTTCTAAAAAACCAGAAGTTAAAAAAGAGGAGCCGGTTGTCGTTGAAGAGCCAGTGGTGGTTCATGAAAAACCGGTGGTAGTTCATGAGGAGCCAGTCGTCGTTGAAAAAGAACCAATCGTCATTAAAGAAAAACCGGTTTTAGTTAGGAAAGAAGAACCAGTTGTTCACACTAGAGTTGTTGCTAAACCAACGGCACAATATGAAGAAGTATTAAAAGAATTAGCTCTTTTAAGAGCTGAATTGTTAGAACATTTAGCGCGTTGCAAATGTTCTCGAACTAAAAAGAAATAAAATATTTTCTAATTATTATAAAATTTAAAAATTACTGTTTGTTTATAGACATACGGTAGTTTTATGTTGAAACCATCATTTTCTATATAGACAAAAATAATTTTAAAGAATCAATACGATATATTACCTTTTAAATATATAAAGTGTATTGCCAGTGGGGGAAGACAGATGACTGAAAACATTAACGACATAAAGAAATACATTGATGATACAACTCATCATATAGTTTTTGATTACGAGTTAGGAAGAGTAGTTTGTGCTAGTGCGAATATTAAAGAAACATATTTGGCAAGTCAAAAGGAGCCTTTATTTAATTCATTTTTTCCTGAATTAAAGTTCGAAGAAGTTAAAGAAAAATTAATTCAATCAGAAAGAAATAATATCAAAGTTAAGGTTCATATTGGAACATGTGAAATGCCATTTGAGATTAGAAGAGTAACTTCTCAAAATAAAGAGTATATACTGGGAAAACTTTTAGTTGAATCAGTCTTTTTTGGAACTTTTGCCGATAAATTTGATTTAGTACGCCGCCAAGATTTCTTTTTAACAGCATATATTGATGAAAATTTTAAGATTGTTGGCTGCAGCAAAAAATATAAAGCGACTTTTGAAAAAGTTTCAGATAAAATTATTGGGGCTAGTATTTATCATAATATTGTTAATTATCGACCGTATATTGACATTATTCGACTTAAAGAAATTTTTGATGATCACTTATTTTGGTATGGAGTAGCGATTGTTAAAGAAAGAGATAATATCTTCGCTCCGTACATCTTAACTGCCTATAATCGGGAAGCTCCGATTATTAAAGCTAAATATGAAGTTCATTTCTTTCCGGTTAGATATTTTGGAAATGAAACAATTTTTCAATATGATTTTTACTCTAAAGAATCAGTATCGGTTTATACAAGAATCATATTTGAAGGAATTGTTCATAAATATTTAGCCGCAAATGATAATGATAAATATCTACTATTCATGGATGTTAACAACTTCAAATGCATTAATGATACTTACGGACATGATTGCGGAGATAAAGTTTTAAGAGAAATTACTGAAATTTTAAGTATCGTCTTTAAAGATTATGTAGTTAGTCGTTATGGTGGCGATGAGTTCGCTGTTTATATCGATAAAACGACTTCAAAAGAAAAAATTATTGAATTAATCGAAGAAGCGGAAGCCCAAATTAATCAGCGAGTAGGTGACAAATTTGTTAATACGCCAACTCATATTAGTGTTGGGATTAGTAAATATAAAGAAAATGGTACAACTCTAAATGAGTTAATTCATGAGGCTGATATAGCGATGTATAAAGCGAAGAGAGAGGGGTCTCTTTATAGATTTAGTTATTGATAAAGGGTAAAAGTTATGATTAAAAAATCAGTTTTATTGAGTTTTGTAGTTGCTGTTATTTATTTTTCATTTGTTTTTGGTTTTGGAATTGCTGCGGTTAGTTATTACCGCAATCAATTTGCCCAAAACATCGAAGAAAACTTTTCCAAGATGAATACTTTAGAAGCAAATCAATTATCGAGTCGTCTAGAAGCGGATTATGAAATATTTAAACAGTATCTTAGTGAAAAAACCAATGCCGAATTAAATTTAAATAAGCCTTATATATATAATCAAAGCTATTTAGGTTTTGGTACTATTTTAGAGGACGGCTTTTTATTTAGAGAGAATGTCAAGATGACATTCGTTCTTAATTTGGATAAAACTTATTATACCCAAAATATATCAATTTATAATTTAAGCCAAATTTTCCAAAATGAAACATCAAAAGAAGTATATTTCTTTTTTATCCATGAAGATCGGTTCGGATATTTTTCAGCTAAAGATTACTTAAGATCAATTATTACTTATGATGACTTTTTCTTAGCTAATAGTAACGGACTAATTTTATTTAACGGTATTGGTTATAATCAAGCGACCAATTTAAATGGATTTTACAATGACTCAACTCAAATTGTTCGCGATTTAAAAGACAATGATGAAGGAACTAGAATTGATCGAGTGCGCGATACTGACTATATGACAAGTTATAGTCGAGTCCAAGCGATTAACGATTTATATCTTTTAGAGCACTTAGATTATCAACTCTTCTTGGGAAGAGTGGATACCTTAGTTAATCCAATTCATGCGATTGTTATTATCTTCTCAGTTGCAGTAGTTATCCTTAGTCTTTTTGCTGCCGGAGCTTTCACTTCAATTTATCGTGATGTTGAGTTATCTTTTCATCAATTAAGTTATAATGTTATTCCTATTGTTATTATTAACAAAAAAGGTCGGATTTTATTTCGTAATCGCCAGTTTAAACGTGAGTTCTATGACTTTTTAGGTAGTAAATATCTTAACCAAATTTTTATGGTTGATATGTTAGATGTTTTTAAATTAGTTGAATTAAAAGTTTGGTTAACAACTTCTACTGGCCCATATAATAGTGCTCGATTGAACGTCATTAAAACTTCAATGCGCAATTATACAGTATTAATCTATCCGGTATTAGCTGGTAGTACCCAAGAAGCTACTGATTTAGTTAATACCCATACTGGAATTCCTAATCTGACTCAATATAAAATTGATTTCGAAGAAATGGTCAAATCTAATAAGCCGACTTTAAAAAATCAAGCATTAGTTTGTATGAGAATTATTAATTTAAGAAATGTTGAATTAATGAGAGGTCCAGCTTATGTTGAAGAAGCGATTTATAAGGCCGCTAATCGCTTAAGAGCGTTAAGCGCTAGATTAGGTGAAGTTAGATTTTATCATGCGTTCGATAATACTTTCGTTTTACTTTATGAAGAAGAAGACTTATTAGCTGTTAAAGAAGATGTTAGAAGAATTATTCGTACTTTTGAAGAAGATAAAATCGCCCCAGTTTATGATATTAATTTTTATTTAAAAGCTGGTATTTATGAATTTAATCGTCGTAGTGAACGATCTGGAGCGATTCATGTCTATGAAAAAGCGAAATTAGCCAATGAACAAATGAGTCAAGCGGTTGACTCAGTCATTGGGATTTATGATAGTTCAGTGGATCGTAAACTTCAATTAAGCTTTTTAATTGCTCATGATTTGGAAAATGCTATTAGCAAAAAAGAATTATATATGGCAATTCAACCAATTTATGATCAAGAGAAAAAGCGAATTTATGGTTTTGAAGCACTTCTAAGATGGAATAATCCAAAATATAGTGGTGTATCACCACTAGTTTTAGTTGAAGTTGCTAACCAAAGTAATTTCTTGTTGCGTTTAGGTAACTATATTTTAGAAGAGTCATTACTTATTGCTAAAGAATTAGAAAAATATAAACTTACTTTAGCAATTAACTTAGATCCACTTCAAATTTTACAAGTTGGTTTTGTTGATATTGTGAAAAAACAAATTTTAAAATATGAAATTAATCCGAAAAATATCGTTTTCGAATTAACCGAAACTAACTTAATTACTTTCTTTGATGATATTGTTCAAAAAATTAAAGAACTGCGAAACTTTGGAATCCAAGTTCACATTGATGACTTTGGAACTGGAAACAGTTCACTATTATATTTGAAAGAATTACCAGTTGATGGTATTAAAATTGACCGTGAGTTTATTAAAGATTTGGAAAATGATCGCTATTTAAAAGCGATTGTTTCAATGGTGGTTGGACTAGCTAAAAACTTAGAAATTGATGTTGTTGCTGAAGGGGTAGAAACATTATATCAATTTGACTTTTTAGAAAAAAGAGGAGTTAGATTTCTCCAAGGATTTTATATTGGTCGACCACAACCATTAACTGAAGCATTAGAACATCTTGAAAAACTTAAAGAAAAAATTGCTAAAGGGGGAGGAATTTAATGGGGTCACTTTCAACAGCACTTTCGATTATCATCTTTATTGCGATTGTCTTAATACTGGCAGTCGCGGTAACATTTTTACTACGCGGCGCCTTAATCGATATTAGAGAACACAATTTAGAAAAATATTTGACTTTTAGCGATGTTATTCCAAGGAGCGCTTTTTTAAGAATTATTAAAAGAAATATCGCTCGTTCCTCTCAAATTCAAACATTTTCTTTAGTCTATGTGGCGGTTGACCGCATGTATGACTTAGAAAGTAGCTTAAATGAGAAAATTATTATTAGTATTTTTCAATCAATTATTGAAAAAATAAGAGAAACATTCTCAAGTGAAACTATTATTTCAGCGGTTCAAAAAGGAGAATTCTTCTTATATATCTCACATGAATATGATTATAATGAAGTTATGGAGTTAGTCTATAATTTATTTAGTAAACTATCACAACCATTCAAAATATCAGTTCAAACTAATATTAATGTTGACATTTCAATTGCAGTAGCATTTTATCCAATTCATGGTGAAACAACAGGAGAATTAGTTCGAGTTTTAAATGGTTTAATGAAATTAATTAGAGATGAAGGAGGAGTAACTGTTAAAACTCTTCAATCCGAAAGTGATGTTACTCAAACCGAATATCTCGATTATTACCATCAACTTAAAAAAGCGATTGAAGATAATCAATTTGAGTTTTATTA
This sequence comes from Acholeplasmataceae bacterium, assembly GCA_050953805.1. Classification (GTDB taxonomy): domain Bacteria; phylum Bacillota_I; class Bacilli_A; order Acholeplasmatales; family Acholeplasmataceae; genus DUQW01. Next base: position 65,100 of record JBMNNE010000002.1, on the reverse strand, counting down.
TCAACCGGCGGTTGATTTTAAAACGAATCAAATCGTTCAATTATCGTTATATTTAAGATGGAATCAACCAAAATTTGGAGTGTTACCAGCTTCAAGATTTTATCGTATTTTAGAGCAATCAGGTAATGTTTATTTTATTGGGTTACACGGATTGGAAATGATGTGTCAACAATATGATATTTTAAAAGAAAAATTCGAAAATCAAGATTTGTTACTAAAATTGATTATTAGTGGACGCGAGTTTTTTAATAAAAATTTAGTGAAAGATTTCACTAAAATTTTAAAGCGATATGATGTTGACCCAACTCACTTCGTTTTAGATGTTCCGGTCTCAATTTTATTATTAGATCCAAAAGACCCAATTAGTTCGCGAGTCGATCAACTGAAAAAATTAGGTTTTAAGTTTGCTACTGACATCTATGCAGTTAATTTCTTTGATTTAGAAAAAGTCATTCACACGAAAGCTGATATTTTAACACTTCCTAGAACATTTTTAGAAAAACAAGAAAATCACGCGATTGATGTTTATTTTGAATTTTTCAACGAAAAGAGGAAAACATTAGATTTTATGATTATTGGTGAACAAGTTGAAACTGAAGGTGAAAAGAGATTTTACCAAAAACAAGATATTAATATTATCCAAGGTAATTTAATTGCTAAACCAATGTCAATTGAAAAAGTTGGCGAGTGGATGGATGCTTTTACTAGTAGTTTCCGTCCGGCACCAACCGAAGTAGTTAAGCCTGAGGCAGTTAAAATTGAAGAAGTTAGAGTGGAAACGGTTGTTCCTGAAACAGAACCAAATGTTGAAGTAGAAGTTTTAGAAGAACCAATTATTGAACCAGTTTTAGAAGTTGCTCAAGAAATCGACTTATCAGCGATGACCGTTGCTGAGCTTAAAGCTCTAGCAAAAGATCGCGGGTTAACTGGTTATTCATCATTAAAAAAAGCTGAATTAGTCGATTTATTACAACAAAAAGACTAAAAAACACATAATTTTACAAAAAAATAAAAAAATTTTATAAAAGGTATTGACAAATATTTTAAAACTGATATAATAGAATTGCAAAATTGTATAAGGGCAAACATACAGGAATGTATGGACGCAAAACTATAGGGACTAAACAAGTCAGCCAGTTACCGTAATTTATGTGGTACTGGCTTTTTATATTCTTAAGCCAGAAACCATTATTTTTTAAGGGTACTGGCTTTTTTCTTTCCTTAAGGAGGTTTGGGTTATGAGAACTGATCCAATGTTTCATTTAAAGACCAAAAAGAAATTAACTAAAGAACAAAAAGTGACAATTGGTTTAATCGTTACTGGGATTTTATCAATTCTTTTAGTACTAATTACAATTTATGGTCAATTTACTGGAACATTCGTCATTAAGTTAACTCACACCGCTGAAAAGAAAGGGATAAAACTCTCACAAACCGATAGTTTTCTTGAAAAAACTGAAAAACTAGTTTTAAATCCAGTTAGCGATACCGAAGATATGATTGAAGAAAATATCGTTCGCATTGGCGAAATCCTTCAATCAGAAGGTGGCCAATATGAAGATCCAGATGGCAATGAAAACTATATCGCTTACACCTTCTTCTTGAAAAATGTCGGTGAGGAAGTAGTTAATATTAAATACCACTTTAGAATTGTCTCGCAACAAAGAAATCTTGATGACGCGACCATGATTATCTTTTATGAACATAGTACGACTGGCGAACCACCAATTAAAACTTATTACTTCAAAGAAGACGATGATAACTATTTAGGTGGTAAAGAAATTATGAACTTCGAAGTTGGAGAAATTAGAAAATTCACCTTAATCGTCTTCGTTGATGGGAATCGTAGCAGTCCAGATATGTTAGGTGGAGCAGTAAAGATTAATTTAATCTTTAATATCGAAACTGCAGAAGCGGCGTAATGATACTATGAGAAAGATATTAATTGCGTTTCTCGCTCTTATATTATTAGTCTTAACTCTCGGCACTTCCACTTATGCTTGGATCACCCTAGCAAGAGCGAGCCAAGTTGAATCAATTACCATTTATGCCACTTTAGGCGATACCTTAGAAATTTCATTAGACGGAGAAAACTACTATAATGAATTTCCTAATGAAGAATTATATAAAGTTTTCAAAAAAAACAGACTGCTTGATGTCACCTCAACCGATGGGAAAACATTTACCCACATTGATAGTAACGTTGAGGTAACACCAAATAAAGAATATATTAGTCTTGATTTCTATTTTAGAACCGATTCTAAAAGAGAACATATTGTCTATCTAGCTAACAATATTTCCAATACTGTTAACTATGATGACACCGAGCCACACGAAGGAACATATGTTATTTCAAAAGGAGTTAAATACCGTTCATCATTTGATTTTCTCTATGATGTTGACGATATCGTTAGAACTAATGAAATAAGAACTTACTATCTAAGTGAGGCGGTAAGAATTTCAACTATTTCCATTATTGATGGCGAAGAAGTAGTTAAAATATTTGATTTAAGTGGTAATGAACATCGAGGTTACGGTAAACCATATGGAGCATTTGATTACTACAATAAAAAACAAGCTAACAAACAACTAACATTACCAACAAAAATACCTCCAACTATTTACGAATTAACTGAATTTGATCCGAACGGTCCATTCAGTTACGATGACAGATCTAAATTATTAGTTTTAGATGAAATTCAAGTAGTTGGAGAAAAAACGTACTATACCGGAAAACTGACTATGAATATTTGGGTTGAAGGATGGGACGCTGACTTGTTTGATCCGGTCGTATATGACCGAATTAAAATACAACTGCAATTCAAAGCAGTAAGAAAACAAATTGAAAAAAATATTAGTTAAGAAAAGGAGAAAAGAGTATGAAAAAATTAACTAAAAAAACATTGATGGCGGTATTCGCATTCGTTTTAGCGGTTGTTGCATTAGGAACAACAACATTTGCATGGTTTACATTAGGTCAAACAGTTAAAGTAGACGGATTTGATGTTAATGTACAAGGTGGAGAAGGTTTAGAAATGGCATACATTTCACATGATGGCGATACTAATCGTAGTGGATGGGTTTCATACATCAGTGGCGATGATATGTTAGGTTATTTGAGTACCGAGTATAGTGCTCCAACTAATTTTACAACCGATTTTCAATTTAAAGCGGTAACTTCTACAGATGGTAAAATATTTAAACCATTTGTGTATGATGGTTCTGCTGCCCCATCATTAGGTGTTGATATTGCAGCAACTACACAAAAAACTCTAGACGACGGAATTTTAGAATTTAAATTAAAATTCAGAACACAAGCAAGCGGTACTGCACAATTAACTTGGAATTCAGTAACTTTAGCCGAAGCTAGAGATGCTGGTGATCTTGGTTGGGAAGCTGGAGTTGCATATACACACAATAAAGCTAATGCTGGTGAATCAGGAAACGGGTCAATTGCAGCGGGAGAATCATTAAATTATTATACTGATGCCGGTGCAAGAATTTCAGTTACTAGTGGTGATACTACTAAAGTTTTTGAAAAACCAGATGGCGATTATAACACCGTATTAGGAAATGGTACTACTACCCCTGCAGCATTAGCCTTTAATAAAGGAGCTCATAATTACTTTGAAAACGCAACAGGTCATGATAATTTACCAACTTTATTTTCAAGTATTACTAACACAGTCGAAACTGTAACTTCTATTAATGGAACTCAATTTGCAGTAGATTTCCCTGCTGCTGGTTCACCAGGCGACTATAGAGAACTTGTAGTTACTGTAAGAGTCTATCTAGAAGGCTTTGACCCTGACACATTTAACTGTATCTTATCTGGAAAACTTAAGATTGCTTTAGGATTCAAATTAGTCACTCCATAATTTATACTCTAACTTTATAAATATAGGTCAAGGTTACGGGTGAAAAACTCGTAACCTTGATAATATTATAAAAAAAGTAGATATTTCTTATTTAATTATGTTATAATAATTAATAAGAAGGATTTGCAAAGGAGTATTATATGGAACAAGTAAAGGAAAATAGTCAATTAAAACGAATCGTTAGGATAGTTTTAAATGTTTTATATTACGTATTTATAGTGGTTTTACTATCTTTTTCAATTATTACCATTGCTGCTAGAGACCCTAAGAAAATTCCCAATGTCTTTGGACGTGGATATTTAATTGTTGGCTCTAATTCAATGAGTACTAATCGAGAAGATTCGATTGATAAAGGCGATTTGATTTACGTAAGAATTCTTAACGATAAACGTCGTGAAGAATTAAAAGTGGGAGATATCGTCACTTTTTATGATTATGCAATTAGTGCTTTAAATACTCACCGTATTGTTGAAATTAACGATACTACAGCTGGTAAAAGTATAGTTACCCAAGGTGATAGAGAGGGAGCACCAAGAGATCCTTCGCGCCCTATTGAAGATATATTAGCGATTCACACTAAAACTAAAAAGGGTGGACTAATATTGTTCTTAAATTCTTCATTAGGATTTGGTTTACTAATAGTATTACCAGTTCTTATCCTGTTTATCCTTCAAGGAGTTAGATTTTATACTATAATCAGAGATAGTAGAAAAGCTGAACGAGCAGCAGATATTGAAGCTGAAAGAGAAAAAATTAGAGCTCAAATCTTACAAGAAATGGCTGAGGAAGAAAAGAAAAAAGACGAATAAATAAAAATCTCCCTAGGTTAGTACAATCGAGGGATATTACATGATAGATTTTGTACGTTATTATATAGATTTTCTAAGAAACTTATGGAATAACATAGTTGATTTTTTTCGCGCAATATTTGCAATAATTGCAAATATTTTTTACCATGATCCCGCGGAATATATTGCGAATTTAATTAAATTCAGCAAAGAATTCAACTTTTTAGACTGGATTGCAGCAATTGTTATTATTGCGTTAAATATAGCATTTGTTGTGTTTTTAATTATTAGATTAGCCCTTTTATTAAGGAAATATATTAAATTTAATCGTTCGGAAATTACTAAAGAAAAACTGATGTCAGAAATCGGTGTTTTAAGTCAACGAATCGTTGAGTTAACTGATGAGAAAAATCAAATTTTAGCATTGAAGATGGAAACTGTTGGATTAGGAACTAATATTGGGAAAATCCTTGAACCAAAGAAAGTGGAAAAAACCCCTGTTGGTTCAAGATTTACTAAATTAATTGAAGTTGATAATCAATATGCTGATGTGACTCATACTGTTTATATGCAAGAAAAAGACTTCTTGACTTTAAAAGAATTAGTCCAACACTTTATTAATTTTTCAGCATCACAATTAGGATTATTTTATGAATTTAAAGTAGTTGCTTCTTACTTTGCAGGTATGGCAACTTCCAATATTATTATTCTAGAAGGTATTTCTGGTACTGGTAAAACTTCACTTCCATATGCTATGGGTAGATTTTTCAACAATACAGCTGATATTATTTCAGTTCAACCATCATGGCGAGATCGTTCAGAAATGATTGGTTATTTAAACGAGTTTACGAAGAAATTTAATGAATCAGATTTTCTTAAAGCTTTATATGAAGCAACTTATCGTGATGATATCAATTTTATCGTTTTAGATGAGTTAAACTTAGCGAGAATTGAGTATTACTTTGCTGAGTTTTTATCAATTCTAGAAATGCCAAATCATAGTGACTGGTTAATAGAAGTAGTACCATCTAGTGAACCTGGAGATCCTCAAAATTTAATTAATGGTAAAATTTTAGTTCCAGAAAATGTTTGGTTTATTGGAACTGCCAATAAAGATGATTCAACATTTACTATTACCGATAAAGTTTATGACCGAGCTTCAACAATTGAGATGAACGCAAGAATTGATGCCATAGATGCACCATATACAGAATCAATTCGTATGAGTTATGAATATTTAAATACTTTATTTGAATCAGCTAAACAAGAATTTACGATCTCACACCGCGCTTTAAATAACTTAGATAAACTAGATGAATTTATCACTAGTCGTTTTAAAGTTACCTTTGGTAACCGTATTTTAAAACAAATTCGTGATTTCATCCCAGTTTATGTAGCTTGTGGCGGTGAAGAAGTTGATGGTTTAGACTTAATGGTTGCAAGAAAAGTATTAAGAAAATTTGAAAGTTTGAACTTACCATTCTTAGTTGAAGAAATTAACGAATTAATCGGTTTAATGCAAAGAATGTTTGGTAAGGATAAGTTTACTGAATCAATTGAATATCTTGAATCATTATTAAGACAAATCTAATAATATGAAAAAAACTAAGAAAATTAAAATAGACGATAAGCTAACTAAGTTTTACGAACAATATATTGAAGATAATCGTGAATTATTTGAAACCGATGAATTCTCAAAGAGAATGTATCGGGCGATTCAATCTGGTGATAAAGAATTATTTTATAAAAATGTTGCTGAAACTAAAATCTTTGATGAAACTTGGATTGAAACACTAGAATCATATTTTCCATCATTAGATAATATTGTCCGTAATCCAAAGTCAGCAATTAAATATGAAAATGAGTTAGTCGCTGTCGAAAAAGTTAAAAAGACTAGTTCTTTAACAATTAGACATTTATCAGCTAATACCCATCTCATTAAAGAAATTGAAGATGGTCAAATTAAACCGAAAAAATTATTAACGACTTACTCCGATATTGATTACGCTACCTATGAAAATAGAATGATAGCGTCTTTAATTCAGCGTTTATTTTATTTTGTTAAATCTCGTTTTGAAGTTATCCAAGAACAAGGTGAATCTTTTCAACAAAGTTCAATTCATTTTAAAACCGACTTCGCCTTTAATAAAGGTGAATTCAATTTTGATTTAAAAGTTGGAATTAAAGAAGAAATTGATGATAAAGAAATTACTCAACATAACCGAAATCTTTTAAAAAGAATTGAAAGATTATCTAAATTAGTTTCAGGTTTCATGAATACACCATTCATGAAAGAATTAAAAAATGCCCCACGAGTTAGAACTCCAATTATGAAAACGATGATTATTCAAAAGAATATTCATTATAAAAATGCTTATATGTTATGGCTATTTTTGGATAGATATAACACCTTAGCTTTTGAAACTGAAATTCGTGAAAGCAATCTAACTTTAAGTGCAGAAGAACTAAAAAATCTCTATTACGATGTTATGGTTAATTTAACTGGCATTTTATATCATCAAGATAATCGTAAATTAGATTTCAATAAGTTCGATAAAATGAAACGCAAGAAATCAATTCGATTAATGAAAGATTTAGATGTTGATCCAGATTTATTTGAAGATTTTGAAATCGAAGATTATAACGTCAACCAGTATTACTTAGAACAAAGTAAAAAACTATTTGAACAATCCCTTGAATATCATGAAGCTAACTCTTCAACATATGAGATTGCGTTAAAGCGAGCCCTTCGTGAAACGATTGAATTTAGCAATCAACTTTATCGTGACTTTTTCGAATTTCAACAAGAAGATGATATCTTTAGACGATTAATCACATCAATCGATCCTAAAGATGAATTAGCCCAAATTCGAAAAATGTCAGAAATCGCGAAAACTATTCGCGAAGTTAAAGAAGTTGATTATCGTAAAAGCGTAGCTTTTGAAAGAAAGTTATTATTAAGAATTGCTGATTTAGATAAAGTTTTAATTAAAGCTGGTGAATATAAATTAGAATCTCTAATTGAAATGCAAAAAGCTGAAATGAAACTTGAAAATGAAAAACAACAAGCAGAATATGAAGCAGCTAATCTAAGAGAAGAAATTGAATCAACTAAGGCAATTCAAAAAGAATTAGATGAATTGCGCCGTTCAATTAATCAAAACTTAAGATCAATTGAAAGTGAATATCGTCAAAAAGAAAGACAAGCAATTCAAGAAGTTAGAAAAGAATTTAGAGAGCTTCATCGTAATCAATTAGCTCTAGAAAAACAACGCCATCAAGAAGCGTTAGATGCCCAAGTTGCTAAAAAAGAAAGCACCATTGAGGCAATGCAAGAAGATTTTATATTAGGTCAAGAACGTATCGTTAACGAATTTCAAGAGATGCTAAGAGAAGAGGGCCTCATGTTAAATGTTGATTTTCAAGAGGAACTAGAAGAATTAAGAAGAGAACATCAAGAAGCTTTAAGAGCTGCCCAAGAAGAAACTAGAAAAGAAATTTATGAAGTTTCTTTAGAGCTGGGCCGTGTTCAAGAACAATTTGAAAAAGATTTAGCTGAATATATTGAATTAAAACGTAGTCGAGCTGCAAGGTTACAAAGTAATAACCCAGCAGCGAGAAGAGTTAATCGACAAAATATAAGAAACGAAAATCTTCATCGATAACTGAAAGGAGAATAACTCAATGAAAAAGATATTAAAAAACATTTCATTTATTGCTACTATCGTTATTTTAATATTATCAGTTTCATTAGTTATTTTATCAACAATTGCGAAAAAGGAAAATAAATTGTTTCCTGTTTTTGGGTACAGTTATTCAGTTGTTGCTACCTCGTCAATGGAACCAGAAATTGGTGTTGGTGAGATTATCATTATTAAAAAACTTGACTATGACAAATACTTAGAAACCGCTCAAGTAGGGGAAGATGTATTAGTTTATTGGTCTAATCATAGTAGAATTTATATTGTCCATCAACTACATGAAATTACTGATGATGGACTAATTTTAAAAGGAACCAACAATCCAACTCCTGATACTGAATTAGTTAATGGAGATAATTTTCAGGGGATTGTTGTTAGTCATGGATTAGCATGGTTTGGTAAGTTTCTATTTGGAAACCGACCAATTATCTTTTTAGTAATTGTTTTGTTTTTAATATTTATTATTTTGACAGAAGTTTTTCCTTATTTAATTAAAAAAGAAAATAAGGAAAAAGAAAAACTTAATGAAGAAGCAAGACGTTTACTAGAAGAACAAATAAGAAAAGAAATTGAAGAGGAGAAAAATGCTTAAACGGGAAGTATACTCATTATTTATTTTAATAAGTACTTTCGTACTATTAATTGGTACTGTTTATGCATGGTTTTCTATTACTCGTGTCACTGAAACTGATATGGTTGAATTAAGTGTTGATTCAGCAAAGGTGGAGACATATTTATATGTCAGAAAAAATGATGAAGATGAACAATCAATCGTTAATCAAGATGATTTAACTGATCTTTTAGATTTCGGAATTCCTGGTGATAATTATTATTTTAGAATCAAATTAATAAATCACAGTCCAGATACTAAAACCGTTAATATTTCTTTTAAAAATATGACTAATCATGGAGAGGTTGTCGGAGCTGATATTAGAGATGCTTATCTTTTAAAAGATTCAACTGTTTATTATGATGGGGTTGCGAGCATTTTAACTCCTTCAGGAATCACATTACCTCCAGGTTATGAAGGACAAGCGCTTAAACCTAATCGTTTAAGGAGATTTTTAAATATCGATAATAATATGATTTTAATTCAAAATGAAGTACTTCCAGCAAATACTGAACTTGATATTACATTTCAAGTTACTTTTGATACCGCTATTTCTCGTAGTGCTTATCGCGGATATTTAAAAATCGAAAAATTAATTGTTAATATTACTTAGATATGAGAAAAAAACAAATTATTATGCTTATAATATCAACTTTACTATTAATAACAGCGACTACCGCTGTCGTTTTTGCTTGGTTAGTAGATATTAAAAAAACCAATAAGATTGTTTTAGAATCAGGACAAGTTAAATATTTATTTTCAGGAGATACAGTTTCAGGATTAGTTGTTCCTGGACAAAATTTAGTCCAAGATGATAATCCATACCAATTAGTTAATCAATCAACTGTTGAAAGTCAATTGAGAATTCAATTAACGATTACTTTTGCTGGAGTTGAAGTTGATTATGATGGAGTTGGTGATGATAGGGTTTCGGTTAGTTTTGGTTTAGGAACAGGCTTTGTTAAAGAAAGTGATGGTTTCTATTATTATGGGGGTTTAACTGGTTATTTAGCAACGACCGATACTGATCCAATTATTATTGTCGATGAAATTATTTTGGACGGAGTTACCGTTCATAATAATTATTCTGGAGAAACTGTTCAAATCGTTATTACTATTCAAGCTAAACAAAGAGGTTTAGTATCATGGGAAACATTAGCTGAAGAACAAATCAATTTCCAAACTGGAGTTAAAGATTAATATATTTAAGAATTAATAAAAATTAATTTTTAAATGTATTATTGAGGGTTTAATATGAAAAAAGTAAGCTTAAGACAATTAATCTTAATCGTTATTAGTATCGTCTTAACTGGAGTTACGTTAGCGACGAGTATTTTTGCTTGGTTTGCTTATGTTAATATTGAACAACCAATTATCTTTAGAACCGGAAGAGTGGATGTTGATGCCACCTTATATCAAGCGACCGATCCCAATTATACTGGAGGTCCATTTGAAGATAGTGATTATGTGTTAGTAACTAATACAGTTACTCTTGATAATCTTTATAGTGGGCAAATTTTTAGTTTTATGTTAAAAGTGAAAAATGTTGGATCAATTCCTGGAGAATTAACGATTACTTTAAAGAATTTACCAAACATTGATTTAAATAATGCCCTTATCTTAAGATATAGCACTTTAAATGGGACTAGTTATACTATCGAACAAGCGACTTTTCCAACTAGTGATTTTATCATTGGAACGAAAGATGTTTTAAGTTATTTAACTGGGGAAAATGAAGTAATTTTATTATTTCAAATTGAAGTTGGTAAAAACTTAACTAATGCTCATTATGGACAAAGTTTAACAATTGATCATATTGAAGTTAAATTAGAACAAATCCCACCATCACCGTAAGGAGAAATAAATGCGTAAGAGATACTTGATTTACTACATTTTAATATTTCTTTTAGTTATCGGTTTAATGACAACTTTTACTGGTGCTTATTTAACTGATCAAAAAGAAGCTGAAAAAGAGCTAATCGTTGGTAACGTTAGCGTTTTTGAGGTGAAAGTATATTATCTTAACGCACTTAATGAAGAAGTTGAATATGATGAGGTACAAGTTTTAACTCAAAGTAAACGTGGGGTTTATGAAGTTAATATTGTTAATCCAAGTGCGTTAAACTATATTACTAATTTAAGAGTTGATTTTTATATTAGTAGTAATGTTGACTCTTATTTAAGAGTTAAAATTAATGATCAAATTGTTAGAAAAACTGTTAACTATCAAAACATAATTACTGAGACAGCATTAAGACATGCACCAACTTATTTTAATGTTAATAGTGCTTGGTATATAGCAGAAGATGAAAAAGATGTGAGAAACACATATTATTATTATCCGCAAAAAATCAAGAAAACCGGAACTGGTAACCTTAAAATAAGTTTTATTATTCCTTATGGTGTCGGTGAAGAATATAATGCATATACTGAAGGACATTCACTTCAACTAGGAATTGCTTATGATATTGTTCAAGCGAATTACGGTGGCCCACAGCAAAATTGGGGATTAACCGAAGCGCCTTGGGGAGGTAGTTGGTAATGAAACGATCTAAGAAAATCACTATCGCCCTTTTAGTTATTATTTTAATTGCAGTCGGAGTTTTACTAGGAATTAAGTTATCAAAAACAGATGTTAAAGCTCAAGGATATGTTCGGAGTTTAGATTTAGCGCCAGAACATACTAGTTTTGAGCCAATTACTAATCCGTTTCCTGAAAATACCGATAGTATTTCATATACTTACTTTAGGGCTAATATCGCTACCGGTGGTGCAACTGCTAGCTATATTTTACAAGAAACTAAAAATAAAGGAATTAAAATTCGATTTGATACAGCTCAAGAGTTGCATCATTTTTCAGTGGATGTATCACCATTTCCAGGAGAGAATTATGCTCAGGCAGCAACATTAATGCAGTTAGACTATATCTTAGGTAATGATATTAACTATATTGATGTTACTGGTAATAGGTTTATTCCAATTGGATATCATTATGAAGATGAGTACGGCTTAAAATCAAGCACTTTTAGTGGTACATTTGACGGACGCGGTTTTGAAATTACTAACTTATATTTAGCTGATTATGATGAATTAGTTTTAGATTTTGGTGAAGCCGACGTTGCGACAACACCATATTATTCAATGTTCGCTTTTAATAGTGGGACTATTAAAAACTTTGGGTTAATTAACCCACAATATAAATTACAATACGCTCACGAAAACATTACTAAAGCGGCTCATATTGTTGGTGAAAATACTGGTTTAGTGGAAAATGTTTTCGCTACTTATAACGGAGCTAATAAAGGAATGAGTATTAGAACGGTATACGGTCAAACAATTTCTAACTATGAAGCCGCCGGAATTGTTTTTCATAATAAAGGTAATGGTATAGTAAGAAATGTGTATTATGCCAGTGATGTTGTCATTGATCCGGTATATTTAAAAAACTTTAAAGTTCAACCAGTCGTTTATACAACCGATAATTTAGCCAATGTAACTAATGCTATTTATGATTCAACAAGGTATTTATTAACGGTAACTAGTGGTGGTCAAACGTTTAATGTTACCACACCACAAACGCCACCAAATACTGGAAAGTCAACTTCTGAGTTAAAAAATAACGGTTTTGGGGCTCATCCAAATTGGTTTTATTATCCTAACTACCGTTATCCTGCCCTCTTTGGTCTTCATAAAGATGGCGATAACTATGTTATTAATAATACCGTACAATTTATTTATTTTAATAAATTGTTGCGTCTTAATTATATTGATAATTTTGGTGTTAACTATCGTTTTTCTCAATATAAACTGTTAGGCAATATTGATATGAGAGAAGTTTCACCTAAGGCTTATATTAGTCCGCTAAGAGTTTTTGACGGTATTTTAGATGGTAACGATAAATTCCTAGGTTATTTTAATATGACTAAAGGAACCACTTCAAACCAAGAATATTATACCGGTTTATTTAGTACTTTAAGCGGTGAAGTCAAAAACCTAACAATAGTTGAAGCTAATATTGACTTAGACAATGATGAAGCTCCTAACTTTAACCATCATATTGGAATTTTAGCGGGAACGATTAGTAACGGAATTGTTTCTGATGTTTCAATTCAAGGAAAAATTAAAGTCAATCAAAAAATTCCAAGAAACTTATATCTTGGTCTTTTAGCTGGAGATGCCTCTGGTCAAATTAGTAATGTCTATATTGATGGTGATATTACTAGCAATGTGATTTACGAACAAAATAACGTTGATGGTATCGTCTATCATATTGGGGGAATTATTGGTAGTACCGTTAATCAACAATTAAAATTAGATAATATTTTACATATTGGCGACATCGCCACACCAACATCAACTTTATCAGTGCCATTTAATAAATCACTAACGGTAAATGTTGGTGGTGTTATTGGTAATGTCACCAACACTACTACAACCAATCATAAATTTAGGTTAATTACTCATGTGGGAATTATTGAAACGAAAAACATAAGTACCACTCAAGCTAAATTTTATATTGGTGGTGTCATTGGTGATGCTAACGGGGAGGCTTTCATTGTTAACGATCAACATCGCAAGTGGACTCATCGCGGTACCATCTATAACAATATTAGTGGGGTTAATACGACTAATAAAATTGTTGAAATCGCTGGTGTTTTAAATAGTAATTTAGATGCCCCCAATGAATATCTTGGGCTTCATAATTATGATTTAGAAATAAATACCGAAACATTAGCTTTTAAAGATTTACAAACTAACACCAATTTAATTTATATTCCAATCGTTAACTCAAGAAGTACTTCAGGAATTACATTATCGCAATCCAGCAATGATTCAAACTTAGTCTTTAATTATGATTATCCATATCATGGTGTAGTAAGAACTAATGGTCCGAGTTTACTTCGCTTTCTTGAAAACTATGGTAGCGTCACCTTCCAAAACTTTACTTATAATCGACCACTTACTATCGCTGGTATTTCCTTAAGTCCTAGTATTGATTACGCTAATGTTGTTCAAGAAGCAGAAATTAAATTAGTTAGTTTAACTAACGGAACGACAACTACAAACTACACTAATATTATTAATGTTGCTGGATTTACTAATGAATTAGCATCTGGCAGATATATTAAAAATTCATATAATAAAGGTAATATTATTATCGCTAACATTCAAAATCACTATTGCAACATTTATGTTGCCGGTCTTGTTAACCATAACTATTCAGGTGATTTACATGTATTAACTGGAAATGCGCCAAAGGCGACAGTAGGCGTAATTAATAGTGTTAACTACGGTAAGATTACCTCAACTTTAAATTCATCAACTTATGGTATTCATGGGAGAGGAAATACCTATGTTGGGGGACTAGTTACATCTAACCATGGTTCAATTCAAGATTCGATTAACCACGGCGATTTAACTGTGTATAATAGTTATTCAAATCCAACAATTCAATTTGAAACTAGCTCTGAATTTGGAGGTAGAATCAGAAATTATCAAAGTGGAGTTGTTGTTGGTGGAGTTGCCGCTCTTATTGGTTCGGGAAATTCAAGAGTATATGATACTTCAAACGGCGGTGACATAGTCGCTTTAAGCACTGGATTTGTTAGAGCTGGGGGCGTTGTTGCGATTGCATTGTTGGTGGAATTGACCGCTGGTAGAGCTCAGGCATATGGGACATCCACCATTGACCAATCAATTATTTCTAATGGTATTAACTACGGAACTGTTGTAGGATTAACATCATATGTTGTTGAATATGGAACCGGTAGTATATCAAAAGATAACCGTTTATTTCCGGGTAATAGTGAAGAAACTACTCATTCTAATTTACCTAATTCAACCTCTGGAACAGAACAACGACCTGGAATTCATGCTTCAGTTGGAGGGGTTATTGGATATGGTTTATCAGAAATGAGAAGAATGATTAACCATGGACAAATTGTTTCTACTGATGTTGCTGGAGGCGTTGTTGGAGCTACCTTTGTATATAATACAAGCGGAACAACCTATGTAAAAATTGATACAGCAATTAATTATGGTAGTGTTAGAGCATATAAAAAGGTTCATTATGCAAATTTTGATAAAATTAATTTTAATCTTAATAATCTAAGTACATATCTTTATGCACCGAACGATGACGATATTATTCCTCAAAATGTACCACGAGATGAATTGAGAAGACACCCGCGTCATAAACGCGGTATTGGTGGCGTGTTTGGTCGTCTTCAAAGAGGAACCGATCAATACATGGTTGGTGATGGTACAGAGGGAAGTCAATTTGATTTTATTGTTAATATGAATCCTGATGTTGACTTAATTGGTCGTCTTGATCAAGTATATGCTTTTTCTAGTAGTTTGAGATTTTTTTCCTTTGGTAATGCCAAATATTATAGTGCCAAAGAAAATGATATGACTCAAGGGGTATTTACTGGTTATTATTATTTAGATGACGGAACAAATATGGCGGAATTTTATTATTCTTGGGGACGTTTGAGACAACGCTGGGTTGTTTCACGCGTTTATGTTTCTGAAGTTTTTGAATATACCTACAATAGAATTAGATATCGGGAGTATAACGACACCGATGGTAATCGTTATCGTATTAAAGAAGGTTATGGTACGGCGAGAAGATATTATTCATCTTCGAATAATATTAATATTAAAACCGTCTTTTATACAGCCGGTAATCAAAGAAGCAATATGGGTGAAGTTTCTATAATTTCAGGAGGAGGAAACCCAACTACTTATGGTGGTCTAGAGTGGTGGCCATTAGGAAAACCAGAACTTGTCAGTCCGGAAAACTTAGATTTAGGAACCGCTTATTTCCCACAAGAAAACGGTGTGGCATTAGGAACTAATGAAACACGTCTTTTTGCTGATACAACGGAAGATGCTAGGACTCGTTATGCAACTTATATGCACATTAGAGATGTTCCGCGAATTACTGAAAGTCCTACACTAATTGCTGATGCTTTTTATGTCTATCACCCTTCTTTTGAAATGAGGAATGATAAAGTCATCCTTTCAAACGGTGAAGAAATTACTTCATATATTAATTTTGCTGAAAATGCAGTTTTAGGAGAGAGATTTGTTAGTACTAGACCTAACGGAATGTATGTACTAGCCTCAACAGCGGGAAGTACGTACGGTGAAGTTTTACCAATTAACACTACTTTTTCAAAACTATTAAGATTAAATGGTTGTCAACCATATAATATTGATTATGAAGATTTATCATATCGCGAAATAATTGAATTAGATGAAGATGAAAGATATTTGAAATATAAAAACTTATTCCAAGTGGCTTTAAATGATAAAAGTGCTTTAATACCACCTGCTATAGAAGGGGCTAAAGATGAGTTTAGCATTCGCGATAAACAACGACCAATTGAATTAGTTCAACCGACCATAGATCATAATAATAAGACGATTACTTTTGATTTTAATATGGCCTTGGTAGAGGAATATCAAACTGGTTTAGATTTTTCAATAGTTTTAGCAGACTTGCCGTTTAAAGCCTTTATTGCCGCACCTTACTCAGCTGCGGTACATCCTCCGGATGCCGCAGTCTTTATTGAAACATTGAGGGATGAAAGGGAGGCTAATCCAAATCAAATTGCCTCGCTTATCTATCCGCCAAATTTATTAATTAATTTTGCCTCATATCCAGCTGTGTTTATATACCAAAATAATAAGTATAATGTGGCAGCCACATCATCACCGGCAACATTGGAGATTGGAACCTTTAGAAGTTATTCGGAAGCGGCACTAGCTTCCACTAGTTTAATGCAACAAGAATTTACTTATACTGATTACACAGTTTTTGTTCGCTTTATCCGAGCGACAACACCAAATATTCGACCAATCTCATATCGTGTTGATAGTGGAACTACGGTTAATATTGGTACAGGAACTCCAATTAATAATATTGTTGTATCAACGCCAATTGTTAATACTTTCTTAGTTAATCATCGTGATTCATCAAGTATTTTAAATGAAGGTACTGATATTCGAGAATTTATTAAACTTTATTATCAAAACACAAGTACGGTAGTTGATCCGCAGTATTATACTTTAGAAACAACTCCAGTATCTAGTACCGGTAATTTTTCAATGACAATTACTTTTGGTGATCAATTAAGAGGTGGCACTTACTATATTGGATATAAATATTACAGTGGTGATACTGAAAAGTATTTCCAAGTTACTAATGCTAATAGTCAAAGTAATAGTATTCTTGCGCTTCATCAAAGAGGGCTTGATGAAATTTATAATCCAAGTTATCCAACATTTAGTTCAACCGTTCCGTTATTGTATACCGTAACGGCTGCTGACGCTTTATTCCAAGAACATACAATTCCAGATGTTCCTGGATATTTAAATAACAAATATTACACTATTGGGTTATTAAACAATTTCGAAATTTCTCCTTTTGCTAGCTTAACTAATGTCGGACTTATAACTAATTATCAAGCTAATGGATATATTCAATATATTATGGAATATGAAATTACTAATGAAGCAGGCGTTGCCAGAACTTATACTCATGAAATTAATGAACAAGAAGCAGCATTAGTCGCTCGCTACATTAATGGTGCCATTACTTATGATGAAAATTTAGTGGCGCCAAGAGAAGCGGACGAAACGACTTTTGAATTTCTATATAATATTGATGCCGCTTATGAAGATATTTTCTATAACTTAAATAATTTAGATGATATTTATCTTGAAGTGGTTAGCCTTAATGGACTTGATGCAACGAGGTACTCGGTTGATAATATGTTATCAATTAAGATGTTAGCGGAAGATTTACCAGGAAATTATGATTTTACGATTTCATTAAAGAGAAAAACTGATACTAGCAGTTATATTTCACTTAATTTAGGAAATCAAAGAATTATTAAAGCTGAAGGGGTATCATCATATTTAACTAGTATCGCTTTTGGTGAACCCGGAACTGAGTTAAGTTATCCAACAATTGGTGTCTTAAGAGCCAGTCAAACAACGCCAATTAGATACTTAATTGGTAATGAAAACGAAGATTTTGATGATGTAGATAATTCGTTTGAAGCTTTCGTATATTATGCTGGAATTGACTACGACGGTGCTGATACCCTAGGTAAACAACATTTCCGAATTATCGGAGAAGTTGACAACGTCAACTTAAACGATTTCTTACCAAGAATGATTGAGTTTTTACCGATTGGGGCGACTATTCAAAGATTAAAGTATGATGAAAGCGATCCGTACGGATCAACTTACACTTGGACAGTGCCAGTTGATGCTGATTCGCCTTCAGCCGATATCGCTCAACTAGCAACTGACTTTACGGTTTATCCAACTGATGGAACTGAACCGGGAGATTTGAGTGAAACTGACGTTATTATTACTTATCGGGTGACATCAGAAGATGGACAAAGTGAAACTTATTATTATGTTAGTGTCGTTGATGCTACATATAATATTACATTTATCTTTGATGTTTTCTATGATGATGGTGTTAATCCTCCAGAAAATGTTAACTATTTACCGAAGTTTTACACTTTCCCAATGCGCTTTCAAATCGCGATTATGGAAACTGGAGGCTCAATTACTGAATTTAAACTACCAGATAACTTTCCGGATTTTAATAATATTAGTAAATTTGATTATCATATTAGTATTTATTATCAACCACTAAACAGTGATAATTATGGTAATTATACATTTAGATTTGCGAGAAATCGTGCTGGATACTATCAATTTATTTTAGATATTCCTAATACATATACGTACACGATGTCTTATAATGGTTATCCACTGGCTGATGTTAGTGATTATGTTTCAGGAGTTCCTGGTAAATATTTCTATATTAACCAAGGGATGAGAAATAGAACGAGAAGAATTAGAGTTGTTATCCAAGATAATCCTGATTACGGTTGGGGATTAAATGAACATACCACAACTTATACCGAACCGACCGAATAAATATTTTTAAAAGCTACCAAAATTACCTCCCTTGGTAGCTTTTTTTGGCATTTTTTCCAAAATATAACAAAATTATTTAAATGGACTGGTTTTTATATAATAAAAATAGAAATTACTATTAAATTATGATAAAATACACGTTAGAATACCATAATAATTATTAAGGAGGAATATTTATGGCAATTAAAGTAGCAATTAACGGATTCGGACGTATTGGTCGTTTAGCTTATCGATTAATGCATGATAATCCAAAATTTAAAGTAGTCGCAATCAACGACTTAACTGATGCTGAACAACTAGCATATTTATTAAAGTATGACTCAGGTCAAGGACCTTTCCTTGCTGACAAAATTACTAATGATGAAGGACATATGGTAGTTGAAGGTAAAAAAATTCCAGTTTTCGCTGAAAAAGATCCTAAAAACTTACCATGGGCAAAATTAGGAGTTGATGTAGTTTTAGAATGTACTGGAGTCTTTAACTCAGAAGAAAAAGCCTCTTGGCATTTAGAAGCAGGAGCTAAAAAAGTTTTATGTTCAGCTCCAGTTACTGGAAATGTTAAGATGGTAGTTTATAATGTTAATGATGATGTATTAGATGGAACTGAAAAAGTTGTTTCTGGAGCTTCTTGTACAACTAACGCTTTAGCACCTGTAGTTAAAGTATTAGATGATAACTTTGGAGTTGTTAGAGGATTTATGACAACTGTTCACGCATATACAACTGACCAATCATTATTAGATTTACCACACAAAAAAGGTATTTATTCACGTCGTGGACGTGCGGCAGCAGTTAATATTGTTCCTTCATCAACCGGAGCTGCAAAAGCAATCGGTAAAGTTATGCCACACTTAAACGGTAAATTAGATGGAACTGCATTAAGAGTTCCAACGGTTACTGGATCAGTCGTTGACTTAACAGTTGAACTTAAAAAAGAAGTAACCTTAGAATCAATTGATGCCGCTTTCAAGGCAGCAGCTAATGAAACTTTAGCTTATGTAGCTGATCCAATCGTTTCAAGTGATGTGATTGGCTCACACTACGGTTCATTATATGATGCTAATACGACTCAAATTTTAAACGTTGATGGCAAACAATTAGTTAAAGTTATGGCTTGGTATGATAATGAAATGTCATATACAGCTCAACTTGTTAGAACTTTAACTAAACTAGTTGAAAAATAATTTTTATTAATTTTGAAGAGCGATTCACTTTTGAACGCTCTTTTTTTATATAAATTTAAATGAGCATTTAAAATTTAACTAAAATGAAACCTGAGACCGGTTTCAGGTTAAATAAATATTGACATTGCATTTATTTAGGTTTATAATGGTAATGCAAAATTGTATAAGGGCAAACATGCAGCGATGTATGGGCGCAAAACTATAGGGACTATTTATATTTAGTTAGCCAGCTACCGTAATGATGTGGTGCTGGCTTTTTATATCTTAAGCCAGTAACCATAATTTTTTGGGGACTGGCTTTTATTTTTAAAAAGCGAAGTGGATCGATAATAATTTGAGAGGTAATGATTTAATGGTAAAAAATGTCTTATTAACAATTTACGCAATCTTTGGTGCAATTACAATTTTCCTAATTGGATTGATCTTAATGTCAAGGTCAATTACCAAAGGACATATAGTTGTTAAATCATCTGGAGAAACAACAACTCTAGTTATTGATTTAGATGAACCAAACAATAAAAAGTTAGTTCCATTTGGCATGGCGACACAACCAGATGAAACTGATGAGATTGAATTAAAATATCGTGTTTATATTGAGGGCGGTCTTAATCAAAAAAACTTAATGGTTAATATTAAATCAATTACCATTGATGACGATCCCAACTTAGCTCACTTAATTAAAGTGATATATGATAAAGAAAAAACAGTTGGTAGATTTGATTATTATGTGATAAAAATTAGATTAAATCGACCAAATGATCAACATGAATATGAACAAATTCAAAATGCCAAAGTTAGAATTACCCTTAACTTTAATATAGAACAATAACTTACAACAAAAGGTGAAAATAGATGAAAAATGATTACAAAAATAGAAGAAAAGCACTCATCCCGTTAATCGCAATTCTAGCATTATTCCTAATCGCTGGTATCGGTGGTGGAACCTACGCTTATTGGGCCGGATCATTTAATGCTCCAATGCCAGAAGATGAAGAAATATTAGTTGATATCGGATCAGCTACCGAAACCATTAATACTCATATTATTATCGATAGTTCCAATACTAACGGTAAAAAATTAGTGCCAAAGGGCCGGATCGGAATTAGTGTCGGAAAAGAATTAACAAACACAGATTCAGTTGAAATTACTTACACTGTTCACTGGAGCGAAAGTAATGCCGCAGTCTTAGCTGATGTCGCAAAAGGTGCTAAGGGAACTTTAGAAGTTACACCAGTAGTGACGATAATTGGAACTGATCCACTAGAAACAGAACATTCAAATGCCTCACTAGAAAATATCATTAATGTTGAGGTTGAATATAGTACAATTGGTGGAGCGATTCGAATTGATGAAGACGGAATTGGAGTAACTATAACTATTACAATGAATGATCCAGCGGATCAACATATTTATGAAATCGTTAAAAACGGTAAAATCAAAGTGGCTTTAACATTTAAAGTAAATGTTGCATAATAAAAAAAATAAAAAAAGAAAAAAGGAGAATAAATTATGAAAACAGAAAACAAACAAAGAAGAAGAGGATTAATTCCATTAATAGCAATCTTAGCATTATTATTAATCGCTGGTATTGCAGGAGGCTCATATGCATATTGGGCAGGTAGTGTTGCAGGTGCATCAAAAAATACTGCAAATGATGAAAACATCAATATTACAATTGGTACTGGTAAAGAAATTCAATCAAAAATTTCTCTAAGCCAAACAAATAATGGTGGCGGAAAAGTCTTAGTTCCTGCTGGTCAAACTGCTCATAGTACTGGTGAAAATAATGTTGAATCGATTACTTATACTTACACTGTTACTTGGGACGAATTAGTTGACGGTGCTTCTGCTGATGGTAATACTGGAACATTAGCTGTTTCTGTAGCAAGCAAAAAAGTTGGTGAAAGTACTGATCCAACAACTATTGCACATGTAAATGTTCAAGTTCCTGCGAATCAAACTATTACTTTTGGTACCCCACTACAAATTCAAGTAACTATTACATTAAATGAACCAACAAACAAAACTAACTATGATTTAATTGCTGGTAAAGCAATCGAAGTAGTTTTAACATTTGCTGTAACAGTTAGTTAAAATTAATAATTATTTAGTGTTAATTTAAAAATAAAATAAACCACCAACAGCTATTTTGTTGGTGGTAATTTTAAAAGAAAAAGTATGAAAAAAATAATTAATTATATGGGTTATGTGTTAGCCGGACTAATATTAGCGTATTTAGTTTTTTATGTTGTCTTTAACGCAGTATCACCCAATGAAACAGCTAAAAGATTAGGATATAAACACTATGTTATCTTATCCGAAAGTATGGAGCCTGAATTAAATAAAGGTGATTTAATCATGGTTACTAATAAAGACTTCAATAATCTTAAAGAGGGAGATATCATTACTTTTGTAAATCCTAATAACAAAAAAGATGTGGTTACGCATAATTTTGTTCGTTATGATTTCGCCGGAACCGAAAAAGTTGCTAGAACTAAAGGTAATCAATCATCTGATGGTGGTGCCCCACAATTAGATATTTGGGAAATTACTAAAGATGATTATATAGGAGTATACCGATATCATATTCCTAAGATTGGTAATGCGGTAATGTATTTGCAATCTTGGTATGGATTTGTTTCAATTATTTTAATTTGTGGTGTAATTGCAGGAACATATTTTCTAATTAATTATTTAAAAGAAGAAAAGGAAGACGAATTAGTTGAAGAACAAGAGAAAGAATAAAATTATAAGAAGAACAATTTTTATATTTTTATTTAGCCTACTGCTATTAGGAAATATCCTTATGGCAGGAGGTTCTTTTGCGTATTGGTTAGGAAATATCAGCGCTCCCAACTCATTAAATAGTAATATGAATACAACTTCCGGAACTGGGGCAACCAAAAATTTATCTTTAACTCAAAGCCACTGGTGGCCATGGATGCCAACATCTGAAGTTTTAGTACCAAAGGGAACCATACAATATGCTCATGATCAAGTTAACGCTAGAGAAGAGATGTTTGATGATTATAGGGTTTCAGTTCCAACTTCAAATGGAGTGACTACTAATTTAATTATGGAAGTTAAAACTTTAAGTTTTGTTCCAATTGATCCGTTAAATCCTCATGATTATTCAGCATATCATCAATATTTACATTGTAAAGTTCAAATTGGAGAATTAGGAGTGGCAACGAATCCAGAACCATATTATCCAGAACTAACAACTATTTTTAACGGCAGTAATTTAGGATATGCGACATATCCATTAGTTCCAGGTGCTGACGAGTTATATGTTAGATTTACTTGTTATATTGAAGGAGCACCCAATTTTACTGATCCAATTTTTTATGAAGCAATCCAAAATTCAAAGTTTAATATACAAGTAGAATTAAGATTAGAAGATCCTAATGTTAGTAGTGGTGCTGTCTGGCAACAATATAATGTTTCTGGAACTAGTGTTAGTTACACTTATCAAAAACCACTAGGTTTATATTCACATAGTGACCAAATGAAAGAGTATGATAGTACGGCATATTACTATGATGGAGATGTGATTACAGTAAGTGATCCTAATTCACCATATTACGGGAAAATTTATTTAGTAACTCAAGATGGCTATATTGACTTAAGTAATCCAGGTAGTTTAACATATGTTGAAAGTACTAAAGAATATCGTGGATTCCATTCTTATTCTAAATACGACTTAGTTCTTTATGGAGATAAAGTCTATATGTGGAACAGTAATACTCATCATCTACCAAATACTGGTAGTGCACTACCTCCAGGGTCAACTGCAAATTGGGTAGAAACGACTTATAATGCAGATTATTGGTTTAGATATTACAATTATTGCATCGGTGATTATGCGGTTTCCCCACAAAACAACCAAGTTTATGTCGCACTTAAGAATTTCTTAATTGCACCGAATTCTGGTTATAATGTAACTAGTGCTACTGGTGAATGGGTAAGTAAACCACATTTCAATAATGCGCCAGAATATTCGTCATCAACAACCTATCAACCGGGTCAATACATTTATGTTGATAAGAAGAATAAGAGATATTATATTGCTCTAGTGGAAATTCCAGCCGGAGTTACACCAACTGATGATTCAACAGTTTGGAGACGAGTAATACTTCCTTAATTTTAAAATTTATGATAAGATACCTCTGAGGAGATACCTCAGAGGTTTTTATATTTATAGGAGGAACAAAACTAATGACATGGCGAGAATTATTAAAAGAAGAAATTAACGAACCTTATTTTTATCATTTAATGAATTTAATTAAAAACGAAAGATTAAGTCAAAAAATATATCCGAAACATGAAGATGTTTTTAATGCTTTAGTTTTAACTCCTTATGATGAAGTAAAAGTAGTGATTATTGGTCAAGATCCATATCATGATCCCAACCAAGCCCATGGGTTAGCTTTTAGTGTGTTAGAAGGAAATCCAATGCCACCTAGTTTAAGAAATATCTTTTTAGAACTTCATGGTGATTTAGGAATTAGACGAACTAAAACTGATTTAAGTGATTGGGCTAAAAGTGGAGTCTTATTATTAAATACGATATTAACCGTTAGAGAGTCGCAACCTTTATCACATCAAAATTATGGCTGGCAAAGATTTACCACTAAAATCATTGAGTTAGTTAATTAAAAAGAAGAACCAGTAGTTTTTTTATTGTGGGGAAATAATGCCATCGAGTTTAAAAAGTATTTAACTAATCCGAATCATTTAGTATTAACTTCATCGCATCCATCACCACTTTCAGCAAGATATTCATTTTTTGGATCGCGACCTTTTTCAAAAACTAATCGTTTTTTAGAAAAACATAATATTAAACCAATTGCTTGGTAAAGATATGTAATTTAAGGTATAATAAATCTATCACAGAGTAACCATACAAGCGTCAAGTGTCTAATCATGGGATGTTGGGTTAGAACGAACACTTCGGTGGCGGTTTGGTGGTGCGTCCGCTGTATATTTTATATTGTGGACTCTTCTCTTAAGGAGGGTTTTTTTAATGAAAAATAACAAATTATTTCCGATAATTTTAGGTTCAATTCTAACCGCAGCCGCGGTTGGAATTAGATTATTCTTTGATTATTTATTTCCTACTGGTGGCACTTTTGGACTACCAATTTATAGTATTCCGTTAGTCATTGCCAGTTTAATTTTAGGCCCATTATATGGCTTATTAGCGGGAATAACGGCTGATTTAGCGATGGGATTATTTGGCCCATATAACTATTTACCGTTATTTGGAATTTCAACTATAATTTGGGCTACGATTCCAGGGTTACTGACAAGAAAGAATTATAGTTTTTTAAAAATGGTTTTTTCAGTTTTAATTTCATATGTTCTAGCTAGTTTGTTTAACACTTTAGCAATCATCGTGTATTATGATTCAAAGACGGCTCTAGCGTCATTTGCGATTCGAATTCCGATCTTATTAGGAATGTCACCAATTTTAATTTATTTAAACCATTTAATTTATGAAAGACTAACTGATTATCTTAATAAAAAAATGATTAATAGTTAACTAAATATTTGATTCATGAAAGAATGTCTTTGCGACATTCTTTTTTATGTAGTATAATTATTATAAATATAAGGACGTGGAAATGGTGTCTTGTCGTTGGGAAAGAGTAATAATAACTAAATATTTGGCAACTAAAATCCATCCTTTAAATTTAATAGGCGGTTTTTAAAATGAAAGTCAAAGTTATTGGTGGCGGTTTAGCTGGTGTTGAAGCGGCCTATTTTTTAGCGAATCGCGGCATTGAAGTTTTATTATATGAAATGAAACCACTAAAATATAGTGAAGCGCATCAAAGTGAGTTGCTTGGAGAATTAGTTTGTTCCAATTCATTGCGCTCAAACGATTTAAAGACGGCTGTTGGGTTATTAAAACGAGAAATGGAAATGTTAGGTTCACTAGTTATGAAAGCCGCAAAAGCGGCTCATATTCCCGGTGGGACAAGTTTAATTGTGGATCGTGAGATCTTCAGCAATTATCTTACTAATGAAATAAAAAATCATGAAAATATTACTTTAATTCATGAAGAAGTCACCGCAATCAATTTAGAGATTCCCACCATTATTGCTGCTGGTCCCTTAGCTTCAAATGATTTGGTTGAATCTTTACTTAAATTGACGGGGGAAGATAATTTAAACTTCTATGATGCTGTAAGTCCAATTGTTCGATATGATTCAATTAATTTAGATGTGTGCTATTTTAAAGATCGATACCAAGAGGGCAAGGGAACTTATTTAAATTGTCCAATGACTAAAGAGGAATACGATCAGTTTTATGAGGCTTTAGTTAAAGCCCCAAGGTATGCCCCAAAAGACTTTGAAAAAGATATTTTTGAAGCTTGTATGCCAATTGAAGTGATGGCCGAAAGAGGCTATCAAACACCGTTATTTGGTCCGTTAAAACCTGTTGGTTTAGAGCGTAATGGCGATCGCCCTTACGCGGTTGTTCAGTTAAGACCTGAAGATTTTTCAAATAAGATGTATAATTTAGTTGGGTTTCAAACATCGCTGCGCCAAGGGGCTCAAAGAGATGTTATTCGCATGATTCCAGGGCTTGAAAATGCTGAAATATTAAGATACGGTGTCATTCATCGGAATACCTATTTTAATTCACCTAAGATTTTATATAATGGTTTTCAATTCAAAAAATACCCAAATTTATATTTAGCTGGTCAAATATCTGGAGTTGAAGGATATGTAGAAAGTGCCGCTTCTGGAATTGCAGCGGCAATTAATTTATATAGTAATTTAAAAAATAGTGGATCACTACACTTCCCAAGTGAGACAATTCTTGGCTCACTAAGTCGATATGTATCAACACCAAACAATAATTTTGTACCGATGAATGCTAATTTTGGAATTGTACCGATCTTAGAAAATAAAATTAAGAAAAGAGAAAGGAAAATGGCTTATGCTAAAAGAGCGATTGAGTCATTAGAAAAATTTAAAAAGGAAAACGAATGGATATAATTAAAAGGTACTTAAACCATTTAGAAATTGAAAAAAACTACTCACCTCACACCATTAAAAGTTATGAAAATGACATTATGGGTTTTTATCATTTCGTCGTAAATGAAGGGTATGCTAAAGACTTATTAGGAGTGAGAAGTGAACGAATTGCGAGAAATTATATTTTAGGTTTAGATGAAGAACTTGAAAGATCGACTGTCGCTAGAAAAATTTCTGCAATTCGTAGTTTTTACGAATACTTACTAAAAGAAGGGTTAGTTAAAACTAATGTTTTCGCTTTAATTAGTAATCCAAAAGTTTCTAAGAAGTTACCAAGAATTATTTCTGATAATGAAATTGATAATTTATTTAATTCAATTGATACAAATACCCATTTGGGATTAAGAAATTATATTATATTAGATTTATTATTTTCTTGTGGATTAAGGGCAAGTGAATTAGTCAATCTTGAAATATCGGATGTTCATCTAGACCGAAAAGAGTTACTTGTTCATGGTAAGGGACAAATTGATCGGTATGCTTTTTTACATGATAAATTAATTAATAATTTAAGAAGATATTTACTTTATTCTCGACCTGTTTTGTTGTCTAAAGGAAAAGATTTGAATTCTAGAAAATTATTTATTAATTATAAAGGTGGTAACTTAACAACTAGAGGATTAAGAGTTGTTTTAAATAAAATTATTAATGATTCAGGTGAAACTTTTGAAATTCATCCACATATGTTGCGGCACGCCTTTGCCACAACCTTATTAAATCATGGAGCGGATTTACGAACTGTTCAAGAGTTATTAGGACACAAACATTTAAAAACAACGCAAATTTATACCCAGGTGTCAACTGAAAAATTAAAAGAAAATTACAATAAAACTAACCCAAGGATGAGGAAAAAATGAGAAAATTAAGTGAGATAATTGTTGAAGATGGAATTAAAGATAAAAACTCATATAACTGGGTTCGGAAAGCTTCGCGCGGAATCGTCTTAAAAGATGATAAAGTTTTGATGATCTACTCACCTGTTTTTGACGATTACACCTTTCCTGGTGGTGGCGTCAAAAAAGATGAGAGTTATCAACGGGCTCTTTATCGTGAATTACGAGAAGAAGTTGGGGCGAAGAATATTAAAATTGTTAGAGCTTTTGGGCAAACTTTAGAAGTTAGAAAAAGCTTTCACTATAAAGGTGAACAATACCGCCAAATTTCTAAATATTTTATTTGTCGAGTGGAAGAATTTGGCGAACAACAACTAGACAAAAGAGAAGAAGACCATGGTGCAATTCCATTATGGATTGAGCCAGCTAAAGCGTTGGCTCATAATCAAAGTGTTCAACAAGATGAAATGCATCAAAGGCGTGGTGCAAAAACAACCATTATTAGAGAGAATATCGTTTTAAAAATGATTATTAAGGAAGGGATAAAATGAGAAAATTTGAAGTAATTAAAGAGTATTTGGATAAAGAGATTAAGATCCCTGAAAGAGCCACTAAAAACAGTGCTGGTTATGATTTATCAAGTGCTGAAGATGTCTTAATTAAGCCGAAAGAGATTGTTTTGATTAAGACTGGATTAAAAGTATCTATTCCCGAAGGTGAAGTGTTATTAGTCTTTCCTAGATCATCGTTAGCGATGAAGCGTGGACTAATGATGTCTAATGGTGTCGGAGTAGT
This sequence comes from Acholeplasmataceae bacterium, assembly GCA_050953805.1. Classification (GTDB taxonomy): domain Bacteria; phylum Bacillota_I; class Bacilli_A; order Acholeplasmatales; family Acholeplasmataceae; genus DUQW01. The sequence goes on along the minus strand of JBMNNE010000002.1, from coordinate 36,292 downwards.
TGATTCCGATTACTACAATAACCCGAATAATGAAGGACATTTAATGATTCCATTGTACAACTTTACTGATCAAGAAGTGTTAGTTAAAAAAGGAGAAAGAGTGTCACAAGGGATTTTTGTTAAATATGGTATAACGATTGATGATGAAGTTTCTAATAATAATCATCGTACTGGTGGATTTGGAAGTAGCGGGAAATAGTAAAACATGTATTTTACTATGAAATAACATTGTTTGTTAAGCTGATGCTTGGCTTAATGAGCGTTATTAGTTGCAATAAAGGTATAAATATGTTATATTTATCAAGGTGTGAAAAAAATACACATGCTTAATGTTTGTATAATCCTAGTGCCAATTGGTGGATTATATTAGTTAAGCAGAAGAAAAAACGAAAAGGAGAATATATTATGGCAGTAGTTTCAATGAAACAATTATTGGAAGCTGGAGTCCACTTTGGTCATACGACTAAAAGATGGGATCCAAGAATGAAGCCTTATATTTTCACAGCTAGAAATGGAATTTATATTATTGATTTAAAAATCACTGCTGAGAAAATTACCGAGGCTTATCACGCACTATTACAAATTGTGCAAGATGGGGGACAAGTTATTTTTGTCGGAACTAAAAAACAAGCTCAAGAAGCTGTAAGAGAAGTTGCCCAAAAAACCGGTCAATTTTATGTTGACCAAAGATGGTTAGGAGGAACTCTAACTAACTTTAAAACCATTAGAAGATCAATCAAATATCTAAAGGATCTTTACAAAATGGAAGAAGAAGGTATGTTTGCTAAATTACCTAAAAAAGAAGTTTTACAACTCAATAAAGAACGTGAAAAACTAGAGAAAAACTTATCAGGTATTAAAGAAATGCAAAAATTACCAGAAGCAATGTTTATCGTTGACCCAAGAAAAGAAATCAACGCAATTAAAGAAGCGAAAAAACTAGGAATTCCTGTTTTTGGTATCGTTGATACCAATTGCAACCCTGAAGATGTTGATTATGTTATCCCAGCTAATGATGATGCAATTAGAGCGGTTAAACTAATTGTTGATATTATGGGTAACGCTATTATTGAAGGTCAAGGTGGTGTTGTTGAACACTTTGAAGATGAAGATATTGATCAAGGTCAAATTTTAGAAGGCGAAGTTATCACGAAGGACCAAGAAAGACCAGTTAAACGTGAACCTCGTAAAAAATCAAAACCTCAAACTGAAGAAAAACCAAAAGCTAAAAAAGAAGTTAAACCTGAAGTAGAAACAGTTGAAGTTGAGGTAGAAACCGAAGAAGAAGTTCCATCAATTGAAAGTGATTTATCACAAATGACTGTTGCTGAATTAAGAGATTTAGCAAAAGAACGTGGATTATCGGGTTATTCAGCATTAAGAAAAGCTGAATTAATCGCTTTAATAGAGGAAAATTAATTGAAGGGATTTTAATCCCTTCTTTTTATCCCAATAACTTGTTAAAAAGTAAAAATAAATGTATAATTAAATTAAAATAGGAGGAATATACATGGCAACAATTGAAAAAATTAAAATTTTAAGAGATAAAACCGGAGCCGGAATGATGGATTGCAAAAAGGCATTAGTTGAAACTGGTGGAGATGTTGATAAAGCAGTTGACTTTTTAAGAGAAAGAGGTCTTTTAAAGGCGGCTTCAAAATCAAGCAGAATTGCAGCTGAAGGATTAGCTAATGTTGTAATAGAAGGCAATACAGCTTTAGTTTATGAAGTTAACTCAGAAACTGACTTTGTTTCACAAAATGTTGAATTTGTTAAGTTAGTTGAAGAAGTCGGTGCAGTTTTAATTAAATCTAACGCAACTAATACAGAAGAAGCATTAGCGGTTCATAACCCAGCTGAAAGATTAAATGTTGAACAAATGTTATTAAATATGACTGCTAAAATTGGTGAAAAGATTACTTTACGTCGAGTTTCAAGAATCACTAAAGCTGATGATGAAGTTTTCGGATTATATAAACACCAAGGTGGTAGAATTATTGGGTTAACGGTTGTTAAAGGCGGAGATGAAGAAGTTGCGAAAAATATCGCAATGCATGTTACAGCATCTAAACCACAATTCTTAGATCGTGCTTCAGTTGATGCAGCGACAGTTGAACATGAAAAACAAGTTTTAACGCAACAAGCACTAAATGAAGGTAAACCAGCTAATATCGTTGAAAAAATGGTAATTGGTAGGTTAAACAAATTCTTTGAAGATGTATGTTTAATGGATCAAGCATATGTTAAAGATACCGATTTAAAAGTTAAACAATATTTAAAGTCAGTTAACGCAAGTGTTACTTCATTCTTAAGATTAGAAGTTGGCGAAGGCATTGAAAAACGCGAAGAAGATTTTGCTGCTGAGGTCGCCGCTCAAATGAATAAATAAAAAAATTAACAAGCGAAAGGACTGATTGATCAATGTATAAACGAATTATATTAAAAATTAGTGGTGAAGCTTTAAAAGGTGATGGCAAATATGGAATTTGTCCAGAGACAGTTAAAGATATCGCTAAACAAATTAAAGAAATTCACGATTTAGGCGTAAAAGTCGGTGTCGTTGTTGGTGCCGGTAATTTATTTAGAGGCCGCATTGGTCAAGAGTTAGGTATGGATCGTTCTCAAGCTGATTATATGGGAATGATTGGTACTATCATGAATGGCTTAGCTCTTCAAGATGGATTAGAAGGTTTGGGTGTTCCAACAAGGGCAATGACTGCAATTGAAATTAATAAAGTTGCTGAACCTTATATTAGAAGAAGAGCGTTAAGACATTTAGAAAAAGGTCGGGTTTTAATTTTAGTTGGAGGAACCGGTTCACCATACTTTTCAACGGATACAGCAGCGACACTGCGTGCCGCTGAATTAAACATGGAAGCTATCTTAATGGCGAAAAATGGTGTTGATGGAGTTTATGATAAAGACCCACTAAAATTTAGTGATGCTAAAATGTTTGACTCATTAACTCAACGGGAAGTTTTAGAGAAAAGATTACAAGTTATCGATCAAACAGCAGCCGCGATGTGTATTGAAAATAAAATAGATATTTTAGTCTTTAATATGAATAAAAAAGGAAATATTAAACGAGCTGTTTTAGGTGAAAAAATTGGAACGGTCGTTAAGTGGGAGGAAAAGTAAAGATGGAAATGTTAGATATGATTTTATTAGAAACCGAAGAGAGAATGGAAAAAGCTCTAAAGTCTTTAGTAAGAGACTTTCATACGATTCGAACTGGACGCGCTAACCCAAGTTTATTAGATAGAATTGAAATATCTTATTATGGTGTTCCAACACCAATTAATCAAGTCGCATCAATTAATGTTGTTGAAGGAGTTCAATTATATATTAAACCATTTGATAAATCGATTTTAAAACTAATTGAACAAGCTATTTACGCTAGTGATTTAGGTTTACCACCAGCTAATGATGGCGTTGGAATTCGCTTAACGCTTCCGGCGTTAACCGAACAAAGACGTCGTGATTTAACTAAAGAAGTTGATAAGTTAACTGAAGGTGGAAAAGTTGCGATTAGAAATATTCGTCGTGACGCTAATGATCAAGTCAAAAAATTGTCGCTTCCAGAAGATATGGAAAGAAAAGCCTTAGACGATATTCAAAAATTAACCGATGATTATTCTTCAAAAACTGATGATGCAGCTAAAGAAAAAAACGAAGAAATAATGACAATATAAAAAAAATCACTTATTTTAGAAATTTATTTGTAAATAAGCCCAAAATAGACTATACTATTTATAAACAGACTGTTTATAAAAAGAAAGGAGATATTATGGGCTTTGTCAAATGGATGGATGCTAATCCAAAGTGGTTGAAAGTTGTTTTAGCTTTACCTCTTTTAGATATTCTTTGGGTTATTTATCGTTTAATTAAAAGTGTGAATGACAAGAGCACCCTTGGAGTCGTTTTAGCGGTTATATTAATCGTTATCGGATTACCATGGCTATGGCTATTAGACATCATTACATTATTAGTACTCAACAAAGTACTTTGGTTTTAATTGAACAATAAATCGAAAGATAAGGCCATTTAATGGTCTTTTTCTTTGCCTTAAATATATTTTAATGTAAAAATATATTTACATATGCTATAATAAGTTCGAGTTAAAAAAGGAGATTTTATGAAACAAAGAGCGATTACCGGAACAATTATGATGTTAGTTGTAATACCACTGATTCTTTTAGATGTCTTATTAATTCCATTTCAAGTTGTGTTTGGATTATTATCAATTGCAGCCGTTTATGAATTAATTCGAATGTATGAACGACAACATCAATTGCATTGGTTAATTAAAACGGCTATTTATTTATTAACTGCCGGTTTTTATGTATTAGTTGGTAATGTTTGGCAAGGGCCAAACGCTTTAATTGCAAATTTAACATTAAATGTTTCATATGTTTTGTGGCCAACAGTTTTAATATTATTTATTTTATGCATTTTTAATTCTGGAGCTAAAGATCATGAATTAGGTTTTTCTTTTTTAACGATTTTATATGCAGGGTTAGGCTTTGGGGCGATTACCTTCTTAAGAGTTTTAGGGGCACAATATGTCTTATATTTATTTATCACGACGATTTCGACTGATATGTTCGCATACTTTTTTGGTATTAAATTTGGTAAACATAAAATGGCACCAACGATTAGTCCAAAGAAAAGTTGGGAAGGAGCAATTGCCGGAACTGTCTTTGGGACAGTTTTTGGAACTTTATTTGGCATTGTTTTTTTACCAACCCAATTAGGAACATTATTTGCTGAAAGTAGCGCGATTGTTCCTGTTGGAGTCGTTACATTATTTGAACCATTAGTAATTAGAGGCACAGTAGTTTGGCGGTTAATTCCAGTGATTTTACCAATTACTTTAGCGGTTTCTATTGTCGCCCAATTAGGAGATTTATTTGCCTCTAAATTAAAAAGAACTTATGAAATTAAAGACTTTGGAACAATTTTCCCAGGACATGGGGGAATTTTAGATCGGTTTGATTCAGCAATTTTCGGATCAATCTTTTTAATCTTTATTTTCAAAGTATTAACGACATTATGGCCAGGAATTTAAAAAACATTTATATTTTAGGAGCGGGCGGATCAATCGGACTTCAAACTTTAGAATTACTCGATAATAATCAAGATTTTAATGTCGTGGGATTATCATTAAGTCGCCATGATGAAGTTAATCATACAATTCTTTCACACTTTATGCCGGAAATTTGTTCCGTAAGAACCGTTGAACAATTAAATAATTATCAAAAACTTTATCCGAAAATTAAATTTGTGTATGGGGATGAAGGTTTGTTAGAAATTGCTAGATATCCTAAACCTGGACTTTTAATTAATGCCTTGTCGGGCTCAAGTGGACTTCTAAGTACGGTTGAAGCGATTAAAAGTGGGAAAGACATCGGACTTGCCAATAAAGAAACATTAGTTATGGCCGGTCCAATTATTAAAGACTTAGTTTTAAAACATCAAGTGATGTTACTTCCGATTGATAGTGAACATTACGCTTTATGGCAACTCTTAAGCCAAGTTAAACGCGAAGATGTTAAAAAGATAGCTATTACTGCTAGTGGTGGAGCGTTAAGAAACTTAACGCGCCGCGAATTACGTCATATTAAGCCAGAAGATGCCCTCAAACATCCAAATTGGCATATGGGTCCGAAAATTACTATTGATTCAGCGACAATGGTAAACAAAGGCTTAGAAGTTATTGAAGCTCATTATTTATTTTCATTTCCTTATGATCAAATTGAAACGATCTTACATGATGAAAGTTTAGTACATGCGATCGTGTATTTAAAAGATGGTACTAAAATGATGAGTATTTCTAAAAACGATATGAAGATACCATTAAATCATGTTTTGTATTATCCACAAGCATCGAATTATCATCCAAGTATTGATGAATCAAATACGCTAACTTTTAAAGAAATGGACTTTGTTCGTTATCCGATGCTTCATTTAGCTTATGAAGTTGGAAAATCCGGGGGGATTATTCCAACGGTATATAATGCCAGCAATGAAGCAGCGGTAGATTTGTTTTTAAGAGGTAAAATTAGCTTTTTAGAAATTGAATCGATTATTATTAAATATACGTTATCAGCTGATAATATTTTAAATCCCACATTAGAAGAAATATTACAAGTTGATCGCGAAATCAAACAAAAAATCTACAGTGTATATCTCAAGGAGTAATTGATATGGTAATTTTAACATTTCTATTAAATTTAATTATATTTATTTTAGTTTTAGGTATTATTATTGTCTTACATGAACTAGGACATTTTACTATGGCGAAAAAATTTAATGTTTTATGTCACGAGTTTTCTATTGGAATGGGGCCAGCCCTTTTTCAAAAGAAAAAAGGCGAAACGACATACTCGATTAGGGCTATTCCTATTGGAGGATATGTTAGTATCGCCGGTGAGGATAATGATGATGCATTTTTTAATGTTGGCGATACATTAGGGTTAAGATTAGATCAAAATGATAAAGTTAAAGCGATTGTGATGCATGAAGCTCTACCATATGATGTTATTGGTAAAGTGGTTAGTTTTGAAATCTTTGATTGTGATCGTGATGAACTACATATTGAATTAGAATTAGAAGATGCATCAAAAGTTAGATATTTAGTGTTAGAGGATGCTAAATATCATTATGCTGAAAAGAAAGAAATGCAAATCGCAACTAAAGAAAGATCGTTATCACAAAAACCAAAATGGCAAAGATTTGTAGTTTTATTTGCTGGAGCGTTTATGAATTTCGTGTTAGCATTATTTCTATTTATTTTGGGATATGCCCTTGTCGGTAAGCCAGTTGAAGCAGCGAAAGTTAAAAAAATTGATCCCAAAGGACCACTGGCTCATTCAGTAATTAAAAATGAAAAAGACTTTATGATTGAAGAAATCAATGGTGTCACCGTTACTAATTGGAAGAAAGTCTTAGAAGAAATTCAAAAATATCCTGGAGAAACTATTAACCTTAAAATTGAAGGAAAAGAAGAATTAATTAACTTTACGACAAGAGTTGATGTTAATATGCTAGGGATTTCTAATTATAATGAAGATGATAATGAAGTAAATATAGAACCATTAGTTATTGGTAAAGTTTTTGGAATTGGAAATTATTCTGATTTAAAAGCGAAAGATAAAATTACTAAAATTAACGATATTCCAGTTACTAACTGGCAAGAACTAATTGATCAAATATTTACTATTTTAAATGTGGAAGAAGTTCAAAATGTAAAAGACATAGAAGTTACTATTGAATATATTAGAGAAGGTAAAACAGGTGTAACTAAATATAAAAAATTGTTCCCTTTAACGACATTTGATGGACAAGGGGCACCATATTCACAAGTCTATATTGGTGTTGAAAGAGCTACTAAATTTAATTTAGGGTTTGCCTTTGCCGCAGGGGCGACTAAATTTGGAAATGACGCTATTACGATCTTTAGAGTTTTAGGAGCTCTATTCACTCCTAAAACTAGTGGTATTTCAGTGACTGATTTAGCCGGACCAATTGGGATTTTTAATATCATTGCCCAAGTCAGAGAAGGTGGGTTTGTTGCAATTGTCTTGTTTATGGGGTTTTTATCAGTAAACGTCGGTATTGTTAACTTATTACCGATTCCAGCATTGGATGGAGGAAGAATTTTGTTTTTAGCGATTGAAGCAGTTACGAGAAAACCATTAAATAAAAAGGTTGAAACTTGGGCGAATAATATTGCGTTTCTCTTATTAATGGGGTTATTTGTCTTAATTATGATATTTGATGTGATGAAATTATTTTAAAACATCTTTAAACTAAAGTTTAAGAGGCGGCGCTCCAGACATCTTTTAATAAGATATTTGATGGAAAGCCGCCTATTTTATTGTAAAAAAGAGTAAAAGCAACAGATATAAAAAATAATAAGATAAATCGTGCTATTTTATTTGACATCTAAGGGTGTAAATGCTAAAATATACAAGCATGCGCAATTCGCGCATTGATTTTAAGTCTTTGAAAACTGAATAATGATAAGAATAAAACAACCAATTTTTTTGAAAAAAGAAAAAAAGAGCTAAAGCTCAAACAATACATTTAATGGAGAGTTTGATCCTGGCTCAGGATTAACGCTGGCGGTACGTCTAATACATGCAAGTCGAACGGAGCAGAAATGCTCAGTGGCGAACGGGTGAGTAACACGTAGGTAACCTGCCCTTAAGACGAGGATAACTCTGGGAAACTAGAGCTAATACTGGATTGGAAGCAAACTTGGCATCAAGAAAGCTTAAAAGGGTGCTTTACGGCACTGCTTAAGGAGGGGCCTGCGGCGCATTAGTTAGTTGGTGAGGTAAGAGCTCACCAAGACGATGATGCGTAGCTGGACTGAGAGGTTGAACAGCCACACTGGGACTGAGAACGGCCCAGACTCCTACGGGAGGCAGCAGTAGAGAATCTTCGGCAATGGGGGGAACCCTGACCGAGCGATACCGCGTGATTGAAGAAATACTTCGGTATGTAAAGATCTTTTACAAAGGATGAATGGCGTTAGGAGGAAATGCCTAACGAGTGACAGTACTTTAGGAATAAGCCCCGGCTAACTATGTGCCAGCAGCCGCGGTAATACATAGGGGGCAAGCGTTATCCGGAATTATTGGGCGTAAAGGGTGCGTAGGCGGCTACTTAAGTTTATGGTCTAAATTCAAGGCTCAACCTTGAAATGCTTTAAAAACTGGGTGGCTTGAGAGAGGTAGAGGCAAGTGGAATTCCATGTGTAGCGGTAAAATGCGTAAATATATGGAGGAACACCAGTGGCGAAGGCGGCTTGCTGGGCCTTATCTGACGCTGATGCACGAAAGCGTGGGGAGCAAACAGGATTAGATACCCTGGTAGTCCACGCCGTAAACGATGAGTACTAAGTGTCGGAACAATTCGGTGCTGCAGTTAACGCATTAAGTACTCCGCCTGAGTAGTACGTGCGCAAGCATAAAACTCAAAGGAATTGGCGGGACCTCGCACAAGCGGTGGATCATGTTGTTTAATTCGACGATACGCGAAGAACCTTACCAGGCCTTGACATACCGAGCGAAGCTATGGAAACATAGTGGAGGTTAACTGGGATACAGGTGGTGCATGGTTGTCGTCAGCTCGTGTCGTGAGATGTTGGGTTAAGTCCCGCAACGAGCGCAACTCTTATCGCTATTTGCCATCATTAAGTTGGGGACTATAGCGAGACTGCCAGCGACAAGCTGGAGGAAGGTGGGAATGACGTCAAATCATCATGCCCCTTATGGTCTGGGCTACAAACGTGATACAATGGTTGGTACAAAGGGAGGCGAAGTCGTGAGGCCAAGCGAACCCCACAAAACCAATCTCAGTTCGGATTGAAGTCTGCAACTCGACTTCATGAAGTCGGAATCGCTAGTAATCGTAGATCAGAACGCTACGGTGAATACGTTCTCGAGGTTTGCACACACCGCCCGTCAAACCACGAAAGTTAGTAATACCCAAAACCGGTGGCCTAACCGCAAGGAGGGAGCCGTCTAAGGTAGGGCTAATGATTGGGGTTAAGTCGTAACAAGGTATCCCTACGGGAACGTGGGGATGGATCACCTCCTTTCTAAGGAGAAAGGCATAATAAAGCAAAACTTCATTTTCTTATCATATTCAGTTTTTAAAGACTTAAAGTCAGATTTAAGATCTTTGAAAAGTAGATAAATTCTGTCAAAACAAACAAAAAAAATAAAAGGTTAAAGAAGAAAGAGCGCACAGCGGATGCCTAGGCACTAAGAGGCGAAGAAGGACGCAACTAACGGCGAAACTCTACGGGGAGCAGTAAGTACGCAACGATCCGTAGGAATCCGAATGGGGGAACCCGGCATGTGGAAGACATGTCATCTTAATTAAGAGGCAAGACGCAGGGAACTGAAATATCTAAGTATCTGCAGGAAAAGAAAGTAAAAACGATTCCGCTAGTAGTGACGAGCGAACGCGGAGGAGCCCGTTACCGTAAGAGTCAAAAATTACTATAATAGAAGAATAACCTGGGAAGGTTAACCGGAGAAGGTGAAAGTCCTGTAATCGAAATTATAGTAACTCGGGTAACAGAGAGTACGGCGAGACACGAGGAATCTTGTCGGAACGAATAAGGAGGACCATCTCCTAAGGCTAAATACTACTTAGTGACCGATAGTGAACCAGTACCGTGAGGGAAAGGTGAAAAGAACCCCGGGAGGGGAGTGAAAGAGAACCTGAAACTGTGTGCTTACAATTAGTCAGAGCCCGTTAATGGGTGATGGCATGCCTTTTGCAGAATGAACCGGCGAGTTATGATATATAGCAAGGTTAAGCCTAAAGGGGTGGAGCCGAAGGGAAACCAAGTCTTAATAGGGCGTAAAGTTATATGTTGTAGACCCGAAACCGAGTGAGCTAGCCATGAGCAGGTTGAAGTCTATGTAAGAGTAGATGGAGGACCGAACGAGGGAGTGTTACAAAACTCTTCGATGACTTGTGGTTAGGGGTGAAAAGCCAAACGAACTCGGAGATAGCTGGTTCTCCCCGAAATAGCTTTAGGGCTAGCGTTCGCGAAAGATTTTATGAAGGTAGAGCACTGAATGTGTGATGGCCCCACCTCGGGGTACTGAGCCCAATTAAACTCCGAATGTCATAAAATGTAGCGAGCAGTCAGACTACGGGTGCTAAGGTCCGTGGTCGAAAGGGAAACAGCCCAGACCGCCAGTTAAGGTCCCGAAATTGATGCTAAGTGGAAAAGGAAGTGGAGATGCCCAAACAACTAGGAGGTTGGCTTAGAAGCAGCCACCCTTTAAAGAGTGCGTAAAAGCTCACTAGTCGAGTGGCTCTGCGCCGAAAATGTACCGGGGCTAAGCATCATACCGAAGCTGCGGATTCGTATCAAGTGATATGGGTGGTAGGGGAGCGTTCTAGTTGCAAAGAAGCTATACCGTAAGGAGTAGTGGAGCGGCTAGAAGTGAGAATGCCGGTGTAAGTAACGAAAAGAGAGGTGAGAATCCTCTCCGTCGAAAACCCAAGGTTTCCAGGGGAAGGTTCGTCCGCCCTGGGTAAGTCGGGACCTAAGGTCAGGCTGAAAAGCGTAGCCGATGGATACGAGGTAGAAATTCCTCGACTAGTTATAAAACTGATGGAGTGACAAAGGAGGCTAACGTTCGCCCGTAAACGGATTCGGGACAAGGAACCGAGGTGGTGCTGGTAGGCAAATCCGCCGGCATGGTAACATTAAGGTTCGGTAGGTAAAGAACGATGACGTCAAACTTTCGAGAAAAGCTTCTAGGGTTAATTTTATAACTACCCGTACCGTAAACCGACACAGGTGGGTGGGTAGAGAATACTAAGACGCGCGAGAAAACTCTTGTTAAGGAACTCGGCAAAATGACCCCGTAACTTCGGGATAAGGGGGACTTTTAATGAAAAAAGAAAGTCGCAGAGAATAGGCCCAAGCGACTGTTTATCAAAAACATAGGTATCTGCAAAACCGCAAGGTGAAGTATAGGTGCTGACGCCTGCCCGGTGCTGGAAGGTTAAGAGGAGATGTTAGGCAACGAAGCATTAAATTGAAGCCCCAGTAAACGGCGGCCGTAACTATAACGGTCCTAAGGTAGCGAAATTCCTTGTCGGGTAAGTTCCGACCCGCACGAAAGGCGTAACGATTTGGGCGCTGTCTCAACAAGAGACTCGGTGAAATCAAACTATCGGTGAAAATGCCGATTAACCGCGACAGGACGAAAAGACCCCATGGAGCTTTACTATAGCTTGATATTGGTATTTGGTATTTGATGTATAGGATAGGTGGGAGACAGGGAAGCTGGAACGCTAGTTTCGGTGGAGTCGACCTTTGAATACCACCCTTTAAATATTGAGTATCTAACCTACTGGTGTGTAGCCAGAGGGACAGTGTCAGGTAGGTAGTTTGACTGGGGCGGCCGCCTCCTAAAAAGTAACGGAGGCGCTCGAAGGTTCTCTCTAAATGGTTGGAAATCATTTTAAGAGCGTAAAGGTATAAGAGAGCTTGACTGCGAGACGAACATGTCGAGCAGGTACGAAAGTAGGACTTAGTGATCTCTCGGTTCCGCATGGAAGGGCCGAGACTCAACGGATAAAAGCTACCCTGGGGATAACAGGCTAATCGCCTCCAAGCGTTCACAGCGACGAGGCGGTTTGGCACCTCGATGTCGACTTATCACATCCTGGAGCTGAAGTAGGTTCCAAGGGTTGGGCTGTTCGCCCATTAAAGTGGTACGTGAGTTGGGTTCAGAACGTCGTGAGACAGTTCGGTCTCTATCCGTCGTGGTCGCAGGAAATTTGAAGGGAGCTGTTCCTAGTATGAGAAGACCGGAATGGACATACCCCTGGTGCACCAGTTGGCTTGCCAAGGCCACAGCTGGGTAGCTAAGTATGGAAAGGATAAACGCTGAAAGCATCTAAGTGTGAAGCCTCCCCTAAGATGAGATTTCCCAATTAAGTAAGATTCCTCAAAGACGATGAGGTAGATAGGCCAGGTGTGGAAGTGCGGTGACGCATGGAGCTAACTGGTACTAATAAATCGAGGATTTAACTTTTATAAAATATTTTATTTGGGTTTTGACTTAAGAATTTATCTAGTTTTGAAAGAATCTGGTGACGATAGCGAAGTGGACACACCTGTACCCATCTCGAACACAGCAGTTAAGCACTTCATCGCCGACGATAGTCCTAAGGGGCAAAAATAGGAAGTTGCCAGTTTCTTAAATCTTAAGCCTACATAGCTCAGTCGGTTAGAGCGCTTGACTGTTAATCAAGAAGTCGAAGGTTCGAGTCCTTCTGTGGGCGCCACTAAATTAATAACGCTTAACAAAGCGAAAATAAAGCACTCAGTTAATGAGTGCTTTTTTTAATTAATAAGATTTTCTGCGACGTTTACCGCGATAAACTATATAAAATGAAGTTCCTAATAATATTACTACTGCTATCAGTATTACTATAATGGTAATAATTAATGTTCTAGAATCATCGTTTGATAAGTTATCATCGATTGGATCAACTAAACCAGTATTGTTATTTTCATTTTCATTAGGATTTAAATTATCACTAGGATCAAAAACATTAACTTTAATAATAATTGTATCATCTAATTCTTCCGGGGCATTAACTTTTTTAGTTAATGTAATTTCATATTGACCTGGGATTGATAAATAGTTTGATGTTTCTACTTCATAATATTGCAATGTTTGATAATCTAATTGTCCAGTATTAACTAAATGATCAATGATTTGCTCGAGGGTGTAATTAAGGGCACCATCAATATTTATAAAATAACGATTCGTATAAATTACTGGAGGAACATCATCAGTTACAGTCACTGTCACCGTATAATTACTAGTATTGCCACTGGAATCAGTGGCTTTATAAATAATCGTATGGGGGCCAATTTGATGATAGCTTGATGAGTAATTATCTTCGACTAATTGTATGTCTAATTGACTATCATAATCATCATTAGCACTAATTCCTTCTCTAATTGTTGATTCAGATAACTTAGTTTTTGAGCCACTAGAATAAGTATTATTTCCTGAGATTGTTGGTTTAATATTATCAATTACGGTAATTGTGATAGTATAATTGGTTGAATTATTACTTGAATCTTTCACACTATAAACAATTTCATATTCACCCTTAACATTATAGTTATTAGTATAATTATTTGATACCAAGGTAATATCAGCAGTGATATTACCATCATATCCGTCATTAGCTGATAATTTGGATTTAATTTCAGTTAATTCTAATAAATTATTATAAACCCTTGTATAATTATTTGTTCCGGAAATAACGGGAGCGATATTATCAATAACATTAATCGTAACATTAAACAAATTAGATTGATTACCACTTGTATCGGTTGCTTGATAGCTAACAGTCCAATTACCAACTTGATTTTTATTAGCTGTGTAATTATCAGTAATTAGTACTGGATTTAGTCCAGTATCATAGTTATCTGAAACTGATAGATTGTTTTTGACGGTATCTAAACTTTGAGTCTCATTATAAAGGACAGTATAGGTGCTAGTTCCTGATATCGTTGGTTTTGTGACATCAACTACCGCAACATTAACATTGACTGTTGACGTATTTCCGGAACTATCACTAACAGAGTAACTTATTACATAATTACCAATCGTATTTTGATTCCCAGTGTAATTATCGCTTGTTTTGACAAAAGAAGAAGATGGAAGATAACCATCAGCATTATCATATGCTGATAATCCAGATTTAATAGTAGCTTCAGATACTGGATTATCGACATTGGTAATATAATTAGTTTCGCCGCTAATAACTGGTGAAATCGAATCCGCAACAATCGAAACTCTAATTCCGTATTGATCTTGATTAGAAATTTCGATCCAATCATTACCATGTTGATCGAATTTGACGCCGAAACTATTATAGGCAACGACATAAAAAATACCTTCATAAAATGTTTTAGGCATCCATTGTCCCATATAATAAAATTCATATTGAATTGGTTCATTAAAAATAAAAGAATGTAATCCCATCGAGATATAACTAGTGAAATTAGTGGCTAATCCAGTATTGGGATTTAACATACTAATATGTTCAAAAGTAAAATAAAGGTAATTATCTTTCAAATACCATAAATCGGGACGATAACTACCGGTAATATTATCAATTGTTTCTTTTGAATATGGTCCTTCTTGATAAGCTTTAACGGGAACTTTTAAACTTAAAACTAAAGTAAACAAGAAAATAAAACATAAAAAGATAAATAAAAGTTTATTTTTTCTTTCCTTTCTCATATTTAATATCGATAAATTTTTAATCATTGGTAACACCTCCATCTAATAGTAGATGGAAGTCTTGTAAATTACTTTTTTTAGTAAAATATATCAATAGTTATTAAGAAGCTAGGGGGTGTTAGATAATTCTAACACCTTTTCAATTTTAAAAATTAACATTTTATGTTAAGATATGTTAATAAGGGGGAAGTGAAAATGAAAGGAAATCAAACATTAATTGAGGGATTAACATTTGATGATGTTTTGTTGATACCTCAAAAGTCTAAAGTAACACCTGGGGAAGTGTCACTGGAAACGAAATTAACGAGGAATATTACACTAAATATTCCAATTGTTTCAGCAGCCATGGATACAGTTACTGAATCAAAGATGGCAATTGCCATGGCTCGAGAAGGTGGTATTGGGTTTATCCACAAAAACATGTCAATAGAAAAACAAGTTAAAGAAATTGATATTGTTAAAAGAACTGAAGCCGGAATGATTATTAACCCGGTTACCTTAAGAGAATATAATACAACAAGAGAAGCTGAGCAACTTTTAAAAACTTATAAAATTAGTGGATTACCAGTCGTTGATAAAAATAATACTTTAATTGGTATTATTACCAACCGCGATTTAAAGTATTTAAAGACAGATGACACTAATGTCACGGAAATTATGACAAAAGATAATTTAGTTACCGGAACGATGCAAACAACATTAGAAGAAGCTAAAAGAATTTTATGGTTAAATCGGATTGAAAAATTACCAATTGTCGATAAAGATTACAAATTATTAGGGTTAATTACCTCAAAAGATATCGATAATATTTTAGAATATCCTAATGCATCAAAAGACATTCATGGCCGACTCCTTGTTGGTGCGGCAATTGGAGTTAATGCCGAATCAATGGCTAGAGTTGATGCCTTAGTTAAAGCTGAAGTTGATGTCATTACAATTGATTCGGCTCATGCTCACTCGCAAAATGTAATTAAATTAGTCAAACAAGTTAAAGAAAAATATCCTAATTTAGAACTAGTTGTTGGTAACATTGTGACTCGTGATGCAGCCGTTGATTTAATTGAAGTTGGAGCTGACGCACTTAAGGTAGGGATTGGCCCAGGATCGATTTGTACAACAAGAGTTGTAGCTGGAGTGGGAATGCCTCAGATAAGCGCAATTATGGATGTTTATGAGTATGCTAAAACGAAAGATATTCCAGTTATTGGTGATGGTGGAATTAGACTATCTGGTGATATAGTTAAAGCGCTAGCAGCCGGTGCTAGTACGGTGATGTTGGGCTCACTTTTAGCTGGATGTAGTGAATCACCAGGAGAAGAAATTATTTATCAAGGACGTAAGTTTAAAACTTATGTCGGTATGGGTTCAATTCCAGCGATGAAACGTGGGTCAGCTGATCGTTACTTTCAAGAAGATGATATTGACATTCAAAAATATGTGCCAGAAGGAATTGAAGGTAGAGTTGCTTATAAAGGTAGTATTAGTGATACTTTATATCAATTAATTGGTGGCGTTAAATCAGGGATGGGGTATTGTGGAACTAAGACAATCAGTGAACTTCAAGAAAATCATAAATTTGTTAAAGTTACTAATGCGGGATTAATTGAAAACCACCCACATGATATTGAAATTACGACTGAAGCCCCTAACTATTCAAAAGGAGTTAAATAAGATGAAAGATCAAGTTATATTAGGTTTATCAGGTGGTGTTGATTCTTTGGTAGCGGCGATGCTACTAAAAGAAGAATATCAAGAAAGATTACATTGTATCTTCGTTGATACTGGCTTAATGAGAAAAGATGAACCAGAAGTGATTGAAAAATTAGCGATTGACAACGGATTAAAATTAGTGGTAATTGATGCTAAAGAACGATTTTTATCAAGTTTAAAAGGGGTAACTGATCCCGAAGAAAAACGAAAGATTATCGGTAGAGAGTTTATCAATGTTTTTAAGGTTGCTAGTCAAAAAATTCCTAATTGTAAATATTTAGCTCAAGGAACGATAAAAAGTGATATTCAAGAAAGTAAAGCTGGTGAAGGGTTTGTTAAAAGTCATCATAATGTTGGCGGATTACCTGCTGAATTAGGTTTTGAATTAATTGAACCATTAAAAGAATTAACTAAAGATGAAGTTAGAAAACTTGGTATAAAATTAGGATTAAAAAAAGAGTTTGTTTATCGTCAACCATTTCCAGGACCAGGATTAGCAGTTAGAATTTTAGGAGAAATAACTGCTGAAAAAATCTATATTGCCAAAGAAAGTGATTATCTTCTACAAAAATATCTTAAAAGATATAAGGTTAATCCTTTTCAATCTTTTACTGTTGTCTTAGATTCTAAGTCAACAGGAGTCAAGGATTCAAAGCGAAATTACGGTTATGTGGTTGCCATTAGAGTGATTGATTCAGTTGATGCTAGAACTGGAGAAGTGAATTATTTTGATAAGAATTTAACTAAAATCGCCAGTAAAATTGTTAAAGAAGTCCCAGGAGTATCAAGAGTAGTTTATGATATTACTGGTAAGCCACCAGGGACAATTGAGTGGGAATAAAAGAATCATATAACTATATAGAATAGTTGTGTTTATGCAAAATACTACTTGAAACATATATTATTGATTAAAATAGTATTTGGACCACTAACTTAAATAATATATTAAAAGGAATGATAAAAATGAGATTTGAATATAATCAAGATTATATTTATTTATATGATGGAGATTTAAAAATCGGAGAGATTTTGTTTCCAATTTTTAAAGATGATATTCGGGTAATTAATCGAACATATGTTGATCCTAATTACCGTTCTGGTGGCTTAGCTTCAAAATTAGTTAATGAAGCTTATAACTATTTAAAAGAAAATAATGGTCGTGTCGTTATTACATGTCCATATGTTACTAAATGGTTTGAGCGTCACACTGATAAACAAGATATTATTGTTCAAGAAGAACAAGATAACCTTTATCCATTTTGTGAGATGTTATGATATTAATCATTGGGGCAATGCAAAATGAGTTAGAAGTTATTTTATCTAACTTACAAAAGAAAATTAAATTAAACACTAAATCATTAGCCTATCAAGGTTTTTTAAACAATCATGAAGTTATAGTATCAGTTAGTGGAGTTGGTAAAGTTAGAGCCAGTATGGCCCTAACTGAACTATTAACTAGATATAATTTTCGTAAAGTCATTAATGTTGGATTAGCTGGTGCTACTAATGATTATCAAATTGGTGAGA
The DNA here is from genome assembly GCA_050953805.1 of Acholeplasmataceae bacterium. Classification (GTDB taxonomy): domain Bacteria; phylum Bacillota_I; class Bacilli_A; order Acholeplasmatales; family Acholeplasmataceae; genus DUQW01. Next base: position 18,236 of record JBMNNE010000002.1, on the reverse strand, counting down.
TTATTTTTATTAATGAGTTTATTCAATATGATTTTGATTTAACTCATTTTGGTTATGAGTTAGGAAAAAATCCTGGTTATGAACCAAAACGAGTTAACCCAAAAGATAATCTTTTAGATTTAAATGAAGGTACTTTATACACTCAAGATAAATTTCAAACTGAAATTTTACCAATTAATAAACCATATTTATCAGATATGGAAGGTGCCGCTTTGTATATGGTAGCTAATAAATTTAATGTTAATTTTATTAGTGTAAAGCATGTTTCTGATCATGTTGGCTCTAAATATCAAGAGGAACAATACACTAAAGCTGAAACAATTAGTGGTAAAGAAGCGATTTATAACTTTATAATAGATTATTTAAATGAGGTGCAAAAATGAAAGGATTAATGATTATTGGTAATAATATCGAAGATGGTGAAGCTCTATTAACGAGAGATTTATTATTAAGAGCTGGACTTAAATTAGATTTAGTTAGTATTTATAAATCTAATCGAAAAGTAAAAACGGCTTATGGTTTAAATATTCAAGCTGATTTTGCGGTCAATGAAGTTGAGTTATTTGAATACGATTTTTTAATTATTCCAGGCGGCAGATGGGTCTTTGAATTACTAGAAAATCCGAATCATCAAATTGTTTCAAAATTAGCCCTAACTTATTATAACAACGATAAGTTGGTGGCGGCAATATGTGCCGCACCAATGTTACTTGGTTATGAACATATGTTAAAAAATAAAAATTTTACTTGTTTCCCAAGTTGCGAAGATGGAATTGATGGCAAGTATCAAGGAGACAAGAAAGTAGTAGTTGAAGACAACATTATTACCGCTAAAGGACTAGGTGCAGCCTTTGAATTTAGCTATGAAATTATTCGATATTTATTGGGGCGAGAAGCTGCTGAAAAAGTGTTAAAAGATACCCATTATCGATAGTAAATAATTAAATTAAATAATTTGACTTTATAATACATATTTCGTATAATTAAATAGGCGCTTGTTTCTGGCCCGTTGGAGAAACGGTTAACTCACATGCCTTTCACGCATGCATTCACGGGTTCGAATCCCGTACGGGTCACCATTATTAATCATTCCAGGCGCCTATGTACTCATAGCTCAATTGGATAGAGCGCTTGACTACGGATCAAGAGGTTGAGGGTTCAAGTCCTTCTGAGTACGCCATTGTGTCGGGAAGTGGCTTAGTTTGGTAGAGCACCTGGTTTGGGACCAGGGGGTCGCAGGTTCAAATCCTGTCTTCCCGACCATTTTATTTAAATCTTGCGGGCGTAGTTTAGTGGTAAAACCTCAGCCTTCCAAGCTGATGATGTGAGTTCGATTCTCATCGCCCGCTCCATTAAATATTCCATGACAGTGTCATGTTAGAGATAGAAGTAGACCTTGTGGTCTTTTTTTATTTTTAAAGATAAATAATGTTGATAAAATGTGATGTATTTAGATAATTTAAAGCAAATTTCATTCTTAATTATATCAAAACTAATTTTTGAAAATATTACAATTTATGTAAGTCTATAGTATAATAATTATGGAAGAAAACATGTTTTAAATGCTTGTAGGGGGTTGATTATAATATGGATAAAATAAATAATGGTGAAATCATAATTTATGAGTCGGAAGACGGTTTAACTCATATAGATGTAAAATTAGATGATGAAACCATATGGTTATCGCAGGACCAACTTGTAGAACTATATCAAACAAGCAAATCTAATGTTAGTGAGCATATAAGCAATATATTTTCTGAAGGTGAATTAAACATGAATTCAGTTGTTCGGAAATTCCGAATAACTGCCAAGGATGGAAAAAATTATAACGTTATGCACTATAACTTAGACATGATTATTTCTCTTGGATATAGAATAAAATCGTCGGTTGCAACCCGTTTTAGAATCTGGGCAACCGAAAGACTAAAAGAATATATGATTAAAGGTTTTGTAATGGATGACCAACGTCTTAAAGAGCTTGGTGGTGGAAACTATTGGAAAGAGTTAATCGATAGAATTCGTGATATTAGATCATCAGAAAAAGTGATGTATCGTCAAGTTTTAGATTTATACGCCACTAGCATTGATTATAATCCTAAAAGTGATGAAACAATGTTGTTTTTCAAAATAGTTCAAAATAAATTACATTATGCTGTTCATGGTAATACAGCGGCAGAACTTATTTATAATCGAGCTGATTCAGATAAACCATTTATGGGACTTACTAGCTTTCAAGGTGAATTACCACGAATGAAAGATGTCGGAATTGCTAAAAACTACTTAAATGAAGAAGAACTAAAGGTTTTAAATAATATGGTATCAGGATATTTTGATTTTGCAGAAATCCAAGCAATTAGAAGAAAACCAATGTATATGAAAGATCATATAAAATATTTGGATTCAATTCTTTCATCAACAGGAGAAGAAATATTAACAGATGCAGGCAAGATAACACATGAACAAGCTTTAGAAAAAGCAAAAGAAGAATATAAAAAATATCAGATAAAAACATTAACAGAAATTGAAAAAAATTACTTAGAAACAATAAAAGAAGTAAACAAGAAAATTCAAAAGAAAAAATAGCAAAAGAACTATTAGCCTTAATGAAAACAAAGAATTATTCTCAACAAACGATATCACGAGGGGATACTAAAAGCGATAAAGCAAGGACCACAAATACACGAGATAACACTTCGTTATATGGCGATGGACGATTAAAAAAGGCGATACAAGATATTTTTAAAAAATCATATTAAATGTTTTTATAAATAATAATCATATAAACATTAATTTAACGGCTTTATAATCAAATAAAGTTTATTTTGTGGAGCAATACTCATCCCCCGCTCCAATGATAGGATTTGAACTCATAAGAGTTTATTAGATTAAGACATCTTTAAAAAGGTGTCTTTTTTTAAATATAACAATCCCCAAAACTAGCATTCAACATAAATTAAAGTAAGTTAACTATTTTATTACTAATATTAATTAGGTGATATTAATGAAAGAAGATAATAAAATAGAATACAAAATAGAAATACCTAAAAAAACTAAAGACTTAAAAGCTGAAATAGTTTCTTTTCTAAATAGTGACGGTGGAACTATTCTTTTAGGTGTTGATGATAATGGGAAACTACTAGATGAAAAAGTTAAATATTATAAAGAATGGGAAGAAATATTATCAAATTGGATTAATAATGCTTTTGAACCAAATGTTAATCACCTGATTGGTATTTATCCGAATGAAAGACCTTTTAGAATAGAAGTTAAAAGTGGAAAGAATAAACCATACTTTTATAAAGATGGTTAAGGATTTAATTCTAAAGGTGTTTACATAAGAGTAGGTAGCACAAAAAGACTAGCTAGTTTTGAAGAAGTTCAAAGGTTAATATATAAATCAAGAGCTCATAAGTTTGAAAGATTAGTATCACTAAATCAAGATTTAACTTTTACTTATGCAACTAATATATTTAATGAAAAGGGGTTAAACTTTGATTTATATGGTTTAGGGCTATACACTCCTAATAAAGAGTTTAATAATGCGGCATTATATTTAAGTGATCAAAATCCTACAATTACTAAATTTGCCGTATTTCAAGGTTTAACTGTAACTACTTTTTTAGATAAAAAAGAGTTTAGTGGCTCAATTATAAAACAACTTGATGATGTTTTATATTTCGCTAATTTATCTAATAGGAAAAAAGTAGTTATAACAGGTAAACCTCAAAGAGATGAATATTTAGATTATCCTAAAAGAGCATTAAGAGAAGCTATAGTTAATTGTTACTGTCACTGAGATTGGACATTAAGCGGAGATATTAAAATAGAGTTTTATGATGATAGAGTTCAAATATTTTCTCCTGGAAGTCTTCCTGATGGATTAACATTAGAAAATATAAAAGAAGGTATGTCTGCTAAAAGAAATCCTATTATTGTAAATGCATTAGATAAAGCTGATTATATTGAAAACTACTCTACAGGAATAAGAAGAATATTTGAAGATTATATAGGTTTTCATAAACAACCATATTTTATTATTTCAGATAATGGAGTTATAGTTACACTTTACAATAGGAATTATGATGATACTCATAATGATGCAAAAAATGATATCCAAAGTGGTGAAAATGATACCCAAAATGTACAAAATGATACCCAAAATATACAAAATGATACTCAAAGTGAATTCGTAAAATTAACACCAATTGAAAGGAGAGAACAAATTTTAGATATAATTGCTAAGGAACCAACGGTAACATCTTCATTTCTAGCAGAAAGATTTTCTGTTTCTATAGTTACTATAAAAAGAGATATTGCAAAATTAACAGAAGAAGGACTTATTAAATATGAAGGAAGTTCAAAATCTGGTAAATGGATTGTTTTAAAGTAAAAAGCAATTTAAATAAACATTAAACCACTCAATAAGGCATGAACATAAAAAAGGAAAATAAGTGTCTTAAAAGTGCTTGATTTTCCATTGTTTTCCTTTTGAAGTATCAATTATAGTAGTTTTGTGAAAATGCCTTTCTTTGTATCAACTTTCCTTATAAAGCATATAAGAATTACCCTATTTTACCCCTGATGGATTTATATAGTAGTTATCGTTTTATAGGCTTTATAAATGGCTCCTTTAAGCGATAATACGGCTCCAATTAGATTTTGTATTAGTATTATATATAATGAAATTCTTGACTTAATAAAGCCATTTGTTTTTAAGATGAGAGTCTATCAAGGATGTAAAATTGCTTCCAAGATAGTCTTTTTTACTTTTATATAGTTAAGAGTTTTTATTAGGTGATAGGGAGTTGAACTCTATACTCAATACGAGTTGAACTTATGCCTCGAACGGATACGAACCTTATAACAAGATATATTATTTATCAAAGTTATTTAATTAAGCAATGTCACTTCGATGTCACTTTGAATTTATTTATAAAAATTTATTTAAATATTATAAATATATTGTTGCTTATGTGCCTAATATATGTTATAATAAAGGCACAAAGACAACAAAAGAAGGTGTTTTTATGAATTATGAAGATAAAATAATTGAATATATGAATAATAATGAAGGATATATTACTAATAAAATAACTAAAGAGTTAGGAGTTCCGACGATATATTTAACTAGAATGGTAAATAATAATAGTATTGTAAGAGTATCAAGAGGGATATATGCACTTCCTAATGTTTTTGAAGATGAACTTTTTATTAATTATCTAAGATATTCAAAAATAGTTTATTCAGGCAATACAGCTTTAGTTCTTAATAGAATGTCTAATAAATCATTAAAGGAAATTGAAGCTAATGTTCCGTCAAATTATAATACTCATAGAATTAATTCTATTAAAGTAAAAAGAGTTAATGATGAGTATTATAATACAGGAAAAACATTTCTTAAAACCGAATTTGGTAATGATGTTCCTACATACGATAAAGAAAGAGTTCTTTGTGATATTTTTAAATATGAAAGTTTAGATAATGAAGAATTAAACTTTGCAGTTAATGTTGCTAAAGAAATAGGTATAAATTATGAAAAACTTTATGAATATTCGCTTAAACTTGATGTATATGAGAAAATTAGATATTTACTGGAGATAAGATAATAAATATTAGGTAAAAAATATATGATAAAATTATAGTAATAAAAGACACATGAAAAATAAAGATGAGGTGTTAGACAATGAAAAAGAATAATTTGATAATATACCAAGATGAAGATGGTATAACTAAAATATCTGTTCGTTTTTCTGAAGATGATGTATGGGTTACACAGCAACAATTAGCAGAATTATATGACACTACAAAACAAAATATTAGCCAGCATATAGAAGGTATATACAGAGATGGAGAATTAGACAAAAATTCAACTGTCAAGGATTTCTTGACAGTTCGAATTGAGGGAACACGTGAAGTAAAAAGAAATATTTCTCATTATAATTTAGATATGGTTATTGCACTAGGTTATCGTGTACAATCACAAGTAGCTACTCGCTTTCGTCGTTGGGCAACCGAAAGATTACACGAATATATTCAAAAAGGATTTACTCTTGATGATGAAAGACTTAAACAAGGTGGAACTCGTTACTTTCGCGAACTTTTACAACGCATTAGGGATATTCGTTCTTCAGAAAGAAACTTCTATCAACAAGTGACTGATATATATGCAACTTCAGTTGATTATGATCCGAGATCAGATTTAACAAAAGCATTTTTTGCAACTGTTCAAAATAAACTTCATTATGCAGTACATGAACATACTGCAGCAGAAGTTATTTATGATAGAGTTGATAATGAAAAAATATTTGTAGGTATGACAAATTTTAAAGGCGATTATATTACTAAAGAAGATGTTAAGATTGCCAAAAACTATTTGTCAGAAATAGAATTAAAACGACTAAATCTATTGGTTGCTCAGTTCTTAGATTTTGCAGAATTACAAGCTTTAGAACAAATACCAATGACTATGCAAAATTGGATAGATACTCTTGATAATCAAATAGTATCAAATAAAAGAAAATTATTAGAAGGTAAAGGAAAAATAAGCCATAAAGAAGCAATTGAGAAAGCTGAAAAAGAATTTGAAATATACCGTTCTAAAGAAATGAAACAACTTGAAAGTGACTTTGACAAAGCAGTAAGACAACTACAGGAACAATACAAAATTAATAAAAAAGATAATGATAAATAACAAAATATTAATTATTAAATGAATAATCTTAAGTTTTATCCCCTACCTCAAAAGTGGGGTATAATGTGGGGGATAAATTTACTATAGTCATAAAAATATATTTAAAGTAAGAATTGTTTGAAAGTAGAGCGAATTATAGAATGAATAAGTTTGAAATTAAAGGTAGAAAGATCAAATTAAGGCCATTTCAAGAATCTGATATTGAAGATGAAATTAGATGGAACACCATTGACATTGAATGGCAAAACTGGGATGCACCTTGGGAAGAAATTGAGAAAATTGACCCTATTTTGTATAGAGAAAAGTTAATAATAAAATTAAAAAGAGAAAGGCCAAAGTTTTATTACTCTCTAGAAATCGAAGAATTATGCGAAGGGAAACATATAGGAAGAGTTAATTCTTACTCTATAGATAAGAACTATAATTATGTAGATGATGATGGCTTGTTTACAATAGGAATAGGCATTAAAGATTTGATAGACAGAAGAAAAGGTTTTGCTACTGAAGCTTGGATATTATTTATAGAATATGCTTTAGAAAATGGTATTGAAGAAATATATACTCAAACATGGTCAGGTAATTTCCCTGTTCATGGTTTAATTAATAAAATTGGCTTTGAACATGTTCATACTAAAAAAGGATATCATTTTTACAACGGTAAATATATTGATGGATATACATATAAATTGAACTTAGATAAATTTAATTTGTTAAAGGAGATAAAACGAATAAAAAAATTAAAGAAAAAATAAAAAGCACAATTTAAAATTGAGGTTTAATTTGCCCTTAAAATGACTCGAAAGTACTCCGTTTTCCCTTTGATGGACAAAAAGCACCAGTTTAGGTAAAATACTCAATTGTCCGTTGGAATGCCTCAAAAGTATATAAGATGGCCTTATTTTCCCTTTGGTGGACAAAAGTTAGTAGTTTTACACAGTTGGAACGAAAAAAACAATCCCTTTAAGGTCAATAATGACTCCATTAAATATGCAGTCATGATATGGTTCATGTTTAGATATAGAGTAGACCTTATGGTCTTTTTTTATGTTTAAAATTTATTTATTATTATGTTTTATAATCTAGTTTGTTATGTATATTTATAGTATAAAAAGGGATTATTTCTTTTTTTTAGTTGGGTAGGGTATAATGGGGAAGGAATGTGTTAAGATTCTAAGAAAATTTAAAAGGAAGGAGTGGAAAAATGATTAAAAAACTATTATCAGAAAAATTGAATTTAAAAGATTTTCAAGAAAGAATTGATGAACTGCATGCTTATGATATTGCTAAAGAACTGTTGGAGTTAACACCATTAGAACGTGAAGAATTATATCAATTTTTATCAGTGGAACAACTAGCTGAAATAGTTGCCTATTTAGAGCCAGAAGATGCTGCTGGTCTTTTAGAGGAGTTTGATATTAACAAACAGGCAGAGATATTTGATGAGATGAATGTTGATGATACGGTTGATATCTTGCAAGCTTATGAAGATGAAAAATTACGAGATGAAATTATTCAATCCTTAGAAGACCGAGAAGATATTCAAATTATCATCGAATATGATGATAATCAAGTAGGTGCATATATGTCAAATGAGTACGTCTATATTTATCCAAATATGGATGTTAAGGAAGCATCTTCGAGTTTAATCAAACAAGCGGCTGAAGCCGAAAGTATTAATTTATTGTTTGTTATTGATGAAAATAAAAAGTATTTAGGTGCAGTTGATTTAAGAACTTTAGTTAAGGCAAGAAGCCCTAAATTGATTGAAGAAATTATGATTGATGTACCAGCAGTTTTAGTTGATTCACCTGTAACTGAAGCGGTCTATGATATGGAAAATTATGAGTTATATCAACTTCCAGTAATTGATGAAAATCATCAATTAGTTGGGTTTTTAACGCTAGATGATATTATTGATGTTGCAACTCATGAAGCCGAAGAAGATTTTGAAAAATTAGCGGCATTACCAGCTACAGATAAAACTCATAATTGGCTAAAAACCGCTTTAAGAAGATTACCTTGGTTATTAATTTTATTAATAATTTCACTCCCGTTAATGTCTTTTTCAGATTTAATGATTGGCAGTATTAGTGGGGTAACAATCTTAGCTTTTTTCCAACCACTAATGTTGGGTTCACCTGGGAATGTGGCTACCCAAACTTTAGCGGTTGCATTAAAATCGATTGCTGATGAAGGACGAATGAAACGAAGTGAAATACAAAAAGAGTTTATTTCAAATTTAATTACTAGTGCTTTATTAGGGTTAATTACTTTTATTATTTCATTTATTTTTGTTTATTCCACTCAATTAGGATTACCTGATAAGGCAAGTCAGTTTACTAATTTAGAAACTGGACTTATTTTTGCCGTTATCATTGCTGGATCGTTAACGATCGTAATTTCGATTGTTAGTTTACTGGCTATTATTATTCCTCATTTATTTAAATCAATTAAAATAGATCCAGCAGTTGCTAGTGGACCACTAATTACGACGATTATCGACTTTTTTGCGGCATTAGTTTATTTTGGATTAGCAGCACTAATCTTAAAGGGGGTAGGAATGATATGATTAAATTAGATTTTAAAAAATCAAACTACGCTCTTAGACGAGAGTTAAATAAATTACAAGCTTATGATATTGCTGAGATATATTATGATTTAGAACTTGAAGAGCAAACTCGCATTTTAGATTTAATTGGCGTTAAGAAATCGAGTGAAGTTTTCTCAAGATTAACTGAATATCAACAAGTTGAAGCTTTTGAAGATTTTGATGATGTAAGAAGAAGACAAATTTTAAATAATTTAGAAATTGACGAACTAAAAGAATTTATTGGATTTTATAATAAAGAAGAGCAAGAAAATATTTTAGTGTATGTTCATGAAGAAAAAGCTAATATCGTTAGAGACTTATTAATTTATTCCAATGATTTAGCGCCATCAATTATGACAACTGAATTTTTAAGTATTAACATTAAAACTACAGTCAAACAAGCGACTTCATATATTTTTAATCATGTTAAAGATGATGACTTCATCGATAATATCTATGTAGTTGATGATGAGATGAAGGCTGTCGGAGTTTTATTTTTGAAAGATTTAATTATCGCTAGAGCTAGTGATTCAATTAGTGATTTAATGTATGATGACTTTTATTTTGTCTATCATGATAACACGATTAAAGAAGCGATTGAAGTTGTTAGAAATTATGATATTACTTCACTAGCGGTTATCGATCATCAAGGGTATTTACTAGGAATAATTACTGCTGATGATGTCTTGGAACAGTTAATTAACGATTATGACGAACTTTATCGACGATTTGCGTTTCTACCAAGTCATGATGAATCATATACTGGGTTTCAACGAAGCGCAAAACGACTTCCGTGGTTAATTATTGCGACTACACTAAATATTGTAATTGCGATTATCTTTTTGTTAGTTCCCGCTTTTGAACTAACACTAAGTCAAGTTTTTGCCTTAGTATTATTCCAACCATTAGTTTTAGATATGGCCGGAAATATTGGAACTCAAAATTTAGCGGTGTCAATTTTAGGAATTCATAAAGATGAAATATCGACAAAAGAAAAGAAACGATCGTTTCTAAGAAAGGAATTATTAATTGTTTTGTTTAATTCTTTAATTGTGGCGATCTTTGGATTTCTAGTCGTATCCGTGTTTTCTTTGGTAACTGCCCAGACAACTAACGCAGGAGATTTAATTGCCCCTTATAAATTAGGATTAGTTGTTGGATCATCGTTATTTGCCGGAATGTTTATCTCTGGATTATTAGGAACGATTCTGCCCATCTTTTTTACCAGTCGTAATATTGATTCAGATAATGCATCGGGACCAGTTTTAACAACAGTAGCTGATATTGTCGCAATTTTAACTTATTATTTAATTGCTGCAATAATGTTATTATTTTTATAAACGAATATTAAAATTAAATGAAGAACTAACTTTGATTTATGGTTAGTTCTTTTTTATGTGAATTAAAAAGTGTAATAAAAAGTGAAAAAAACGACTTATTCTAATCTTTTTGAAAATAAGTTGATTTATTTTTAAAAAATCCGAAAAATATCATTTTTTTAATTGTGAAATAACAATAATAATGGTATCATTATTATATAAATGAGGTTGATATTAATGCTAGATGTTATTGTAAATTTTTTCACTGCGGCTAAGTGGTATGTCATATTATTTGTTTTTGCAGCTAAAGTAATTGAAGTTACTTTAACTACAATTCGAATTATTATTGTAAATCGCGGATTTAAAATGCCAGGAGCGATTGTCTCTTTTATTGAAGTTTTAATTTGGGTTTTTGTCGCTAGTGAAGTAGTAAAAGAAGTTAATACGGCACCAATTTTAGGAATTACTTATGCTTTGGGTTATGCCGTTGGAGTATATGTAGGATCAATTGTGGAAAGAAAATTAGCTTTTGGTAAAGTCTTACTACATGTAATTATTCCACTTGAATCAGAAGAAATAGTTAGTAATTATATAAGAGGTCAAAAAATTGGCTTAACCACAATTGATGCTAAAGGATATAATAGCGATAAGTTAGTGTTAATGATGTATGCTAACCGGAAAAATATTGATTTAATAAAAGAAGAAATTATGAGATTAGAGCCACATGCGTTAATTGGAGAGAGTGATGTAGTCACGATTGATGGGGGAACCGTTCCTAAAAAAAGTAGAATCATAAAATAAGAGGTAAAAATTATGAAAAAGAAAATCTTAATGATTTTAATTTTTATTCTCCTCCTTGGAGGACTATTAAATTTTAAAGTCTCAGCATTATCCGAAACTCAAATTAAAGCACTCAGCTCTGATGAACAATTTGAGTTATTTACAGCTAACATTGATAATACTAACGAATACTATTTTTATCATAGTAATTTGTCAGCAATTCAACAAAGTTTATATCGAAAGTTAGTTGATCATTTTAAAGAAAGTCTTGATAATTATGATCAACCAATTACTTGGACAACTCAAATTTCAGCTAATTTAACAGATGAAGATGTTGAGCAAGCTATTACCGCTTTTTTATATGATTATAATGTCTTTTTTTGGTTAACGGGACATGTACCATATGATATTACTAAATATCCAGCTTTAAATAAAGCTGAATATGTTTTTCAATTTACAACACTAGAAATTTATCAAAATGAGCTTACTTTTAAACAAGACTTACAAGAAATAGTTATTAAACAAGAAATGATAAAAAATGCTGTTAAAGATATGAAAAACACTTATTCCAAAGTTAAATATATTCATGATTGGCTTTTAGACAACAATGAATATAGAAAAAGCGGAGAAGAATCACACACACCAGTTGGAGCCTTAGTTGATCGTTTTGATCCGGTGTGTGAAGCTTATGCTGAAGCTTTTTCTTTATTAACTAATTATGTAGGAATTAGAACGGTATATGCTACGGGAACCGGATCTAACTCGTTAGGTACAGAAAAACACGCTTGGAATTATGTCTTTTTAGGAGACCGATATTATTTTTTAGATATTACTTGGGATAAACCACTTAATTCACCAGATATTTTATATGATTACTTTCTAACAACAATGCCATCAAGTCACATTCCTGATGCTTATTCAATTAAGCCAACACCATTTACTAACTATAATTATCCATCGAATCAACTTGTTGAATTTAATGTATCAAGTGTTCACACTTATAAACAAAGTCAATCAGGAGTTAAAGGTTATGAATCAATTACGATTATTGATCATCCTGAACATGCGGTTAATGTTACTTATTTTGATCAATCAGAAAATCAACTAAATCAAGCTCCAAAAGAAGTTGGTAAATATTACTTTATTGTTACACCTAAATCACCAACCAGTTTGATTGGTGATTTAAGAGTTGATTTTGAAATTGTTGAAGTAATGCATACCGTTGAATTTAAAGATTTTGATACTGGTACTTTAATTGCTAGTGTTGAAGTTAAAAGCGGTGGAAATGCTGAACTGCCAGTATCATCAGTCGACGGTTATAAACTAACCGCTGTTGATACTAATTATTTAAATGTTACTAAAAATGAAGTAGTTCTAATGAAACGAGAAAAAATAACCGTTACTTTTTATAATGCGGATGATGAAATTATTGAAGTTGATTTACCATCTGTTACTTCAGAAAGTATTATTGATTATAACTTTGAAAGTATTAATACCGATCCAAATAAAATTTTTATTGGTTGGTTAAATAATGGCATCTTAATTAGTGAAGATAGTGTCTTAAATACCGATCTAACGTTAAAACCATTAGTTGAAGAAATTAAATTTAATATTGAAGATAGTGCTAAATCAGGTAGTTCATTTAAAATTAGTCCTGACCATTATGGTAAAGAAAAAATTAAATTAACTAGTGAAAACCAAATAATTAAAAGTCAAACTGTAACCGCAGTTGATGAAAATAATAATTATCAAATTATTTTAGTAATTGGAAGTGAATACTCATCTCAAGAAGTAAGTGTTACTATTAATATGACTCAATCATCAATGTATCCATTTGGACTTAATAAAGAAAAATTAATTTTATATGGAATTGTTGGAGTAGTCGGTATTATTGTTATTTCAATTATCGCATCTGTCGTTAGAAGCAGACGTGAAGATTAATCATTAAAAATTAAAATAAAAAAATATAGAGGAGGAATATTAAATGTGTTTTTTTAGAAGAAAAAAAGCCAAACCACAACCAGTAGTTAAGGAAGAACCACCAAAGGTTGAACCTAAAAAAGAAGAAGTTAAACCGGTTGAACCAAAGAAAGCAGAAGTAAAACCAGCTGCCCCAAAGAAAGTTGAAGCTAAACCAGCTCCAGCTAAAGTTGAAGTGAAAAAGGAAGAACCAAAACCAGCAGAACCAGAAACAGCTAGACCTCAAAAATATCACATCTCACAAAACAACGATGAAAAATCTGAGTTTTACAAACAATGGAGAGTTAGAAAATCAGGTTCTAAAAAAACGATTAAATATTTTAGAACTCAAAAAGAAGCGATCGATTTCGCTAAAACATTAGCTAAAAACGCTGACACTGATATTGTAATTCACAAAACTGACGGAAAGATTAGAAAACAAAAATATTAATTACTAAATGAAACAAAAATTAAAAAAGTATTTAGATCTATTCCTAACCTTTTTTAAAATCGGTCTTTTTACTTTTGGTGGTGGCTATGTCATGTTAGGCATCATTGAAAAAGAAGTTACCGAAAAGAAGGAATGGATCACGAAAGATGAAATGTTTAATCTCCTAGCAATCGCTGAATCAACACCGGGACCTTTCGCGATTAACGCAGCGACTTTTATTGGATATAAAAGAGCCAAGTTCCTCGGCTCTTTTTTAGCCACGATTGGCGTCGTTTTACCATCTTTTATCATTATTATTTTAATTTCAATCTTCTTACAACAATTTAGCACTAATCAATATATACAAGGATTTTTAAAAGGCATTCAAGCTGGAGTTGGTGTCTTAATCTTTCAAGCCGCTTATCGCTTAAGTAAGCCAATTAAGAAAAGTTATTTTAATATCATTATTTTCTTTATTGCCTTAATTATCGCCTTTTTAACTAACTTTAATTTAATTTATTTAATGTTAATTTTTATCGCCTTCGGCATCACGATTTACTATTTAGGAAGGGTGATAGATTTATGACATTTTTAGAACTACTAAAACTTTTTTGGGTTTTCTTTAAAATTAGTCTTTTCACCTTTGGTGGTGGTTACTCAATGATCCCATTAATTAATCAAGAGATGATTAATAATGGATATTTAACTGAAACTCAAGTTTTTCAATTTATCGGAATTGCCGAATCAACTCCAGGACCATTCGCGATTAATATCGCGACTTTTGCCGGATATGAAACCTTCGGCTTTTTAGGAGCAATCTTCGCAACATTAGGAGTGGTTTTACCATCATTTTTAATCATTTTATTTATCGCTGCCGTCAGCGATAAATTCATCAAACACCCCATCGTTCAAAAAGTATTAGATATTTTAAAACCAGCAATCATTGGATTTATTTTAGCTGCCGCCTTAAATGTAACTATTAAATCAATTATTGGAGATCCACAAAACTTTGACTTTAGTTGGCAAGCTTTAGTTATCTTTGGAGTTATGTCGATTGTTAGTGCATTGTTTAAAGAAAAACTATCTCCTATTTTACTAATTATTATATCTGGATTTCTAGGATTAGGATTATATCTACTTTAAATAAAGGGTAAAGGTTTGCAAAATATATCAAAATTAGATATAATTAAATAGCGTAATTAGGCCCCGTAGCCAAGTGGTAAGGCATGGCTCTGCAAAAGCTTGACCACCGGTTCAAATCCGGTCGGGGCCTCCAAATAAATCTTACTTTAGTAATGGCTTTATTAAGCCAACAAAGCGATTATATAAATTTATAAGCCTTAGAATAATTCGTGTTTCTGAGGCTTTTTTCATGCAAAAAACTATTAAACGTGACAGTCGTCCGAACCGATTGAATTTTACAAACTCGACAGGTGTCCGAACCAAATATATGTCTAATTAGAACACGCTTGATTTGTTTATAATCTTGATTTATTGATAAAACACGGAGAAAAGTTTTGTGAAATATGATAAGATTATAATATAGAATATTAATTAAAAGGATTAACTATGAATATTAAAAAAGAATACGAGTTAAAAAGTGAATATATAAATATTTTTAAAAATGGAACATATAAACTTGAGATTGATACTGTTGCTCTTTTATTGGTTGATCAAACAAAACAATCAAATATCATATGGGCTACCGATAATTATATAAAATATGGTTCTAAGTATGAATTCAATCATGAAATAGATATTACTTTAATTTCTGGAAAACATAAAAATATTATTCAACCAAGAATCAATAAAAGTATCATCGAAAAACAAAAACGTATTAAAGAAAAAGGAGAGGTTTTTACACCGTCATGGGTTTGTAATCATCAAAATAATTTGATTGATAATATATGGTTTGATGAAGAAAATGTGTTTAATATTGAAAAAGAAGAGTCTTGGGAGTCAATCTCATATAAAATAGAATTTAAGAAGAAGAGATGGCAAGATTATATCTTAGACTTAAGGATTGAGATTACATGCGGTGAAGCTCCCTATATTGTTAGTAGATATGATACAGTCAGTGGAAATTATATTCAAATTAATGATAGGATTGGAGTTTTAGATAGGAAACTAAGGGTTATTAATGAAAATGCCAACGAAAAAAAAGAGTGGATTCATTGGGCTATAAAGGCATATCAATCAACTTATGGATATGAGTGGCAAGGCGACAATTTATTAATAGCTAGATTAAATTTATTATACACATTTATAGAATATTATGAGTATAAGTTTAATGAAGTTCCTAACGTTGAATTGGTTAATCAAATCGCAGATATAATTTCTTGGAACTTTTGGCAAATGGATGGTTTAAAAGGTGTAATACCCAATAGTTGTAGCGATGAAAAAATAATAGGGTATAACTTGTTTGGCGAACCAGACATAAGTTCTTGTTTAGGGTGTGAAACCCAAAATATTTTTAAACATAATGGGATATATTCAATTATAAAAGATTGGCAAAACGATAAAATAATTAGATTTGTAGACATCTTGTAAAGGGGTATGAATTATGGAAAATAAATTTAAGTCAACCTTCTCGCATAAATTAATTTATGTGTTTGGAATTGATAGCGAAAGCCACAAAGGATTATTAAAAATAGGAGAAACAACCATTCACAATATACAAAATGTGCATAAAATTCATGATAATTGTGATGAGTTGAATGAAGCAGCAGTTGCTAGAATCGATACATATACTAAAACTGCGGGTATTAGTTATCGACTTTTTTATACCACATTAGCAATCAATAATAAAAATAAAGCTTTTAGCGATCATGATGTTCACGCTGTTTTGATTAGATCAAATATTAAAAGAAGTGATAAAAATTTAAACGGTGCACAAGAATGGTTTGAAGTAGATCTTGATACAGTTGAAAATGCTATAGTGGCTGTTAAAGAAGGTAGAAGCTCCCTTTATGCAAGGGAAATTTCTGAAGGTAGAACCCCTATTATATTTAGACCAGAACAAGAAGAGGCTATAACAAAAACAATAAAACAATTTACTAAACGTGGTATTGAAATTAATACTCATGGCCATATGTTATGGAATGCAAAAATGCGTTTTGGGAAAACATTATCTGCACTTGAAGTAGTAAAACGCATGAAATTTAATAAAACTCTAATTATTACACATAGACCAGTTGTAAAAGAAAGTTGGTATGAAGATTTTAATAAAATATTTTATGATAACCCTAAATATATTTATGGAAGCAAATCTGTTGGTTATGAATTTGATGATCTTGTGAAGGCTCATCAAAATGAGGGCAAGAGTTTTGTATATTTTGCTAGTATGCAAGATTTAAGGGGCTCAAAAATGTTTGGAGGAAGACACGATAAAAACGAAGATATCGTTAATGAAAAATGGGATTTTATTATCAATGATGAGGCCCATGAAGGTACACAAACGGATTTAGGCTCTAAAGTTTTAGAAGAGTTAATAGTTAGCACTAAAAAAACTAAAACATTATATCTTTCTGGAACGCCATTTAATCTATTAACACCTGAAAGCAATGTGACATTTAAAGATGAAGAGGTCTTTACTTGGGACTATGTAATGGAACAAAAAGCGAAACTAGATTGGGTTCAAAAACGTTTTGGAGATTCTAATCCATATGAGTCTCTTCCAAAAATGAATATATATACATATGATTTACAAGAAATAATTAAACAAGAAAGATATTTAGATATAGAAGATAAAGCTTTTAATTTTAGAGAATTTTTCAAAGTATGGACTCCGAATTTGAGAAAACATAGTCCTCATTTAAATCTAGATAAATCATATGATGGAAAGTTTGTATATGAGGATGATATTCGTTTCTTTTTAAATTTACTAGTTCAACAAGGAGAACATAATTATCCATTTTCAACAATAGAATATAGAGATAATTTTAGACACACACTTTGGATGCTTCCGGGTGTTAAGGAAGCAAAGGCATTATCTTCATTACTTAAAAAACATCCAGTATTTCAACATTTTGATATAGTGAATGTAGCCGGCGAAGGAGACGAAGAAGTACCGAATCAAGACGCATTGAAAATGGTACAAAAAGCTATTACTGACAATCCAGAACAAACTAGAAGTATTACTCTTTCTTGCGGAAGATTAACAACAGGTGTAACAGTTCCAGCATGGACAGCAGTTTTTATGTTATCAGGCTCAGCACAAACCTCAGCAAGTTCGTACTTACAAACCATCTTTAGAGTTCAAACTCCGGCCACAATTGGAACAAAAATGAAAACTAATTGTTATGTTTTTGATTTTGCACCCGACAGAACTTTAAAAATTATTGCTGAAATTAGTAATTTATCAAGAAGACCTGGAGCAGTTATAAATAATGAAGCACAAATAGGTGATTTTTTAAATTTCTGCCCTGTAATAGCAATCGATGGTTCTCAAATGAAACCATATGATGT